>NZ_DAMCPG010000038.1:7404-59918 GCF_032106685.1 Massilia sp.
GTTTTGCCTTTGTTCTGGCGATGAAACCGCGTGGACACGGGTGTCCACCCTACCAGAGCGGCGGTTCGTAGGTGGGTTCGAGAACCCACCCTACGTTTTGCCTTTGTTCTGGCGATGAAACCGCGTGGACACGGGTGTCCACCCTACCAAGGCGGGTTCGTAGGGTGGGTTCTCGAACCCACCGCATGCGCGCCCGAATCGACAAGGCGCGCCCTCCCTGCAGTCACGCCACCGGCTTCTTGACCCGGAACCACGCCGCATACAGCGCCGGCAGGAACAGCAGCGTCAAGGCCGTCGCCACCAGCAGCCCGCCCATGATCGCCACCGCCATCGGCCCCCAGAACACCGAGCGCGACAGCGGGATCATGGCCAGCGCCGCGGCGGCGGCCGTCAGCAGGATCGGGCGGCAGCGCCGCACCGCGGCTTCGACGATCGCGTCCCAGGCCTCGGCCCCGCCCTTGATGTCCTGTTCGATCTGGTCGACCAGGATCACCGAGTTCCGGATGATCATGCCGAACAGCGCGATCACGCCGAGATTCGCCACGAAACCGAAAGGCCGGTCGAGGATCAGGAGCGCCATCGCCGCGCCGGCCACGCCCAGCGGGCCGGTCAGGAACACCAGCAGCGAACGCGAGAAGCTGTGCAGCTGCAGCATCAGCAGCGTGAAGACGATGAACAGCACCAGCGGCACGTTGGCCGAGATCGAGGCCTCGGCTTCCGAGCTGTCGGCAGCCGCGCCTTCGAGCGTGATGCGGTAGCCGGCCGGCAGCTTGGCGCGCAGGGCCGCCAGCTGTTCGCCGACCTGGCTTGAGACGGTCGGTCCCTGGATGCCGTCGACCACGTCCGACTGGACCATGATCGCCCACTCGCGGCCCTCGCGCCAGACCACGCCCGGTTCCCACACGAACTCGACGCGCGCCACCTGGCCGATCGTCACCGAACGGCCCGAGGCGGTCGGGATGTTCGTATCGCGCAGCACCGTGATGGTGGAACGCTCCTCGACCGGCTGGCGCACCACGATGTCGATCAATTCGTTGGTCTCGCGGAACTGGCCGACGGTGGTGCCCGACAGGACGGTGTTCACGGCGCGCCGCACCGACTGCGAGGTCACGCCCAGGGCGCGCAATTTATCCTGGTCGAGGTCGAGGCGCAGCACCTTGACCGATTCGTTCCAGTTGTCGTTCACGCCGACCGCGTTCGGGTTCGCGCGCAGCACGTCCTTGACCTGGTCGGCCAGGCCGCGCACCACGCCGATGTCGGGACCGGCCACCTGGAACTGCACCGGGTACGGCACCGGCGGCCCGTTCGGCAGCAGCTTGACGCGGCCGCGCACTTCGGGGAATGCATTCTTGAAGACGTCCTGGATCTTCACGCGCAGGGCTTCGCGCTGGGCGACGTCCTTCGGCAGCACCACGAACTGCGAGACGTTCGACTGCGGGAAGATCTGGTCCAGCGGCAGGTAGAAGCGCGGGCTGCCGGTACCGACGTAGCTCGTGATGCTCTCGGTTTCCGGCTGCTTGCGGACGAATGCCTCGAACTTCTTCACCAATGCCTCGTTGGCGGCGAAGCTGGTCCCTTCCGGCAGCCACATCTCGACCATCAGCTCGGGGCGGCTCGAATCGGGGAAGAACTGCTTCTCGATGAACTTGAAGCCGAACACGCCCAGGAAGAACACCGCGAGGCTCAGCACGATGGTGGTCCAGCGGAACTCGACGCACCAACTGACCAGGCGGCGGAAACGGCGAAAGCCCGGGGTGTCGAACACGTCGTGCGAGGACTGCCCATGGCCGTGCGGCGTCACCTTCAGCAGCAGGAAACCGATGTAGGGCGTGAAGGTCACCGCCACCACCCACGACACGATGAGGGCGATCGCGTTCACCGAGAACATCGAGAAGGTGTATTCGCCGGCCGCCGATTTCGCCAGGCCGATCGGCAGGAAGCCGGCGGCCGTGATCAGGGTCCCGGTCAGCATCGGGATCGCGGTCGAGGTATAGGCGAAGGTGGCCGCCTCGAAGCGCGACAGGCCCTCTTCCATCTTCCTGACCATCATCTCGACCGCGATGATGGCGTCGTCCACCAGCAGGCCAAGGGCGATGATCAGGGCGCCCAGCGAGACCTTGTGCAGCGAGATGTCGAGCATGCGCATGAAGAGGAAGGTGATCGCCAGCACCAGCGGGATGGTCAGCGCCACCACCATGCCGGGCCGGACGTCGATCCGCAGCGTCGGCTTGGTATGCAGGCCGAGCGCCAGGAAGCTCACCGCCAGCACGATCACCACGGCCTCGACCAGCACGTGCATGAATTCGTCGACCGAGGCGGTGACGGCCTGGGGCTGGTTCGACACGCGTTCGAGCTCGATGCCGACCGGAAGCTGGGCGCGGATGCGCGCCACGGTCTCGTCCAGCGACTCGCCGAGCGCGATGATGTTCCCGCCCTTTTCCATCGACACGCCCAGGCCGATCACCTCCTTGCCGTTGAAGCGCATCTTGTCCGTCGGCGGGTCCTGGTACTCGCGCTTCACTTGCGCGAAGTCGCCCAGGCGGAAGGTCGTGTTCCCGGCGCGCAGCTGCAGGTCTTCCAGCTCGCGCGTGGTGCGGATCGCGCCGCTGACGCGTACCTGCAGATTGTCGGTCGGCGTGACCAGCACGCCGGCCGCCTCGACCCCGTTCTGGGTCGCGATCTGGTTGACGATCTGCTCGAACGGCACGCCCAGCTGGGCGAACTTCTTGTTCGAGAACAGGATGTTGACCTTCTCGTTCTGCACCCCGAACTGCTCGACTTTCGCCACCAGCGGTACGCCGAGCAGCTGCTGGCGCACGAAGTCGGCGTAATCCTTCATCTCGGCATAGGTGAAGCCGTCGCCCGAGAGCGCGAAGATCGAGCCGTAGGTGTCGCCGAATTCGTCGTTGAAGAAGGGACCGATCACGCCCTGCGGCAGGGTGCCGGCGATGTCGCCGATCTTCTTTCTCACCTGGTACCAGGACTCCGGCACCTCCTGCGGAGGCGTCGACTCGCGCAGCGCGACCAGGATCGTGGTTTCGCCGGGCTTGGAGAAGCTGCGGATCTTGTCGATGTGGGGCGTTTCCTGCAGCTTGCGCTCGAGCTTGTCGGTGACCTGCTCGGCCATCTGCACCGCCGTCGCGCCCGGCCAGATGGCGCGCACCACCATCACGCGGAAGGTGAATGGCGGGTCCTCGTCCTGGCCCAGGTTCTGGTAACTGAAGATCCCGCCGAGCAAGAGTGCGGCAATCAGGAAGCGCGTCAGCGGGATGTTCTCGAGCGCCCAGCGCGACAGGTTGAAGCCCCTCATTTGGCGCCCCCGCCGTCAGCGGGAGCGGAAGACGCGGGGGACGCCGGCGCAGGCGTCGGGGCAGGCGTCGGGGCAGGCGTCGGCGCAGGCGTCGGGGCAGGCGTCGGCGCAGGCGTCGGCGCACCTACGGGCACCGGCGCAGGCGCACCCGCCGCGGCGGCCTCGGTGTCGCCGCGGCGCGCCACGTCGGCCGTCAGGATGCGCACCTTCTGGCCGTTCCGAAGCAGGTTGACGCCGGCCGTCACCACCGTCTGGCCGGGCTGGACGCCGGCGCCGAGCAGCACGTCGTTGCCGGCCTGGCCGGCGATCTGCACGGGCACCAGCTTGACCGCGCCGTTCTCGACGATCCAGACGCTGGTCACGCCTTTCTCGTGGTGCAGCGCGGTGAGCGGCGCGCGCAGGCCGCCCGTGCCCGAGCGTCCGGCGAACTGCACGGCGGCCGTCATCCCCAGGCGCACCTCGGGGCGCGGCGGGATCGCCACCTTGGCGGTATAGGTGCGGGTCGCCGGATCGGCGACCGGCGACACCTCGCGCACGCGGCCGGGAATCGCCTCGCCTGGATTGGCCCACAGACGCACGTTGACCGACGCGATGCGACGGATCTCGTCGACCCGGTCTTCGGGAATGCCGATCACGACCTCCATCTCGTCGGTGCGCGCCACCCGCACCACCGGGGTGCCGGCGTTCACCACCTGGCCGACCTCGGCATCGATGCCGGTGACGACGCCGTCGATGTCCGACACCAGATTGCTGTAGCCGGCCTGGTTGGCCTGGCCGCGGAAGGCGGCGCGCGCGGCGTCGGCTTCGGCCTGGGCCGCGCGCAGGGCGGCGCGCTTGGAATCGAGCACCGACTGGCTGACGAAGTTCTTGGCGCGCAGTTCCTGGTAGCGCTTGTAGTCGGAGCTGGCCAGGTCGCGGTTGGTCTCGGCCGCGCGCAGGCTGGCCTGGGCCTGGCTGGCGGCCAGCTTCAGGTCCTGGGGGTCGAGCTGCATCAGCACGTCGCCCTTCCTGACGACCGCGCCGACGTCGACCTTGCGCTCGACGATCTTGCCGGCCACCCGGAAGCCCAGGCGCGACTCGATGCGCGGGCGCACTTCGCCCGAGAACTCGGCGTTCACGCCCAGTTCGTCCTGGGCCAGGACGATGGCGCGCACCGGACGCACGTCTTCGGGTTTCTTTTCGTCCTTCGAGCAGGACGACAGGAGCAGCGCGCAGAATGGCAGGGCAAGCACGGCCAGCGGCCGGCGCAGTCGGATCGGGGCGAACACGGGTGGTTATTCCTCTTTATTTCGTTCTTGGATACGGACGGCTGTCGAGCGAGCGCTAAGCCGTGCGCCATATCTCGTCGGGAAGCCCTGCATTATTCCACGCAAAGGGGCTGCCTCAAGGCCCGGCAATTATAATCATGCAAATAATTAGCGTAAATGACCTACGAGTCATTGATTTGCATGCCAGTCGACCATTACGAAAACTTCCCCGTCGCCTCCATCCTCATGCCGCGCCGCCTGGTGCCGGCCGTCGAAGCCATCTACGCCTTTGCCCGCGGCGCCGACGACGTCGCCGACGAAGGCGACGCCGCACCCGAGGAACGCCTGGCCGGCCTGGCCGAGTACGCCGCGGCGCTGGACGCCATCGTACGCGGGGAAACGCCCGCGCGCCCGATGTTCGCGCGCCTGGCCGGCGTGGCGAGAACGTTCGCCCTGCCCCTGCAACCGCTGCGCGACCTGCTGTCGGCCTTCCGCCAGGACGTGGTCACCACCCGCTACCCGGACTACGCCTCGCTGCTCGACTATTGCCGGCGCTCGGCCGATCCGGTCGGACACCTGATGCTGGCCCTCTATGGCGCGGTCGACGCGCGCAACCTGGCGGACTCGCATGCGATCTGCACCGCCCTGCAGCTGATCAACTTCTGGCAGGACGTGGCGATCGATATCCGGAAAGGCCGCATCTACCTGCCGCAGGAAGACCTGGCGCGGTTCGGGGTCGGCGAGCACGACCTGCTTAGCGGCGCGGACACCCCGGCCTGGCGCGCGCTGATGGCCTTCGAGGTCGAGCGGGCGCGCGCGCTGATGCACAGCGGCGCGCCGCTGGCCAGGCGCCTGCCGGGACGCATCGGCTGGGAACTGCGCCTGATCGTCCAGGGCGGCCTGCGCATCCTGGAGCGCATCGAGCGCGCCGACTACGACGTGTTCCGGCGCCGGCCGGAGCTCGGCAAGGGCGATTACCTGGTCATGGCCTGGCGCGCACTGCGGATGTAGATGCGGCGCCTCATGCCCTGCCTGGACCCGAATACGGCCGAGAAACACCGATTGACGGCCCCTGCCGTGCGCGCTTCGGCTAAGATAGCGGATTCGCATCGCCTAACATTGCAATTTTTACATGTCTCCTGACGAATACTGCCAGCAAAAGACTGTCCAGAGCGGTTCCAGCTTCTACTACAGCTTCCTGTTCCTCGAACCGGCGCGCCGGCGCGCGATCACCGCGCTGTACGCCTTCTGCCGCGAGGTCGACGACACCGTCGACGAGGCGACCGACGGCTCGGTCGCACGCATCAAGCTGGCCTGGTGGCGCACCGAGGTGTCGACCATGTACAAGGGTACGCCGACCCATCCGGTGACCCAGGCCCTGCAACCCCACATCGCGACCTACCGCCTGGAAGAGCAGCACCTGCAGGCGATCATCGACGGCATGGAGATGGACCTGGACCAGAGCCGCTACCTCGACTACGCGGGCTTGACGCGCTACTGCTGGCACGTGGCCGGCGTGGTCGGCATCCTCTCGGCCAGCATCTTCGGCTACACCCAGCCCCAGACCCTGGCCTATGCCGAGAAGCTGGGCCTGGCCTTCCAGCTGACCAACATCATCCGCGACGTCGGCGAGGACGCGCGCAAGGGCCGCATCTACCTGCCGGTCAACGAGCTGCAGCAGTTCGGGGTGACGGCCGCCGACCTGCTCAATTCGCGCCACAGCGAGAAGTTCGAGGCGCTGATGCGCTTCCAGACCGAGCGCGCGCAGAAGATGTACGACGAGGCCCTGGCCCTGCTGCCGAAGGAGGACCGGCGCGCCCAGCGGCCCGGCCTGATGATGGCGGCGATCTACCGCACCCTGCTCGACGAGATCGCGCGCGACGGTTACCACGTCCTGAGCCAGCGCATCTCGCTCACGCCGCTGCGCAAGCTCTGGCTGGCGTGGAAGACCTATGTGCGCAGCTAAAGCGGGCAAAGGCGCCGGTCTCGATGTCGCCGTCGTCGGCGGCGGCTGGGCCGGCTGCGCCGCCGCCGTCGAATTGGCCGACAAGCGCGCGCGCGTCACGCTGTTCGAAGCGGCGCGCACCCTCGGCGGGCGCGCCCGCGGCGTCGAACTTCAGGGCAAGATGCTCGACAACGGCCAGCACATCCTGCTCGGCGCCTACGACCAGACCCTGAAGCTCATCAAGCGCGTCGGCGTCGATCCGGCCGCGGCCCTGCTGCGCCTGCCGCTGCAGATGCGCTATCCGGCGGGCGCCGGCGGCATGGACTTTGTCGCCCCGCGCCTGCCCGCGCCCTGGCACATGATCGTCGCCCTGTGGCGCGCGAAGGGCCTGGGGCGCGAGGACAAGATGGCGCTGGCGCGCTTCACCACCAGCGCGCGCTGGATGGGCTGGCGCCTGAACGACGACGTGCCGGTGAGCGTGCTGCTGGCGCGCTTCGACCAGACCCCGCGCTTGAACCGCCTGATGTGGCAGCCGCTGTGCCTGGCGGCGCTGAACACTCCGCCAGAGCGCGCCTCCAGCAACGTCTTCCTGGCGGTGCTGCGCGACAGCCTGGGCGCCCACCGCGCCGCCTCCGACATGCTGGTCCCGCGCCTGGAACTGGGCGCCCTGTTCCCGCGGGCCGCCGCGCGCCACATCGAGCAGCGCGGCGGCGCCGTGCATGCTGGCGCCAAGGTCGGCGCCATCGCCCGCACCGCGGCCGGCTGGGAAGTGCAGGCCAGCGGCCAGGCGTGCGGCGGCGACCGGCAGCGTTTCGACGCGCTGGTGCTGGCCACGCCGCCGGCCGCCGCCGCGGGCCTGATTGCCGCGCTGCCCGGCGCCGGCGACCTCGCGGCCCGGCTCGACGCCTTCGACTACGAGCCGATCTCGACCTGCTACCTGCAGTACGACGCGGCGCTGCGCCTGCCGCTGCCCTTCTGCGCCCTGCTGGAAGACCCGGCGGCGCGGCGCTTCGGCCAGTTCGTGTTCGACCGCGGCCAGCTCGACCCCGGCCAGGGCGGCCTGCTGGCGGTCGTGATCAGCGCCGCCGGCGCCGCCGCCGCGCTCGACCAGGACACCCTGGCGAGCCTGGTGGCAAACCAGCTGGCGCAGGCCTTCGGCCAGCCGGCCCTGGCCACGCCGCGCTGGAGCCGGGTCATCACCGACAAGCGCGCCACCTTCGCCTGTGTCCCCGGCCTGTCCCGTCCGGGCAACGCCACCGATCTGCCGGGCCTGGTCCTGGCCGGCGACTACACGGCCAGCGACTACCCCGCCACCCTCGAGTCGGCGGTGCGCAGCGGCCAGGGCGCCGCGACGGCCATCCTCGCCCATGGCCGGCTGGCCCGCGAAAACGGCAGCCTGTCGCACGGCGGTGGCGCCACGCCGGCCGGATCCGTACAGTAGCACCATCGCGCAGTGACACCGCGCGGTGACATCGCGTAGTTACATGGAAAACCGGATCGTGGACATGGACATGACTTACCAACTTGGATTTCGCTTGCTGGGCCTGCTTGCCCTGGTTGCCGCCAGCACGGCGGTGCTGGTCGCCCCCGAACTGATCGGCGGGCACCCCGGCGCCACGGTGCCGGCGCTCGGCTCGATGTTATCGTTCGGGCACCCCTGAGGCGGTCCGGATGGGCAAACTGGAATACCTCGACGCGCTCAAGCGGGCCATGCTCGGCCTGCCGCCGGAGCTGCAGGCGAAGACCCTGGCCTGGTACGAGCAGCGCTTCGTCGACGGCACGGCCACCGGTCGGCAGGAAGCCGACATCGCGCGCGAACTCGACGACCCGAAGAAGGTCGCGCTGACCCTGCGCGCTAACAGCCACATGGCCGCCTTCGCCGAACAGAAGAATCCCGCCAACCTGCTGCGCGTGTGCGCCTCGGCCATCGGGCTGCTGGTCTTCAACCTGTTCATGGCGATCCCGGCCGCCGTCTTCGGCTCGCTGCTGGCCGCGCTCTACGTCGCCGCGCTGGGCTTCTACGTGAGCGGGATCGCGATCACCGCCAGCGGCCTGTCGGGCGCCAACGAACTCGTGCTCGACGGTCCGCTGCGCCACGTCAGCATCGGCGACGGCGCGCCCGAACGCGTGCGCGCGCGCATCTCGATCAGCGAGACCGGCATCACGATCGACGAAGGCGACGACACCCTGGACCGGCCCGCGACCGATGCCGGCACGGCAATCGATGCCGGCCCCGAGGCAGGCGTGGAGGCCGATCCTGACGACAGCTCGCGCGTGGTGCGCGGCGCCGAACGCATGGCCGGCAGCAGCGTGCGCATCTCGACCGAGATGGACGAGGATTCGCGCATGACCCAGGCCGTGCTCGGACTGGGCATGGTGCTGGGCGGGATCGTGCTGTTCCTGGTCTCGATCGTGGTCACGCGCTACGCCGCCCTCGGCGTGAAGCGCTACCTGCAGATGAACCTGTCGCTGCTGCGGGGAGCCTGAACGATGTCGATGCGCGCCCTGATCCGGATCGGCCTGAGCCTGCTGATCCTCGCTTTCGTGTTGATCGGCCTGTCCTACACCATGCTGCGCGCCCAGGGCACGGCCGCGCGCCCGGAAGGCCGGATGGTCACCACGGAGACCCGCCCGCTCGAGCGCCGCGTGCGCGCGATCGAACTGAACGCCCCGGTCGACCTGAACGTGCGCTACGGCCCCCAGCCCGCGCTGGTGGTGCGCGGCGAGCAGCGCCTGCTGCAGAACATCGAGACCGTCGCCAGCGGCGACACCCTGCGTATCGCCACCCGCGGCCTCATGCTGCGCCACCGCCAGCCGCTGGAAGTGGAAGTGACGCTGCCGATGCTCGATTCCCTGAGCGTCGACGGAAGCGGCGCCACGCGGGTCAACGGCTTCTCGGGCGAGCGTATCGCCCTGTCGCTGAACGGCTCGGGCAGCCTGCAGTTCGTCGGCCGCTACCGCGAGGCGCGGGCGACGCTGCACGGCAGCGGCGAACTGAGCCTCGACGCCGGCAACAGCGACAGCATCGAGGCGGAGCTGATGGGATCGGGCGCGATGCGCCTGGCCGGCGCCACGCGCCAGCTCAAGCTCGAGGCCAGCGGCTCGGGCATGCTCGACGCCCAGCGCCTGCGCGCCGACCAGGCGCAACTGCGCCAGACCGGCTCGGGCAACGCCACCATCACCGTCCGGGAGAAGGTGACGGCCTCGGTCAGCGGCAGCGGCGACATCGAGGTGCACGGCGAGCCGTCGCAGCGCAGCGTCAACCGCACCGGCAGCGGCGCCGTGCACTTCGTCGACTAAGCGCCGCCAGCGGCGCAGCGGTCCGGTCAGCCCTGGGCGGGCGTGCGCGGCGCCTGCGCGATCAGGCGCTCCAGGCGCTCGCTCGGCGAGGGCCGGATGGTCGCAGCCGAGGAGCGCAGGCAGTCGATCACCTCGGCGCGGACCGGCTCGCGGTCGACCACGTTGCAAGTGAGGGCCAGCTCGACGAGCAGGTTGCGGTCGTCCTGCGGAATGGTCTCGATGGCGGGCCAGACCACCGCCAGCTGGCTCATGGTGGACGCGGAATGCCGGTTGAGCATGAACTTCGCGCCGACGGCGCCGAACAGCGCGAGGACCACCAGGATCACGACCAGTAGAAGGATGCTCGGTTGTTGCTTGGACATGGTATTCCCTTGGTATTTCCAGTTGCGGCGCAAGGCCGGTCTTATGTAAACAATCAGGCGCGGCCGAGCCAGCGCAGCACGCCCGCCCCGGCCGCGCGCCCGCTGCCGAAGCAGGCGGTGAGCAGGTAGCCGCCGGTGGGCGCTTCCCAGTCGATCATCTCGCCGGCGGCGAACACGCCGGGGAGCACCTTGATCATGGCGTTGCCGTCGAGCGCCTCGAAGCGCAGGCCGCCGGCGCTGCTGATGGCCTCGTCGATGGGACGAGTCCGCTTCAGGACCAGCGGCAGCGCCTTGATCGCCGCCGCCAGCCGCTCGGGGTCGTTGTAGGCCGCGGCGTCGAGGCATTCGCGCAGCAGCCCCGCCTTCACGCCCTTGATGCCGAGCCGGCTTTGCAGGTGGCTGGACATCGAGCGCGAGCCGCGCGGGCGCAGCACCTCGGCCCGCACCCGCTCGCCGTCGTGGTCGGGCGCCAGGTCGAGCCAGATGGTGGTCTCACCGCGCGCGGCGATCTGGTCGCGCAGCGGCGCCGACAAGGCATACACCAGGCTGCCCTCGATGCCGGTGGCGGTGACCACGAACTGGCCCTGGCGCCGCGCGCGGCGGCCGTCGCGGTCCTCGTAGCCGATGGCCACGGTGGTGAGCGGCGCGCCCGCGTGTTTCTCGCTGAAGTGGGCGCTCCAGCCGGTATCGAAGCCGCAGTTCGAGGGCACCAGCGGCGCGACCTCGGCGCCGCGCGCGGCCAGCAAGGGCGCCCAGGCGCCGTCCGAACCGAGCCTGGCCCAGCTGGCGCCGCCCAGGGCCAGGACGGTGGCGTCGGCCTCGACGGCCAGCTCGCCCTCGGGCGTGGCGAACAGCAGCTGTCCGTCGCGCCAGCCCTGCCAGCGGTGGCGCATGTGGAAGCGCACGCCGGCTTCGCGCAGGCGGTGCAGCCAGGCGCGCAGCAGCGGCGCGGCCTTCATGTCGGTCGGGAACACGCGCCCCGAGGTGCCGACGAAGGTGTCGATGCCCAGACCGTGGATCCAGTCGCGCACCTGCCCCGGCGTGAAGTCCCCGAGCCAGCGCGCCACGTCGCCGCTGCGCGCGCCGTAGCGCGCCACGAAGGCATCGATGGGCTCGGAATGCGTGATGTTCATGCCGCCCTTCCCGGCCAGCAGGAACTTGCGCCCGACCGAGGCCATGGCGTCGTAGACGTCGACCGCCGCGCCACCCGCGGCCAGGACTTCGGCCGCCATCAGGCCGGCGGGGCCGCCTCCGATGATGGCGACGCGGGGCTGGGACGGGCTGGATGCGGACATGCTGGCTGGCTGGTGGAATCGAAGAGCGGCATTGTAGCCGGGATTGGGTCCGGCCGGACAATGTAAAGGGTGCTTGACATCGCCGGGGCGCGGGCATAGCATGTAAAGGCTACTTTACATTGCAGTCCAACCGGGGAGCATGAGATGCACGAAAAACGCGTCACCAGGGCCTACCACCGCGAGCTGTTCGGCGCGCTGGCGCTCTACACGGCCTTGCTGTTTGCCGCCATCCATTACGGCCGGCCGATGCCGGACGGCGTCCTGCGCACCCTGGTGCTGGTCAGCCCGATGATCGGCTTCGGCGCCGGTATCTGGGCCATCGCGCGCCACCTGGCGCGCATCGACGAATACCTGCGCCGTCAGATGCTGGAGAACATCGCGCTCGCCGCGGCCATCACCGCCGGCCTGAGCTTCACCTACGGCTTCCTCGAGAACGCGGGCTTTCCGCGCGTGTCGATGTTCACCGTCTGGTGCGTGCTCTGCGGCGCGACCGGCGTTGTCGCGCTCGTGCGCAAGTTGATCGATCAATGAAGAACCTGATCCGCGACCTGCGCGCCGAGCGCGGCTGGAGCCAGGCCCACCTGGCCGAACTGCTCGACGTTTCGCGCCAGACCGTGATCGCGATCGAGAACGGGCGCTACGATCCCAGCCTGCCGCTCGCCTTCGCCATCGCGAAACTGTTCCAGCAACCGATAGAAGCCATCTTCACCCCCGACCAGGAGCCCGCATGAAAGCCTCGTTATTGTTCGCATTGACCTTCGCGCTTACCATTCCCATCGCCGCGCCCGCATCGGCCCAGCAGCCGCCGGGGCCGGCACCCGGAACGGCCAACCGTTTCGCCGCCACCATCGCCCCCGCCGAGCGCTTCGAGGTGCAGGGCATGCTGGTCGAGCGCCACGGCCAGGGCGGCCGTCCGCTCATCCTGATTCCCGGCCTGGGCGGCGGCAGCTGGGTCTGGCAAGAAACGGTGCGCGAGTTCGCCGGCGGCCAGGCCGTGTATGTGGTCACCCTGCCCGGCTTCGACGGCCGCCCGGCGCCGGCCGGCGACCCGATCGAGGGCGCGCGGCGCGCCCTGCTGGAGCTGATCGCGACGCGCAAGCTCGACAAGCCGGTGCTGGTCGGACACAGCATCGGCGGCACGCTGGCCCTGGCGCTGGCGGAGATGCAGCCGGCGCGCATCGGCGGCGTGGTGTCGATCGACGGCCTGCCGGTCTTCCCCGGCACCGAGGAGGTGCCGGCGGAGCAGCGCCTGCGCGTGGCCGAAGGCATGGGCGCGCGCATGGCCGCCGTCAGCGGCGCCGCGTTCGCCGAGCAGCAGAAGCGCTACATGCGCAGCATCGGCGTGGTCGACATGAACAAGGCCGACGAACTGGCGAAGCTGGGCGCGCACAGCGACCCGCAGGCGATGGCGGCCTACGTTTCCGGCATCGTCGCGCTCGACCTGCGCCCGAACCTGGCGGCGATCAGCGCGCCGGTGCTGGTGCTGGCTCCCTATTTCGCCCTCGATTCGATGCAGACCGGGGTGACCGCGGAGCAGAAGCTCGCGTATTATCGTGCGCTGATGAAGGGCACGCCGCGCCTCGAAGTGATCGCGGTCGACAACGCGCGCCACTTCGCCATGTTCGACCAGCCGCGCGCCGTCAGCGACGCCCTGCGCGCCTTCCTCAAGCACCTGTAAGGAGCAGACCATGCCCAGCACCACCCACTGGATCGGCCAGTACCTGTTCGCCGTCGTCTCGATGTTCGCGCTGCTGCTGGCGGTCGACGTGCTGATGCGCGGCGAAGCCTTCGCCCGCGCCTGGCCCTCGGCCCTGGCCTGGTCGGCGATCGCCTCGGCGCTGTTCGTCGGCCGGCGCTACTACATCATGCGCAAGGGGCTGGACTGCGCGGTCTGCGAGCGCCTCGACAAGAAGAAATAAGCGCTTTTCCTCCTTGATGTGCGTCAGCGCCGCCCAGTCGGGTGACGCCGATACTGCCCCCTCCAGGCGCCCGTCCGCCGCATTATTCACCATGCATTTGTCAAGAAAATAATATTCTTCTTGACAAGCATGTTCATGGGAATATTCTTATACGCACGAAAGTGAACGATGCGCTCCCTCGATGGAGGCACGATTCGCCGGGTACGTCGGTTTCATCATCTTGGAGGATGAGTATGTCGGAAATGTCACGGCCGTCATTGGCCCGCAGGACAGTGCTGAGCGCAATCGCGTCCAGTCCCCTTTGGATGCACGGCGCTTGGGCCGCTTCCCAGGCGATGCGGATCTCGCACCAGTTCCCCGGCGGCAGTATCACGGAAGGTGACTTCCGCGATCGCCTGTGCCGCATGTTCGCGACGCAAGTCGAAAAACGCACGCGCGGCAGCCTGAAGTTCTCGATCTACCCCAACTCGGCGCTGATGGCCCCGAACGCCCAGTTCGGCGCCCTGCGCAAGGGCGGACTCGACCTGGCCCTGGTGCCGCTGTCCTACGCCGGCGCCGAGGCGCCCGAAGCCAACATCGGCCTGATGCCGGGCCTGGTCACGTCCTACCAGCAGGGCTATGGCTGGAAGAACGCCGAGGTCGGCAAGGAACTCACACGCATCCTCGACGAGCAGGGCCTGGTCGTGGTCAGCTGGATCTGGCAGGCCGGCGGCGTCGCCTCGCGCGGCGCGGAGCCGATCCTGCGTCCGGAACAGGTGCAGGGCCTGAAGGCGCGCGGCGGCTCGCGCGAAATGGACATGATCCTGCAGGACGCCGGCGCCAGCATCGTCAACGTGCCGTCCAACGAGATCCACAACGCCATGAAGAGCGGCGCGCTCGACGCCGCCTTCACCTCGTCGACCTCGCTGATCACCTTCCGCCTGCACGACGTGGCGCGCTCGCTGACCACCGCGCGCGGCGGCGGCTACTGGTTCATGTTCGAGCCGCTCCTGATGTCGAAGACAGTGTTCGCGCGCCTGACGAAGCAGCAGCAGGCGGCCGTGATGGAAGTGGGCGCCGACCTCGAGAAATTCGCGCTGCGCATGGCGATGGCCGACGACCAGCAGGTCGCGGGCTATTACGCGCGCGCCGGCGCCCGCGTGGCCGACATGGATGCGGAATCGCTGCGCCAGTGGCAGGAAGTGGCGCGCACCACGGCCTGGCGCGACTTCGGCGCGCGCAGCGACAGCTGCGCCAGGTTGCTCGCGCTGGCGGAGAAGCAGATCGCGGCCTTGTAGGCCAAGCGACCCGCCCAGGCTGTTTGAACGCGTGGACGGGAGACCCGTCCACCCTGCGCCCTGCTGCACGCCTTCCCTGGTCCCGGACCTTATTGGTCACCCGTAGGGTGGACGGGTTCCCCGTCCACGCGTTCAAGTATCACGTGCGATGTCGATCAACGTCAACGCAGTGCTACCCACGCGCCTCGCATCACCCCCCCGTCACCGGCGGGAAAAACGCCACCTCGCCACCTTCCTGGATGGCCGTCTCCGGCGCGCACATGACGTGGTTGAACGCCATGCGCAGCGCACGCTGCTGCCCCAGGGCCTCGGCCCAGGCGCCGCCGCGCGCGACCAGGTGTTCGCGCACCTGGCCGACGGTGCGCACGGTCTCGGGCAGTTCGATGCGTTCCTGGGCGAGGCCGAGGGCCTCGCGCACGGACGCGAAAAATCGCAGTTCGATGTGCATAATTTCCTAGTACTGGAGTTCGGCGAAGGGAATGAAGCGCACGATGTCGCCCTCGTTGATGACGCGTCCCGGCGGGTTGTCGACCAGGCCGTCGCCCCACACGGTGGAGGTCAGCACGCCCGAACCCTGGTTCGAAAACAGCTCCAGGCCGCCGCCGGCGTTTACGCGCACGCGCAGGAACTCGTTGCGGCGGTCGGCCTTCGGCAGGCTGAAGTCGGCGCGCATCTGGTAGGCGCGCGGCTCGACCGGCCCGCTCACGCCCTGCAGGCGCAGCAGGAAAGGCCGAACGAACAGCAGGAAGGTGATGAAGCTCGACACCGGATTGCCCGGCAGCCCGATGAAGTGGGCAGCCCCCGCTTCCCTGCGCACCTGGCCGAAGGCGAGCGGCTTGCCCGGCTTGACCGCGATCTGCCACATGTTCAGCTGCCCTTCCGCTTCCACCGCCGGCTTGACGTGGTCTTCTTCGCCGACCGAGACACCGCCCGAGGTGATGATCAGGTCGTGCTCGCGCGCCGCCTCGCGCAGGGTGGCGCGGGTCGCGTCCAGCGAATCGGGCACGATGCCGTAGTCGGTGATCGCGCAGCCGAAATTCTCCAGCAGGCCGCGCAGGGTGAAGCGGTTCGAGTTGTAGATCGCGCCCGGCGCCAGCTGGCCGCCCGGCGCTTCACCCGGCATGGTCAGCTCGTCGCCGGTGAAGAACACGGCCACGCGCAGGCGCCGGCGCACCGGCAGGCTCGCCAGGCCGACCGAGGCAGCCAGCCCCAGTTCCTGGCTGCGCAGGCGCGTGCCGGCCGCCAGGATGGTCGCGCCGGCGACAATGTCTTCGCCGGTGCGGCGGATCCATTCGCCCGCCTTCGGGGTGTGGCGGATGACGACGTTGTCGCCCTGGACCTCGCACTGCTCCTGCATCACCACCGCGTCCGCGCCGGGCGGAATCATGGCGCCGGTGAAGATGCGGGCGGCGGTGCCGGCCTCCAGCGGCGCGCCGACCGTGCCGGCCGGGATCCGCTGGGCGACGCGCAGGCTGGCGCCGCCGTTGACGCAGTCGGCCGCGCGCACCGCGTAGCCGTCCATCTGGGTGTTGTCGGCGGAAGGGACGTCGATGGTCGACGCCTGGTCGAGGGCCAGCACGCGGCCGTTGGCCTCGAGCGTCGGCACCTGTTCGACGTCGGCCACCGGCGCGGCCGAGGCCAGCAGGGTGTCGAGCGCCTCGCGCACGCTGAGCATGGGGCGCGGCGCCGGCCTCTCGTTCGCATTCTTGTCGTTCGCGTTCTTTTCGGTCGCGATCTGGTCTTTTGTTGCGGTCATGGTTCTTACAATCCGGTATGCGCGGCGATGAAGGCCTTCATCTCGTCGACGTTGGGGCGCATCACCACGAATTTCTGGGGCAGCGCCTCGAGCTCCTCGAAACCGGCCGGGCGCGGCGCGTCCGTGCCCAGCGCCTCCAGGATGGTCTCGTTGAACTTCGCCGCCAGCGCGGTTTCCAGCACGATCATCGGCACGCCGGTCTCGATGTGTTCGCGCGCGACCTTGATGCCGTCGGCGGTGTGGGTGTCGATCGTGATGCCGTAGTCGTCGTAGGCCATGCGGATGGTCTCGAGGCGGTCGGCATGCGTCGACTTGCCCGAGACGAAGCCGTACTCGCCCACGCGCGCGAATTCGTCGCCGTCGCTGCCCGGGGCGCCCGACAGGTCGAAGCCGCCCTCGGTCTCGACCTTGCGGAACAGCGCGTGGACGCGTTCGCTGTCGCGTCCGAGCAGGTCGTAGACGAAGCGCTCGAAGTTCGAGGCCTTCGAGATGTCCATCGACGGGCTGCTGGTGTGGAAGGTTTCGGCGCTCTTCCTGACGCGGTAGACGCCGGTGCGGAAGAATTCATCGAGCACGTCGTTCTCGTTGGTGGCGACCACCAGCTTGGCGATCGGCAGACCCATCATGCGGGCGATGTGACCGGCGCAGATGTTGCCGAAGTTCCCCGAGGGGACGGTGAACGAGACCTTCTGGTCGTTGCTGGTGGTGGCCGCCAGGTAGCCGCGGAAGTAGTACACGACCTGGGCCACCACGCGCACCCAGTTGATCGAGTTGACGGTGCCGATCTTGTGGCGCGCCTTGAAGGCCAGGTCGTTCGAGACGGCCTTCACCATGTCCTGGCAGTCGTCGAACACGCCTTCGACGGCGATGTTGAAGATGTTCGGGTCCTGCAGGCTGAACATCTGGGCGGTCTGGAAGGCGCTCATCTTGTTTGCCGGCGACAGCATGAACACGCGCACGCCGCGCTTGCCGCGCATCGCGTACTCGGCGGCGCTGCCGGTGTCGCCCGAGGTGGCCCCAAAAATATTCAGCTCGTCGTCGTTCTTCGCCAGCGCGTATTCGAACAGGTTGCCGAGCAGCTGCATGGCCATGTCCTTGAAGGCCAGGGTCGGGCCGTTCGACAGCGCCTGCAGCACCAGCTTGCGGCCGCCCTCGTCTTCCAGCACGCGCAAGGGCGTGATGTCCTTCGCGGACTCGTCCGCGCGCGCGTTACGGTAGACCTCAGGCGTGTAGGTCCTGGCGGTCAGCGCCTTCAGGTCGGCGTCCGGAATGTCGGTCGCGAATTTGCGCAGGATCTCGTAGGCCAGCTCGGCGTAGGACAGCTTGCGCCAGGCGTCGAGCTCCTCGCCGCTGACGCGCGGGTACTCGGCCGGCATGAACAGGCCGCCATCGGGCGCCAGGCCGCCGAGCAGGATCGAGGAAAAGGTTTCCGGATTACGGGAAGCGGACGCGCTCGTTGCGCGGGTAGACACATATTGCATACGTTAATGGATCCGGTTGGCTGGCGTTGATCCATTTATTATAGTGCGGCCCGGCCGATCCCGTCTGTGCGGCCGAGATTGGCGTGGCGGGGATAGAAACGGAACAGCATCGGCGCTGTCGAGGACCGTAGGGTGGGCACGCCGTGCCCACGCGGACGTTCGCGTCGTGTCGGACGACTTCAAATCGAAAAAGACGCGTCGCGGCGGCGCCATGGAAGCGTACCGGCAACGCGCCGGCTTCGATGATTCCATACGCCGCGGATCTGCAGACATCCGGTGGGCACGGGGCGCCCACCCTACGGTTCAGGTCACGTCCCAAACACCGTCATGGGAACGCGGCCTGTGGCGCGTATGTCAGCAAGCCGCGTGATTCACCGTCACCACGTGCACCGCCAGCCCGCCCAGCGAGGTCTCCTTGTACTTCGCCTGCATGTCCGCCCCGGTCTGGCGCATGGTCTCGATCACGTTGTCGAGGCTGACGAAATGGGTGCCGTCGCCCTTCAACGCCAGCGAGGCGGCGGTGATGGCCTTGATCGCGCCCATGCCGTTGCGTTCGATGCAGGGGATCTGCACCAGGCCGCCGATCGGGTCGCAGGTCATGCCGAGGTGGTGCTCGATGCCGATCTCGGCGGCGTTCTCGATGCGTTCGTTCGAACCGCCGAGCGCCGCCACCAGGCCGGCCGCCGCCATCGCGCAGGCCACGCCGACTTCGCCCTGGCAGCCGATCTCGGCGCCCGAGATCGAGGCGTTCTTCTTGCACAGCATGCCGATCGCGCTCGAGGTCAGCAGGAAGTCGCGGATGCCGCCCACCGGGTCGCTCGGGCGGCAGTCCTCGGCGTAGTAGCGCAGCACCGCCGGGATGATGCCGGCCGCGCCGTTGGTCGGCGCCGTCACCACGCGCCCGCCGGCCGCGTTCTCCTCGTTGACCGCCATCGCGTACAGGGTCACGTGGTGGGTGGCGTCGTGCGGCAGCTCGTTGACGCGCTTTCCTTCGGTACAGTGGGCCTGCTTCCACAGGCGCGCCGCGCGGCGCTTGACGTTCAGGCCGCCCGGCAGCTGGCCTTCGGTGACCAGGCCGTGGGCGATGCAGTCGCGCATCGTGGTCCAGATGCGGTCCAGGCCGGCGTCGAGTTCCGCCTCGCTCATGCGCGCCAATTCGTTCGCGCGCAGCATGTGCGGGATCGACAGGCCGTGCTTGCGGCCCTGCTCCAGCAGTTCGTTCATGGTGTCGAACGGATAAGGCACCGCGAGCGCCGGCGCGCTGGCCGTCTCCGCCGCCTCGGCCATCCGCGCCTGCGCTTCGCCGGCCGCGGTGATGAAGCCGCCGCCGACCGAATAATAGATGCGCTCGATGACGCTGCCGTCGCGCAGCTGCAGCACGAAGCGCATGCCGTTCGGGTGCTCGGGCAGGGTCGACGACTTGTGCCAGACGAGATTGGTGCGCGCCGAGAACGGCACCTCTTTCGTTCCCAGGAGGCGCAGCACGCCGTCCAGTTCCGCTTCGGCCAGCTTGTCCTCGACGCTGTCGGGATCGATGTCCTGCGGGGTCTCGCCCATCAGGCCCAGGATCACCGCCTTGTCGGTCGCGTGGCCGACGCCGGTCAGCGCCAGCGAACCGTAAAGGTGGGCCTCGACGCCGACCGCCTCGTCGAGAGTGCCGCATTCGAGCAGGAAGCGGCGCGCCGCCACCATCGGGCCCACCGTGTGGGAGCTCGATGGGCCGATACCGATCTTGAAAAGATCGAAAACGCTCATGTCCATCTATGTGTCTCGCTATTCTCTTTTTTTCTTATTGTGTGTTTACGCGGTGGCGCCGACGTCGATGTTCTCGAGCATGCTGGCGACCATCTCCTCGATGCCGATCTCGGCCTTCCAGCCCCAGTCGCTCGCGGCGCGGCTGTCGTCCAGGCTCTTCGGCCAGGTGTCGGCGATCGCCTGGCGGCTGTCCGGCTTGTAGGCGATCTCGAATGCCGGCACGGCCTGCTTGATCGCCGCCGCCAGTTCGCGCGGGTTGAAGGACACGCCGGCGACGTTGTACGAGGAGCGGATCGCCACTTTGTCGGCCGGGGCTTCCATCAGCTCGATGGTAGCGCGGATCGCGTCCGGCATGTAGATCATCGGCAGCGTGGTTTCCGGTCCCAGGAAGCACTCGTAGGTTTCGCCCTTCAAAGCCGAATGGAAGATGGCGATCGCGTAGTCGGTGGTGCCGCCGCCCGGAGGCGACTTGTAGCTGATGATGCCCGGGTAGCGGATCGAGCGCACGTCCACGCCGTACTTGGTGTGGTAGTACTCGCAGAGGCGTTCGCCGGCGAGTTTACTGATGCCGTAGATCGTGGTCGGGTCCATGATCGTGTACTGGGCGGTGTTTTCGCTCGGGGTGTTCGGGCCGAAGGCGGCGATCGACGATGGCCAGAACACCTTCAAGGGCTTGCCCGCCTCGCCGCGTTCGCGCGCGACTTCCAGGATGTTCAGCAGGCCGTCCATGTTCAGGGTCCAGGCCTTCAGGGGCGCCTTTTCGCCGGTGGCCGACAGCAGCGCCGCCAGCTGGTAGACCTGGGTCACGCCTTCGTCGGCAATGACGGCCGCCAGGCGTTCCTTGTCCAGCACGTCGAGCTGGGCGTAGCGCGCGGCGCCGTAGACGTTGTTGCTGCCGATGTCGGTGGCGAGGACGTTATCGACGCCGTGTTTTTCCGCCAGTGCGGTGACCAGTTCGCTGCCGATCTGGCCGTTGGCGCCGATGATGAGAATGCGTTCCATGTACTCTAGTTCCTTGAAGCCGGTGATTAGTTATTCTTGAGGATGCCCAGTTCGCGGCCGGCCTGTTCGAAGGCGGCCAGCACCTTGTCGAGCTGTTCGCGGGTATGCGCGGCGGAGAGCTGGACGCGCACGCGCGCCTGGCCCATCGGCACCACGGGGTAGAAGAAGCCCGACAGCAGCACGCCCAGTTCGAACATGCGCGCCGCGAATTGTTGCGCCACCGGCGCGTCGAACAGCATCACCGGCACCACCGGGTGGGTGCCCGGCTTGATGGTGAAGCCGATGCGCTCGATCTCGCTGCGGAAGTAAGCGGTGTTTTCCATCAGGCGGTCGCGCAATTCGGTCGACTTGCCGATGCGCTCCAGCACCGCCAGCGAGGCGCCGGCGATCATCGGCGCCAGGGTGTTCGAGAACAGGTAAGGCCGCGACTTCTGGCGCAGGGTCTCGATGACTTCCTTGCGGCCCGAGGTGAAGCCGCCCATCGCGCCGCCCAGGGCCTTGCCCAGGGTGCCGGTGATGATGTCGATTCTACCCAGCACGCCGCAGTGTTCGTGGGTGCCACGGCCGGTCGCGCCCATGAAGCCGGAGGCGTGCGATTCGTCGACCAGGGTCAGCGCGCCGTACTTCTCGGCCAGTTCCACGATCTTGTCGAGCTGGGCGATGGTGCCGTCCATCGAGAACACGCCGTCGGTGACGATCACCTTGTGGCGCTTGCCCGCCTCGGTCGCGGCGACCAGCTGCTTCTCGAGGTCGGCCATGTCGTTGTTGGCGTAGCGGTAGCGCGCCGCCTTGCACAGGCGCACGCCGTCGATGATCGAGGCGTGGTTCAGGGCGTCCGAGATGATGGCGTCGTTCTCGTCGAACAGCGGCTCGAACACGCCGCCGTTGGCGTCGAAGGCGGCCGCGTACAGGATGGTGTCCTCGGTACCGAGGAACTTCGACAGCGCCTGCTCCAGCTCCTTGTGCACGGTCTGGGTGCCGCAGATGAAGCGCACCGACGACAGGCCGTAGCCGTACTTGGCCAGCGCGGCCTCGGCCGCCTTTTGCGTTTCCGGATCGCCCGACAGGCCCAGGTAGTTGTTGGCGCACATGTTGATCAGGGTGCGGCCGTCGTCGGCCACGACTTCGGCGCCCTGGCGCGAGGCCAGCACGCGCTCGGGTTTGAACAGGCCCTGGTCGCGCAGCGTGGAGAGGTTCTGCTGCAGGCCGGTGTAAAACGCGTTCTTCCCTTGTTCGCTCATGTCATTTCCCTGTCGGTGATGCCGGCTTGACCGGCTGTTGGACTATGCTGTACCGTTGACCGCTCTTCGTACCGATTCGCTGCCCTGCCTCGTTTTCGGTATTTCGAACTGAAATTCAATATAATGAATATTACGCCGACCTGCCGAACTTGGCAAGATCGCTTGGCAAGGGCACTTGGCAAGGTCGGGCGGTCCAACAATTACCAGAGCTGTCTGTCGAGATGAAAACCGTGGTCACGACCCATAATGCCCCGCCGGAAGTCGGCGCCACCCTGCAGCGCCTGCGCCTGGCGCGCGGCCTGACGCTGGAAGACCTGTCGCGCATCGCGGGGGTGTCGAAGTCGATGCTGTCGCAGATCGAGCGCGAAAAGGCCAATCCTACCATCGCCATCACCTGGCGTCTGGCCAATGCCCTGGGCGTGCAGATCGGCGAGCTGCTGGCGTCGGAAACGCGCGACGTCGAGGCGATCCGCGTGCTGGACGCCCACGAGACCCCGACCCTGCCCGGCACCCATGCCGGCTATACCCTGCGCATCCTGGGGCCGATGGAGCTGGCCGGGCAGTACGAATGGTACGAGCTGACCCTGGCGCCGGGCGGCGAGCTGGCCTCGCAGGCCCACGATCCGGGGACCAAGGAGCACATGACCGTGCTGAACGGCTCGCTCGAGGTGGAAGTCGGGACGTCGAAGCGCAAGGTGAAGGCCGGCGGAACGGCGAGGTATCCGGCGGACCAGGATCATGTGATCCGGAACGTGGGGAAGACCGAGGCGAAGGCCTTGCTGGTGGTGGTGCATCGGTAGCTTGCGCCGCTGGCGGATCTCGCTCGATACGACATTTGTTTTTTTGGCATAACAAATGTTTGCACGAGCTGCCACGGCACCTCCGCCGTACC
Source organism: Massilia sp. (assembly GCF_032106685.1). Lineage (GTDB taxonomy): Bacteria > Pseudomonadota > Gammaproteobacteria > Burkholderiales > Burkholderiaceae_D > Telluria. The sequence goes on from NZ_DAMCPG010000038.1 coordinate 30,187, forward strand.
GCGTGGACACAGGTGTCCACCCTACGCACTTCAGGCGCCGGCAATGGAACCCGCAAGGCAGATTTCATCAGCCGTAGCGCGTGGGTACGAGTACCCACCCTACGCCACTGCAAGCGCCAACAATAGAAGCACTGCATCGGGTTTCGTAGGGTGGGCTCCCGAGCCCACGCGGTCGTACTCGTGATCTGCCCCACCTTCACGGCCCACCCTCGCTGCCGCAACAATCGATACACAAAAAAATCGGGCCAGCCGAATCAAACGATTCGCTGGCCCGATCTCTTGCACGAACCAGGCAGCGGAAAGCCACCCGATACCCACACCATTACATCTTCAACGCGCGGCTCAGGAAGCCCCAGCGATCCGCCACTTCCTCGATCTGCTTGGCGGTCGGCTTGCCGGCGCCGTGCCCGGCCTTGGTGTCGATGCGGATGATCATCGGGTTGCAGCCGGCTTGGGCCGCCTGGGCGGCGGCGGCGAACTTGAAGCTGTGGGCCGGCACCACGCGGTCGTCGTGATCGGCGGTGGTGACCATGGTCGCCGGATAGCTCGTCCCCGGCTTCAGGTTATGCAGCGGCGAGTACTTGACCAGGGCCTTGAACTCGTCCGGGTTCTCCGACGAGCCGTAGTCCGAGGTCCAGGCCCAGCCGATGGTGAACTTGTGGAAGCGCAGCATGTCGAGCACGCCGACCATCGGGATCGCGGCGCCGAACAGGTCCGGACGCTGGGTCATCGCCGCGCCGACCAGCAGGCCGCCGTTGCTGCCGCCGCCGATCGCCAGCTTCGAAGGCTGGGTCACCTTGTTGGCGACCAGCCACTCGGCCGCGCCGATGAAGTCGTCGAACACGTTCTGCTTCTGCAGCTTGGTGCCGGCCTGGTGCCAGGACTCGCCGTATTCGCCGCCGCCGCGCAGGTTGGCCACGACGTAGACGCCGCCCATTTCCATCCAGGCCAGGTTGGCCGGCGAGAAGCCCGGCAGCATCGAGATGTTGAAGCCGCCGTAGCCGTAGAGGTAGGTCGGGTTGTTGCCGTCGAGTTTCAGACCCTTCTTCGACACGATGAACATCGGCACCTTGGTGCCGTCGCGGCTGGTGAAGAACTGCTGCCGGGTCTCATAGGCGTTCGGGTCGAAGTCGACCTTCGGCTGGCGGAACACGCTGGTTGTGCCGCTCTTCATGTCGAGACGGTAGATCGTCGTCGGGGTGGTGAAGCCGGTGAAGGAGAAGAAGGTCTCCTTGTCGCCGCGCTTGCCGGTGAAGCCCGAGACCGAACCGATGCCGGGCAGCGCGATCTCGCGCACCAGCTTGCCGTTGAGGTCGCTCACGCGCACGACGCTGCGCGCATCCTTCAGGTATTCGGCGATGATGCGATCGCCCACGATGTGGGCGGCGTTCAGGGTCTCCGCGGTTTCGGGAACGATCTCCTTCCAGTTCGCTTCAGCCGGTTTGCGCACGTCGATGGCGACGATGCGCTGGCGCGGCGCCTTGCGGTCGGTGCTGAAGTAGAACACGTCGCCGACGTTGTCGATGAAGTCGTAGGCGGCGTCGAAGTTGTCGATCAGCGGCACGACCTGCGAGTCGGGCTTCGACAGATCCTTGTAGAAGATGCGGTACTTGTGGGCGGTGCCCTTGGTCGCCGTGATCAGCAGGTACTTGCCGTCGTCGGTGGTCTGGGCGCGGAAGCCCCATTCCTTCTGGTCGGGACGGTCGTAGACCAGGGTGTCGGCGCTCTGCGGCGTGCCGATCTTGTGATAGTAGAGCTTCTGGTGGTAGTTGACGGCGGCCAGTTTCGTTTCTTCCGTCGGCTCGTCATAGCGGCTGTAGAAGAAGCCCTTGCCATCCTTGGTCCAGGCGGTCTGCGAGAACTTCACCCACTTCAGGTGGTCCTCGAGATCCTTGCCGGTCTCGATGTCGCGCACCTTCCACTCGTTCCAGTCCGAGCCCGAGGCGGCGGTGCCGTAGGCGAGCAGCTTGCCGTCCGGACTGACTTCGGCGCCGGCCAGGGCGACCGTGCGGTCGGCGGCCAGGGTGTTCGGGTCGAGCAGCATGCGCGGCTGGTCGTCCAGGTTCTTCATGGTGTACAGCACCGACTGGTTCTGCAGGCCGTCGTTGCGGCTGTAGAAGTAGCGTCCGCCTTCTTTCGACGGCACCGAGTAACGCTCGTAGTTCCACAGCTTGGTCAGGCGCTGGCGGATCGCCTCGCGCTGCGGGATCTGGCCCAGGTAAGCCTGGGTCACCGCGTTCTGGGCGTCGACCCACTGCTTGGTCTCGGCGCTGTTGGCGTCTTCCAGCCAGCGGTAAGGGTCGGCGATGGTGGTGCCGTGGTAGTTGTCCGTCTGGTCGACCTTCTGGGTGACCGGATACTTCATTGGACTGCCCGGGCAGGATGCCGGGTCGGCAGCCTGGACGCCGAAGGCCATCATCAGGGCCGCGGCGAGCGTTGCGTGTCTCATGTGCATATTGTTCTCGAAACGTGGTGTCATGAAGGCGGATGTGCCGGAGGGCATCATAACGCGAAACCCATCGGGATGCGACCTGCGGGCGGCGCGGCCGAATGAGCCGGACCGTCATCAGTCCGGCAGCGGCCGCTGCGGCCGGCGCCCGCCCGCCTCGCGGTGGCTGAGCTGCCACTTGTGCGACAGGTCGATCGCATGCCCGATCTCGGATGGGCTCAGGCGCCGCGCGGCGATGGTCTTGTTGACGTTGGCGGTGGCGTCGCCGCCCTCGGCCGCGAGCAGCATCCACATGTAGCCGCGCACCGGGTCGCGCGCCACGCCGCGGCCGCTGTTGTACATGCCGCCCAGGTTGAACTGGGCCAGGGCGTGCCCCTGCTCGGCGGCCTGGCCGTACCAGTAGACGGCGCGCCGGTCGTCCTGTTCGACGCCCTGGCCGAGGGCGTACATCACGCCCAGGTTGTTCTGGGCGCTGGCGTCGCCCTGGTTGGCGGCGAGCTGGTACCAGTGGGCGGCGCGCGCCGCGTCGCGCTCCACGCCCTGGCCGTTGGCATAGATGACGCCGAGGCTGAACTGGGCGTTCGCCGCGCCCTGCTCGGCCGCGCGCCGGTACCATTCGATCGCGCGCTCCGGCGCGCAGGCCGTGCCACGCCCGTGGGCATACATGTTCGCCAGGTTGTACTGCGCGGCCACGTGCCCCTGGCTGGCCGCGCGGCTGTACCACTCGAAGGCGCAGGCGTCGTCGCGGTCGACCTGCAGACCCGCGCGGCCGTTGGCGTACACGCTGCCGAGGATGAACTGGGCCTCGCGGTCGCCATGGCCGGCCGCGCGCTGCAGCCAGGCCAGGGCGCGGCGCGGATCGGGTTTCCCGCCCAGCCCTTCGGCGTAGGCGAGGCCGAGCTGGCGCTGGGCGCCGCGTTCGCCCGCGGCGGCGGCCTGGCGGAACCAGTACAGCGCCTGCTTGCCGCTGGCGTCCACGCCCTGGCCGCGCTTGTACATCAGGCCGAGGTTGAGCTGGGCCGCGCAATCGCCCTGCAGCGCGGCCTTGCGGAACCAGGCCATCGCCAGCGGATGGTTGACCGCCGCGCCGAGCCCGTGCAGGTAGCATTCGCCGAGCAGGTTCTGGGCGCTGGCCATGCCCTGCTCGGCCGCGCGGTAGTACCAGGACAGGGCGCGCTCGTGGTCCTGGCCCACGCCCCGGCCCTTGCGGTACATGTGGCCCAGGTTCTGCTGGGCCGAGGCGTCGCCCTGGTCGGCGGCGAGGCGGAACCAGCGCGCCGCCTCGGCGTCGCAGGCCTCGACGCCGCGCCCGTGGTAGTACATGGCGCCGAGGTGGTTCTGGGCGAACGCCAGCCCCTGCAGGGCGGCGCGGCGCAGCCAGCGGAAAGCGGCGGCGTCGTCGCGCTCGACGCCCTCGCCCTTCTTGTAGAGCAGCGCGAGGTTGAACTGGGCGTAGGGATTGCCGCGCTCGGCGGCTTCGCGGAACCACGCATAGGTCTGATGGCTCGCGCGTTGGAGCTGTTGGCGGTTCATGCTGGCCTCGAGGTGGACGTGTGTTCGCGCGGCGTGCCGGTGCGCGCGCCTGGCTCGGGGAGAGCTCGGTGTGCGCCTGGCAGCCTCATAAGTATTAACAAAATTTTAATGCCGGCCGGCGACGGGAGTTTGACTCGGAACAATCGTGACCATCCGCGCGCCCACAAAAAAGCCCGCCGGGCAGGCGCGCGGCGGGCTGGCCGGGAGGCGCGACGCGCGCTCAGGCGAGGGCCGGGCGGCGCGGGCCGAGGGCGTACACGAGCATCGCCAGCAGCGCCAGGCACCAGACGATCAGCGCGCCCGACGGCAGGTCGAGCAGCACCGACAGCACCAGCCCGGCGGCGTAGCCGCCGACGCCGATCAGGTAGGCGAAGGGCAGCTTGCGCGCCTCGCGGTAATGGCGCACGGCCAGGCTCGGCACGATCAGGCTGGCGAACACCAGGTAGACCCCGACCAGCTGGACCGAAGCCGTCACCGCCAGCGCGAACACCAGGTAGAAGCCGAGCCGCCCAAGACGGTTGCGCAGCAGCGCCAGCAGCGCCAGGATCAGCACCGCGCCGGCCGCCGGCATCACCAGCTGGTCGTAGCTTACCCACAGGATCTGCCCGGCCAGCAGGTCCTGCAGGTGTTCGCCGCCGTGCGGGTTGTGGGCGACCAGCAGCAGGCCGGCGGTGGCGGCCAGCACGAACAGCACGCCGATCTGCGCTTCCTGCACGTCGGGCCAGCGCCTTTCGGTCCAGGTCAGCAGCAAGGCGCCCAGCACGGCGGCGACGCCGGCGGCGGCCTGCATGGTCCAGCCATGCGGGTCCATGTCGAGCGCGCTGGCGATGATCACGCCGAGCGCGGCGATCTGGGCAATCGCCAGGTCGATGAAGACGATCCCGCGCTTGAGCACCTGAGCGCCGAGCGGGATGTGGGTGGCCAGTACCAGGATGCCCGCCAGGAAGGCCGGGAGGACGATCAGGAAGTCGACGTTCTCCACTTACTTCACCGCTTCCGCCAGGCGTTGCACCGTGGTGTCGAACAGCGCGAACAGGTCGCGGCTCTGGGCGTCGGCGCCGACCGTGTAGGGAATCACCACCGCCGGGATGCCGGCGCGCTGCGACAGCCACTGCGAGGCGCGCTCGTCCTGGTAGGCCGCGCGCAGCACCATCTTCGCCGGCTGCGTCTTCAGTTGGGCCAGCAGCTGGCCCAGCTGGGCCGCGCTCGGCTCGACGCCCGGCTTCGGCTCCAGGGAGCCGACCTGGCGCATGCCGAGCCAGGAGAGCAGGTACTCCATGTTGCGGTGGTGCTCGACCACGGTCACGCCGCGCAGCGGCGCCGCCTGCGCTTCCCACTTGCGCATGGCTGTCGCCCAGCGCGCGCTGAAGTCGGTCTGGCGCGCGGCGTAGAAGGCCGCGTTGGCCGGGTCGATCGCCGCCAGGCGCTTGGCCAGCTGGGCGCTGACCAGGGCGATGTTGTGCGGGTTCAGGTGCACGTGCGGATTGCCGTAGGCATGCACGTCGCCCTCGGCGCGGTCCAGGCGGTTCGGGATGTCCAGGCGCGGAACGAAAGTGCCGGCCTCGAAGAAGCCCGGCTGGCCGCGCGCGATCTTCGCATTACCCGACTGCTGGACCAGCAGCGGCAGCCAGCCCGCCTCCAGGTCGAGGCCGGTGCAGACCAGCAGGTCGGCGTTGCGGGTGCGGGCGATCAGGCCGGGACGGGCCTCGACCCGGTGCGGGTCCTGCAGCGCATTGGTCGCGCTCGAGACATTGACCTTGTCGCCGCCCAGCTCCTGGGTAAGGGCCTGCCACTCCGGTTCGCAGGTGAGGACGTTGATGGCCGCCTGGGCCGGAACGATGGCGGCGAAGGCCAACGCGCAGCCCGCCAACAGGATGGAAGGATGGAATTTCATGTGCTTCTCCTTAGAACGCGTGCGCCGCGTGGGCGCCCAGGCTCATGATGTACTGAAGGTAGAGCTGGTTGTCGCCGACGCCGGGCCGGGCTTCGTCGCGCGCGAACTGCAGGCGCAGGCGCGAGAACTCGGACGGGCTGTAGTCGACCATCACGCTGGTGCGTTTCGGTGCGTAGCTGGCCAGCGACGGAAAGGCGTCCAGGCCCAGGGCCCCGCTTTCCACCAGGCCGATGTACGGCGTGCCCGAGGACAGGCGGTCGTGGCGCAGGCCGGCGCGCCAGTTCGGCATGAACTGGTAGACGCCTTGCAGGTACCAGCCGGACTGGGTGCTGGCAAACGCGTCGGCCAGTTCGCCCGAAGCCAGGCTGCCGCTTTCCTTGCGGCGCATGTATTCGCCCTGCAGCTTGAAGTTGCGCTGGGTCGGGTTGCCGTTCGGCGCCCACTTGTACACGGCGTCCGCCACCCACATCGTCGAGCGGCCGGAGAAGGCGTTGACGATGCCCTCCTCGTCCCATGCGCGGTCGACGGCGCGCGTGCGCAGGTAGGACAGCCCCGCGCGCCAGCTCGACGAGTCGCCGATGTCGTCGCCGACGTGGGCGAACACGCTGGTCGCGCCGACGCCGTTCTTGTTGCGGTCGTTGCCCGGGAAGGCATGGCCGTTGCCCAGCTCCAGGCCGAGTTCGAGGAAGGTGTTCAGCGGCGCCAGCCAGCGCGCCTGGACGCCATCAAGCTTGTATTGGCCGCCGAAGAAGGCCTGGTAGGCCAGCGGCGCGTCGGCGAAGTCCCAGGTGTGGCTGTGCAGGCCGTTCAGGTAGCCGACGCCGGACAGGAAGCGGCCGGCCTTGCCGTTGATGCCGCCGCCCAGCTCGCGGGTGCGGACATAGGCTTCCTCGACCTCGACCTCGTTCTCGCCGCTCAGCGCGAAGGTGACCTGGCCGGCGAAGGTCGGGTCGATGTTGGCCGACATGGTCAGCTCGGATTCGCCCAGGTTGAAGCTGCGGCTGCCCGGACCGACCTCGCCGTCGGGCGGCATGAAGCCGCCCAGGCGCCAGGTTTCGGGATCGCGCTGCAGGTTGTTCCAGGTGCCGCCGAGGACCAGGCCGATGCTGGGGTTGAAACTGCTGGGGTTAAAACTGTCGCTGCGTTGGGCGACGCCGCCGCTGGCGGCTGGGGCAACCGGGGCAACCGGGGCGGCCGCGGCGAGTTGCGGCGCCGCAGCTTGCTCGCCGGCCGGTGCCTGCGCAGGCGTAGGAGCGGGCGCAGCGGCAGCTGCCTGCTGCTGCGCCGCGGCGGCCGCATTCTGGGCCTCGGCCACGGCGGCCTGGGCATCCTGCAGGCGCTGTTCGAGCGCCTGCAGGCGCGCCTCGTAGGATTGTTTCATCTGGCGGATCTGTTCGCGGATTGCCTCGAGCTCCTTGGCGTCGACAGGCGCGGCATGGGCGGACAGGGGCAAGGCAAAGGCGGCAGCGATCGCCGCCGACAGAACGGTATTCTTTGACATCGTGTTCTTCCGGTTCGAATGGAGATGGACGGACGGCATCCGCCGAGGCGGACGATCCGGTGGGGTCGGAAATCTCTAGACGAAGGAAGGCGGCGCGCGCGAACGGAAGGCGCAGACCGTGCGCGGCGCGGCCCCGCGCATGACGCTTGACGCGGCCAGCTCGGTGCGCAGGTCCGGCGCCACGAACTGGCGCACGGTACTGCCGACGGGGGACGCCAGCTGGGCCAGGGCCAGGCACTGGTTGCAGCTCTGGTCCTGGGCCAGCGCCTTGGCCAGCTCGCGGTCTTCGCCGGCGGCGACCGGGGCGTAGACCAGGCGCCCGGTCCAGTGCGACATCGCATGCGCGAACGCCAGCTGCTGGGATGCCAGCAGGAGCAGCGAGAGCAGCACATGGACAATACAGCGGCGCGTCATGGTGCCGGCATTGTAATGCGATCAGTCAGCTTGAGTGGCTTTTTTTTCGGCCGCGTATTTATCCAGCCAGCCCGGCACCTTGGCCGCGGCCAGGCGGTTCAGGCTGACCAGCAGGTCCGGCGCGACCTGGGGCAAGCCGTAGGACGAACCGAGGTGGCGGCCGATATGGATCAGGACCTCGGCCGCCACCTCGGCGTCGGCCTCGGCGCGGTGGGCGGCGCTGCGAAAGGCGATGCCGAGCTGGCGCGAGAGCTGGCCCAGCTTGTAGCTGGCCATGCCGGGGAAGACGCGGCGCGACAGCTTGAGCGAGCACACCAGGGCGGCGTGAGCGCAGGCCCGGTCCAGGCGCGCGCTTTCGGCCAGCAGGAATTTCTCGTCGAAGCTGGCGTTGTGGGCCGACAGCGTGTCGGCGCCGATGAAGTCGAGCAGCTCGGGCACCACCCTGGACGCCGGCGGCGCGGTGTCGACCATCTCCTGGGTAATCCCGGTCAGCCCGGTGATGAAGGACGGAATGCGCACGCCGCAGTTGACCAGCGAGACGTAGCGTTCGGTGATGCGGCCGCCCTCGATGCGCAGGGCCGCGACCTCGGTGATGCGGTCGCCCATGGCCGGCGACAGGCCGGTGGTCTCGAAGTCGAGCATCACGATGGGGCGTTCGAAGATGTGCATGGTCTGTCCTTGTCCGTTCCTGTTAACCGAATTTGCGCAGCGCGTCGAGCGCCAGGCCGGCGCCGATGCTGCCGAACAGGTCGCCCTCGACCGCGCGCGCCCCCGGCACCAGCGCTTTGACGCGCGCGCGCAGCAGGCCGACGCCGCTCGAACCGCCGGTGAAGAACACGGTGTCGACCGCCTCCGGCGCCACCCCGGCATCGTCCAGCAAGCGCAGGACGGTGGCGTCGATGTTGTCGAGCAGGCCGCCGATCGCCGCCTCGAACTGCACCCGTTGAACGGCCAGGGTCTCGGGCGGCGAAAGACGCTCGAGTTCCAGGGCGACCGTGTCGTGATCGGACAAACCGATCTTGGCGCCCTCGACCTGCATCGCCAGCCAGTGGCCGGCGCGCTCGTCGATCAGGTGCTGCAGGCGCTGCAGCTTGGCCGGCTCGCGCGCGTCGCGCACCAGGTCGGCCAGCTGGGCGATGCTCTTCCTCGTATACGCCTGGTTGATCGTGTGCCAGGTCGCCAGGTTGAAATAATAGCTCGACGGGATGTCGGCGCCCGAGCGCAGCAAGCTGCCGTAGCCGAGCAGCGGCATCACGGCCGCGAGGCTGAGGTACTTGTCGAAGTCGGTGCCGCCGATGTGCACGCCGCCGGTGGCCAGGATGTCGTCGCGGCGCTCCTTGCGGCCGGCGCGGCCTGGCCCCAGGCGCACCAGCGAGAAGTCCGAGGTGCCGCCGCCGATGTCGGCGATCAGGACCAGTTCCTCGCGGTCGATCTGCGACTCGTAGTCGAAGGCGGCGGCGATCGGCTCGTACTGGAAGGCGATCTCCTTGAACCCCACGCTCCTCGCCACCTCGGCCAGGGTGTCCTCGGCCAGCTGGTCGGCGGCGCGGTTGTCGTCGATGAAGAACACCGGGCGGCCGAACACGGCGCTGTCGAAGGCGCGTCCGGCCTGCCGCTCGGCACGGCGCTTGACCTCGCCGATGAACTGGGCCAGCAGCACGCGGAAGGGCAAGGCGCGCCCCGCCACTTCGGTCTGGCCGTCCATCAGGCTGGTGCCGAGCAGGCTCTTGAGCGAGCGCATCAGGCGGCCTTCGTAGCCGGACAGGTAGTCCGCCAGGGCCGCGCGGCCGTAGCGCACTTCCTCGTCGTCGGCATTGAAGAAAACCACCGAGGGCAGGGTCGGCTTGCCGTCCTCGAGGGCGAGCAGCGTGCGTTGCGCCGCTGTTTGCTGGGTTCCCGTGCCGACCCAGCCCACCGTGGAATTCGAGGTGCCGAAGTCGACGCCGCATGCGTTCGTCATGTCTGTCTTTCTTTGGAAGGGGCGGTATTCTATCAGACCTGGCAGGCAAGCGGGCCCAAGCGGCGAACCGGGGCGCGCAAGCGTTGCACGGCGGACACGCGCTAGCCCTGCGCCGCCATCGAGCCCGTCCTGCCTATAATCGAGGCAACCGGAGGACCCATCATGACCGCCGCATCCGCCCGCCGCTTGCCACGCCCCGCCTGCCGCCGCGCGCGGCCGGCCCGCGCGCCGGCAAGGAGCTGAACGCCATGGCCCGCCACTGGACGCTCAAGCGCAACTGCTCGCTGACGCCGCGCCAGTCGCTGGCCGCCTACGCCCTGCTCTGCGGGGCTTCCTTCGTCGTTGCCTTCGTCTTCCTGCTGCAGGGCTTCTGGATGGTGTTCGGCTTCGCCCTGGTGGAGATGACGGCCGTCGGCCTGGCGCTGCTGCACTACGCGCGCCATGCCCTCGACGTCGAGACCATCGCCCTCACCGAGCATTGCCTCCTGATCGAACGCATCGATGCCGGCCGGCGCGAGGTGATCCGGCTCGATCCCACCTGGCTGCGCGTGCTGCCGCCCGAGCCGCGCACCCGCAAGCTGATCCATCTCGAGTCGCACGGCGCCCAGGTGGCGGTCGGCGCCTACGTGTCGGAAGCGACGCGCCTGCAGGTGGCCCAGGAACTGAAGCAGGCCATGCGCGCGGGCTCGGGCCGGAGCCGCTGAAAAAGTTGTCTTCGATGTAAGTTTCTTCTTACATCCGCACGGCTGTGCAACCGATAGGGATTTTCTATCCCGTTTTGCATAATCCTCAATTAACTATGCCACGCGTCACATGCGCAAAGGCGACAATAAAGAGGGGAAGATGCAGAAGAATCACAAGCCGCAGGGCTTTGCCATCGTGACGCACGGTGGCGTCGGCGAACCGCTGGCGTACACCGACGGCTGCGCACGCGCCGCCCGCGGCGGACACGACAAGTTCCGCGAGACCGGCGACCCGCTCGACGCGGCGGTCGCCGCCGTCACGGTGTTCGAGGAAGACGAACGCTTCAACGCCGGCACCGGCTCGGTGCTCGGCCTGGACGGCGCCACCATCGAAATGGACGCCTCGATCATGGACACGCGCGGACGCCTGGGCGCGGTCGCCACCGTGCGCAACGTGCGCAACCCGGTCGTCCTGGCGCGCGCCGTGGCCGACACCCCGCACGTGCTGCTGGCCGGCGAAGGCGCCGAGCGCTTCGCGCGCGCCATCGGCCTGCCGCCCTCGCGCCCCATCCTCGAACGCCAGCGCGAGAAGCACCGCAAGCTGCTCGAGGAACTGGCCGGCTCGGTGCCGGTCATGCCCGGCATCGACAACCGCCTGTTCGAACGCTTCTGGAACTACAAGACGCCGCTGCAGCTGCCGGCCTCGAAGTCCTGCGACACCGTCGGCGCCGTGGTGCGCGCGCCCGACGGCCACTTCGCCGTGGCCGGCTCGACCGGCGGCTCCTCCCCTTCCCTGCTCGGCCGCGTGGGCGACACCGCCATCGTCGGCGCCGGCTTCTACGCCGGCACGGCCGGTGCGGTCGCCGCCACCGGCATCGGCGAACACATCGTGCGCCACATGCTGGCGCGCGCCGTCTATGGCTGGATCGAGGAAGGCATGCCGCTGCAGCAGGCGCTGCAACGCGGCATCGCCTTGTTCGACAAGGACGTCGACGTCGGCCTGATCGCCGTCAGCCGCCACGAGGCTGGCGCTTGCGCCAACAAGAACATGCCCACCGCAAGGATCGAAGAATAAATGAAAACCGAACCGCATCGCACCGCGTCGCACGGCCACCTCGTCATCATCGGCGGCCACGAGGACCGCAGGCACGACAAGGAAATCCTGACCCGCTTCGTCGAACTGTCCGGCGGAGAAAACGCCCGCATCGTCGTGATCACGGCCGCCAGCAAGGTCGCCGACGAGATGTGGGAAGTCTACGACAAGGCCTTCGGCGACCTCGGGGTCCGGCAGTGCACCCACCTGTCGCTGGAATCGCGCCAGGACGCGAACGACGAAGAGAAAGTGCGCATGGTGGCCGAGGCCGACGGCATCTTCATGACTGGCGGCGACCAGAAGCGCCTGCTCGCCATCATCGGCGGCACCACGCTGGACGCCGAGATGCACACGGCGCTGAAGGTGCGCGGCGCCTGCATCGGCGGCACCAGCGCCGGCGCCTCGGCCATGTCGGGCCACATGCTGGCCCAGGGCAAGACCGACCTGCTGCCGGAAAAAGGCGCGGTCAGCCTCGGCGCAGGCCTGGGCTTCCTGCACAAGGTCGTGATCGACCAGCACTTCTCGGAGCGCCAGCGCCTGGCGCGCCTGCTGTCGGTGGTGGCCCAGAACCCCTACCTGATGGGCATCGGCATCGACGAGGACACGGCCCTGGTGGTCGAGCGCGGCCGCGGCATCGAGGTGCTGGGCGAAGGCTCGGTCACGGTGGTCGACGGCCGCACGATGAACACCAACATGGCCGACATCCGCGAACACGCGACGCCGGAGCTGATCGACGTGCGCCTGCACCTTCTGCCCGCCGGCAGCCGCTACTACCTGCCCGAGGAAGGCGACACGAACGCGAAGCCGCTGCCGCGCTCGCTGCAAGATTTTTTGGAAAATGTGACGAAACGGAACCCGATCTCATGAGAATCATCGAAAAACGCTTCCTGCGCGGCCCCAACCTGTACAGCGCAACCCCGTGCCTGATGGCCGTTGTCGACAGCGCCGGCGCCGAGCCCGCGCCCGGCCTGGCTTCGCGCCTGGTCGCCCTCCTGCCCGGACTGTCGCCCGAGGCCTCGGCGCGCCTCGCCGCACTCGCTTCGCCGGCCGATGCGGTCGAAGCGGTCGTGATGGAACTGCAGCGCCTGGCGGGCGCGCCTGGCGCCTTCAGCCAGACCATGGAAGTTCCGCGTAAGCCCGGCGCGCGCCGCGCCGTCTGCGGCTACCGCACCGAACAGGTCGCGGGCCAGGCCCTGGGCGTGGCGCTGGACCTGGTCGCCGCCCTGCAGCGCGGCGAGGACTTCGACGTCGCCGCCGCCGTCACCGAACTGCACGAGACCGCCGAAGACTATGCGATCGGCACCAGCACCGGCGCCGTGGTGTCGGCCGCCGAGCGCCGCGGCATTCCGTCGCTGCGCATCACCGACGAGGCCAACCTGTTCCAGCTGGGCTGGGGCAGCCGCCAGAAGCGCCTGCAGGCGACCATCACCGGCGCCACCAATTCGATCGCGGTCGGCATCGCCAGCGACAAGCAGCTGACCAAGGCCCTGCTCGAGCAGGCCGGCTGCCCGGTGCCGGACGGCGCCACCGTCACCCGCCTCGACGAAGCCCAGCGCGTCGCGCGCCGCCTGTCCGGCCCGGCCACCATCAAGCCGCTCGACGCCAACCAGGGCAAGGGCGTCACCACCGTCTGCACCACGCCCGAGGAAGTCGAGCGCGCCTTCGAACACGCGCGCAAGTACAGCCGCCACGTGATCGTCGAGGAATACCTGGAAGGCCGCGACTACCGCGTGCTGGTCACCGGCGACCGTGTCGCCGCCGCTTCCTGGCGCCGTCCGCCCGGCGTGACGGGCGACGGCCATTCCACCGTGCGCGAGCTGGTCGAGATCGAGAACCGCAACCCGGCGCGCGGCGAAGGCCACACCAACATCCTCACGAAGATCCCGATGGACGCCCTGGCCGAAGCCATCCTCGCCAGGCAGGGCTACGGCTTCGACTCGGTGCTGCCGAGCGGCGTCGGCGTCGACCTGCGCGGCAACGCCAACCTGTCCACCGGCGGCACCGCCGAGGATGTGACCGATTCTCTTCCGGAGGAAACCCGCGACATCTGCATCCGCGCCGCGCGCACCATCGGCCTGGACGTGGCCGGCATCGACATCATCTGCCGCGACATCGCGCAGCCGCTGCGCGAGCAGAACGGCGGCATCATCGAGGTGAACGCCGCGCCCGGCATCCGCATGCACCAGTACCCGAGCCGCGGCACCCCGCGCGACGCCGGCGCCGCCATCGTCGAGGCCCTGTTCGGCCAGGACGACGGCCGCATCCCGACCGTCGCCGTGACCGGCACCAACGGCAAGACCACGACCTCGCTCCTGATCGCCCATGCGGCCCGCCTGACCGGCCAGCGCACCGGCCTGACCACCACCGAAGGCGTCTACATCGACGGCCGGCGCATCATGGCCGGCGACTGCACGGGCTACCGCTCGGCGCGCGCGGTCCTGACCTCGCCGGAAGTCGACTTCGCGGTGCTGGAAACGGCGCGCGGCGGCATCCTCAAACGCGGCCTGGCCTACGACCGTTGCGACGTCTCGGTGGTGCTGAACGTCTCGAGCGACCACCTGGGCCTGGACGGCGTCGACACCATCGAGGACCTGGCCAGGGTGAAAGCCGTGGTCGCCCAGCGCGCCTCGCGCGCCGTGGTGCTCAACGCCGAGGACGACTATTGCGTGACGATGGCCAAGGACCTGCGGGACAACGTCGAGGTGCTGTACTTCGCGCTGGACGCGGACAATCCGGTCCTGCTGCGCCACCTCGAATCGGGCGGGCGCGGCGTCTACCTGGAAGACACCACCCTGGTGCTGGCCACCGGCGCGCGCCACGAGGCCCTGCTCGACGTGCGCGAGATGCCGGTGTCGCTCGGCGGCTGCGCGCGCTACAACATCGCCAATGCCCTGGCGGCGACGGCGGCGCTGGCCGCCAGCGGCTTCGGCAACCCGGAGATCGCGGCCGGCCTGCGCAGCTTCGTCTCCGACAGCAAGCACAACCCCCTGCGCTCGAACCTGTTCGACGTCGACGGCGTGACCGTGATCGTCGACTACGCCCACAACTGCGCCGCCTACGCCGCGCTGGCCGAGACCGCGCGCGCCATGACGCCGGGCCGGGTTGTCGGCGTGGTCGCCGCGCCGGGCGACCGGCGCGACGCCGACCTGGTCGACATCGGCCGCACCTGCGCCGCCGGCTTCGACGAACTGGTGGTGTACGAGACCGAGAACCGCGGCCGCAAGACCGGCGAGGTCGCCGCCCTGCTGGTCCAGGGCGCGCGCCTGGGCCGCATCGCCGCCGACCGCCTGCAGTGCGAGCTGGACGTGCACCAGGCCATCCGCGCGGGGCTGGCCCTGTGCCAGCAGGGCGACGTGCTGGTATTCGGCTGCGGCTCCTCGATTTCCGAGCTGAGCGAGGCGCTGCGGCCGACCCGGCCGGAGCTTGCGCAGCGGATCGCGGCGGAAGCGGTATAAGTATTGATGTGAGAGTGGAGGCGGCCCTGCGGGGCCGCTTTTTTATTCCGGGCTCGCGGCTGGGCGCCGGGTTTCATGCCGTCAGACCGCGTGGGTACAAGTACCCACCCTACGCAAGCGCAGGCTCGCGGCCGGGGCGCCACGTTGCCGGCCGTGAAACAGCGTGGACACGGGTGTCCACCCTACGGTGCGACGCCTTTGTAGGGTGGGTACTTGTACCCACGCGGTCGTACTTGTCAACACCCTGGCGTTTCCGCCAGTGAAAAAAAATGGCCCCGATCACCGGGGCCATTCCAATCGAACCTTTACCGAACCGTTACGCCGCCTGCGCCTCGATCCGGTCCGCGCTCTCCGGGTCGTCCACCCGCAGCGCATCGATGAACACCTGCAGCGAGGACCCGCAGGCAAACACCAGCACGTCCCCCGGGCTGCACAGCGACAGGCCGAGGCGGATCGCCTTGTCGACCTCGATCTCGCGGTGCAGGGTGTCCGACGGCCCGACCACGTTCTCGGCGCCTTCCAGTATCAGGTCGACCGCGCCGCCCACCGGCCGGCCGCGGCTCTGCGATTCGTAGACCACCAGTTCGTCGAAGCGCTCGCCGCAGATCTCGCCGATCTGGACCAGGTCGCTGTCGCGGCGGTCGCCCGGGGCGGTGACGATGCCCACCAGTTGCCCCGGCAGCAGGGCGCGCGCCATCTCGGCCAGGGCGGCGTAGGCGGCCGCGTTGTGGGCGTAGTCGACGATCACCGTGACCCCGCGCACGTCGAACACGTTGGTGCGCAGCGGGTTGGTCTTGCCGTCCGAGACGAAGGTCGACAGGCCGGCGGCGATCTGCATGTGCGAGAAGCCGGAGGCCATCAGCGCGGCAGCCGCCGCGAGGGCGTTGGCGATGTTGTAGCGCGCCCGGCCGCCATAGGTGGAGGGCATGCTCTCGACGCGCATCAGTTCCTGCTGGCGCATGCCGTCGGCCAGGACGATGGCGTTGTCCTGGAAATAGGCGCCCCGTCCGCCGTCCTCCAGGTGCTTGAGCAGCACCGGGTTCTCGGCCTCCATCGAGAAGAACAGCACTTCCGCGCCCGGCCTGGCGCGCCGCACCATGGACACGCAGAGCGCATCCTCGGCGTTGAGCACGACCGCGCGCGAGCTCGATGCCGCCACCACCGCCTTGACCTGGGCCAGGTCCTCGATGGTGTCGACGCCGTCCAGGCCCAGGTGGTCCGGCGAGACGTTCAGGACCACGCCGACGTCGCACTGGTCGAAGGCCAGGCCGCGCTTGAGGATGCCGCCGCGCGCGGTTTCGAGCACCGCGAAATCGACGTCCGGCGCCGACAGCACGGTGCGCGCCGACCAGTAGCCGGTGCAGTCGCCCTTCACCAGGCGCTTGCCGTTGACGAACACGCCCTCGGTGGTGGTCACCCCGGTGCCCAGGCCGGCCACGCGCGCGGCATGGGCGATCATCAGGGTGGTGGTGGTCTTGCCGTTGGTGCCGGTGACCGCCACCAACGGGATGCGGCCGTTCGAGTCGCCCATCAGGCCGTCGATGATGGCCTCGCCGGCGTCGCGCGGTTCGCCCTTGCTCGGGTGCTGGTGCATGCGGATGCCGGGCGCGGCGTTGACCTCGATGACGGCGCCGCCCTGCTCGTCCAGCGGCAACGCGATGTCGCGGCAGACGATGTCGATGCCGGCCACGTCCAGGCCGATCTTGCTTGCCGCGCGCACGCACAGCTGGCGGGTCGATTCGGGCAGCAGGTCGGTCACGTCCTCGGCGGTGCCGCCGGTGGACAGGTTGGCGTTGCTGCGCAGTTCGACGCAGGCGCCCGGCGGCGGCACCGCGTCCGGCGTGTAACCCTGGCGGCGCAGCATGTCCTCGGCGTGGGCGTCGAGCGCGATGCGGGTCAGGACGTTGCTGTGGCCATTGCCGCGCGCGGGATTGCGGTTCTCGATCTCGACCAGCTCGACGATGGTGCTGACGCCGTCGCCGAGCACGTGGGCCGGACGGCGGAACGAGGCCGCCGCGATGCGCCCGCCGGCCACCAGCACGCGGTAGTCGCGCCCTTCGACGAAGCGCTCGACGATGATGCGGCGGCCGTAGTTGCGCGCGAACTCGTAGGCGCGCGCCACCTCTTCCGGCGTGGCGCAGTTGGTGGTCACGCCCTTGCCCTGGTTGCCGTCCAGCGGCTTGACCGTGACCGGGACGCGCAGGCGGCGCGCCACGCGCTGGGCTTCCTCGACCGAAGTCACGGTCGCGCCTTCCGGCACCGGCACGCCCGCTTCCTGCAGCAGGGCCTTGGTCAGCTGCTTGTCGCTGGCGATCTTCACCGCCACGTAGCTGGTGTCGCCGGTGGTGGTCGCCTGCAGGCGCTTCTGGCGCGCGCCCCAGCCGAGCTGGAACAGGTTGGCGTCCTCGGTGATGCGCTGGGTCGGGATGCCGCGCTCGTGGGCGGCGGCGAGCACGGCGGCGGTGCTGGTGCCGATCGCATAGCGCGCGCCGAGCCCGCGCAGCTCCTGCAGCCGGGGCGCGACGTCGAACTCCTCGCCGTGGGCCAGCGCCGTGACCAGGTCGACCGCGAGCTGGAAGGCCGGCTCGGCCAGCTTTTCGATCTGGTACTGGACCACGATGCGGAACTGGCCCGGGCGTCCGCTGGCCGGACGGGTGCGGCCGTAGCCGACCGTCGGGCCGGCCATCGACTGCAGGGTCAGCGTCACGTGCTCGACCACGCGCGCCAGGTAGGTGCCGGCGCGCAGGCGCTGGGCGAAGCCGCCGGGCTGGCCGGTGGGCAGCAGTTGGCCGTGCAGCGAGGGCAGCAGGTTCAACAGCGCATCGTTGAAGCCGGGGATGTCCTTCGAGGAGACGCCGTACAGGTCCTCCAGGTCGATGACGGAAAGCAGGCAGGGGGTGTCGGCGTGGAGGTTGGGTCCACGCAGGAAGCGTTGTTCGAGGATGTGCACGAGAATTTCCCTATCGTTCTTTGGTTCTTTGTATCGTTGTTTTATGTGGCGGTCATGCGTGGACAGCCGCTGCGCTGGCCAGGGCGCACCGGCTGTCCGGAACTGCTTGCGAGGCGGGATGCGAAGCGCAAATGCGCGTCTCAGATCTCGAGCAGCTTGGTGTACATGCGGGTCGCCATCAGGCCCGCCGCACCGTGGTGGTGGGCCGGCGACATCAGTTCGCCCAGCAGCTGCATCGCTTCCTGCTTGCCGGCGGCGCTCGCCACGCGCTGCTCGAGCAGGCCGAGCTCGTTGTCGCTTTCGGTGTCGTTCTCGGTCGCGCGGGCCGCGCGGCGGCGGATCAGGCCGCGCTCGGGATAGCTGCTGCTGCGGTCGAGGTGCTGGCCGAGGTTGTCCAACGTGCGCTGGCGCGCGCGGTGGGTCAGCATGCGGCCCTCCTTCGCCGTGCCGTTGCCGCTCGGGCCGGTCGCGATCCAGTCGCGCAGCACCTGCTGCTCGTAGGCGCTGAAGACGCCGAACATCTCGGCGCGCTCGCCGTGGATCAGGCGCCAGAAGCGGCTGTTCTCGACGTCCTCGCCGCGCTTGATCCAGCCGGCGCTCTCCAGTGCCGACAGGAAGCCCGGGATCTGTTCGGGCTGGGCCAGCCAGTCGTTCACCGAGCGGCCGGCGACGCGGCAGTAATCCGAGTGCATGTTCTTGCCGACCACGCTCTTCTGGGCCAGGATGTCGACCAGCTCGTCCTGCAGGTCGAACTCGGCGATCACCGCGGTGGTGCCGGCGCCCAGCTCGTTCAGGCGATAACCGTCGATCACGCGGCGGTAGAAGGCGGCGCGGTCGCCCACGCGCGGCATCAGGTCGTTCAGCGCCTGGACCGCCTTCTGGGCGTGGCCGCTGGCGGCGTTGTCGACCGTGACGTGCAGCGTGAAGTAATACGGGTCGATGCCGAACTCGTTCAGCTCGTACGAGGTGATCAGGAGGTGCAGCGGCAGCTGCTCGTAGCCCAGGTTGTAGCCGATGACCTCGGGCAGGAAGCGATCGGCGTTGTGGCCGAGCGCGAGCTGGATCGCCCCTTGCAGGAAATGGCGCTCGCCCAGGTGTTCCCAGCCCTCGCAGCCGTGGGTGGCGAGCAGCTTGCGGTAGATGGTGACGTGGTTCTTGCTTGGCGCACCCTCGCCGAGCTCCTCGAGATAGGTCTTGATCAGGGGGTGGTAGTCCGGGTTGTCCCAGTGGCGCAGCAGGCCGTAGAGCCAGGCGCCGTCGACCAGCTTGGTCGGCGCGACCGTTTTCAGGAAGTTCAGCGCATGCGAGCGGTTGCCGAAATATCGGCGCGGCGCGCCTGCCTTGCGCGCGTCGAGGTAGTCGCGGTATTCGGCGCCGACCGCGTCGGTGCGGGCCTGGACCCAGCCGGGCAGCTGGGCCAGGGTCGGCGGCAGGTCGGCCGGAATCGCCTGTACGCTGGCGATCTGGGCGCGCAGGAAGTCCTCGGCGGCGCGGCTGTTGCCGAGCGGGTCGGCCAGCAGCGCGAAATACAGGTCCTTGGCAGGCGTGGCCGCCGGGGTCGGAACGGCCGCGGCGTGGGCGAATTCAGGAACATCGGTAACGATCGAGCTCGTCATGGAATGCATGTCCAATCTTGTTGAATAATTACCATAATTATCCAGACTGAACTTGGTGCGGAGAATCGGCACGCGTGCTCCAAGGGTGTAAGACAGGGATTACAAAAGTATCGAAATGTTAATGAATTGCACGAAATTCGTGCACCCGCGCCGTCCGCTCGCGGTCAGTCGCCCAGGCAGATGCCCAGTTCGCGTGCGGTGGCGACCGTATCGCCGTCGACCGGCACCCCTTTGGTGCGCCCGGCAACCTCGTCCAGCGGCACGAGTTCGATCGTTTGCCAGCCCAGCGCGACCATGACGCCGGCATGCCCGCCGGCCAGCGCCCGCACCGCCGCCGCCCCGAAGCGCGAGGCGCAGACGCGGTCGAAGGCCGAGGGACTGCCGCCGCGCAGCAGGTGGCCGAGCACGACGGTGCGGCATTCCTTGCCGGTCGCCCCTGCCAGCGCGGCCTCGACCTCGGCGCCGATCCCGCCCAGGCGCTCGGCGCGGCCCGGTTCCGCCGCCGCCCTGACCCGGCGCGCGCCGGCCGCGGGCGCCGCGCCTTCCGCCACCACCACCACCGAGTGATGGTGGCCGGCGGCGTCGCGCCGGCGCACGGCCTCGGCCAGCGCCTCGATCCGATACGGGATTTCCGGCACCAGGATCGCATGGGCGCCGCCGGCGATGCCCGCGTGGAGCGCGATCCAGCCGGCATAGCGGCCCATGACCTCGACCACCATCACCCGGTGCTGGCTGTGGGCGGTGGTGTGCAGGCGGTCGATGCATTCGGTGGCGAACCCGACGGCGCTGTCGAAGCCGAAGGTGGAGAAGGTGTGGGCCAGGTCGTTGTCGATGGTCTTCGGCACCCCGACCACGGGCAGGCCCTGCCGGTGCAGCGCCTCGGCGATGCCCATCGAGCCGTCGCCGCCAACCACGACCAGGGCGTCCAGCCCGCGCTCGCGGCAGCGCTGCACGACCTCGCGCGTGCGGTCGGTCTCGCGCAGGCTGCCGTCGGGCTGGAGCGTCGGATAGCGCAGGGGACTGCCGCGGTTGGTGCTGCCGAGAATCGTGCCGCCGAGGTGGCCGATCGCATGCACGTCTTCCTCGCCGAGTCGCCGCACCGGTTCGCCGGCGCAGGTTTCCGGCGCCAGCAGGCCGTTGAAGCCGTCGCGGATGCCGTGGCATTCCCAGCCCAGCCGGCCGGCGGCCAGGACGGTCGAACGGATGACGGCGTTCAGGCCGGGCGCGTCGCCGCCGCCGGTCAGGATGCCGATGCGGGCGATGCCAGGCCCGGCCTGCGTGCCAGGTGTTGTCGTTGGATCTGCGCTCACCTGTTTCTCCTTTCCTTTTCCGGTTGCGCCGGCCTGGCGCCACGATAGCACGGCGCCGCCACACGCCCCGCCCCGCTCGTTCGGCATGCCCATTGCGGCGCGCCAGTCATGCTGCGGGAACCGACCGGCGGGCGTAACATGTCTAACCTCGTCATCATGGCGCCCGTTGCGCCGGCGGCCGGTCTCTGCCGGCAATCGCGCCGCGTACCCGGCGCTGCTCCTGTCCTGCTTGCCCCGATGGAGGCGTGCGATGTCGCAAACCCAGGTCCTGATCGTCGGCGCCGGCCCCAGCGGCCTGGTGCTCGCGCTGTGGCTGAACCGCATGGGCGTCGGCGTGCGCATCGTCGACACCACGCCAGGTCCCGGCACCACCTCGCGCGCCCTGGTGGTCCAGGCGCGCACGCTGGAACTCTACCGCGGGCTCGACCTGGCCACGCCCGTGATCGAACAGGGCTACCCGATCGAGGCCTTCAACATCTGGACCGAGGGCGAGCACCGCGCGCGCATCGAGCTCGGCGCGATCGGCGCCGGACTCACGCCCTACCCCTTCCTCCAGATCTATCCGCAGGACAGGCACGAGCGCCTGCTGGTCGAGCGCCTGGAAGCGGCCGGCGTGCGGGTCGAGCGCGAATGCACGCTCGAGGCTTTCGAGGAAGACGGCGACGGCATCGTGGCCCAGCTGCGCGGCGTCCACGGCGGGCGCGAACGGGTCGAGGCCCGCTACATCGCCGGCTGCGACGGCGCGCACTCGACGGTGCGCAAGCTGATCGACGTCGATTTCCCGGGCGGCAGCTACCGCCAGGTGTTCTACGTCGCCGACATCGAGGGCGAGAGCCCGGCCCTGAACGGCGAACTCAACCTCGACCTGGACGAAGCCGACCTGCTGGCGGTGTTCGCCATGGGGCCGGGCGGACACGGGCGGCTGGTCGGCACGGTGCGCGACGAGCGCGCGCAGCGCGCGGACACCCTGCAGTTTTCCGACGTCAGCCAGCGCGCCATCGACAACCTCCTGATCAGCGTGCACAAGCTCAACTGGTTCTCGACCTACCACGTGCACCACCGGGTCGCCGGGCATTTCCGTCGCGGGCGCGCCTTCCTCGTCGGCGACGCCGGCCACATCCACAGCCCGGCCGGCGGCCAGGGCATGAACACCGGCATCGGCGACGCCATCAACCTGGCCTGGAAGCTGGCCGCGGTGCTGCAGGGCCGCGCGCCCGACCTGCTGCTCGACAGCTACGAGGCCGAGCGCCTGCCCTTCGCGCGGCGCCTGGTGGACACCACCGACCGCGTGTTCGGTTTCCTCAGCGCGAACGGTCCGGTCGCCGAGGTCGTGCGCACCGGCCTGGCGCCGCGCATCATGCCGCTGATCGCAAAGCTGCCGGTGACGCGCGAATACCTGTTCCGCACGATCTCGCAGACCCTGCTGCACTACCGCCATGCGCCGCTGAACAGCGGCGCGGCGGGCAGGATCCGCGGCGGCGACCGCCTGCCCTGGGTCGCGTTCGAGGGCGGGGACAATTTCGCCGCGCTGCCCCTGCCCGCCTGGCAAATGCACGTGTACGGCCACGCCAGGCCCGAGATCCAGGCCTGGTGCGACGCCCACCGCGTGCTGCTGCGCAGCTATCCGTGGAGCGAGCGCTGCGCGCACGCGGGCCTGGCCCACAACGCCGTCTACCTGCTGCGTCCCGACACCTACGTCGGGCTGGCGGCCGGATCGCCCTCGGTGCACGTGCTCGACGAGTACCTGCGCGACAACGCCCTGAGCCTGTAATGGCTGCACCCGCTCGGCGCGGCGAACGGAATTACGTTGCCGCGCCCCTCAGTGCTTCTTGCCGCCGCCGGACATCTTGTTTTCCGTGGCCCAGGCGCGGCGCTTGGCCTCGGCCGGCGGCGTGCCGCGCTTCTCGTAGCTTTCCTCGATGTGCTTGGCCTGGCGCTTCTGCTTGTCGGTGTAGGACGACTTGTCTCCCTGTGGCATGGCGAGCTCCTGTCAAGTGAAATGGTGGCGGACCGCCCGGCCCCGGGCGAACAACGCGCCGACGAACTTAGCACTTCGACAGCAGGGGGCGCGCACGTTAGCCGCTGCGCCTGGACGCTGCCGCGGCGGCCCGCAGGGATTTGTCGACCGGCAAAGCTGCGCCACCGAACCCGGATTGGAGCGAAGATCGAGACGGACCGGCCCGCCGCGGCAGGCGGGCGTTTTTCATCTCATTTACCATTGGAGCGTCATGGATCTCACCGTCAACAACAGCACCAACCCCGACGTTCGCGTCACCCTGTTCGCCGAACTGCAGGACGGCAGCTTCAAGGCCAAGGTCATGACCGAGACCGACGTGCCCTACGCCCCCTACTGGGAGGACGAGGTCGAGCAGCTGGTCGTCTACATCGCGCCGAACGAGGAGCAGCTGGGCGCGATCCTGGCCGCCCTTAACGAGCGCCGCCTGCCCTTCAAGCGCCTGCAGGACTACGGCTCGGCGGCCGGCGGCACCTCGACCATCCCGGTCTAGGCGCGGGGACCGCAATGGATACCTCGTCCCTCTGGCAGGGCACGGCCGCCAAGAGCGCCTGCCTGCCGACCCTGCAGACCGACCTCCAGGTCGACGTCGCCATCGTCGGCGGCGGCATCGCCGGCCTGACGGCCGCCATGCTGCTGGTCGAGGCCGGCAAGCGGGTCGCCGTGTTCGAGGCGCGCAAGCTCGGCGCCTGCTCCACCGGCAACTCGACGGGCAACCTGTATCCGACGGTGGACGTCAACCTGCAGGCGATCGCCGCCGAACACGGGCCGGGGGCTACCGCCGCAGTGGCGGCCTCGCGCGGCGCCGCGATCGACCTGGTCGCGCGCACCGTCGAGCGCCTTGGCCTCGACTGCGCGTTCGAGCGCGTCGGCTGGCACCTGATCGCCGCCGACGCCGCCCACGAGCAGCTGGTGCGCGACGAGCATGCCGCCGCCACGGCGGCCGGCCTGGAGGCATCCCTGCTCGACGGCGCGCCGCTGCCCGTGCCCGGCGTGCGCACCCTGCGCGTGGAGGGCGCGGCCCAGTTCCAGCCGCTGGCCTACGTGCGCCAGCTGGCGCAGGCCATCGGCAGCGAGGATTGCCTGATCTTCGAGAACACCGAGGTGCTGGCGGTGGACGACGAGCCGCCGCTGGTGCACACCGCCCACGCCAGGGTCCATTGCAAGCAGGTGATCCTGGCGACCCACACCCCGGCCGGCATCCACCTGGTGCAGTCCTCGATGGACGTGGTGCGCGAATACGGCGTGGCCGCGCCGCTGCACGGGGAGCCGCCGGCGCCCGGCGTGTACTGGCGCATCGGCGCCGAGCGCCATTCGATCCGCACGTTCACGGCCCACGGGCGCGACTACCTGGTCGTGGTCGGCGCCGCCCATCGGCTCGGCAAGACAGTCGTCGGCGGCGAGCGCTTCGACCTGCTGGAGCGCTTCGCGCGCGCGCACTTCACGCTCGGCCCGGTCGAGTACCGCTGGTCGGCCCAGCGCTACCGCATGCCGGACAAGCTGCCATGCATCGGCCGGAACATCGATGCGAAGAATACGTACATCGCCACCGGTTTCTCGGGCGACGGCCTGACCTACGGCACCCTGGCGGCCATGCTGCTGGCCGACGACATCCTCGGGCGCGAGAATCCCTGGCGCGACCTGTACCGGGTCGGCCGCATCGACCGGGGCCAACGCCCGGAAGGCTTCGAGCAGGCATCGACGCGGGCGCCGAGCCCGGCACCGCTGCGCCTGGACGGCGCCGCCGCCCGCGCCCAGCTGGACGGTGTGAAGCCCGGCGAGAGCCGCCAGCTCGAACTGCAGGGCCAGCCGGTGGCGGTGTACCGCTCGCCCGAGGGCGCGCTGCACGTCGTCTCGGGCAAGTGCACCCACATGGGCTGCGCGCTGAAGTGGAACGGCGCCGAGACCAGCTGGGACTGCGAATGCCACGGCAGCCGCTTCGATTGCGCGGGCAAGGTGCTGGAAGGCCCGGCGCTGGCGCCGCTGCCGCGCCTGGATACGGGCGCGCCCGCCGGCGGCAGCGAAGAGCCGGACCCGAACGCGGGCGACGAGGAGTAAGGAAACAAGTGGCCGGGGCAGCCGTAGGGTGGGCACTGCGTGCCTACCCTACGGCTGAACGGCATCAGGAGTAGCCGGACGCCGCTCAGGACGCCCGCGCCGGCCGCTCGGCCGGCGCAATCCGGGTCACCAGCACGGTCGCGATGCGCCGGTCCAGCACTTCGGCCACCTCGTAGCGCAGCCTGTCCAGTTCCACCGCCTGCCCCACCTCGGGCAAGGTGCCGAACTGTTCGAGCATGAAGCCGGCCAGCGAGGTGTACTCGTCGTTCTCGCTGACCAGCGCATCGGTGCCCAGCACCTGCTGCAGGTAGTGCAGGTCGGCGCTGCCGTCCACCCGCCAGCGGCCCGGTCCTTCCTCGCGTACCACGGGCAGCTCGTCCTCGTCGGGGAATTCGCCGGCGATCGCTTCCAGGATGTCGATCGGCGTGACCAGGCCCTGGATGGTGCCGTACTCGTCCGCGATCAGCACCACCTGGCCGTGCGAGCGCTTCAGGGTTTCCATCACCTTCAGCACGCCGCTCGCATCCGGCACGATGATGGGCGGGCGCACGTGGGCCGGGTCGATGCGGCCGGCATGGGTCAGGTCGGCCATCAGGTCCTTGGCGCGCGCCACGCCGACGATTTCGTCGAGTTCTCCCCGGCAGACCGGGAAGAAGCCGTGCGGGGTGTCGAGCAGCTGGGTGCGGATGGTGGCGGCGTCGGCCTCCATGTCGATCCAGGAGATGTCGGCGCGGTTGGTCATGATCGAGCGGATCGAGCGTTGCGACAGGCTCAGCACGCCGCTGACCATGTTGCGCTCCTCCGGCACGAAGGCGGTGTCCGGTGCGGAAGCCGCCCCCGCGGCCGCGGCGGCCTCGCCGCCCTTGGCGCCGAGCAGGCGCAGCACGGCGTCGGCGGTGCGTTCGCGCAGCGGGATGTGGGACTCCTGTTTCGCGAAATTACGCCGCGCCAGCTGGTTCAGGGCCTCGATCATCACCGAGAAACCGATCGCCGCGTACAGGTAGCTCTTCGGAATGTGGAAGCCGAAGCCCTCGGCGATCAGCGACAGGCCGATCATCAGGAGGAAGCTCAGGCACAGCACGACGACGGTCGGGTGGGCGTTCACGAAGCGGGTCAGCGGCTTGGAGGCAAACAGCATCACGCCCATCGACACCACCACGGCCGCCATCATGACGCCCAGCGAATCGACCATGCCGACCGCGGTGATCACCGAATCGAGCGAGAACACGGCGTCGAGCGCGATGATCTGCGCCACGACGACGCCGAAGGACGCGTACTCGACCGGACCGGCATGGGCGTGCGTCTTGCCTTCGACGCGCTCGTGCAGCTCCATCGTCGCCTTGCCCAATAGAAACAGGCCGCCGAGCAGCAGGATCAGGTCGCGTCCCGAGAAATCCAGGCTGCCGACCGAGAACAGCGGCGCGGTCAGCGACACGATCCAGGAAATCATGGTGAGCAGGCCCAGGCGCATCAGCATGGCCAGCGTCAGGCCCAGCAGGCGGGCCTTGTCGCGCTGGTGCGGCGGCAGCTTTTCGGCCAGGATGGCAATGAAGATCAGGTTGTCGATGCCGAGGACGATCTCGAGCACGACCAGGGTCAGGAAGCCCACCCAGATATTCGGATCGGAAAGCCATTCCATGGTTGCCCACTCCGCTTGTGGTTGAATGCTCCATTGTAATGGCCCGCCGCCCTCGAAGTCGCACGCGACCGGCGCCGACGCGGTATGATGCACGGCTTCCCGGGCCTGGCCATGGGGAAGCAGCCCGACCACCCCACGATATCGCAACGACCATCCGACCACCATGGCCGACACCGACGACCAGGATTACCAGAGCAGGCGCCAGTTCGCGGAGCTGTTCCAGGAAGCCCCGATGTTCATGGCGCTCCTGCGCGGCCCCGAGCACCGCTTCGAGTTCGTCAACCCGGGCTACCTGCGCCTGATCGGCCATCGCGCCGTGCTCGGCCATCCAATGGCCGAGGTGCTCGGCGACGTGGCCGCCCAGGGCTACGTCGACATGCTCGACCAGGTCTACCGCACCGGCGCGCCGATTACCGCCACCGGCGCGAGATATGCGATGCAGGCGGGGCCGGATGCGCCGGTCCTCGACCGCTACATCGACTACGTGTTCCAGCCGGTGCGCGCCAGGGACGGCCAGGTCGGCGGCGTGCTGGTGCTCGGCTCGGACGTCACCGACCGCGTGCAGAGCGAGATCCGGCGCGACGCGCTGGCGCGCCTGACCGACGCCCTGCGCGACCTGCGCTCGCCCGAGGAGATCGGCCTGTGCGCCGGGCGCATCCTCGGCGAGACCCTGGGCGCGAGCCGGGCCGGCTTCGGCGTGGTCGGCGCCGCCGGCGACACCCTGCACATCGAGCGCGACTGGTGCGCCGAGGGTGTCGAGAGCATGGCCGGCGCCCTCGACCTGCGCCAGTTCGGCGGCTTCATCGACGAGCTGCGGCGCGGCATGCCGGTGCTGGTGCGCGACGTCCACCTCGATGCCCGCACCGCCGCCTCCGCCGATGCCCTGGCCGCGCTGGGCGCGGCCGCCTTTGTCAACGTGCCGGTGCTGGAAGACGAGCAGCTGGTCGCCATGGTGTTCCTGAATGCCGCCGCGCCGCGCGACTGGTCGCCCCAGGACCTGGCCCTGATGCGCGAAGTGGCCGAACGCGCCCACACCGCCAGCTCGCGCCTGCGCAGCGACGTCGCGCTCGCCGCCAGCGAAGCGATGTTCCGCACCATCGCCAACGCGATGCCGCAGATGGTGTGGTCGACCCTGCCCGACGGCTACCACGACTACTACAACGAGCGCTGGTACGAGTTCACCGGCATGGTTCCCGGCAGCACCGACGGCGTCCACTGGGCCGGCATGTTCCATCCCGAGGACCGCGAGCCGGCCTGGGCCGCCTGGCGCCACAGCCTGGCCACCGGCGAGGCGTACGAGATCCAGTACCGCCTGCGCGAGCGCTGCGGCGACTACCGCTGGGTGCTGGGACGCGCCATGCCGGTGCGCGACGAGGACGGCGTCATCGTGCGCTGGATGGGCACCTGCACCGACATCCACGACCAGAAGCTGGCGGAAAACGCGCTGCGCATGGCGAACCAGCGCAAGGACGACTTCCTGGCCATGCTGGCCCACGAGCTGCGCAACCCGCTGGCGCCGATCAGCACCGCGGCCCAGGTGCTGCGCCTGCGCCAGGGCGACCCGGCCTATGCCCAGCGCGCGGGCGAGATCATCGAGCGCCAGGTGCGCCACATGACCGAGCTGGTCGACGACCTGCTCGACGTCTCGCGCGTGACCCGCGGGCTGGTGCAGATGGAACGCGCGCCGCTCGAACTGCGCGCGGTGCTCGATGCCGCCGTCGAGCAGGTGCGGCCCCTGGTCGAGGCGCGCCACCACGACCTGGACGTGGTCCTGCCCGCCGGCCCGGTCCACGTCGACGGCGACCGCACGCGCCTGGTGCAGGCGGTGTCGAACCTGCTGAACAACGCCGCCAAGTACACCCAGCAGCACGGCAGCGTGCGCCTGGGCCTGGCCGTGCACGGCGGCCAGGCCGTCATTTCGGTACAGGACAACGGCAGCGGCATCGCGCCGGCCCTGCTGCCCCAGGTGTTCGACCTGTTCACCCAGGGCGAGCGCACGCCGGACCGCGCCCAGGGCGGACTCGGCGTCGGCCTGACCCTGGTCAAGAGCATTGCCCAGCTGCACGGCGGCGCGGTGAGCGCCGACAGCCGCGGCCAGGGCCAGGGCAGCACCTTCACGATGTCGCTGCCGACCATCGCCATGCCGGCCGATGCCGCCGCTGGCGCCTGTTCCGGGCAAGCGGCCCCGGCGGCCGCCGCGCGCCCGCTGCGCATCGCCGTGGTCGACGACAACCGCGACGCCGGCGCCTCGCTGGCCGCCGCGCTCGAGGCGCAGGGCCACGCGGTGGCCCTGTTCGACGACGCCGAGGCCTTGCTGGCGGCGCACGCGGCGCCGGCTCCGCAGCCCTGCGAAGTGTATATCCTCGATATCGGCCTGCCGCGCATCGACGGCTACGAGCTGGCGCGGCGCCTGCGCCAATCTCCGGCAAGCCGCGGCGCGCTGCTGGTCGCCCTCACCGGCTATGGCCAGGCGCACGACTTCACGCTGTCGAAGGGCGCCGGCTTCGACCACCACCTGGTGAAGCCCGCCAACCTCGATCAGCTCGGACGCATCCTGGGCGAGCATGGCGCCGGCACGGCGCACGCCGCCTGATCAGAAGAGCGCCCCCTGGCGGCTGGTGAGCCGCCCGAAACTGTCGCCCAGGAAGGGCAGGATGGCGTCGGCGATCGGCTCGAGCTGGCGCGTGAGGTAGTGCTCGTAGTCGATGCCCGACCTGCGCGCCTCCAGCGGTTCCGGGCCGGCCAGGGTCATCACGTAGCGGATCCAGCCGCCGTTGCGGTAGATCGCCGGCCGTCCCTGGCGCAGGTGGAATTCGTCCGCCATGCGCGCGGCGCGCACGTGCGGCGGCACGTTGCGCTCGTACTCCTCGAGCGCGCGGCGCAGGCGCTTGCGGTAGACCAGCAGGTGGTCATGCTCGCCGCGCAGGGTGCGCGCCACGTAGTCGCGCACGTAGTCCTCGTACGGCTCGCCCTTGAACACGCGCAGGTAGAGCGCCTGCTGGAACTGCTGGGCCAGCGGCGTCCAGTCGGTGCGCACCGTTTCCAGGCCCTTGTAGACCATCTCCTCGCCGCCGCCGGGCGTCGACACCAGGCCGGCGTAGCGCTTCTTGCTGCCCTCGTCCGAGCCGCGCACGGTCGGCATCAGGAAGCGCCGGTAATGGGT
>NZ_DAMCPG010000039.1:0-55669 GCF_032106685.1 Massilia sp.
TCGAACCCACGCGGTGCGGCGGGTGCGGGTAGAAACGTCTGTCGGGGCACGCAAGCGCACGAAAGACCCCGTGGGTTCAAGAGCCTTGCGCGGCCCGACCCACCCTACAAAAAAGCCCGCTACCGGAAGCGGTAGCGGGCTTTTCATTTATTTGGCGGCCTTGCAAGCCGCCTCGAATCGATCACTTCGCCGCGTTGATCGCACGCAGGAACTGCCCCTTGACCTTGCCGCCCTCGACGGTGCCGAGGATGACGTTCGCGATGGTGCCGCCCTTGGCGTCCAGGCCGTCGATGTCGTTCGGGTTGTACTCGGGCGGCAGCGTGGTGTAGGCCTTTTCCATCTGGGCGCGGATCTTCTCGGCGTCGGTGGTGGTGCCGGCCAGCTTCATGGCGGCGACGGTCGCGTGCACGGTCGAGTAGTTCAGGCTGATCTCGGTGCTCGGGTCCTTGCCCGGGTTCAGCTTGCGGTAGCGCTGGGTGAAGGCGACCGCTTCCGGACGGTCGTCGTTCGCCAGCGGCATCACGCCGATCGAGCCTTCCAGCGGGGCGATGCCGCCGACGACTTTCGCCATCTCGTCGATCTTGGCCTGGTCGAGGATGATGAAGCCGCCCTTGAAGCCCAGTTCGCGCGCCTGCTTGGCGACCAGCGCGGTCGGCTCGGACGCGCCGCCGATGAACATGACGTCCGGCTTGGCCTGCATCGCGCGGCTCACGCCGCTGTAGAAGTCGGTCGCCTTGTTGTAGGACATCGGGTTTTCGGCGACGACCTTGCCGCCGTTGGCTTCCCACACCGGCTTGAAGGCGGCGGCCCAGGCTTTCGCGTAGTCGTGGTCGGCCTGGACCATGGCGACGTTCTTGCCGTGCTTGGCCATCATGGCCTTGGTGAACGGGGCGATGTAGCCGGTGAAGTCGGGCGGGATGCGGATCGTCAGCTTGTTGCCGCGCTCGGTCACCTGGGGCAGGCTGGTGTAGGCCAGCAGCAGCACCTTCGACTTTTCGTTGAAGGCCTGGACCGCGAACACGCCGCCCGAGTGCGGCACCAGCACGGCCGGGGTCTTGTGCTGCTGGACCAGGCGCTGCACGTTGATCGCGGTCTCGGACGGGTTGTACTTGTCGTCCAGGGCCACGATCTCGACCTTGTAGCGCTTGCCTCCGATTTCCAGCGGCTTGGCGTTGATCTCGGCGGCCGCCATCTCCATGCCGGACAGGACGTTCTTGCCGTAGAGCGCGGCGCCGCCGCTCAGCGGGCCCGAGAAGCCGATCTTGATGACTTCCTGGGCGTGGGCGGCGCCGCCGGCCAGGGCGAGGGTGGCCGCGGCGGCGGCCAGCAGGGTGCGGCGGGTCAGTTTCGCTTGCATCTTCATGGTGGTGTCTCCTTGGTTTTGCTTGTTGTAGGTACTACTGATGAAACCCCGGTTACTGCAAAAACGTGTCAAGCGCCTATGTAGGCTTTGCGCACCTGCGCATTGTTCAGCAATTCGTCGCGTCCGCCCTCCATCACGATGCGGCCCTGTTCGATGACGTAGGCGCGGCTGGCGATGTTCAGCGCCGCATAGGCATTCTGCTCGGCCAGCAGCACCGTGGTGCCGGCCTTGTTGATGCGGGCGATGATCTCGAACATCTGCTTGACCACCAGCGGCGCCAGGCCCAGCGAAGGCTCGTCGAGCAGCAGCGCCTTCGGGCGGCCCATCAGGGCGCGCCCGATCGCCACCATCTGCTGCTGGCCGCCGCTGAGCGACCCGGCCGGGCTGTCCTTCTTCTCGTGCAGGATCGGGAACAGCTCGAACACCTCGTCCAGCGTGCGCTGGGTGCCGCGGCTGTCGCCGCGGTGCACGTAGGCGCCCAGCGTCAGGTTCTTCAGTACCGACATGCCGGGGAAGAGCTTGCGCCCTTCCGGGCAGTGGATCAGGCCGTCGGCCACGATCTGCGAGGGCTTGCGGCCGACCAGGTTCTGCGAGCCGAAGCGGATCGTGCCCGAGGAGGCCTTGTTCAAGCCGCTCATGGTGAGGAAGATCGAGCTCTTTCCCGCGCCGTTCGAGCCTAGCAGCACCACCAGCTCGCCTTCGTCCGCATGCAGGCTGACGTCGTGCAGCGCGCGAAAACTGCCGTAGGAAAGATTCACCTTGTCGAGTCTAAGCATGTTCGCTCCCCAGGTAGGCTTCGATCACGACCGGGTTGGTGCGGATCTCGGCGGGCGTGCCCTCGGCGATGCGTTCGCCGTAGTTCAGCACCAGGATGCGGTCGGCCAGGTTCATGATCATGTCCATCTTGTGTTCGATCAGGCAGACCGTCAGGCCGCTGTCGGCCATCTTGCGGATCAGGCGCGCCAGGCCCTCGGTTTCTTCCGGGTTGACGCCGCCGGCCGGCTCGTCCAGCAGCAGCAGGGTCGGGTCGGTCGACAGCGCCAGGGCGAAGGCGACGCGCTTCCTTTCCTCCTGCGAGATGTCGCCGGCGATGCGCGATTCGATGTGCGACAGGCCGACGAAGTCGAGGGCGGCGCGCGCCTTCTCGCGGCAGCGGCGTTCTTCCTCCTTCATGCGCCGGGTGCCGAGCACGGCGTCGACCAGGGTCGAGCCGGTGCGCAGGCGGTGGCCGACGATCAGGTTGTCGAGCACGGTGGCGGTGTCGAACAGGGTCGTGGTCTGGAAGGTGCGCGCCATGCCGAGGCGCGCAACCTGGTCGGCGCGCAGGCCGGTCACGTCCTTGCCGTCGAAGAGTACCTTGCCCGAGGTCGGCGCGATCGCGCCGCTGATCAGGTTGAAGAAAGTGGTCTTGCCGGCGCCGTTCGGTCCGATGATGGCGTTGATGGTGCCGCGCTCGCAGCTTGCGCTGACGTCGTTGACGGCGGCCAGGCCGCCGAAGCGCTTGGTCAGGTGGTCGATCTTAAGCATGCTTGGCTTCTCCCTTCGGTGCGGCATGGGACGTATCCGGCGCCGGCGCTGCCGCAGGCGGCAAGGCCTGTGCCGGCGCGCGCATGGCGGCCTTCCTGCGCTGGCGGTTGAGGTAGGTGCCGACGATCCCGTGCGGCAGGAAGATGACGAGCAGGACCAGCACCGGGCCGAACACCACGAAGCGGTACTCCTGCAGGAACTGCAGGTACTGGGTCAGCCACGGCACGGAGATCGCGCCGAGCAGGGGGCCGAGCAGGGTGCCGATGCCGCCGACCAGCATGTACATGGTCATGTCGAAGGTGTGCTCGACGCTGGCCACGCCCGGGCCCAGGAAGCGCACGTAGCCGGCGTACAGGCCGCCTGCCATCCCCGAGAAGAACACCGACAGCATGAAGGCCAGCAGCTTGTTGCGCATCAGGTTGATGCCAAGCGCCTGGGCCAGTTCATCGCTGTTGCGGATCGCCATGAAGGTGCGGCCCAGCAGCGAGTGGACGATGCGGTGCATGATCCACAGGCTGGCGACCAGGAAGAACAGCACCAGGTAGTACTGGGTGCGCGGCTCGGAGAAGTCGAGCGAGCCGATGCTCTCCGGGGCCGGGATGCCCATGATGCCAACGGTGCCGTGGGTGAAGCTTTCCCACTTCTCGATGACCAGGTACATGATGTAGCCCACGCACAGCGTGAAGATCGAGAAGAAGTGGGTCTTCAGGCGCAGCGACACGATGCCGACGAAGAAGCCGAGGATGGCCGCGACCACGCCCGACAGGGCAAAGGCGAGCCAGAACGAGACGCCGTAGTCGACCGTCAGGATGCCGACCGTGTAGGCGCCGACCGCCATGAAGCCGCTGTGGGCCAGGTTGAACTGGCCGGTGTAGCCGGTGATCAGGTTCAGGCCGATGGTGGCGATCGCGTAGATGTAGGCGGTCGACATCACCGTCAGGTGGTAGTCGTTACCGGCCATGAAGGGGAAGGCGAGTGCCAGCACCAGCAGCAGGCCCCAGCCGAGCTTTGCGTTGAACAGTTTCATCAGTGTGCCCCTTTCGCGAACAGGCCCTGAGGACGCAGCGACAGGATCAGCACCAGCAGCGCGAAGGCGATGATGTCCTTGTAGTCGGTCGAGATGTAGAAGGCGCCGAAGGCTTCGGCGAAGCCGATGATCAGGCCGCCGACGATCGCCCCGGGCACGCTGCCCATCCCGCCCAGCACGATGATGACGAAGGCCTTGGTGATCACCAGGTTCCCCATCGAGGTGTAGACCAGGTTGATCGGCGCGTACAGCACCGCCGCCATGCCGGCCAGGGCGCCGGCAATCGCAAAGGTGAGCATGGCGACGCGGGTGGCGTCGATGCCGACCAGGGCGGCGCCTTCCCGGTTCTGGGCCATGGCGACGATGGTGGCGCCAGTCACGGTCTTCTTCAGGAACAGCTGCAGCAGCGCAACCAGCAGGAAGGCCGCGACGATGATCAGCACGCGCTGGGCCGGCATGGTCAGGCCGCCGAAGGTGAGGATCTGGTTGTAGGGCGTGGCCATGCGGTGGAAGTCCGCGCCCCAGATGGCCTGGGCGCCGGCTTCCAGGAACAGCAGGATGCCGATCGAGGCGATCATGTGGTGCAGGTAGGGCGCCTTGCGCAGCGGATGGAAGACCAGGCGTTCGGACAGCACCGAGATCAGCGCGACGACGACGGCGGCGCCGAGCATGCCCCACCAGTAGTTCATGCCGAGTTTATCGATGATGAAGAAGGCCGAGTAGGCGCCGGCCATGTAGAAGGCGCCGTGCGCGAAATTGGGCACGTGCAGGATGCCGTACACCAGCGTGAGCCCCAGCGCGACGAGGCTGTAGACGCCGCCCAGGGTGAGTCCGTTGAGGACCTGTTGCAGGAAAAGCTCCAAAATCTGTCTCCATTATTTTATATGTGGTGCTGTTGCTTTTGGATGCCGTACGGAGGGGCGAAGCTTAGTCGAACATGATGACCCCGCGTGCGTTGCGTCCTTCGGCCAGGTCGGCAAAGGCCTGCGGCGCTTCCTCGATGCGGTAGCGGCGCGTGATCAGTTCGTCGAGCTTCAGGCGCTTGGCGCGGTACAGGGCCAGCAGGCGCGGAAAGTCCTGGCGCGGACGGGCCGAGCCGAAGTAGCTGCCGGTAAGCGTCTTTTCCTCGAAGGTCAGGCTGCCGGTGCGCACCGTGGTCGTGTCCTTCGGATGCGCCACGCCGACCGCGACCGCCTTGCCGCCCTTGGCCAGCACGGCGTAGGCCTGGGCCACGATCTCGCCCTTGCCGACGCACTCGAAGGCGTAGTCGGCGCCGCCATTGGTGAGCTTGCGCAGGGCCTTGACCAGGTCGGGCGTGGCTGCGTTCATGCTGTGGGTGGCGCCGAACTCCTGCGCCATCGCGAGCTTGGCGTCGGACATGTCGACGGCGACGATCATCGCGGCGCCGGCGATGCGGCAGCCCTGGATCGCGTTCAGGCCGACGCCGCCGCAGCCGAAGACGACGGCGATCGAGCCGGGTTCGACTTTCGCGGTGTTGGTGGCGGCGCCCACGCCGGTCATGACGCCGCAGCCGACCAGGCAGGCGCGGTCGAGCGGCACGTCCTGGGCGATCTTGACTACGTTATCGACGTGCAGGGTGGCGTATTCGGCCATCACGCCGCAGCCGGAGAAGATGTTGATGGGCTGGCCGTCCAGGCCGCGGGTGCGCACCGTGCCGTCGGGCAGGGAGATCGCGGCCCTGGCGGCCTGGTCGCACAGCTGCGGCCGGCCGGTCTGGCACCAGCGGCACTTGCCGCACATGCTCACAAAAGAACTGAGCACGTGGTCGCCGACCGCGTATTCGCTCACGCCTTCGCCGACGGCGACGATCACGCCGGCGCCTTCGTGCCCGAGCACGAGGGGAGCGGGCATCGGGATCGTGCCGTTGGTGGCGGACAGGTCGCTGTGGCAGATCCCGCAGGCCGCCGTCTTGATCATCACCTCGCCGCGCCGCGGGAATTCGACCTCGATCTCCTCGACCACCACCGGTTCCCCGGTGGTGCGGCAGACCACGGCCTTGGCGCGCTGGTACCTGGTTTCGCTCATGAAGCCATCCTCCTTGGTTGATTGCGTGCGCGTCAGGCGCGGCGCGCCATCCCGCCGGGCGGGAATGGGGTGGTGGATGGGGAAGCGGACGGGTGACCCCGGCCGTGAGACGTGACGTGCAATGCGTCGTGCGATCCGTTCGTGCTCGACAAAACCTGAGCTTTCAACATGCTTCTGACTCCTGTGCGCGGGTTCCTGGGAACCCATGGGTATTCAGATCATTCGTTTTGCTAGGTGAAACAAAGCGGTGTAAAATGGAACGAAAAAAGAATACGACACTTTTGCATCGGTAGCAACGGTTAGTTCATCAGCGGGGCGCAACGCCTCCCATCGATGAATCCGTGCCGCGCCAAGGTGCCGCTGGCGTGGACCCGGAACGCTATGCAGAACGGTTCAGCCAGTTTGCCATGCGAAATCGATCTCGGAAAGAGTCTTCGGTGCAATAGCAAAAGAATTCGCGCATTCGTATTCGTCTTCTGCCGCGCTTTGCCGCGGCATTCAAACTGGGGTGAGCCATGCAAGCAAGCGAGATGAACCGCAATGCCGACGAGTCCGAGACAGGCGAGGGCCTGGACGCGTCGAAGAACAACGAGGACCGCTACTACATCACGGCCCTCGCGCGCGGGCTCGAGGTGCTGGCCTGCTTCCGCTCGGCCGACAAGGGCCTGACCAACCACCAGATCGCCGAACGCTGCGGCCTGCCGAAGTCCACGGTCACGCGCATCACCTACACCCTGACGCGGCTCGGCTACCTGGTGCAGGAGACGGGCGGGCGCTACATGCTCGGCACGGCCACCCTGGGCCTGGGAAGCGCGATGCTGGCGCGCCTCGACATCCGCCAGCTGGCGCGGCCGATGATGCAGGAGCTGGCCGATTTTTCCGGCACCACGGTCTCGATCGCGATGCGCGACCGGCTGTCGATGATCTACGTCGAGGTCTGCCGCAGCACGGCGGCGCTGTCGCTGTCGCTGCAGGTCGGCTCGCGCATGCCGCTCGCCATCTCCGCCATCGGCCGCGCCTACCTGGTCAAGGCCTCCGAGCAGGAGCGCAAGGACATCCTCAGCCGCGCGCTCGAGCTCGACGAGATGGCCTTCACCGCCATGAAGGACGGGCTGGAACGGGGCCTGCGCGACTACGCGCAGTTCGGCTGCACCACCTCCTTCGGCGAATGGCAGAAGGACGTCAACGGCATCGCGGTCGGCTTCTTCCCGATCGGCGGCAGCCAGCTCATGTCGATCAACTGCGGCGGGCCGTCGTCGAGCGTGTCGACCGAGTTCCTGCTGAACGAGGTCAGGCCGCGGCTGATCGAGATCGCGTCGCGGCTGGAGTCGTGAGGAGCGACCGGCTGGCTGGCTAAGTCAGCCATATCCCGCAAACTCGGCGGTGGAGGCTGGGTTCATCCTGCATTCGAGGCCCCGGTCGCGAATTTGCGAAGCCTGCTCTGGTGTGTAGCGGTAATCGATTTCGTATTCGTGCACCCGTACGACGACATGGGATGGACGTCCTTGGGCGAAACGCTTCCGCTCCAAAGGCGCTCCATGATACGCACAATGCCTGGCTCGTGGACCATGACCGGGCGACGATGGACGCGTGCGTCAAGCCGGACAGCCTTGTCCCACGGTAGGCCAATCCGGACCGGCCGTTTTCAATACCCCGCCTTCAACTGCTCCGGCGTCAGCGCATTCATCACCGCGAACACCCCGCTGGCGCGCAGGATGCGTTTCGATCCCACTTGCAGGAAGCAGTTGGCAAAGGCGACGCGCCCGCCCAGCTTCTGGATGTCGACGTGGGCCTCGACCCAGTCGCCGGGACGGGCGGCGTCGACGAAGTCGGTGCTGAGGTTCACGGTCACGAAGGACTGGCGCCCCTCGCAATGCATGGTCAGGCCCAGGCCGAGCGCCGAATCGGCCAGGCTGGCGAGCATGCCGCCGTGGGCGATGCCGCGCATGTTGGTGTGCTGTTCGGTGATGCGCATCGCGATGATGGTGGCGCCGTTCTCGCGCTTGCAGTACAGATCCCCCAGGTTGGCCATGTAGGGGCCGCCGCGTTTCAGGCGCTCGAAGCCGGGCGGCGCTTGCGTGTTCGTGTCGTGTGATGTCATGGTTTTGCCTGTGTGCGCCGTTCTATAGACGACGTGTTGATTTTGCACAGTAAAACACGACAGGGCATGTGTCAACCCTGCCGTACCGCACCAACGTGCATGCGTTTCGCAGCGCGGATCGGTCGTTTACTTCCATTTTCTCGACTGATACACTCGTCGGGCGTAAAACGTGGCAAGTAAAACTACGTTTCACTGTGCGGTACCTACACACAAAAACAGGAGACATATGGCTTTCCAGTTTTCCGAGCGCGCCCTCGAGCTGCAGCGGCGCGTTAAGCATTTCATCGACACCGAGATCGTCCCCCAGGAGGCCGCCTACAAGGAAGAGGTCGACGCCGCGCGCCGGGCCGGCAATGGCTTCACCGTGCCGCACACCATGGAGCGCCTGAAGGCGAAGGCGAAGGAAGCCGGCCTGTGGAACCTGTTCCTGCCCGAGTCCGGGCACGGCGCCGGCCTCTCCAACCTCGAGTACGCGCCCTTGTGCGAACTGATGGGCCGGGTGCCGATCGCCCCCGAAGTGTTCAACTGCTCGGCGCCGGATACCGGCAACATGGAAACACTGGTGCGCTACGCGTCGCCCGCGATCCAGAAGACCTGGCTGGCGCCGCTGCTGGCCGGCGAGATCCGCTCGGCCTTCGCCATGACCGAGCCGGAGGTGGCGTCGTCGGATGCGACCAACATTACGGCCAGCATCGTGCGCGACGGCGACGAATACGTCGTCAACGGCCGCAAGTGGTTCACCTCGGGTGCGGCCGATCCGCGCTGCAAGGTCATGATCTTCATGGGCAAGACCGATCCCGACAATCCGGAGCGCCACCGCCAGCAGTCGATGATCGTGGTGCCGACCGACACCCCGGGCGTGTCCATCGTGCGCGACATGCACGTCTTCGGTTACGACGACGCGCCGCATGGGCACGCCGAGGTCCTGTTCGAGAACGTGCGGGTGCCGCTCGACCACATCCTGCTCGGCGAGGGCCGCGGCTTCGAGATCGCCCAGGGCCGCCTGGGCCCGGGCCGCATCCACCATTGCATGCGCCTGATCGGGCGCGCCGAGATGGCGCTCGAGGCGATGTGCCGGCGCACCCTCGAGCGTGTCGCCTTCGGGCGCAAGGTCGCCGACCAGGGCGTCTGGCGCGAGCGCATCGCCGAGTCGCGCATCCTGATCGACCAGGCGCGCCTGATGGTGTTCAACGCGGCGCACATGATGGACACGGTGGGCAACAAGGTCGCGGCGCGCGAGATCGCGATGATCAAGGTGATCGCGCCGAACATGGCCTGCAAGGTGATCGACTGGGCGATCCAGGCCCATGGCGGCGCCGGCGTCAGCCAGGACTTCGGCCTGGCCCAGGCCTATGCCAGCGCGCGTTCGCTGCGCCTGGCCGACGGCCCGGACGAAGTGCACCGCAACGCGATCGCCAAGCTGGAGCTGGCAAAATACCGCTGAATCGACGAGCACAAGAGTAGAAGAGCGGATCCAAGCCGCCTCCACACTACAGGAGACAAGATGTCGGAGCGCCACTTCCCATTCTGGCCCACGGGCCTGCCGCGGCACCTGAGCGTGCCGCAAACGAACCTGTACTACAACCTCGAGGTGTCGGCCACCCGCTACCCGGACAAGACCTTCGCCATCTACTACGACACGCCGATCAGCTACAGCGAGTTCAAGGACGAGGTCGACGCCATCGCCGGCTTCCTGCAGGCCGAGTGCGGCGTGGGGCAGGGAGACCGGGTGCTGCTCTACATGCAGAACAGCCCGCAGTTCATCCTTGCCTATTACGCCATCCTGCGCGCCAACGCGGTGGTGGTGCCGGTCAATCCGATGAACCTGACCGAGGAATTGCGCCACTACGTCGGCGACACCGGCGCCACCACCATCTTCGCGCCCCAGGACCTGGTCGAGCAGGTGCGGCCGCTGCTGGGCGAAGGCGGCCTGCGCCACGTGGTGGTTGCCGCCTATTCCGACTACATCGAGCGCGACACCGACCTCAAGGTGCCGGACTTCGTCGCCGCCCCGCGCCGCGCCATCGAGGGCGAGGGCATGGTGCTGTGGAGCGACGTGCTGGCGCGCGGCTGCCGCCCGGGTCCGCTGACGGCGGGGCCGGACGACCTGTGCTGCATGCCGTATACCTCGGGCACCACCGGCAATCCGAAGGGCTGCATGCACACCCACCGCAGCGTGATGTACAACACGGTGGCGGGCGTGCAGTGGTTCGGCGCCCAGCAGGATTCGATCGCCCTGTGCGTGCTGCCTTTCTTCCACGTGACCGGCATGCAGGGCGGGATGAACGGCTCGATCTTCATCGGCGGGACCGTGGTCATCCTGTCGCGCTGGGACCGCGACACGGCGGCCGAATGCATCCGGCGCTACGGGGTGAACTCGACCCAGCTGATCTCGACCATGGTGGTCGACATGCTGTCGAGCCCGCGCGTGGCCGAGTACGATTTGTCGAGCATCCGGCGCATGAGCGGCGGCGGCGCGGCGATGCCCGACGCGATCGCCCAGCGCATGCAGGATCTCATGGGCGTCAAGTACGTCGAGGGCTACGGCATGTCCGAGACCATGGCCCCGACCCACATCAACCCCGGCGAGCGACCGAAGAAGCAGTGCCTGGGCATCCCGATCTGCGACGTCGACGCGCGCGTGGTCGATCCCGATACCATGCGCGAACTGGCGGTGGGCGAGGTCGGCGAGATCGTCGTCCACGGGCCCCAGGTGATGCGCGGCTACTGGAACAATCCGCAGGCGACGAACGAAACCTTCGTCGAGATCGACGGCAAGCGTTTTCTTCGGACCGGCGACCTCGGACGGGTCGACGAGGATGGCTACTTCTTCATGGTCGACCGCCTGAAGCGCATGATCAACGCCTCGGGCTACAAGGTCTGGCCGGCCGAGGTCGAGTCGCTGATGTACCGGCACCCGGCGATCCGCGAGGTGTGCGTGGTGGCCGCGCACGACGAGCGCCGCGGCGAGACGGTGAAGGCGGTGGTGGCGCTGAAGGACGGCTTCGCCGGCAGCGTCAGCGAAGAGGACATCATCGCCTGGGCGCACGAGAACATGGCCGCCTACAAGAGCCCGCGCATCGTGGAGTTCCGCGACACGCTGCCGAAGTCGGCGACCGGCAAGGTGCAGTGGCGCGACCTGCAGGGCAAGCGCGAGGCGATGGCGGGATGACCCCGCCCGACGAATGATGCGATAACAATAAAAAAGCCGGCTGGGTTTGCGCCCAGCCGGCTTTTTGTCGTCCGCGAGAACGATCAGAACATGTGCATCACGCCCACGGTCAGGCGGTTCGCCGAATCGCTGCCCACCGAGACGAAGCCCTGGGCCAGGTTGATGTCGGTTGCCGACACGATGCGGTCGGTGGCGGCGTGGCCGTACGAGAAGTAGGCCGTGCTGCGCTTGCTCAGCGCGTAGCGGGTGATGAAGATGTACTGCTGCGAGTCGTCCTTCAGGTCGCCCGAGCGGCGGGTGTTATAGAAGGCGCCGGTCAGGGTGATGGCCGGTGCCACCGGGACGTCGACGCCCGCGCCGAAGACGCTGATCTTGCGGCCGGTGCTGTCGAGTTTGTTTTCCGAGTAGGTCGACTTCAGCACGGCGCGCGACATGGTGTACTTGACGCCGATCGCGTGCGAGTGCAGCAGGTCGGGGCTGGCCGCGTTGTTCTTCATGCGGGCATAGGCGCCGTACAGGTTCAGCGGGCCGGCATTGTAGAAGGCCGAGGCGCC
Organism: Massilia sp.; assembly: GCF_032106685.1. GTDB lineage: Bacteria > Pseudomonadota > Gammaproteobacteria > Burkholderiales > Burkholderiaceae_D > Telluria. The sequence goes on from NZ_DAMCPG010000039.1 coordinate 11,791, forward strand.
CAGGTAGGAGTTGCGCTGCGAATCGCCCGCCTGCTCGCCGAAGGCGCGCATCAGCGCAAAGCCGAAGCCGCTGAACGAAGGCGAGACGTAGCGGATCGAGTTATTCTGGCGCAGCGCGGTGCCGCTGCCGTTGGCGCCGTAGGCGCCGTAGACGCCGGCGTGGTTCATCGCGGCGAACAGCACGTTTGGGCTGGTGGCGGCGAAGGCCAGGCCCATCGGATCGGCCATGCCGACCGAGAGCACGCCCAGGATGTTCTGGCGGCCGAAGTCGATCGAGCCGAAGTTGCCGGTCAGGCCGACGGTGGCTTCGCGGTCGAACAGGCTGGTGGTCGGCGGGTTGCCGGTGCCGACGCCGGCGGCGCCGGTGTCGTTGAGCAGGGTGCCTTCCAGGCCGAAGCGCGCCTTCAGGCCACCGCCCAGGTCTTCCACGCCCTTGAAGCCCCAGCGCGACACCTGCATCTGGCCGGCTTCGACCGTGGTGCGGCCGCCGTTCGGGCCGTCATTGTTGACGTGGGTGATGCCGGCGTCGACGATGCCGTAGATGGTGACGCTGGTTTGCGCCGATGCGGCGGACATGCAGGCGCAGAGCGCGGCCATGGCGATGATGTGCTTCTTCACAGATGCTGTCTCCTCATTTTTATGATGCTCGGCCCCGGCGAGGCCGAACGCACTAGAGCTGCATAGCGGCACCGTTTCTCTTGGTGGAACTCAGCCGTCTATAGTGAAACTCTATTTTCATGTGACAACACTGTCAACAATTATTAATGGGTAATCAGCAAGGGTAGGGAGCGCCGCGTTGTTTTGTCTCCTTGCATCCACATGCAGGGAGAACGGCGGCCAAAACGCAGGGAAAACGCGGGAAAATCGTTCTGCTGTGCGAAACCGCACGATGATGTGTCGATGCGCGCACAGCGCATGCGCGCGCGGCCGGCGGAGTGTGCTGGCCGGCGGCCCTTCAGGCCGGCCGCGCTGCGAGGAAATCGGTCGCCAGCCGCAGAATCAGGGCCGGCTGTTCGCGATGCGGGACGTGGAAGGCGCCGCCGATGATCTCGACCCGGCCGGGGCCGGCGGCGAGCCGGGCGATGATGTCGGGGTGGCGCGGCGTGCCGAATTCGTCGTGCTCGCCATGCAGGGCCAGCACCGGACAGGCCACTTGCGGCAACGCGTCGGCCAGCGACCAGTCGCGAAACGCCGGGGCCAGCCAGGTCTCGGTCCAGGCATCGAGTACCCAGCGCGCCTTTTCTCCGTGATGGCGCGCCAGGCGCGCGAACCGGGCCGGATCCTGGAAGCCGCTCTTTGCTTCCCGGATCCCCGCCAGCGTGCGCTCTTCGACAAAGGCCTGGGCCGACTCGGTGACCAGGGCGAGGCAAGCGTCCGGGTGGCGCGCCGCGCAGTGCACGGCCATGCCGCCGCCGACGCTGTGGCCGAAAGCGACGAAGCGGCCGAAGCCCATTTCGCGTTGCAGCGCCGGGAGCGCGATGTCGGCTTCCTCGGCGACGAATCCGGGCGCCAGGCTGCCTCTGCGCGGGTCGGAACGGCCGAAGCCGAGGCGGTCGTAGGCGATCACGCGGCGGCCGGTGGCGGCGGCCAGCGCGGCCGGGAAGCCGCGCCACAACGCGACGCAGCCGAGGGAATCGTGGAACAGGACGATGGGTGCGGCGTCGCCGGCGCTTCCGTCAAGGTGCCAGCTGCGCACGAAGAGGCGGCCCTGGGGATGGTGGACGAAGCGATCGGTGACCTGGACGGGGGCGTGCTCGGTGGCTGACATGGATCGTGGAGAGGTGGGGCGAAGTGGCGCGAAGCGGCGCGACCCCGCGATCATACCGCACGCGAAGCCTGGGCGGCGGACGGCGCGGCGCGCGGAACCGAAGGAGCGGGCAGGGAGGAGGAGGGCGAAAGGGGCAGGTTTCCTTCCGCGCGCCAGGGGCCCGGAAGGAAGCCTGCCGGCCTGGGCATCAATGCTTGCCCGGCTCGTGGCGTGCGCCGCCGGAACCGGTGGCGCCGCCCTGCGACGACCCCATCGCGGTCCCTTCCATGTCGCCGACGATGATCTGGGCGCGCCGGTTTTCGCTACGGCCCATGCGGGTGTCGTTGCTGGCCACCGGCGTGTCTTCCCCGAGCGAGCGCAGGGTGATGCGGCTGCTGTCGATGCCACGCCGTATCAGGGCCATGCGCACCGCTTCCGCCCGCTGCATGGCCAGCTTGTGATTGTAGGCGGGCTTGCCGACATTGTCCGTGTGGCCCTCGATCACGACCACCTGTTCCGGATTGTTGCGCAAGTTGACCGCCAGCGCGTTGATCGCGTCGTTGGCGCTGGGCGGCAGCTTGGCGGAGCCGGAGCGGAAGGCCGTGAGCGCTTCCTGCATCAGTTCCCGCGTCGGCCTGCCGCGCCGCTCGGCGGCCGCCATCGCCGCCGCCTTGTCGCGCTCGACCGCCGCCAGCTTCACGGTTTCCTCCGCCGCGCGTGCGTTCGCAAGATGTTCCGCGGTCGCCGCGCGCCGCTGGGCGATGTAGGCCAGGTGGGTGGCGGCCTTCACGTCATGGTGCTTGCTCCAGGCCTGCCTGGCCTGGTCCAGCGAACCGTTGGCGCGGTCGAGTTCCGTGCCGGCGTACTGGGTGACGTGGGGATCGGCGCCCGCCCGTTCGACCACCTGCGTGGCGTTCCCGATGGCGGTCTCGGCGGCCGCGACCTCGGATGCCGGCGGCTTGCTGGCGCAGCCCGCCGCGATCATGGCGACAAGCAGCGCGCCGCTGCTGGATCGGATCATGTTCTTCATCTTTCACCTCGACTGGTTCTGCCGTATGCGCTTGAGTTCGTCATACAGGACCTGGTTGCTCTTGGTAATTTCAGCTGCCGCGATCCTGGCCTGGGCCGAGTCGGTCTTGGCGCGCGCCAGGTTGGCGTCGACCTGCGCTTCCTCGGCCAGGCGCATCGCGTCCTTGCCGCGGCGGTGGCCGGCCGAGCCCCTCGCGCGCTCGAGCTTGTCGACCGCAGCCGACAGGTCGGCCGGCGCGGCGTCGGCGGCGCCGGCGATCCGGGCCTGGTCGATCGCCTCCTGGCTGTTGGCGAGCTGGTTGTCCAGGACCTTGTTGCTGGCACACCCGGCCAAGGCGAGCACAGCACATGCCGCCAGGATCCGCGATGGCCGATGAAAACGATGAGCAGGCATCATGTGGCACCTCCGGGTGAACCCGCGTTGGAAAATGCCATGATGATCGGGAAGGGGGCGCACGTTCAATTGGACCAAAGGACCAAGGGCGCCTGACAAGACTTTCAGGTCAAGGGATACGGCCACCCGGCGCAGCGTCGAAGACACTATGCCTGTACGGCGAGACGATGCAACGCGGCCATGGGTTTTGTCAGGCGCTCTCGGCTGCCCCAGCGAACGAGACCGGTGTGCCGCGCGGCCCGCCGGTTGCGGCGCTCCGGCAGCCCCCGGCATACGCGGGCGGCGCCTGCCTTGCGCATGCGCCGATGCCGCGAACGCGCACCGCTCCTGGCCCGCCTCATCGGGAATCGGGCGGCTTGCCGGCTGCCTCAGGCGCGCCGGTCCTGGTGGCGCAGCAGGCGCGCGTACAGCTCGCACAGCCGGCGCAGCTCGCCGGGATCGAAGTCGCCGCAGGCTTCGATGACCATCGCCGAGACTTCCGGGATGGCCTGCTCGGCCAGCGCGCGGCCGCGTTCGCTCAGCCTGATCATCACGGAGCGGCGGTCGCCCGGTTTCGGAGCGCGCTCGACCAGGCCGCGCGCCGCCAGCTCGTCGCAAACCCGGGTCAGGTTGGCCGGCTTTTCCTGGCAGGCCTCGCTCAGCTCCGATGCGCTCGAGCTTTCGTCGACGCAGCCATACAGGATCGCCAGCACCGTATAGCTCGAATCGGTCAGGTCGTATTTCCTGACCAGCGCATTGGTCCGGTCGCGGAAGGTCTTGTTCAGGTGGTTGGTCATGCGCACCATCCGCATCGCGTCCACCGGAAAGCCCGGCAAGCGCGCCTCGACGCGGCGCAGCCGCTGGTCGGTCGGTCCAAAGTCGCTCATCGTTGTTCCTTGTCGTGCAAACAAAGAGAGGGATTGTAGCCGCTTGATATCAAGGCGCCGCGGCCGCGCCGTTCGCGCCGCTCCCCGCTGCGGGCTGGACCGCGGCCTGGGAGGCGCGCGGCGCCGGGAGATTCGCATACTGCGCCTCGGTGATCGGGTAGGAACCGTCGGCCTTGGCTTGTTCGAGCTCGGCCAGGACGCGGGCGCGTACCGGGTCGTCGGCAACTGCCGGGCTGGTCGACGCGCAGCCGGCCACCAGCGAGAGCAGCAGGGCGGGGAGGAGAGTGTTCTTCATGTTGTTTGCCTTGTCGTTGGGATGAGGTCTGGCGGGCCGTTATCGGTCCGTCGAGGCATAGTTTATCAATGAACAGTTCATGAATGAAATAAGGGATAGTACGCATGCTGGCTGGACGAATTCCTCGGCAGGGAAGCGATCGGCGCCGCCGACCGCGGCGACCGCGAGCGCGCCCGGCTGTTCCTTCACGCCGGGCGGCGGATGCGCCATCGCCGGATGTAGCGAACAGCCGCCAGCGGGCACGGAGCAAGGAGACAGGGCCTGGGATCGGAGCTGCCTGGAAGCGCGGTCCTATGCTCCGAAATGTAACTAACCAACATAAAACCCAACTAAAACCGATGTATCGACAGCTGGCGACTACGGAAACGCTAATAACCAGCAAACAAAGCTTGCAGGCCAGAGGGGGGCGACCGACAACCATCGCCGATGAGCGATATCGGCTGCCGCTGTGCGGTCGGGTGCGGGTGAAGAACGTTGTGCGGAACGATACGGGACCGCGCCCCCAGCCGCCGGCGAGGATGCCGGCCGCCGGAACGAAGCGGGCCGTCAGTGGGCGGCCGGCTCGGTGCTGTCGGGCAGGAACCAGTTCAGCAGCACGGCGCAGATGCCGCCGGTGGCCACACCCGATTCGAGCACGTTGCGGATCGCCGCCGGCATGTGCACCAGGAATTCCGGCACCTGCGACACGCCCAGGCCCAGGGCCAGGGAGACGGCGATGATCAGCAGGGCGCGGCGGTCGAGCTGCACGCTGGCCAGGATGTTGATGCCGGCCGCGGCGACCGCGCCGAACATCACCATCGCGGCGCCGCCCAGCACCGGTTCGGGCACGGCCTGGATCACGCCGGCCACGCTCGGGAACAGGCCGAGCACGACCAGGAACAGGGCGATCCAGACGCCGATGTGGCGGCTGGCGATGCCGGTCAGCTGGATCACGCCGTTGTTCTGCGCGAAGATCGAGCTGGGGAAGGTGTTGAACACGCCGGCCAGCAGCGAGTTGGCGCCGTTGAGCAGCACGCCGCCCTTGATGCGCTTCATCCAGACCGGCCCTTCGACCGGCTCGCGCGAGATCTTGCTGGTCGCGGTGACGTCGCCGATCGCTTCCAGCGAGGTGACCAGGTAGATCACGATCATCGGGATGAACAGCGACCACGAGAAGTCGAGGCCGAAGTGCAGCGGCACCGGCACCTGGAAGGCCGGGGCCTCGCGCATGCCCGTGAAATCCAGGCGGCCCATCCAGCCGGCCAGCGCGTAGCCGACCGCCAGCGCGATCACGATGGCGCTGCTGCGCAGCCAGACCACGCGGGTGCGGTTCAGGATCACGATGATCGCCAGGACCAGGCCCGACAGGAGCAGGTTCTCGCCGTTGGCGAAGCTGCCGTTGGCCATGGCGCCGAAGCCGCCGCCCATGCTGATCAGGCCGACCTTGATCAGGGTGAGGCCGATCATCAGCACCACGATCCCGGTGACCAGCGGCGTGATCATGCGCTTCACGAAGGGCAGGACGCGCGAGACGCCCATCTCGACGAAGGAGCCGGCCACCACCACGCCGAAGATCGCGGCCATCACCGCTTCCACCGGCGTGCCCTGCTTGACCATCAGCGAACCGCCGGCGATCAGCGGGCCGACGAAATTGAAGCTGGTGCCCTGGACGATCAGCAGGCCCGCGCCGAGCGGACCGAAGCGGCGACACTGGACGAAGGTGGCGATGCCGGAAATCACCAGCGACATCGAGACGATCAGGTTGGTGTCGCGGGCCGAGACGCCGAGGGCCTGGCAGATCAGCAGGCCAGGCGTGACGATCGGGACGATGATGGCCAGCAGGTGCTGGAGGGCGGCGAGCATGCCGACCAGGGGGGCGGGCCGGTCTTCGAGACCGAGGACGAGTTCGGTGGGGGCTTGGGAGGAGGCGGCGGAGGTCGAGGCGGAGGCGGGCAGCTTGGGTTGGGTAGTCATGCGCGGGCACCGGGCAAAAACGCGATTCTACGCTGCCTTGCTTGCTCTTGCGCATTTTTTGTTGGCAGGCGCCGCCTCGTGTCGCCTGCGGCAGGCACCGCATCCTCCGGAAAAAGCGGTGTCTGCGGTGAGCCGCGGCGCGGCTTCAGCCGCCGGCCGCAGTGTCGTCCGCGAGCGCGGCCAGGCCTGGAACGCGCTGGGTTTCCAGCCAGGCGAAGATCGCCGGCCAGATGCGCGCGTGCGCGCTGCGGCCGACCAGCACCCCGACGTGTTGCAGGTTGACGCCGATGTCGCCGCCGTATTCGAGCAGCAGCTTGGCCGGGCTCGATGCCGCGTCGTGGAAGGGAATCACGGCCTGGGGCGGAATCACCTTGCTGCGCGGGTCGGCGACGCTGACCAGTGGGCTGCGCAGGTCGGCCGGGCCGACCGTGCGGGCGCCGATGGCGAGCCGGCCCTGCATGAATTCGTCCTTGCGGTAGAGCGATTCGACCAGGTCCACGAACAGCCGGCCCGGCAGCGGGAACTCGTCGTGGGTCCAGCGCTCGACGCGCATGTGGGTGGCCAGCGCCTGGGGGGGGGCCATGGACATGCAGCGGTCGAGCATGCGCTCCCACTGGAAGGCCTGGGGCTCGGCCATTGCGCTCATCATGTTCAGGAACACGCCGGGCACCTGGCCGAAGGTGTCGGCGATCTTGCGCGCATCGGGAGTTTGCTTGATCAGCGGCGAGAAGCAGCAGGTGCTCGGCTCGAAATGCAGCGGCGCCTCGAGCAGCACGGTGGCGCGCACGGCGTCCGGATACAGGCAGCTGTGGATGGCGGCCAGGATGCCGCCCAGCGAGTGGCCGGCGACGACGACCCCGTGTTCGCCGCTGTCGGCCGCGATCGCCCGGCGCGCCTGGCTCAGCAGGCGGTCGCCGTAGTCGGCCAGGCCGAAGTCGAGCGCGGCGTCGTCCAGCGGCACCCATTCGGCCAGGTAGACCCGGTAGCCGCGTTCGAGCCAGCGTTGCACGACGCTGATCTCGGGCGCCAGGTCCCAGATGTAGGAGCGCTTGATCGGCGCCGGCACCAGCAATACGGCCGGGCCGTCGCCGGCGGCGCCGTAGCGGCGCAACTGCATGCCGGGCTCGGTGTGCAGGATGGTGGAGGCTGTCTCTTGCGGGCCATAGCCGGCGCGCTCGTACATCTTGCCGCGCGCCTGCCGCGAGCGGTCCATGTTCTTCAGGGCCATTGCCCCAAGTGCAGAAAAACTTCCCCAGTTCGTTGCGTGCATGGCGTCCTCGTCGTGTAACGGTGGCAGCACTCTACGCCACCCGCGGCGTGCTTCCAACCCTGTTCCGATTGAACGGCGACTTCCCTTGCGGCGTGCCAAACCGTGCCCGCCGCAGGCCGTTCCGCTTGTCAATCTCAAGCCTTGCAGGCCGCGCTGCCCGCCGTGATTTGCTCCTGCGCATCGTCAGGTGCACGGTCCGCGCCGATCTCGCGCAACCCGCGCGCCAGGCCGGACACGCTCGGGTTGTCGACGAATACGCAGCGCTTGCCCGTGCGCTTGCAATACTCCTTCACGCGCCAGTAGGCGCCGTGGCTGATGCAGCCGGTCTGGCAGATGACCAGGTCGGCCGCGGCCAGGCTGGCCTCGAGCTGGCGGCTGCCGTCTTCCAGCCCGCCGTCGTGGTGGGCGAACTGGGCGCCCACGTCTTCGATCATGCGGCGATAGAACGGCAGGTTGCCGCTACGCCCGCCGACGCACAGCACGCTGCGGTTGACCAGGTGGATCGGGATCGTCGGCGCCGCCGTGGCCGCCGCTGTCGTTCCGGCTTGCGCGGCGGGAGCGGCGACGGATCCATCGGAAGGCGCGGAAACCCCGGCGGCTTGCGGCGCGGCATCCTGGCGCGCCGCCTTCAATGCGGCGAGCCGGACCCGCAGCGCCTGTTCGCGCAATTCCATCCGCGCCAGCCGGTTCGCCAGGCGCTTGCGGCTGTCCAGCTCGGGAACCTCGGCGCGCAAGCGCGCGATGTCGCCGCGCAGCGCGAGGATCTCGGTGTCCTTGCCGATCGCGGCGGCGCGCGCGACCATGCTTTCCCTGGCGTAGCGGTCCGCTTCGCGCTTCTTTTCCTGCATCAGAGCATTGCAGCGCGCCTGCGCGCGCGCCAGTTCCGCCTCCAGCCGGGCATTCTCCGCCAACGCGGCCTTGTACTTGCCCATGTCGGCGCGGGCGCAGGCGCCGGCCTGGTGCTGGACCATGTGGATGTCGCGGCACATCCTTTCTTCCAGCGCGGGCACGCAGGCCGGGTGGCTCAGCCCGGCCCAGAAGGCGCCGGCGACGTCGCCCGCCGCGACCGCGGCATCCCACAGCGCGCCCACCTCGGCGGCGCTCCTGGCGCTGCGGAAGCGGAAGACCACGGGGGCATAACGCCGGTCGAGTTCTTTCTGGATCGCCTCGGCCAGCCGGTTGCGGTGGCCGCAATCGCTGACAGCGCCGACGTGCACTTCGTAGTCGTCGTGCAGCAGCGCGCCGCCCGCGGCCTTCTCGGCCAGGCGGCGCAGCAGGGCCAGCGGCAGGCCGACGCCGACCAGCGGGCAGTGGCAGTTGCGGGGCAGTTCCCAGATCCGCCGACGGCGCGAGCCTTGCCGACCAGGGAGGGCCAGCCCGGCGAGGCCGGGCGAAGGGTGTTTGTCGCACATGCGCTTCCTTTGCGTGAACGATTGCCGGTGTAGATGCAGCCGCAAGCGGCGATATGCCCGGGGAGGGATATGCCGCCGTCGATGCGAATGATTCTCATTACAGTGTACACGGGATCGCCATGCGTGCAAACACCTTCCGCCCAGCACGGCTGCGGCTCAGGCCCTTGCTTGCCGTTTCTGCGCGTCGGTAATGGTCCAGAAATAGATCGTGCGCCCGTCGACGGTCGCGGTCTTGTCCGCCGGCCACTCGGTGCCCATGTCGAAGGCGTGCGATACCACGCGCGAGCCGACTTTCAACTGCTGCCACAGGCGCGGGCGCAGCTTGACGTTGATGGTCGGCAGCAGGTAGAGCGAGACCACGGACGCCTTCGAGAGGTCGGTCTCGAACAGGTTGGCCTGCTTGAACTGCACCTGTTTCTCGACGCCGGCCTTGCGCGCGTTCTCCCTGGCCTCGGCGATCCGCTCGGGATCGATGTCGATGCCGGTGCCGCGGGCGCCGAACTGGCTGGCCGCGGTGACGACGATGCGCCCGTCGCCGCAGCCCAGGTCGAACAGGACGTCGTCCTTGCCGACCCTGGCCAGCGACAGCATGCGGTCGACGACGGCCTGGGGCGTCGGTACGTAGGGCACGTCGAGCGTCGGCTTGGCAAGCGCCGGCTGGGCCAGCAGGGGACGTGCGGTCAAGAGGCCAAGTCCGGTCGCGGTGGCGCCCAGGAGCAGAAGCTGGCGCCGGCTGGAGGGGGAATTCATCGGGATTCTCCTTGAGTGGTCAGGGCGTGAGCGAGGCGGGTTCAGGGTGACGGGGAGGCGCCCGGCGCATCCTTGCGGCCGCCCAGGAGCGGCAACAGCAGCAGGCCGGCGGCGAGCACGGCCACGCCGATCCAGGCCGCGTTCAGGCCGCCGAGCGACTGGCTGACCACGTAGGACAGGCTGGACCAGAGCATCCAGGCGCAGGTGGCGCAAAACAGCAGCGGCAGCAAGGGATACAGGGGCACCTTGAAGGGGCGCGGCAGGCTGGGCTCGCGCCGGCGCAGCACGAACAGCGAGATGCCGGCGAGCAGGAAGAACAGCCAGAACACGGGCGCGGTGAATTCGACCATGGCCTTGAAACCGCTGCCGACGGCGCTGCCGACGCCGACCAGCACCAGGGCGGCGATGCCCTGCACCAGCATGGCGGCGGCCGGCGAATCGCGCTCGCCGTCCCAGCGCCCGAGCCGGCGCAGGCGCGGCCAGTCGCAGCCCATGGCGTAGCCGGTGCGGGCGCCGACGATCATGGTGGCGTTGATCGAGGTGAGGGCGGAGACGGCGACCAGCAGCGCGATCACGGTTTCGCCGACGGGGCCGAGGGTGGCGCGCATGACGTCCGCGGCCAGCGCCTCGGACGCCGCCATGCCGCCCAGCCCGAGCACGTGCCAGCAGGCCCAGGTGACGAGCAGGTAGAGGCCGGTGATGACGAGGATCGACAGGGTCAGGGCCCTGGCCATGCAGCGGCGAGCGTCGCGCACCTCGGCGCTGATGTAGGCGGCCTCGTTCCAGCCGCCGTAGGTGAGCAGCACGAACACCATCGCCATGCCGTAGGAGGCCGCGGCGCCCTCGGCCGGCGTCGGTGGAACAGGCGCGGCGGGAGCCGGATCGGCCAGGAAGGCGGCGGCCCCCGCGATCAGCAGCAGCCCGACGACCTCCAGCAGCGTGAGCCAGCCCTGGGTGGCGGCGCCGGTGCGGATGCCGCGCAGGTTGAGCAGGGTGAGCACGACGATCACGGCGCAGGCATACAGGGTGGCGCCGGCGCCGCGCGCCAGCCCCGGGAAGGGCAGGACCTGCTGCAGGTAGTCGCCGAAGACGAAGCCGAGCAGGGCGATCGAGCCGGTGGTGATGACGGAAAAGCGCGCCCAGCCGAACAGGAAGGACACCGTGCGGCCATAGGCACGCCGCAGGAAGTGGTAGTCGCCGCCGGCATGCGGATAGGCGGTGGCGAGCTCGGCGTAGCACAGGGCGCCGGCCAGGGACGCCAGGCCGCCGAGCGCCCACAGCGCGAACATCGCGGTGGCGCTGCCGCTCATGGCGGCGACCAGCGCGGGCGCCTTGAAGATGCCGGCGCCGATGACGACGCCGACGATCAGGGCGACCGCCGCACGCAGGCCGAGCGTCGGCCGCGGGCAGGCGTCGCCCGGAGGTGCTGCGATGCGTACCGCTTCATGTGGGTCCATGGCGACGATGCTCGGCAAAGGAGGTTCGACCACATCGGGCACGCCGGGTTCGCATCCTGCCAGGCCGGAATGCGTGCGGTTCCGGGCGGCGCCGTCCGGTTCGACGGCCGGCCCAGTATGCCATGCGGGATCCTCGCGTCCGTTTGGCGCCCTTGCGCAGCGGCGGATTTCCTGGATCGACAGGACGAGGGCGTCGCTTGACCGCAACGCCCGCCCGCGGTGCGCTCCTTACGCGTCGCCTGCCGGCAAGGCGGCGACGATGCGCTCGGCAAGTTCGCGCAGCCGGCCGGTGTCCGCCGGAACGCCGGCGTGCGGCTTGAGGGGAATGTCCGCATGGCGCGGGACGATGTGGAAGTGCACGTGGGGCACGGTCTGGCCCGCCGCGCTGCCATTGAACTGGGCGATCATCACGCCCGGGGCCTGCAGCGCGGCCTTGACCGCGGCGGCGACCCGTTTCGTGGTGCGGATGCAGGCGGCGGCATTGTCTTCGGACAGTTCGAAGATATCGGCGGCGGCTTCCTTCGGGATCACCAGGACGTGGCCATCGGCCTGGGGCATGATGTCCATGATCGCGATGGTGGCCGCGTCCTCGTAGACCCGGATCGAAGGCAGTTCGCCGCGCAGGATGCGGGCGAAGGAATTGTTTGTGTCGTAGTGCGTCGCTTGCATGCCGATCTTTCGTTGTGGAGTGGGACGCAAACGATACCACCCGACCGCGGCGCGTCCAAGTCCGGTACCTAGAGCCTGCCGCGCCCGACCAGGTGCGCGTGGAACAGTTCGCGGTCGGCGCCGGGCGGCGCGGGGTAGCCGATCTTGCCGGCGACGATGTGGGCCACCGGCAGGCCGTCGCGGAACAGGATGCGGTTGCCGCCCAGCGCCGGCACCTTGTCGCCCGGGAGCAGGGTGCCGCAGAGGTTCAGCGGATCGATCCCGGAGAGGCAGACCAGCTTCCCGTCGTGCGGGCGCCGCCGGACTTCGCGCAGCAGGGGAATCGCCTCCGGCAGCGCGAACTGCTCGCCCGAGAAGCCGGCGACGAAGCGCCCGCCGCGGATCTCGCCGCGCGCCTCGAGCCGGTGGTAGACCGGCAGCAGCTCGCGCCAGGACGGCAGCCAGGGCGCCTCGCGCTCGAGCAGGCGCCAGAACATCACGCCGTAGCGGCGCAGCAGCGTCAGGGCGACATATTCGAGCGTCTCCGGGGCCAGCCGGCGCCGGCGCGGCGCGCTTGCGTCCTGTGGCGGCGTATCGTCCACGCCGGCGCGCCGCACCAGCGCCCAGCGCCCGGCTTCCTCCATGCCCGGGCCGGCGCCGCGGCGGCGCTTGCGGTCCATGCTTGCGCGTTTCGCCACCGGCTGCAGCATGGCGCGCATGCCGGCGAAGCTGTCGGCGTTCGCCAGGCCCAGGCTCACCAGTTCGCCCAGCGCGTTCTCCAGTTCCACCGGCAGCATGCGCACCTCGTGCACCAGTTCGTCGAAGAACAGGGCGCCGTGGCGGCGCAGCGCCTCCAGCACCACGGCCGCGCGCGGCGACACGTCGGGTGCGCCGGCATCCTGCGGCAGCGCATGCCAGAGCGCCGTCTGGCGGAGCGGCAGCAGCACGATCGGGGTCGAGCGCACCGGGCCGCCGGCCACCGAACGCGGCGCATCGATGCGGGTCCAGACCAGCTTGCCGGCGCGGCACAGCTCGTCCAGCCAGAGGATGGAATAGTCGGGCATGCGCAGGGCCAGCAGGTCCGGCTCCCAGGCGCCGGCCGGGGCCGGATAGCCTTCGAGCAGGGCCAGCAGCTGGGGCAGCGCTTCCTGGCCCCGCCACTGGGTGTCGGGCGTCAGGTGCTGCCAGTCGAACAGGAAGCGCATGAAGTCCTGCAGTTCGACCGGCTCGATCTCGCGGCGCAGGCGCTTGATGGTGTAGCGATGGATGCGCGCCAGCAGGTGGCGTTCGCACCATTCCTCGTCAGGCGCGCCCGGCGTGAAGCGGCCGCGCATGACATGGCCTTCGCTTTCCAGCGCAGCCAGGGCGATGCCGACTGCCCCGGCCGGCAGCGACAGGCCGGCGGCGATGGCGCCGAGCGGCCGTGGCCCGCTGCCCGACAGCCGGGCGCGCACGACTTCCACCAGGGCGGTGTCGAAGGTCCAGGGCTCGCCCGCGTTGCCGCGGTGGCTGTCGGGGACGACCAAAGGCGGCGCGATGGCGGCATCCGGATACACCGCCCGCAGGCAGTCGAGGCGTTCGAGCGCGACCCAGAGATCCGCCCCGCCTGGAGCGCGCATGCGCGCCGCGCGGCCGGCCTCGGCCAGTTGCGCCAGCCAGCCGGGCCAGCCTTCCTGGCCTTGCGCCTCGTCCTCGGTGACGCAACCCAGCGCGACCAGCGCTTCCTGCACTTCGTCGGCGCTGCGGGCGCGCGGCCAGGCTTCCTCGGCGACGGCGGCGATCGCGTCGGCATCCAGGGCCCCGAGGTCGTCGCTGGAGGCGGGATCGCTCCAGCGCCGGTTCAGCACCGCCTGGGTGCGGCGCTCCTCGAGCGGGGCGTCGTCCAGGAAGGCATAGGGCCGCGCGTTCAGGATCTCGGCCGCCAGCGGCGAGGGCGCCGGCAGGTCGCGCGCCAGCAGGCGCACCTCGCCCGCCTCCACGCGCCGCAGCAGCGCCAGCCAGCCCTCGCTGTCCATGGCGTCGTGCAGGCAGTCGTCCAGGGTCTGGTCGACCAGCGGGTGGCTGGGCAGTTCGCGGTCGCCGACGATGTTTTCCAGGCAGGCCGCCCCGTCCGGGAAGACCGAGGCCAGCAGGTCGTCGCTCTTCATGCGCTGCAGCTGGGGCGCGACCTTGCGTCCGCCGGCGAAGCGCGGCAGGGCCAGGGCGGTGGTCGCGTTCCAGCGCCAGCGCACGTTGAACACCGGGGCGTCGAGCAGGGCCTGGACCAGGATCGCCTCGGCCGTGTTCGAGCGCAGGTAGCGCCAGACCTCGTCGAGCGGAAAGCTGTGGCTGGTCGAGAGCGACAGGATGATCGCGTCCTCGGTGGCGGCCGCCTGCAGCTCGAAGTTGAAGCTGCGGCAAAAGCGCTTGCGCAGCGCCAGCCCCCAGGCGCGGTTGATGCGGCTGCCGTAGGGGCTGTGCAGCACCAGCTGCATGCCGCCGGACTCGTCGAAGAAGCGTTCCATCACCAGCGTGTCCCGGGTCGGCAGGGCGCCCAGCGCGGCGCGTGAACGGGCCAGGTAATCGACGATCTGCGACGCGGCGGCGTCCTTCAGGCCGAGGTGTTCGGCCAGCCAGTCCAGCGCCCGGTCGAGAGCCGGACCCTCGTCCGGCCCGGCCAGCTGGCGCTCGACCTCGGCGCGCAGGCGCGCCACGCCGGCGGACAATTCGTCGCTGCGTCCCGGCGCCTCGCCGTGCCAGAACGGGATGTTGGGCGCGGCGCCGTGGGCGTCCTCGACCCGCACCTTGCCCGATTCGATCTTCATGATGCGGTAGGAGGTGTTCCCGAGCTGGAACACGTCGCCGGCCAGGCTCTCGACCGCGAAGTCCTCGTTCACGCTGCCCACCGACAGGCCCTGCGGTTCGAGCAGCACCGTGTAGTCGGCGTTCTCGGGAATCGTGCCGCCGGAAGTCACGGCCGCCAGCTTGCCGCCGCGCCGGCCGCGTAGCGAATGCGTCGCCGCGTCGCGGTGGATGTAGGCGCCGCGCACGCCCGCGCGTGTGGTGTAGCCCTCGGCCAGCATGCGCAGCAGGGCGTCGAAGCTTTCCCGCTGCAGTTCGGCGTAGGGCCGGGCGCGCCGCACCAGCGCGAACAGGGCGTCTTCGCTCCACTCCCGGCAGGCCACTTCGGCCACGATCTGCTGGGCCAGCACGTCGAGCGGGGCGCGCGGGATGCGCAGGGCGTCGAGCTCGCCGCGCCGCACGCAGTCGAGCAGGGCGGCGCATTCGACCAGGTCGTCGCGCGAGGTCGGGAACAGGCGGCCCTTGGGCGTGCCGCCGACGAAGTGGCCGGAGCGGCCGACACGTTGCAGGAAGGCGGCGATATTGCGTGGCGAGCCGACCTGGCAGACCAGGTCGACGTCGCCGATGTCGATCCCCAGTTCGAGCGAGGCGGTGGCGATCAGCGCCTGCAATTCGCCGCGCTTGAGGCGCTGTTCGGCGTCCAGGCGGTATTCCTTGGCCAGGCTGCCGTGGTGGGCGGCCACGTGGCCGGCGCCGAGCCGCTCGCCCAGGTGGCGCGCCAGGCGCTCGGCCATGCGCCGGGTATTCACGAAGATGAGGGTGGTCCGGTGCAGCACCACCAGTTCGGCCATGCGGTCGTAGACCCGCTCCCAGACGTCGTTCGGCATCACCGCCTCCAGCGGCACCGGCGGCAGCTCCAGCGCCAGGTCGCGCGCGCGCACGTGGCCGACGTCGACCACGGCGCAGGACGCGCCGGCGCCGACCAGGAAGTCGGCGACGCTCGCAATCGGCTTCTGGGTGGCCGACAGGCCGATCCGCACCGGGGCCGGGTTCCCATGCTGCGCGCACAGCGCCTCCAGGCGCTCCAGGCTCAGCGTCAGGTGGCTGCCGCGCTTGCTGCCGGCGACCGCGTGGATCTCGTCGACGATCACGGTGCGCACGGTGGCGAGCATGGTGCGGCCGCTGTCCGAGCCGAGCAGCACGTAGAGCGACTCCGGGGTGGAAACCAGGATGTGCGGGGGCCGGCGGCGCATGGCGTTGCGTTCGGCGGTAGTGGTGTCGCCGGTGCGCACGGCGCCGCGGATGCCGTGCGGCGCCAGGCCCATCGCGGCGAGCTGGCGGTCGATGCCCTCCAGCGGGCCCTCGAGGTTGACGCGGATGTCGTTCGACAGGGCCTTCAGCGGCGAGACGTAGAGCACCCGGGTCTCGTCCGGCAGCGGCTTGTCGGTGCTATCGCGCACCAGGGCGTCGATCGCGGCCAGGAAGGCGGTCAGGGTCTTGCCCGAGCCGGTCGGCGCCGCGACCAGGGTGGCTCGCCCGGACTGGATGAGCGGCCAGGCGCGTAGCTGGGCCTCGGTGGCGCCGGGGAAGCTGGCGGCGAACCAGGCGGCGACGGCCGGGTGGAAGTCGTGGCGCAGGCTGGCGGGAAGGGCGGAATCGTTCATGGTCGTCAGATGGGGGTGCCGTGGCCGATGGCAAGATTATCCGACAAATGCCGCCTTCGCCGAGGTCGGCAAGTCCGGTGTTTTCCAGTATCATCGATAGTTTCCTTATCGAACTGTCACCGTGCCCGCCCCTACTCACGACGCCGCAGCCGACTTTTCCCGCCAGGCCGTCAACCTCGCCGACTGCGGCCTGGTCGTTGTCGACGTCCAGCAGCACATCGTGCTCTGGAACCGCTGGATGAGCGCGCGCTCGGGCCGTTCGGCGGCGCGGGTGACGGGACAGGGGTTGTTCGAGGTGTTTGCCGGGCTGCGCGGCTCGCGCGTGGAGGCGGCGGTGCTGGCGGCCCTGTTCGACAACATCACGACCCGCGTGCCCCAGGCCCAGGACCGCACCCCGTTTCCGCTGCGCGCGGCGGGCAGTTTCGACGGCGAACGGATCGAGCAGGCGGTGCTGGTCACGCCCTTCGCCGAGAACGGCCAGCCGTTCTGCCTGATCGAGATCCGCGACGTCAGCGGCGCGCTCGGGCGCGAGCGCCAGCTGCTGGAACATGCGGAGTCGCTGCGCGCCCGATCCTACGTCGACGGCCTGACCGGCATCGCCAACCGGCGCTATTTCGACGTCGCCCTGGAGCGCGAGCTGCGCCGCGCCCAGCGCAGCGGCGGGGCGCTCTCGCTGCTGCTGATGGACATCGATTCCTTCAAGGCCTACAACGACCACTTCGGCCACCAGGGCGGCGACGCCTGCCTGGCGACGGTGGCCCGGGCCCTGGCGGCCATGCTCAAGCGCCCGGCCGACGTCGCCGCGCGCTACGGCGGCGAGGAGTTCGCGGCGATCCTGCCCGACACCACGCCCGAGCAGGCGCGTGCGCACGCGAATGCGATCCGCGAGCACGTGGCCTCGCTGGCGCTGGAACACGCGCCGCAGGCGCTGCGGCCCATCGTCACCCTCAGCATCGGCGTGGCCAGCTTCGACCGGGAGCATCTGAACGATGCCGCGGCGCTGATCGCCGCCGCCGACGGGGCGCTGTACGCGGCCAAGCGCGGTGGGCGCAATTGCGTGGTGGCGGCTGGAGACGCCGTCGAGCCGGCTTAGGGTCTGTCTGACCCGGTTCAAGCCGTTCTGGCCCTGCCAGCAGAGTGGATGGGGGCCGTTTTAGTAGGGTGGGCGCCCCGTGCCCACGCGTAAACTAGCGGCCGCTTTCCTTCGCCTGGGCGCAGGCCAGCATGGCGTCGGCAAGCGCATCGCTGCCGCTTGCCTTCACCCCCTGGGCCGCGCCGCGCAGGTCGCGCACGTCCTTGTTCTGGCTGAGCTTGGCCTTGCCGACCAGGCGCGTGATCTCGATCTCGATGCCCACCACCGCCTGCAGCAGGGTGTCGATGAAGCCGCGCGGGCTGTCCGCCATTGTCCAGGGCACGGGCTGGGCCGCTTCGTGGGTCTTCGTCAGGCGCCCGACCACGGCGCGCACGAAGCGCTCGTCGTCGCGCACCCGGATGCGGCCATGGGCATGGACCACCATGTAGTTCCAGGTCGGCACCTGTTTGTGTTCGTCGTGCTTGGACGGATACCAGTTGGGCGATACATAGGCGTCGCCGCCCTGGAAGATGACCAGCACCTCATCGCCGTCACCGCATTCGCGCCAGAGCGGATTGGCGCGCGCCACGTGGGCGTGGAGCAGCCCGGGGCCGTCCGGCTGGTGGATCAGCGCGAACGGAAGATGATTGGCGTCCAGCCCCTGCGCGCCATGCGTCACCAAAGTACCGAAGGGATGATCCCGGATCAGCGCATGCAGGGCATCGCGGCGCGGCTCGTCGAAGTGGGCAGGGATGTACATCGCACGATCTCCTGGTTGCGGGAGCCACGATTATCGCGCGTTTCCCGCCCAGGCGCCGGCCCGCCGGCGACCGATCACTTGCTCAGGTAGATCTGGTCGAACACCCCGCCGTCGGCGAAGTGGGTCTTCTGGGCGTTGGCCCAGGTGCCGGCGACGTCGCCGATGGTGAACAGCTTCACCTTCGGGAAGCGGTTCGCGAACTGCCTGGCCGCCTTCGGCGTGGCCGGACGGTAGTAGTTGTTGGCGATGATGGCTTGGGCCTCGTCGGTGTAGAGGTAGTTCAGGTAGGCCTCGGCCACCTTGCGGGTCTGGTGCTTGTCGGCGAAACGGTCGACCACGGCCACCGGCGGCTCGGCCAGGATGCTGACCGAGGGCGTGACGATGTCGAACTTGTCCGGGCCGAGTTCCTTCACCGCCAGGTAGGCTTCGTTCTCCCAGGCGATCAGCACGTCGCCGATGCCGCGTTCGACGAAGGTGGTGGTGGCGCCGCGCGCGCCGGAATCGAGCACCGGCACGTTCTTGTACAGCTTGCGCAGGAATTCCTTGGCGGTGTTCTCGTTGCCGCCCGGCTGGCGCAGCGCATAGCCCCAGGCCGCGAGGTGGTTCCAGCGCGCGCCGCCCGAGGTCTTCGGATTCGGCGTGATCACCGAGACGCCGGGTTTCACCAGGTCGTTCCAGTCCTTGATGGCTTTCGGGTTGCCCTTGCGTACCAGCAGCACGATGGTCGAGGTATACGGCGCGCTGTTGTGCGGCAGGCGCGCCTGCCAGCCGTGGCGCAGCAGGCCCTTGTCGACCAGGGCGTCGATGTCGTAGCCCAGCGCCAGGGTGACGACGTCGGCTTCCAGGCCATCGATCACCGAGCGCGCCTGCTTGCCGGAGCCGCCGTGCGACTGCTTGATCTTGACGTTGTCGCCGGTCTGCGCCTTCCACGACCTGGCGAAGGCCGCGTTCACGTCCTGGTAGAGCTCGCGCGTCGGGTCGTAGGAGACGTTGAGCAGGTTGATGTCGGCGGCAAAGGCCGGTTGCAGGAGGGTGGCGGCGGCAACGGTGGCGGCGACGAGGGCGAACAGCTTATTCTTGATCATGATTGTTCCGGAAAAGTCATCAGGTAAGGCATACCTTAAAGACTCGCCCGGCCGATGGGAACGAAGCTTTTGCTAGATGCGTATCTGTTTTCCGCATATGGCCGGCCAACGCCCCGGTTTGCTACACTGCGCGCTTTGATGACGACGACATACACCATGGCACTTCCGACCGAGCTGCGCGCTGGCGCATTGGCATCCCTGCTCGAAACCGATCCGGCGGCGAAAACCCGCATGGTCGCGGAACTTGCCGAGCTGCATAGCCAGGGCCAGGCCCGGGTCGACAATGCCGCGGTGCTGCAACCCGCCGGCGCCATTCCCGGCCGCCCCGAAAGGCCCGAGCTGGTGCCGCCGCGCCTGGTCGGACGGCGCTCGATGGCGACCACCGAAGGGCGCGCCATGCTGATCCACGCGCTGGCCCACATCGAGTTCAACGCGGTCAACCTGGCGCTGGACGCCCTGTGGCGCTTCCCCGGCATGCCGCTTGCGTACTACACCGACTGGCTGCGCGTGGCGCGCGAAGAGGCCTATCACTTCGCGCTGCTGTCGCAACACCTGGCCGGCCTCGGTTATGCCTACGGCGATTTTCCGGGCCACGACAGCCTGTGGGAGATGGTCGGCAAGACCAGCGGCGACGTGCTGGCGCGCATGGCCCTGGTGCCGCGCACGCTGGAGGCGCGCGGGCTGGACGCGATCCCGCCGCTGCGCGCCAAGCTGGCCCAGGCCGGCGACGTGGCGGCGGCGGAGATTCTCGACATCCTGCTGCGCGACGAGGAAGGCCACGTGGAGATCGGCAACCGCTGGTACCTCTACCTGTGCGCCGGACGCGGCCTGGAGCCGATCTCCACCTACGACGCGCTGACGGCGCGCTACAAGGCGCCGGTGTTGAAAGGTCCGTTCAACCTCGAGGCGCGCCGCCGGGCCGGTTTCAGCGAGGCGGAACTGGCGCGCCTGGCCTGAAGCCTAAGCCGTTTCGCGTACGGTCCTGGTGCTGGCCAGGTATTCGCTGACCCAGTACAGCAGGGCGGCGCCCGGCAGGGCCATGCCGAGCAGCAGGACCGCATCCCAGCCGTACTGCGCGTAGACCCAGCCGCCGGCCGCCGAACCCACCGCGCCGCCAACGAAGAACAGCGAAAAGTAGATGCCGTTCAGGCGTCCGCGCACTTCGGCGCCGAGGGCGAAGATCGCGCGCTGGCCCAGCACCATGTTCGCGGCCACGGCCATGTCGACCACGATGGCGGCGATCACCAGCAAGGCCAGGGCCAGGTCGCGCGCATGTGGCCCGGCTGCTGGCGCCAGCAGCGGCAGGGCGAAGCCGGCGACCGCCAGCAGCAGCGCGCAGGCGGTGGCCGGCAGGGTGTGGCCGCGGTCGGCCAGCTTGCCGGCGATCGGCGAGGCGACGGCGCCGGCCATGCCGACCAGGGCGAAGACCGCGATGCCGGTCTGCGACAGCCCGAAGGCGGGCCCGGCGAGCATCAGCGGCGTCACGGTCCAGAACAGGCTGAAGCAGCCGAACATGGCGGCCTGGTAGGCGGCGCGCCGGCGCAGCACCGGCGTCGTGGCGAACAAGTGGCGCAGCGACCCGATCAGCGACCAGTAGGATAGCGGAGAACCTGGCTGGCGCAGCGGCAGGCGGCGGCGCAGGAGGAAGGCCAGCGCCAGCACGACCAGGGCGGCGGCGCCGAACATGCTGTGCCAGCCGGCGTGGTCGGCCACCAGGCTGGCTACCGGGCGCGCCAGCATGATCCCCAGCAGCAGGCCGCTGACGACCCTGCCGACGTTGTAGCCGCGCGTCTCGTCGCGCGACAGGTGGGCCGCGAAGGGCACCAGCACCTGGGCCGCCACCGAACCGAGGCCGATGCCGAGCGAGCTGGCGAGGAACAGCCAGGCCTGCTCGCTGAAGGCCGCCGCCGCCAGCGCCAGCGCGGTGCCCAGCAAGAGGACGAACACCAGGCGCCGGTTCTCCACCAGGTCGCCGAGCGGCACGATGAAGAACAGGCCGAGCGCATAGCCGATCTGGGTGAGGGTGACGACCAGGCCGGCGGCGCCCGCCGAGAGGCCGGTGGCGGCCGCGATCGGCCCGACCAGGGGCTGGGCGTAATACAGGTTGGCGACGATCAGGCCGGCGGCAAAGGCCAGCAGGCGCACCATGCCTGGTGCAATGTCGGCAGCCGCGGTGTCCGGCGCGCAGGCCGACGCGTGGTTCATGGATTCTCCCGTGGACAGGCGCCCGATCGGCCTGTCATACAATGCATCTTATCCGATCGGGCGGCGGACCGTGCCGAGCGCCGCGAGATCCCACCTGGAGCCAAGCATGAACGAACACATCCAACCCGTCCCGCTGGAAAAGGCCTACCGCCTGCTGACCCACGGGCCGACGGTCCTGGTCTCGGCCCGCCACGCGGGCGTCGACAACGTCATGGCCGCGGCCTGGGCCTGCGCCCTCGACTTCGCGCCGCCGAAACTCACCGTGGTGCTCGACAAGAGCACGCATACGCGGGCACTGGTCGAGGCCAGCGGCCAATTCGTGATCCAGGTGCCGACCGTGCGGCTGCTGCAGCTGACCCATGAAGTCGGCACGCGCGGCCGCGCCAGCGAACCGGACAAGCTGGACGTGGCCGGCGTCGAGCTGGTCCGGCTCGGCGAGACCGGCATGCCCTTCGTCGCCGGCTGCTCGGCCTGGCTGGCCTGCCGCCTGGTGCCGGAGCCGCACAACCAGCAGGCCTACGACCTTTTCATCGGCGAAGTCACGGCGGCCTGGGCCGACGCGCGCGTGTTCAAGGACGGGCACTGGCACTTCGAGAGCGCCGGGGCGGAGTGGCGCAGCATCCACCACGTCGCCGGGGGGCATTTCTATGCGATCGGCGAGCCGATGCAGGCCCGGAGCGAGCCCGGCGCATAGCACTTGCATGACGTTCGATTTTTTCGACGATAGGCCGGCAAACTACTCGCTTTTTGCGCGCGCCGCGCACCGGCATAATGCACTTCATCGACAACGCGGCCCCAGCGCACAACGGAAAACGAAGACCGGTTGGCGCGGATGTTCGAACGGTTCGAACGGCCCATCAAAAAGGAGCGCATCATGTTGAAAGTACGTAAAAGCGAAGAACGCGGCGTTGCCAACTTTGGCTGGCTGGACTCGAAGCACACCTTCTCCTTCGGCCACTACCACGATCCGGCGCACATGGGCGTGGGCCCGCTGCGCGTGATCAACGAGGACCGCGTCGCCGGCGGCGGCGGCTTCGATCCGCACGGCCACCGCGACATGGAGATCATCTCCTACGTGCTCGACGGCGCCCTCGAACACAAGGACAGCATGGGCAACGGCTCGGTCCTGCGCTACGGCGACGTGCAGCGCATGAGCGCGGGCAAGGGCGTGGTGCACAGCGAGTACAACCACTCGGCGAGCGAGCCGGTCCACTTCCTGCAGATCTGGATCCAGCCGAACCAGGCCGGCGCCCCGGCCGGCTACGAGGAGAAGCACTTCGACCGCGCATCGAAGCTGGGCCGCCTGCGCCTGGTCGCCTCGAACGACGGCCGCGAAGGTTCGGTCTCGATCCGCCAGGACGCCTCGCTGTACGCCGGCATCCTGGATGGCGCCGACGAGGTGAGCTTCCCGCTCGGCGACAAACGCATCGGCTACCTGCACGTGGCGCGCGGCCGGCTGAACGTGAACGGCATCGCACTCGAGGCCGGCGACGCCGTGCGCGTCGACGACGAAGCCGCGATCGTCCTGAACGGCGCCGAGAACGCGGAAGTGATGCTGTTCGACCTGCCGCACTGATGCGATAAGGCGGATGCGGTAGGGGGGGGGCACGGAGTGCCCACGCGTAAACGATGAGCTGACGCGGCGCTTCATGAACGCCAACACGACGCAGGCTTCACGCGTGGGCACGGAGTGCCCACCCTACGGTCACTCCCGCGCCAGCATGCGCTCCACCGTATCCGACGCGCGCAGCCTGTCCTTCCACCACGCCAGGGCCGCGCCTTCCTCGCCGGTACGCCAGGCCAGCTGCAGCGTCTCGTCCGGCTTCGGTTCCTCGACCTGTTTCGCGACGAAGCGTCCCTGGGCGACGTCCTCGCGCACCCAGGGCTCGGGCAGGAAGCCGAAACCCAGTCCGGCGCGCTGGAAGTCGTATTTGGTCTGCATGTCCGGCACGGCCAGGGTGTCCTGGCCGAACAGCAGGCCGACGGTGCGCGCCTGCAGCTGGCGCGCCGAGTCGGACACCGACACCGCGCGGTGCGCCGCCAGGTCGGCCTTCGACAGCGGGCGGTCAATCGTGGCGAGCGGATGGCCGGGCGCGACCACGAACACGAAGGAGACGGTCGCCAGCGGCATCGCGGTGTAGCCGCCGCCGGACGGACCCGTGCCGGCGGCGCCCACCAGCAGGTCGGCGCGCCGGTCGAGCAGGGCTTCCCAGGTGCCGGAAAGTTCTTCCTTCAGCAGGCGCAGGCGGGTCTGGTCCGCGACCTGGCAGAAGGCATCGATGTCCCCGATCAGCCCGCAGGGCGCCAGCATCGAGTCGATCGCAATCGTGAACTCGGTCTCCCAGCCCGAGGCGACGCGCCGCACGCGCCGTTCAAGGTCGCCCGCCGCCTTCAGCAGGTAGCGGCCTTCCTTCAGCAATTCCTCGCCGGCCCCGGTGAGGGTCACGCGCGGGCCGAAGCGCTCGAACAGCTGCACGCCGAGGTCTTCCTCGAGCTTGGCGACGGTATACGAAATCGTCGAGGGCACCCGGAACAATTCCTTGGCGGCGGCCGCGAAGGAGCCGCGGCGGGCGATGGTGTCGACCGTGAGCAGGGCGTCGAGACTGAGTTTCAGCATGGGCGCGCGAGGGACGCTGTCGGGAGTGAGAGCATGGGAGCGGGACGCCGGCGCGTGCCGGCGCCCCGCGGCATAGGCGCGGCGAGGCCGCGCCGTGAAGATCAGAACACGCGCTGCAGCCAGCCGTGGCGGTCTTCCGCGCGGCCGTTCTGGATGTCGAGCAGGGCGGCCTTCAGCTTCGTGGTGACCGGGCCCGCGCCGCCGTCGCCGATGGTGGCTTCGAAGTTGCTGCCCTTGACCTTGCCGATCGGGGTGACGACCGCCGCGGTGCCGCAGGCGAAGGCTTCGGTCAGGCGGCCGCTGGCTGCGTCCGCGCGCCACTGGTCGATCGAGTACGGCTCTTCGCGCACGGTGATGCCGAGGTCGCGCGCCAGCACGATCAGCGAATCGCGGGTGATGCCCGGCAGGATGGTGCCGCCCAGCGGCGGGGTCTGGATCGAACCGTCTTCGAACACGAAGAACACGTTCATGCCGCCCAGTTCTTCCACATACTTGCGCTCGACGGCGTCGAGGAAGACGACCTGGTCGCAGCCCTGGCGGATCGCCTCGGCCTGCGCGGCCAGGCTGGCGGCGTAGTTGCCGCCGCACTTGGCTTCACCGGTGCCGCCGGGCGCGGCGCGGATGTAGTTCTCGGACACCCACAGGGTCACGCCGGCCGCGCCGCCCTTGAAGTAGGAGCCGACCGGCGAAGCGATCACGCAGTACAGGTATTCGCTGGCGGGCTTCACGCCCAGCGCCGCTTCGGTGGCGACCATGAACGGGCGCAGGTACAGGGCCGAGCCTTCGGCTTCGGGGATCCAGTCGCGGTCTTCCGAGACCAGGGCCCGCACCGATTCCAGGAACAGTTCTTCCGGCAGCGGGGCCATCGCCAGGCGCACCGCCGAATTGCGGAAGCGGCGGGCGTTGGCGTCGGGGCGGAACAGCGCGGCGCCGCCCCGCGGCAGGCGGTAGGCCTTCAGGCCCTCGAAGATTTCCTGCGCATAGTGCAGCACCATGGTCGACGGATCGAGCGGCAGGTTGGCGCGCGCCTCGACCTTGCCGTCATGCCAGCCGCGGCCTTCGGTGTAGCGGATCGTGACCATGTGGTCGCTGAACGCGCGGCCGAAGCCCGGGTTCTGCAGCAGCGCCGAGCGCTCCGCGGGTGGCAGGGGGATCAAGGATTTTTCGATCGACAGCGTCGATTGGCCTTCATTGTTCATACGGTCTCCAGAAACGGCGGAATGGGCGTGACGACGCCCGCAAAACCGACATTATCGGTCAATTCGGACGATTTGTTGTGCACTTCGTATTTTTCGCCGGCCAGCCAGGCCCTTGCCGGAGTTCTTGCGACTCGGAAAGTAAACCGGTTTGGCGCTAGAATAGGTTTTCACATCCAGCGGTACAGAATCATGAACGACCAACACGGCAGGCCCATCCACGAGCTGAGCATGACGGTGCTGATGACGCCCGACATGGCCAACTTCTCGGGCAACGTCCACGGCGGCACCATCCTGAAGTTCCTCGACAGCGTGGCCTATGCCTGCGCCAGCCGCTATTCCGGCTCCTACGTGGTGACGCTGTCGGTGGACCAGGTGATGTTCCTCGAGCCCATCCACGTCGGCGAACTGGTGACCTTCCTGGCCTCGGTGAACTATACGGGGACGAGCTCGATGGAGGTCGGCATCCGCGTCGTCACCGAGAACATCCAGCAGCGCACGGTGCGCCACGCGAACAGCTGCTACTTCACGATGGTGGCGGTGGACGAGCAACGCAAGCCGCAGCAGGTGCCGGCGCTGGTGCCGGAGACCGAGGACCAGAAGCGCCGCTTCGCCAGGGCCGAGGAAAGGAAGCGCGCGCGCCAGGCGCTGCATCCGAGAAAGCGCTGAGCGTTTCCGGCGCCGGGCGGATTACTCGAGATGCTTTTACTCCAGATTCTCGTGGTGATCCGCCACGCCCTGTTTCCAGTAGGCCGAGACGCGCATCGCATCCTTGGCGATGCCTTTTTCCTCGGCCAGCACGACGCGCAGGCGGCGCATCGCGGCCGCTTCGCCGGCGCCCCAGGCAAAACCCGCGCCCTCGGGCAGGACGAGCGCGCGTACGCGCTCGACGAGGGCGTCGTCACCCTCGACCCAGTGGACTTCAGGCTGGACCGCGCCAGCGAAAGGCAGGCGGTCGCCCGCATCGGCGGCGGCGACCACGATCACGCGGCTGCCGGCCGGCAGCTCCTCGATACGCCGCCGCATCGCCGGCAGGGCCGTGCTGTCGCCGGCCAGCAGGTACCAGTCGAAGGCCATGGGCACGATCATCGAGCCGCGCGGCCCGCCGACGACGACTTTCTGCCCGATGCGCGCCTGTCGCGCCCAGTTCGATGCGGCGCCGTCGCCGTGCAGGGCGAACTCGATCGTCAGCTCGCGCGCGTCGGCGCTGAAGCGCCGCGGCGTATAGTCGCGCCGCACCTGGACGCCGTCGGCGCCGTCGACCATGAACTTCACGTGGTCGTCGAACGACAGCGAGACGAAGTCGTGCAGCGCCTCGCCTTCGAAGGTGACGGCGACGAAATGCGCGCCGACCGGGGCCACGCGGGCGACGGTCAGTTCGCGCATGCGCAGCGCGTGGCGCACGCGTTGGACCTGGCGGCTCTCTTGCTGTTCCATGTTTCACCCAGTTAGTTGATAATGTCTCCTATTATGAAAAAACAAGTTGATAAAGTCAACCAAAATCCGCCTGCACCCGGGTTGGATACTGCGTCCGGCGCCGTGGGCGACGTGTTCGACGCCATCCATGCGATCATGCACCTCTACCGTTCGCAGCAGTTCCGCGCCTTCGCCGGCGGCGCGCACGAGCTGACCCACATGGAGAGCAAGGTGCTGCGTTTCTTCGCGCGCGAGCCGGGGGCGACCTTGAGCGACCTGGTGGCGCACTCGGGACGCGACAAGGCCCAGCTGACGCGGCTGATCCGCGGCCTGCGGGACAGGGGCTTGCTGGACGCCAGCGCCGACGCGGCGGACCGGCGCAGCACGCGGCTTTACCTGAGCGATGCGGGGCAGGAGCTGCATGCGCGCTTGCATCGGATCGGGACGGCGTTGTCGGAGGTGGGGCTGGCGGGGCTGGACGAGGCGGAGCGGGAGCAGTTGCATGCGCTGTTGCAGCGGGTGCGGAGCAATCTGGCGCGCGAGGCGGACGAAGGCTGATCCGGTTGTCGACGTGACTCCCGGCGCGGTCGCCTGAGCGCTCATGGTGAGACGGCGTGGACACAGGTGTCCACCCTACGAACCCGGGTCGCTGCGGCGGCGGCTGGCCGCCGGTGAGGTAGTGTGGTGCGAGCGGTTCGTAGGGTGGGCACCTGTGCCCACGCGGAATGGTGCGGGAACCTGCCGCACGGCGACACGAAGCCGGGCGTCCATCTGCGGCGACACCGTCCGAAGGCATACAATGCATGCCATCCTCCACCCATGCGCGGAAAATGCGCGAAAGGCGAGCATGAACGTCCTGCACACCGAGCGGCTCACCTTGCGCACCTGGCGCGACGACGACATCGACGCCTTCGTCGGCTTGAGCAGCGACCCCGAGGTCCATGCCTTCCTGCCCGGCCCCTGGACCCGCGACAAGGCGAGCGCCTTCTTCGCGAACCAGAACCGCCTGTACGAACGCGACCGCACCTGCTACTTCGCCTCGGTGCTGCGCGCGAGCGGCGCCCTGGCCGGTTTCGTCGGCCTCAAGTACCAGGACTTCGACCAGCCGTTCGCGCCCTGTTTCGAGCTGGGCTGGTTCCTGGGCCGGGCATACTGGGGGCAGGGTTATGCCGCCGAGGGCGCGCGCGCGAGCATTGCGCACGGCTTCGGCGCGCTCGGGCTCGACGAGATCGTTTCGTTCACGGTGCCGGACAACCTGCGCTCGCGCCGGGTCATGGAGCGCCTGGGGATGCGCCACGATCCGGACGGCGACTTCGCCCATCCGGCGCTGTCGCCCGGACACCGGCTGTCGCGCCACGTCCTGTACCGCCTGCGGCGCGCGGACGTGGATCCGGCAGGCCAGGACCTGGGCGCGGCCCTGGCCCCGCG
Organism: Massilia sp.; assembly: GCF_032106685.1. GTDB lineage: Bacteria > Pseudomonadota > Gammaproteobacteria > Burkholderiales > Burkholderiaceae_D > Telluria. The sequence continues at coordinate 39,836 of NZ_DAMCPG010000039.1, forward strand.
CAGGTAAGCGTCCGCGTTCGGCAGGCGCGGGTCGGTGCCTGCCTCGACGCGCCTCAGCGCGCCTGGATCTGCTGCTGGCTGCGCAGGTAGGCCAGCAGGTCGGCGACCTGCTTTTCGTCGCTGATGCCCCAGAAGCGCATCTTGGTGCCGGGAACCAGGTCGCCCGGGTCGTCGAGGAAGGCGGCGAGCGTCTTGTCGGACCACACGATGTTCGAGCGCTTCATCGCCGCCGAATAGCCGTAGCCGGGCAGGGTGCCGGCGCGCCGGCCGAACAGGGCGTTCAGTTGGGGGCCGAAACCGGAGCGCGCGGACGGGCCGACGCTGTGGCAGGACGAGCAGCGCGTACCGAACAAACGCTGTCCATTGTTCAGGTCCGCCGCGCCGGCGCCGAGGGGCAGGCCGAGCAGGAACAGCAGGTAAAGTGTCTTCATGATTCAAGCAAGATTCACGCGGGGAACGGCCGGCCGGGACGGTAGGCCGCCATGAAAGCCGCCACCGCGCGCTCGGCGGCGCCTTCGATCTGCGCGGGCGACGGCGCCTCGGCCGTCTGGAACAGCAGGCGCTCTCCCCATTCCGCGTCGAGCAGCGCTTTCAGGTGCCGCGCCGCCAGCACGCTGCCGGCTTCGCGCAGCTGGCCGGCGTCCATGGCCGCGTGCAGCAGGGCGGCCAGGGCGGCGACGATCCGCGCCGGACCGAGATCGTAACACTGGTTGCCGAGACCGAGGCGCCCCGCTTCGGCAAGGATCAGGCGCCGCATCGCCAGCGCCTCGGACGAGCAGGTGTACGCCAGGTAGCGCCGGCCGAAACCGTCGAGCACTGCGGCGAGGTCGGCGACGGCTTGCGCCGACGCCGCCATTGCCGCGAGCGCGGCCTCGAATTCCGCTTCGGCCGCATGGAGGGCGATCGCAAGCAGCAGCTCTTCCTTCGACTTGAAATAGCCGTAGACCGTCGCCTTCGAATAGCCGACCCGGCTGCAGATGTCCGACATCGAGGCGCGGTCGAACCCGGACGCATGGAACACGCCGGCCGCGGCATCCAGGATGGCCTGGCGTCTCGCTTCGCTCTTCTTCATGACAGACTCGCTTTCCGCCAGGCCGGCCGTGCGCCGGCCGGGGGGCGCGCAGTGCGGCTTTCCCGTGCCGCTGCGCAGTGCCTCTATTATGCCGCTGTTATTGCACCCGGCGCACCCGCGCCGTGCTGTTCTGGCCGTCGACCTTGAAGAACAGGGCGCCGCCGAGCAGGCCGCGGGTGATGCGCACCTTGGGGTTGTGCAGGCGGGGCAGCACCGCTTCGCTGCCGTCGCTGATGCGCCAGACCTGGCCGTTGGCCAGCGTGATCCTGGTATTCGCTTTCCAGCCGTCGAAATCGCCGACGATGCTGCTCTCGATCTGGTCCGGCTCCGGTTCCCTGGCGGCTTGCGTCATGCCGAAGTTCTGTTCGGCGCTGCGCCCGGGCGCGGCCGACGCGGGGGCGCCGAGCGGCATGGCGTCGTAACAGGCAAGGCGCTGTGCGCCGTCGGTCAGGGCACGGCATTTCAGCACGGCGTCATCGCCGGCGGCGGCGGCGCCGGAGGCGAGCAGGAGCAGGTAGAGCGCTTTCTTCATGGGCTTTCCGATCATTGAACATGCCGCGCCGGATGCACGGCCGGGCACGATTATAAGTGCTGGCCGGGCCGGATGTTCAGGAAGGGATTGCCCGGCGATGGTCGATCGCCCGGGGACGGTCCGGGAACGCTCCCGGACCGGGTGGAATGGCGCCCGTGGGCGCCGGATGTCAGGCAGCGATGGCGGGCGCCTTCGCGGTTTCCGAAGCGAGATGGCGGTTCACCGCCGACAGCACGGCGCGGAAGGAAGCCGTCACGATGTTGCTGTCGATGCCGGCGCCGAACAGGGTCGGGCCGTTCCCGACGCGCAGCTCGACGTAGCAGGCGGCGCGCGCATTTGCGCCCGAGCCGATCGAATGCTCGTGGTAGTCCATCAGGCGGATGTCGAGGCCGAGGGCGTTCACGAAAGCGTCGATCGGGCCGTTACCAAAGCCGCGCTTGACCGCCTGCACGCGCTCGTGCAGCGCGGTGATTTCGATCTGCACCGGCTGCGCGCCCGTGCTGTCCTCGCTCATGCGGTGCGAGACGTAGCGGTAGGGCGCTTCGTTCTCCAGGTATTCGCGCTGGAACAGATCGTGGATGTCGCTGGCCGCGATCTCGCGCCCGCTGCTGTCGGCCAGCTGCTGCACCACGCGCGAGAACTCGATCTGCAGGCGGCGCGGCAATTGCAGGCCGTATTCCTGCTCGAGCAGGTAGGCCATGCCGCCCTTGCCCGACTGGCTGTTCACGCGGATCACGGCGTCGTAGCTGCGGCCGAGGTCCTGCGGGTCGATCGGCAGGTAGGGCACTTCCCAGATCGCGTCCGCCTTCTGCTGGGCGAAGCCCTTCTTGATCGCATCCTGGTGCGAGCCCGAGAAGGCGGTGAACACCAGGTCGCCCGCGTACGGATGGCGCGGGTGCACCGGCAGCTGGTTGCATTCTTCGACCACCTGGCGCACGGCGTCGATGTCGGAGAAGTCGAGGCCCGGGTGCACGCCCTGGGTGTAGAGGTTCATGGCCAGGGTCACCAGGTCGACGTTGCCGGTGCGCTCGCCATTGCCGAACAGGCAGCCCTCGACGCGGTCGGCGCCGGCCATCACCGCCAGCTCGGCCGCCGCCACGGCGGTGCCGCGGTCGTTGTGCGGGTGCACGCTGATGACGAGGGACTCGCGACGCTCGAGGTGGCGGCACATCCATTCGATCTGGTCGGCATAGACGTTCGGCGTGGCCGCTTCCACGGTCGACGGCAGGTTGACGATCATCGGATTGTCGGGCGTCGGCTGCCACACGGCGCTGACGGCGTCCACGATCTGCTTCGAGAAATCGAGTTCGGTGGTCGAGAAGGATTCCGGCGAATATTCCAGGCTCCAGCGGGTTTCCGGATGGGCGGCCACCAGTTCCTTGATCAGGCGGGTGCCGTTGACGGCGATCTCGACGATCTCCTCGCGTTCCATGCCGAACACCACGCGGCGGAACACCGGAGCCACCGAGTTATAGATGTGGACGATGGCGCGCTTGGCGCCGACCGCCGACTCCACCGTGCGGCGGATCAGCTCGTCGCGTGCCTGGGTCAGGACGATGATGCTGACGTCGTCGGGGATGTGATTGTCTTCCACCAGCATCCGCACGAAGTCGAAATCGGTCTGCGAGGCCGAGGGGAAACCGACTTCGATCTCCTTCAGGCCGATCTTCACCAGCATCTGGAAGAAGCGCAGCTTCTTCTCCGGACTCATCGGCTCGATCAGCGCCTGGTTACCGTCGCGCAAATCGGTGCTCATCCAGATCGGCGGGCGGGTGATGGTCTTGCCCGGCCACTGGCGGTTCTCGAGGGCGATGGCGGGGAAGGGACGGTATTTGGCGGCTGGATTGCTCAACATGATCGAATGCTCCTGCTTGAAAACAAAAAATCGGGACGACTGCGCTGGATTGCCTGGAAGGCGTGGGGAGTGGCGAGGGCTGCCGGACGGGCCACGGGACGCTAGGCCCGGCAACCGATCGGTAGTTCTAGCGCGTCCGGCAGAAGGCGCAGTGCAGCCGGCGACAGCGATGCTGCCTTGCGGGTGAACGAAACGACGGGATGGGTGATGGTTTGCATCGTACAACTTTCCTTCGACTACTTTCGGGAATCCGGCCCTGGGCCGGATGCGGCGGCGGCAATTAAGCGCGTAGTAGGTGCGACGCTAGCGATAGCGCGCCAGCGGCAGGGAGGGAAGTCGACAGGTGCAGTTGGATAGACATTGAGGAGACTGTAGGCCGAATATAGTTCGGTGTCAAGCGTCGATTTTATTGAACTGTTGCGTACGTACGAAACGAAGACGGGGAATACGCCGCGCAAATTGCTTGCACGCAGCACGCGGCTTAGGACTGCGGCGGCTGGTTCAGGAACAACCAGGCGACCGCGATCACCACCATCCCGGTCGCCGTGATGCACGACCAGGTGAAGAACCAGGCCGACAGCAGGGTCGCCTGCATGGCGCGCTCGAGCACGAAGCCGAGCGCGAAATCGAAGGCGGTCAGGAAGGACCAGCGGCGCAGGTAGACCGGCAGGTACTTGCTCATGCGCCGGTTGTGCTGGAAGGCGGCGTGGCGCTCGATGGCGTTGCGCGCCCGGCCGACGTCGGCGAACAGCCAGTCGAAGAAGATGAAGCGGTAGAGCAGGGTGCGGAAGGGCAGTTCCGCGGCCTGTTCCGCCTGGGCGCGTTGCTGAGGCTGCTGCTGCGTCATGCTGGCCTTTCCCGGAGAACCGGCCCCGACAGCCGGGCGCCGACCGATGCGTTGGAAACGAGACGCCAGTATGCCGCAAGCAATGCGATCGCCGCCGGGGCGCATCAAACCGTGCGGAAACAAATTGCTCAATGACAAAAACGTGGCGGAACCTGGCGGCCCGGCCGGGTGAACCCGGCGCTGTCCTCCGGCATGCGGTAGCATGTCGCTTTTGCCCTCAAGCATTAACATGTCCCGGCACGATCCCATCGCCCTCCGATCCATCCGTGAAGACGACCTCGACGCCGTCCTGTGCGTCCAGGCCGCCTGCTATCCGCCCGTCATGCAGGAAGACGCCGAGGTGGTGCGCGCGCGCATCCGCGCCGCCGGCGCCACCTCCTTCGTCGCCGAGTCCGGCGGCGTAGTCTGTGCCTACGTGTTCGCCTACCGCAGCGGCAAGGGCGCGGTCACCCCGCTCGATGCCCCCTTCGACGTGCAGGAAGCGGGCGACACGCTCTACATCCACGACCTGTCGGTGGCGCCGGCCGCCGCCGGCCAGGGCCTGGCGCGCCAGCTGGTCGAGCGCCTGCTGGCGCTGGCGCGCGCGCAGGGGCTGGGCCATTGCGCGCTGGTGTCGGTGCAGGATTCCCGGCGTTTCTGGGAGCGGCTCGGCTTTCGCGAGGCCGCCTGCGGCGACGACGCCGCGCGGCTGGCGCTGGCGAGCTATCCGCCGGTGGCGCTCTACATGTGCCGCGCCGCCGTCTGACGGCGCCGCACCGGGACGGCCCATCCTTGCTATAGTTGTTCCTTTCGCGCTCCCGGCGCGTGGCAATACCGAACAATGAGGAAGCAATGAAGAAGCAAGCACTGGCCGCCGCCGCCCTGGCGGTTTCGAGCCTGGCATCGGCCCAGGAAGTCGTCCGGATCGGCCACTCGGCCGCGGTCACCGGCCCGGTCGCCTATTTCGGCAAGGACACCGAGAACGGCGCGCGCATGGCGATCGAGGCCCTGAACGCGCGGGGCGTGACGATCGCCGGCAAGAAGGCGCGCTTCGAGCTGGTGGCCGAGGACGACGGCGGCGACCCGAAGCAGGCCACCAACGTGGCCCAGAAACTGGTCGACGGCCGCGTCAACGGCGTGGTCGGCCACGAGACCTCGGGCACCACGATTCCGGCCTCGAAGATCTACCACCAGGCCGGCATCCCGCAGATCTCGCCGTCGAGCACCAGCCCGAAGTACACCCAGCAGGGCTTCAACACGGCGTTCCGCGTGGTGGCCAACGACGTGCAGCTGGGCCAGGCACTGGGGCGTTATGCGGTGAAGGACATGGGTGCGCGCCGCGTCGCCGTGATCGACGACCGCACCGCCTACGGCCAGGGCCTGGTGATGGAATTCGCCAAGGGGCTGCGCCAGCAGGGCGCCAGCGTGGTCGCGCGCGAGTTCACCCACGACAAGGCCAGCGACTTCAGCGCCATCCTGACCAAGATCCGCGCCCAGAAGCCCGACCTCGTGTTTTTCGGCGGCATGAGCGCGGTGGCCGGCCCCATGCTTCGCCAGATGAAGCAGCTCGGCATGAACGTGAAGATGATGGGCGGCGACGGCATCTGCTCGGACGAGATCCATAAACTGTCGGGCGGCGCGATGGCGGACGGTCAGGTATTCTGCGCCGAGGCCGGCGGCGTCGATGCTTCCGGCAAGGCGGCGATGGACAAGTTCCGCGCCGACTACAAAAAGCGTTTCGGCATCGACGTCCAGATCAACGCGCCCTACGCCTACGACGCCGTGATGACGATGGCCGAGGCCATGGTCAAGGCCGGTTCCTCGGCGCCGGCGAAGTACCTGCCGGTGCTGGCGAAGATCGAGACCAGGGGCGTCACCGGACCGATCGCCTTCGACGCGCGCGGCGACATCCGCGACGGCACCATCACCCTGTACACCTTCAAGGGCGGGCGCCGCACGGTCCTGGCCGTCACCAAGTAAGCTCGGGCCGGGTGCGGGCAGGCGCTGCGGCGCGCGCACGCCCTCTGCGCGGTTTCGCCGCCCGACAAGTCCTGCCGCGCGTGCGCTGCGCAGCGACGGCGTTACACTGTTCCCGGGCACGGGCAATACCGCACGCGCCTGCCGGGGCGGGCCGCGCCCCGAATCCGCCACCGGAGGCCGCATGGACGCGTCGGAGAAGGCCGGGCCGGCCGGTCCCGGTCCCTTGCAGGGCCTGTGGACCCTGGTCGACAACCTGGACGCCTGCTTCTACGTCAAGGACGTGGACGGCCGCTACCTGTTCGCGAACCGCGCGCTCGGGCTCGTGTTCGATGCCGACCCCGTCGCCATCGTCGGCCGCGGCGACGGCGACTTCGTCGACCTGGCCCGCTGCGACTCGATCCTCGTCACCGACCGCGAGGTATTCGCCACCGGCGCCAAGCTCGAGCGCGACGAAGAACTCTACCTGCCCGAACGCGGACGCCGCGTGTTCCGCACGGTGAAGCTGCCGCTGTTCGACGCCCAGCGCCGCGTCATCGGCCTGTGCGGTATCTCGACCGACATCACCGAAGAGCGGCGCACGCTGGACGAGCTTATCAAGCGCAACCTCCTGCTGGACACGATCCTCTCCAACGTCGACAGTTCCATCTTCATGAAGGACCGCGAAGGGCGCTACCTGTATGCGAACCAGCGCGTGCTCGACCTGCTGGGTGTCGCGCTCGGCGAACTGCTCGGCCATACCGATGCCGATTTCCTGCCGCCCGAGGTCGCCAAGCCGCTGCTGGAGAACGACCTTGCCGTGCTGGCCGGCCAGGCGCAAGCGGTCGAGGAGCACGTCACCGACGCGCAGGGCCGCAAGCACCTGTTCTGGACGCGCAAGATTCCGATCGCGCTGCCGGGGCATCCGAACGGCCTGCTCGGCCTGTCGACCGAAATCACGGAACTGCGCGGCCTGCGCACCCGGCTCGAGCACGAGCGCGTGACCGATTCCCTGACCGGGCTGGCCAACCGGCTCAGGTTCGAAGCCGCGCTCGACGAGCAGCTGCTGGCAGCCCGCGCGGGCGCCGCGTCCGCTACCCGGCTGGCGGTGGCCATCTTCGACCTCGACCAGTTCAAGTACATCAACAACAATTTCGGCCAGGCCGTCGGCGACCAGCTGATCCAGCTGGTCGCGCTGCGCCTGCAGCAATGCGGCGCCCGCATCGGCAACCTGGCGCGGCTGTCGGGCGACGAATTCGCCTTCACGCTGCCCTATGACGGATCGGTCGAGGAGCTTGCGCGCGAGGTCGAGCAGGTCCGCGCCTTCCTGTCGCAACCCTATCCGGTCCTGCAGCAGCCCCTGCACCTGACCTTCAGCGCCGGCATCAGCCTGTCGGTCACGGACGGCAACAGCGCCAACGAACTGCTCGGCCGGGCCGAGGCGGCGATGTACTCGGCCAAGGACAACGGACGCGACCAGTACCGCTTCTATTCGCGCTCGCTCGGCGCCACCGTCGCCGAGCGGGTGGCGCTGGAGCGCGACCTGCGCGCGGCGATGGGGTCGGGCGAGTTCATGCTGCACTACCAGCCGAAGATGCGGCGCGACGGCACGGTGGCCGGTTTCGAGGCGCTGATCCGCTGGAACCGGCCCGGCGTCGGCCTGGTGGCGCCGGACCGTTTCATCCCGCTGGCCGAGCAGCTCGGCCTGCTGCTGGGCCTTGGGCGCTGGGTGATCGACGAGGCCTGCCGCCAGGTCGCGCGCTGGCGCAATGAAGGAATGGGCGAGGTGCCGGTGGCGGTCAACCTGTCGACCAGCCAGCTGACCAGCGCCGAGCTGCCGGACTACGTGTTCGAGACCATCCGCCGCCACGCGCTCGCCCCGGGCAGCCTGGAGATGGAACTGACCGAATCGATGATGATGTCCGATCCCGAGCTGGCGATCGCCATCCTGAACCGGCTGCGGCGCGGCGGCGTCGCGCTCTCGATCGACGACTTCGGCACCGGCTTCTCGTCGATGGCCTACCTGCGCCAGCTGCCGGTCAACTATCTCAAGCTGGACCGCTCCTTCGTGCGCAACATCGCCGACGACCCGAAGGACGCCGACCTGTGCGCCGGCATCATGGCGCTGGCGCACAAGCTCGACATGCACGTGGTGGCCGAGGGCGTCGAAACGCGCGCCCAGCACGACGCGCTAGCGGCCGCGAATTGCGACCTGTTCCAGGGGTTCCTGTTCAGCCAGCCGATGTCGGCGGCGCAGGCGACGGAGTTCCTGCGGCGTTGACCGGCGCCGGTTCGGGTAGGGTGGGCGCCCCTGTGCCCACGCGTGACGTCTGCGTCGTGTCGACGCTTATGAAGCGCCGCGTCTACGCATCGTTCACGCGTGGGCAGGGGCGCCCACCCTACGTTGAAACCGGATAGCGGCAAGATTACTGGCAGCTGAAACTCGCCGCGTCCTCGATATTCCCGCTGCCCTTGTAGCGCGCCACCTTCGGATACGGGCACAGCGGCCGGGTGCGGGCCGCCGACCACGCGGCCGGCAGGTCGGCATTCGTGCCGCCCGCATTGCCGGCGCCGCGCGCGCTGGCCAGTACGCTGTCGGGCGCCTGGCCCTTTTCCACCCAGTTGACCAGCGGCGTCAGCATGTCGAATTGGTCCGTCGCCGGCCCGCCCGAGCAGTGGTTCATGCCCGGTACCCGGAAGAAGCGCGCGAAGTTGGCGGCGTCGCCGCCGTTGGCGCTGCGCAGCGCCTCGTACCAGCTCGTCGTGTCGGCGCTGGAGAAGATCGGGTCGCTGGTGCCGTGGTAGACGAGCATCTTGGCGCCGCGGTTCTTCAGCCTGGCCAGGTTGGCGCCGTCGGGCGGCGTCATGAAGGACGTGCCGCTTTCGGTATAGGCGGCGTTCGTCGCATTGATGCGCGCCAGCAGGCTGGCGAGGTTCGCGTTCAGGACGAAGTCGCGGCCGTCGAAGCTGGCCGGGTCTTCCGGCGGCACCGCCCAGATGAAGGCGACGGCGCCGGAATCGCGGTCGATCGGGGCGCCGAACTTCCAGCTGGCCCAGCCGTTGGTGGCGAAGCCCGCGTCGTAGGGGAAGCTGGTGTAGATCGTCGTGCCGCTCTCGCTGCTTGCACCCGCGAACAGGGCCGCGATGCCGCTCTTCTGGGCGGCGGACAGGCAGGTGCCGTCGCGCGCGCCGGCGCAGGTCGGTACGTCGCGCTCCAGGCTGAAGGCGGCCTGGCAGGCGCCGGTGTCCTGGACCAGGCCGTCGGCGGCGCCGTCCAGCGCGTCGCACTTGCCGAGCACGGCGTTCGACAGCAGCGCGCGCTCGGCCTGGGTGAAGCCGGTCGCCAGGTCGCCCGGGGTCGAGGCCAGCGCGGCATAGGTCTTGGCGCCGGCGATGTTGGCCAGCGCGGCCAGCGGCAGGCGGTAGCCGGGATTACCGACCAGGTAGCCGTCGTACTGTTCGGCATAGCGCGCCGCCGCGACCATGGTGTGGCGCCCGCCGTTCGAGCAGCCGCCGATGTAGGAGCGGTCCGGCGCCTTGCCGTAGGCGACCTGGATCAGGCTCTTCGCCATCGGCGTAAGCTTGCCGACCGCCTGGTAGCCGTAGTCGAGGCGGGCCTGCGGGTCGAGGCCGAAGAAGGGTGTCGGTGCGCCGTGACCGGCGTCCGAGCTGAGCACGGCGAAGCCCTGGTTCAACGCGTTGTCGAGCGGGCCGCCGCCGCCCACCGGGCCGGTGGCCGTGACCACGCTGCCGTCGACGCCGCCGTTGGCCTGGTAGAAAAAGCGGCCGTTCCAGTTGCGCGGCAGGCGCATCTCGAAGCCGATCGCATAGCTCTTGGCGTCGACCGGGCTGACGCGGCGGAACATCTGGCCCAGCACCTGGCAGTGGGCAGCGACCGGCTTGCCGGCAATCGCCAGGGTGCCGGCCGCGATCTCGCTGGCGGCGGTGATGGTGGTGTCGGGAATATTGACGCGGGTGGCCAGCTCCGCACAGGCGCCGAGCGTGGCGCCGACGGCCGGGGCCAACTGGGGCAGTTGGGCGACTGGGGGCGGCTGTTGCGGCGCAGGTTCTTGGTGGCCGTTGTCGTTGCCGCTGCAGCCCGCGAGACCGATGGCGGCGATCGCGGCGAGCATTGTTCTGGAATGCTTGAGGTGCATGCGTATGTTCTCCAATTGCGAAACCGTTGGATTGGCGAAACGTCGGGATGAATCGGTCCGGCGCAGCCCGTGGACGGGCTGCGGCAGGACCTGCACTACAGGGAATAGGGTAGGGTCTGGACTTGACCGGCTGGCGGCTTAGTCCGGCATCACGTCCTTGAGCACGCCGATCGGCTGGTTGACCAGCTTGCCGTTCACCTTCTTGACCTCGCGGATGTACATGTTCTGGACGATGTCGCGGGTCTTGGGGTCGATGCTGATCGGGCCGCGCGGGCTGTTCCACTTCATGCCCGACAGGGTTTTCACGGCCGCGTCGCCCGTGACCTTGCCGTTCAGCTTGCGCACGGTCTCGTAGATCATGCCCATGGTGTCGTAGGCCGCAACGGTCACGAAGGTCGGCGCCGGGCGGTTCGGGTTGGCGTCGGCGTAGGCCTTGAGGAAGGCCTTGTTCGCTTCGTTGTCGAGCGCGGTGGAGTAGTTCAGCACCGTGACCGCGCCCAGCGCGCGTTCGCCCAGGGCTTCCAGGGTCGGCGAGTCGCTGGTCATGTCGCCCACGCCGAGGAACTTGATGCCGGCCTTGTCCAGGCCCTTGTCGCTGAAGGCCTTCAGCAGGCCGGCGCCGTCCTCGGCGCCCGGGGCGAAGAAGAACAGGGCGTCGGGCTTCTGGTCCTTTACGCGCTGGACGAAAGGCGAGTAGTCGGGATTGGCCAGCGGCACGCGCGAGGAGCCGACGATCTTGCCGCCGGCGTCAGTCAGGCCTTTGGCGAACTTGGCCTCGGCGTCGTGCCCGGTGCTGTAGTCGCTCACCAGCGAGTACACGTTGCCGATCTTGTTCTGCGCGGTCCAGGTGCCGAAGGGTTCGGTCATCTGCTGCATCGTCATCGAGGTGCGCAGCATGTAGGGCGACTTGGCCGTGATGCCGGTGGTGACCGCGTTCATCACGATCATCGGCGTCTTGCCCTGGGTTGCGACCGGCGCCACGGCCAGCGCGCTCGGGGTCAGCGAGAAGCCGATCAGGAAGCTGACCTTCTCGCGCCCGATCAGCTCCTGGGCCGCGCGCTTCGAGAGCTCGACGTTGCTGCCGCCGTCGTCGCGGTAGATGACCTGGATCTTCTTCCCGGCCACGGTGTCGCCGTGCTGCTTCATGTAGGTCTTGATGCCGTCCTCGAAAGGCTTGCCGATGTTGACGAAGGGGCCGGTCAGGGCGGCGATCACGCCGATCTTGATCGTGTCGCCGTTCTGCGCGTAAGCGCCGCTGCTGGCGAAGGGCAGGAATGCGAGGCCGATGCAGGCCAGGGTCTTCAGTTTCATGTCGTCTCCTCGTTTTTTTAGGTAGGTGCCGCTGAAAGGTGCCGCTAATTACCGTTAACCGTGCTGAAAATCGTCTGTGTCTCGGTTCCGTCGTACATCGCGTCGACCAGGGCCGCGCGCCGGTTCAGCACCGCCGCCTGGTTGATCGAACCCTTGTCGGTCTGCTCGCGGTGGTCGATCGAGGGCGGCTCGGCCAGCAGCAGCATGCGTTCGATCCGTTTCGATGACCCGGTGGCGTCGACATTCAGTTGGTCGAGCAGGCGCTTGAAGTGATCGCGCACCGGCCCGCTTGCCAGCACCTCGGCGGCCGGCGTGCCCGCGGGCAGGCCCGAGAGCGCCGTGCAGTGATCCATCCGCGGGAACACCATCACGCCGATGCTGCCGCGGTTCAGGCCCGTGACCACCGCGTCCTGCACGTAGGGCGCGCCCTGGCTGATGACGCGCGCGCGCAGCGGCCCGACGCTCACGAAGGTGCCCGAGCTGAGCTTGAAGTCCTCGGCGATGCGGCCGTCGAACATGAAGCCCAGGGTCGGCTGGCCTGGGTCGACGAAGCGCAGTGCGTCGCCGGTGCAGTAGTAGCCGTCGGCATCGAAGGCCTCGGCGGTCAGGTGCGGCGCGCGCCAGTAGCCGGGCGTCACGTGCGGCCCATGGAAGCGCGCTTCGAGCTTGTCGCCGATCGGCACCAGCTTGACCTTGCAGCCGGGCGCCGGCACGCCGACGTAGCCCGCCTTGACGATGGGGCCGGTGCCAAAGGTGCAGGACGGCGCGGTCTCGGTCATGCCCAGGCCCGTCATGATGCGGATGGTCTCGCCGCAGCGCTGCATGGCCACCCGGTCGAGGTGGTCCCAGCAGGCCTGCGACAGGCCGGCGCCGGCGCAGAAGAACAGCTTCACGCGCGAGAAGAAGTTGGCGGCGAGCCGGTCGTCGTGCTCGAGCGCTTCGGCCAGCATCTCGAAGCCGGCCGGGATGTTGAAGTAGACGGTCGGCGCGATCTCGCGCAGGTTGCGCAGCGTGCGTGCGAAGTCCTGGCGCGTGGCGCGGCCGTCGTCGATGTAGAGCGTGCCGCCGTTGTAGAGCACGATGCCGACGTTGTGGCTGCCGCCGAAGGTATGGTTCCAGGGCAGCCAGTCGAGCAGCACCGGCGGATCGATGCCGAGGAAGGGGAAGGTCTGGAGCAGCATCTGCTGGTTACTGCAGAGCATGCCATGGGTCGTGATGACCGCCTTCGGCTTCTTGGTCGAGCCCGAGGTGAACAGGAACTTGGCGATGGTCGCCGGTCCGACCTGGACGTTGCGCAGGTCGACCGTGGTCGGCTCGGTCTCGAGCAGCGCCGCGAAGCGGGTGGCGGCGCGGCCGGGCACCTCGCCATCGGCCAGGATCAGTTCGGTCCCGGCGGGCAGCACGGCGTCGATGGCGCCTGCGAAGGCATTCCCGTCGGTCGCGTAGAGCGCGCCCGGCGTAAGCTGCTCGACCAGGTCGCGCAGCTTGGCCGGATCGGACGCCACCAGCGAGTAGGCCGGCGACAGCGGCGAATAGGGCACGCCGGCATACATGGCGCCGAGGGCAAGCTGGAAGTGCTCGAGGTCGTTCCCGGACAGGATCGCCAGCGGGCGCTCCTCGGACAGGCCGCGGTCGAGCAGGGCCTGGCCGATGCGGCGCGCGCGCCGCAGCACCTCGGCATACGACAGGCGGATCCATTCGCCATCCGGCCCGCGCTGGGCGACCAGGGTGCGATCCGGATGCTGCTGCGCGCCTTCGACCAGGCGGTCGGTGAAGCGGCTCGGCACGGGGGCCAGCGGCGTGACGGCGTCCACGTGCCAGGCGCCGTCCGCCTGGTACGCTGCGACCTCGGGATGCCCGAGCTCGACGAATCGCCGCTTCACGTCGCTGCCGCCTGCCGCAATCGAAGATTGGGTCATGGCGGCCTCCGCTCAGATCGGGTAGTGGCGCGGGGTGGTCTGGACCGTGATCCAGCGCAGGTCGGTGAACTCGGCAATCGCCGCCTTGCCGCCGAAGCGCCCGTAGCCGCTGCCTTTCACGCCGCCGAAGGGCATCTGCGCCTCGTCGTGCACGGTCGGACCGTTGATGTGGCAGATGCCCGACTCGATGCGCTGGGCGACCGCCATCGCGCGGCCGATGTCGCGGCTGAACACCGCCGAGGACAAGCCGTATTCGCTGTCGTTGGCCAGGCGGATCGCTTCCTCGTCGGACTCGAAACGGATGACCGAGACGATCGGGCCGAAGGATTCTTCCTGGTAGACCAGCATCTCGGGCGTGACCTTGTCGACGATGGCCGGCTGCATGATGTTGCCATCGACGCCTTGTTCGGTTTGCGTGACGGTCGCGCCGCGCTCGCGCGCGTCGCGCAGCATGGCGTCGACGCGGCTGGCCGCCGCCGGGTCGACCATGCCGGCCAGCGGCGCGTCGCTGCGCGCGGCCTTCAGGGTAGCGGTCTTCGCGGCGAGTTTGCGGGTGAATTCATCGGCTACTTGGCTAGCGACCAGGATGCGGTCGGCCGACATGCAGATCTGGCCCTGGTTGAAGAAGGCCGAGAAGGCCGCCGCTTCGACGGCGGCGTCGAGGTCGGCGTCGTCCAGCACCACGACCGGGTTCTTGCCGCCCAGTTCCAGCAGCACCGGCTTCAGGTACTTGGCGGCGGTCTGGGCGATGATGCGGCCGACCTTGGTCGAGCCGGTGAAGTTCACCCGGCGTACGGCGGGGGCGGCGATCAGGCGCTCGACGATTGCCGGCGCGTCGTCCGGCGCATTCGTGATGACGTTCACCACGCCGGCCGGGAAGCCGGCTTCCACGAAGACCTGGCCGATCAGGCGGTGCAAGGCCGGGCACAGCTCCGAGGCCTTCAGGATCACGGTGTTGCCGCAGGCGAGCGGCATCGCGACCGCGCGCGTGCCCAGGATCACCGGCGCGTTCCAGGGCGCGATGCCGACCACCACGCCGCAGGGCTGGCGCACGCCCATCGCGAGCGAGCCCGGCACGTCGGACGGGATGACTTCGCCCGCGATCTGGGTCGTCATCGCCGCCGCTTCGCGCAGCATGTTGGCGGCCAGGGTCACGTTGAACTGGTACCACACCGGGGCGCCGCCGGCTTCCGCCACGGCCGCTTCCACGAATTGCCCGCGCAGGGCTTCCATCTTGTCGGCGGCGTTGAGCAACAGGGCGCGCCGCGCGCCCGGCGGCATGGCCGACCAGGCGGGGAAGGCGGCCTGGGCCGCGGCGACGGCGGCGTCGACGTCGTCGAGCGTGGCGGCGGGGGCGCGGGTGGCGACGTCGCCGGTGGCGGGATTGCGGCGCTCGAAGGTCGCGCCGTTGGATGCGGGGCGGACTTCCCCGTTGATCAGCAGATCGGTCTGGAACATCAGAGGTCTCCTCTGTTTTATCGGATAGAAGGCGGCCTTACGTTCGGGGCAGGTGAAAATCGCCATGGCTGTGTTGCATCGTCTGGCCGTACGCGCGTACTGGCTTCAACGATGCGCCTTGCCCTGGCGCTTTTTCACCTGCCCTCGGAGGGCCGCCGCCATTATTATTGTTTTGTTCTGAATGCGGGGCTTTATCTATTACGCCCGCTTATAAGTCTGCAGGCCGGGCTTGATGGTCTTATCGTCCAGGAACTGCTTCAGGCCTTCCTTGCGGCCCTTTTCGGGGTCGCGGTAGTTCGACTGGTCGGTCTTGGCGTAGAGGTAGTCTTCGCCTTGCTCCCAGGTCAGTTCGCGGGCGCGCTTGAAGCCGATCTTGGCGTAGCGCAGCACCACTGGGTTCTTTTCCAGCAGCTTGTTCGCCAGCTCGATCACGGCATTGCGCAGTTCCTCTTTCGGCACGCTCTTGTTGACCAGGCCCATGGCGGCCGCTTCCTTGCCGGTGAAGGTGTCGCCGGTCATGATGTAGTGCAGGGCGTTGCGGTGACCCATGGTGTCGGCCACGGCCTTGCTGACCAGGTTGCCCGGCGGGATGCCCCAGTTCACTTCGGACAGGCCGAACACGGCGTCGTCGGCGGCGATCGCCAGGTCGCAGGCCACCAGCGGCGAGAACGCGCCGCCGAAGCACCAGCCGTTGACCATCGCGATGGTCGCCTTGCTGTACATGCGCAGCAGCTTCCATTGCCATTGG
>NZ_DAMCPG010000040.1:0-1548 GCF_032106685.1 Massilia sp.
CCTGCGAGCGGCGCTGGGCATGTTCAACACGTAACGGTGACAGCGCCAAAAAGATTGCCACGGTTGTGGACGCAAGGTTCCCGTGGCAGCGCGATGTCGGCGACGGCGAGCGACGTGCGCGCCAGGCCGCGCGCTCATGCGGCCTTATGCGTGCTCATGCGTGCTCATGCATTGTGCGGCAAACCCAGGTTCTGGTTGGCCGGCACGGCGACATCGATCATCTTCGGCTTCGGCAGGTCCAGTTCGTTCATCAGTCTCACGAAGTCGCCGCGGCTGCGTCCGGCCAGGCGCGCGTTGTGGCGCTTTTCCCAGCCGATGGTCGATACCGCCTGCCCCTTGTAGTCGTGGCCCGGCCACATGCGGGTCTCGTCCGGCAGCGTGAACAGCCTGGTCGTGACGCTGTCGTAGAGCGCGTCGGCGCTGCCGCTCTGGAAATCGGTGCGGCCGCAGCCGTCGATCAGCAGGGTGTCGCCGGTGAAGACGTTGCCGCGCCAGACGTAGCTCATGCTGCCGGCCGTGTGCCCCGGGGTGTGCAGGACCCGGATTTCCTCGCCGTCGCCGAAACGCAGCACATCGCCGTCCGCCAGCTGCAGCGGCGCGGGTGCGATGCCGCATCCGCCGGGCACCGCCGCGGCCGCGCCGGTCATCGCGCACAGCCTGCCGGCCGAGGTCACGTGGTCGGCATGCGCGTGGGTCTCGAGCACGTAGCGCAGCCTCAGGTTCAGGCGCTCGAGGTGCCGGAGGTCGCGTTCCCAGTGGCGCTCGACCGGATCGATGATGACGGCTTCGGTGCCGCCCGGCGCCGCCAGGATGTAAGTGAAAGTCGAGGATTCGGTGTCGAACAGCTGGACAGGATTCGGGTTCATCACGTTCTCCAGATCATATGGGTAGTCGGTAATCGGTGTGGCCGGTGTGGCGAATGCGTCAGGCGGCCAGGGTCTTGATGGCCATGCCGATGGCCACCAGGGCCGAGACGGCGGCAAAGGTTTTCTGCAATTGCGGCCCGGCCACGCGCGCGGCCAGCGAACGGCCAGCGAGCATGCCGCCTAGGGCCCCGGCCGCGAACGGCGCGGCGCGGCTCCAGTCGATCGCGCCCTGCGCCGCCGCGGCGGATACGCCGCCGAGCGAAATGATCGCGATGACGGCCAGCGAGGTCGCCACCGCCGGCTTGATCGCCAGGTCGGTGTAGCGTTGCAGGGCCGGCACCATCACGAAGCCGCCGCCGACGCCGAGCAGGCCCGACAGGAGGCCGGCGGCGGCGCCGGACAGCGCCAGCGCGCGCGCACAGGGTCGGGTCCAGACAAAGCGGCCGGTTCCGGGGTCGCGCACGCATGCCGGTGCGGGCGCCACGCTTGCCTGCAGCTTTCCTGTCGCTTGCCGGTAGGTCCTGAGGGCCACGTAGAGCAGGGTGGCGGCGAACAGCAGGCCGAGCCAGCGGCCGTCGGCAACGCGCGCGGCCCACAGGCCGGCCGGCGCCAGCAGCATGCCGGCGGCGGCGACCAGCAGCGCGGTGCGGTAGCGCACCAGGCCCGCTTTCAGGCCGAGCAC
>NZ_DAMCPG010000040.1:1558-55342 GCF_032106685.1 Massilia sp.
GGTGCGGCCTCGGCCACCTTCATGCCGGCGCCGAACACCAGCAGCGGCACGGCCAGGATGCCGCCGCCGGCGCCGGTCAGGGCCAGGATCAGGCCGACCAGCAGGCCGAGCAGGGCGCTGGTCAGCATGGCACGCTCGGGCGGCGGGGCGGTGAACGCAGCGCGATCACGGTCAGGCCTTCGCGCCGGCGCGCACGGCGGCGGCGCGCTCGAGCAGCTCGAAGATGCCCATGCCGGCCAGCATGGCGAGGGTGAAGACGAGCGGCTTCGTTCCGCCGCTGGCGAGCGAGGCCAGCGCCGGGCCCGGGCAATAGCCTGCCAGGCCCCAGCCCGCGCCAAAGGCGAGCGAACCCAGCACCAGACGGCGGTCGATCCGCTTCGCGGTCGGGAGGCGCATGGGCTCGCCGAGCAGCGAGCGTTCGCGCCGGCCCGCGAAGCGGAAGGCGATGCTGCCGACCAGGATTGCGCCGCCCATGACGAACCCCAGCGAGGGGTCCCAGGCGCCGCCCAGGTCGAGGAAGCCGAGCACCTTGGCGGGGTCGGTCATGCCGCTTGTGATCAGGCCGATGCCGAATACCAGGCCAGCGGCGAGTGCCATCAGGATGTGCATGTCGTACTCCTTGTCTTGTTTGTCAAGCGATCAGGTGACGGGTGATGAAAACGGTGGCGAAGCCGGCCAGCATGAAGGCCAGGGTCGCGGCCAGCGAGCGCCGCGACTGCCGCGACAGGCCGCAGACGCCATGGCCGCTGGTGCAGCCCGCACCATAGCGGGTGCCGACACCGACCAGCAGGCCGGCCGCCACCAGGACCGGGCCGTCGGCCTCGACCGTGACTTCCGGCAGGGCCGCGGCCAGGCTGTAGACCAGCGGCGCGCCGACCAGGCCGAGCAGGAATGCCAGGCGCCATCCGACGTCGCCGCGTGCAGGGCGCAGCAGGCCGCCGACGATGCCGCTGATGCCCGCGATCCGGCCATTGAAAAGGATGAGGGCCGCGGCGGCCAGGCCGATCAGGACGCCGCCCGCAAGCGAGGTCCAGGGCGTGAAGTGGGTCCAGGCAATGTTCATGTTTCGACTCCTTCGGTTGACAGGCAGAACTGTTGGTACAACACCTCCATGACGGCCAGGGCTTCCGGGCTGTCGATCTTGTAGAAAATCTGCTTGCCCTCGCGGCGCGTGCTGACCAGGCGCTCTTCGCGCAGTACGCCCAGCTGCTGCGACAGGGTGGGCTGGACAATGCCCAGCAGCGACTCCAGCTCGCCAACCCGGTATTCGCCCTGGGTCAGCTGGCACAGCAGCATCAGGCGGTCGGGATTGCCCAGCACTTTCAACAGGGAACAGGCCCGTGTCGCGGCCTGCTGCATGTCCTTCAGGTCGAGCGGTGGTTTGTCTGCCATGGCAGGCCTCCTAAAATCTATCTTTTTACATTATATGAGACCACGATATATAATTCAATAGAACGTGGTTTCGGAACCACCACAATGGAGGACAGCACCATGCGTTATCTCGACCCGCACTATGCGGTTGCCCCGCAAATCACACCTGCCGATGTCGCCGCCCTGCAGCGCCAGGGATTCGCCACGCTGATCTGCAACCGCCCGGACGGCGAGGGCGCCGGCCAGCCCCTGTTCGCCGAGATCGCCGCGGCGGCGGGAGCGCTCGGCATCGAGGCGCATTACCTCCCGGTCACGCCGGCCCAGATCACGCAGGCCGACCGCGACGCCTTTGCCGCCCTGTATGCCGCCGCGCCGAAGCCGGTGCTCGGCTTTTGCCGTACCGGTAACCGGGCCGAGCAGCTGTGGCATGGGCTGCGGGAGGGCGCAGGCGGCGCCTGACGGCGGCGCCGCGTGTTTCGCGGCCTCGCTACACTGGCTGGCATCGACCGCGCCGGCCGGCGCGCCTTTGCCACAGGAGACGCGCATGATCTTCCGCCAGCTGTTCGAACCCCTGTCCAGTACCTACACCTACCTGGTCGGCTGCTCCGACACCGGCCAGGCCGTGCTGGTCGACCCGGTCATCGTCAGCGTCGAGCGCGACCTCGAGGTCATCGCCGGCCTCGGCCTCACCCTGGCGTACAGCGTCGATACCCATGTCCATGCCGACCACATCACGGCCGCGCTCGCGCTGAAGGAAAAGACCGGCAGCCGGATCGCGGCGCCGGCGGCCGAGCGCGTCGCGTGCGCCGACGTGCAGCTGGAAGAGGGCAAGCCGTTCAGGGTCGGGGGCCTGGCGTTCCAGCCGCTGCACACGCCGGGCCACACGGCCGGCCACTTCGCCTACCTGCTGGGCGACCGCGTATTCACGGGCGACGCCCTGTTGATCGAGGGCTGCGGGCGCACCGATTTCCAGCAGGGCGACACAGACGCCCTGTATCGCAGCGTGCGCGACAAACTGTTCGCGCTTCCCGACGACACGCTGGTGTATCCGGCCCACGACTACCAGGAGCGCCGGGTGTCGACGGTCATGCAGGAGAAAAAGCGCAATCCCCGTCTCGGCGGCGAGCGCACGCTCGAGGAGTTCCGGCACATCATGGCCGGCCTGAACCTGCCTTACCCCAAGTTCATCGACTACGCGGTGCCGGGCAACAAGCAGTGCGGGGTGTGCCCGGCCGACCTGCCCGAGCACCTGGACAAGTACTGCCGGCAGATGACCGAGAGCCCGCAGGGCTGAGCCCGTTTTTGCCGGCGCGCCGGCCGGCGCGCGGCTGCAACACGTGTCTTTCCAGGCCGCCGGCGCCCCGGCGGCCGTCCGCCGCGCACGCCTCAGTACGGTTAATCTGGGTTTAATGTTCAGTGCATAGCCTTGTTCCGTTGAAACAGTCATCTCAATGGAAAGCCGCACATCATGAAGCTCCTGGAACCCGCAGCGGGAGATCCCCTCCTGGCACGCATGCCCCGCCAGCCCCGGGCCGGCCTCGCACGCTTCGAGCGCGGCGACCCCGGCAGGGCGGAGCTCGAAGCCTTTATCGCCGCCACTTTTTTGAAGAACTACGGCGCCCGCATCGACCATTTCAGCGACACGCTGGTGGGCTGCCGCGATGCCGACGGCGCCTGGACGGCGGGGCTGGGCTTTACGCTGGCTGGCGCTCATCCGCTGTTTCTCGAACATTACCTGGACGGGCCGGTCGAGACCGAGATCGCTGCACGCCTCGGCCGGCCGGTCGAGCGCGGCGAGATCGTCGAGGTCGGCAACCTCGCGGCCAGCCATCCCGGCGCCGCGCGCGCGCTGATCGTCGGCACCACCACCATGCTGCACGAACTGGGCATGCACTTCGTGACCTTCACCGCGACGACCAGCCTGCTCAACTCCTTCGGCCGGCTCCAGCTGCGGCCCCAGGTCCTCGCCCCGGCCGACCCCGCGCGCCTGCCCGACGCCGGACGCCACTGGGGCACGTATTACGCCACCCACCCTCAAGTCATGTTTGGTGACATCCGCTATGGTTATTCAGAACTTGCTCGACTCGCTACCCGATTCCACCGTCCTGCTGAGTGACGGCCGCCAGCAACTCGACCGCGCCGCGCTCGCGGCCGGGCTGGAGCGCATCCGCGCCGCCCTGAAAGGGCGGGCGATGCCCGCTGCGCCGGTCGGCATCCTGGCCGACAATTCGCCCGAGTGGCTGATGATCGACCTGGCCACGCAGAAGCTCGGCCTGACCCTGGTGCCGCTGCCGTTGTTCTTCACGCCCCAGCAGTGGCTGCACGTGATCGCCCAGAGCGGCATCGGCGCGCTGTTCTGCGCCGACCCGGCCCAAGGCGCGGCGCTCGGCTTCGGCGCGGCGCGCGACTGCGGCGGTCCGCTGGCATTGTGCGAAGCGCGCGAGGCGCCGCCCGCCGCCGCGCTCGACCTGCGGCGCCACCTGTGCCTGCTGTCGTTCGCGGTCCTGCTCGAGAACATCGCCGGGCCGTACACCGCCTTGCTCAGCGGCGCCACCACGATCTGCCCGCCGCTGGCCGAAACCGGCATGCGCGGCGCCAGCGGTTTCGACGCCGCCCCATGGTGCGCCACCTGATTCCGAGAAAGGCAGTGTCCCGGTCCTCCTTTGTGATGTATTTGATGCACGTCAAGTGTTAACATTCCTGCGGGACGGCCGTCGACGTAAGCTTGGGCATGGCCCGCCCCGGGCACCCGCACAGGAGAGGTGGATGAGCGTTCGCAATCTCGGTTACTTCTTTGCCCCGGACTCGGTCGCGCTCATCGGCGCCTCCGCCCGCGGCGGCAGCGTCGGCGCCACGGTGCTCGCCAGCCTGGTCAGCGCCGGCTTCGATGGGCCAATCTGGCTGGTCAATCCGAAATACCGGCAGTTGCTGGGCCTGGAGGTGTTCGCCGACGTGCGCAAGCTGCCGCGCGCCCCGGGCCTGGCGGTGATCTGCACCCCGGCCCCGACGGTGCCAGGCATCGTCGGGGCATTGGGCGGGCTCGGCTGCCGCGCGGCGGTCGTGCTCAGTGCCGGGATGGATGCGCACGGCCCGGACGGCATCCCCCTGCGCCAGGCCATGCAAGACGCCGCGCGGCCCTACTTGCTGCGCGTCCTCGGGCCGAACTGCGTCGGCCTGCTGGTGCCCGGCATCGGCCTGAACGCCAGTTTCGCCCCGAGCGCGGCGCTGCCCGGGCGCCTGGCCTTCGTCGGCCAGTCCGGCGCCATGGTGACGGCGGTGCTGGACTGGGCGCGCGAGCGGGGCATCGGTTTCTCGTCCTTCGTTTCGCTGGGCGACGGCCAGGACGTCGACCTCGGCGACCTGCTCGACTACCTCGGCAGCGACCCCGGGACCGACGCCATCCTGGTGTACGCCGAAGGCATCCGCCAGGCGCGCAAGTTCATGTCGGCGGCGCGCGGCGCCGCCCGCGCCAAGCCGGTCGTGATCGTCAAGGCCGGGCGCGCGCCGGAAGCGGCGCGCGCCGCCTTCAGCCATACCGGCGCCCTGGCCGGCGCCGACCTGGTGGTCGATGCCGCGCTGCGCCGCGCCGGCATGCTGCGGGTACACACCACCGCCGAGCTGTTCGATGCGGTGGCGATGCTGGCGCACCGCCTGCGCGCGGGCGCAGGGTGGCTCGCGATCCTGACCAACGGCGGCGGTCCCGGGGTGATGGCGACCGATGCCCTGGCCGACGCCGGCGGCGCCCTGGCGCGGCTGAGCGAGGCCACGCTGGCCGGGCTCGACCACGTGCTGCCGGCCAACTGGCCGCGCGCCAACCCGGTCGACATCGTCGGCGACGCCCCGGCCGAGCGCTACCGCCATGCGCTGCAGGTCCTGCTCGCCTCGCCCGACTGCGACGCCGTGCTGCTGATCCACGCGCCGACCGCCATCGTCCCGGCGGCCGAGATCGCGCGGGTGCTGCTGCCCCTGCTGCGCGGGTCGAGCCGGCCGGTGCTGTGCTGCTGGCTAGGCGGCCCCAGCGTGGCCGAGGCGCGCCGGCTCTGCCTCGACGCCGGCCTGCCGGTCTTCGACACGCCCGAGCAGGCCGTGCGCGCCCTGATGCAGCTGGTCGACTACAGCCGCAACCAGGCGCTCCTGACCCAGGTGCCGGCCGCCGGCGCCCTGGCGCCGCCCGACCGCGCAGGGGCGCGCGCCCGGGTGGCCGGCCTGGTCGCCGCCGGTTGCGGACCGGTCGCCGAAGCCGAGGCCAAGGCGCTTCTGTCCTGCTACGGCATCCCCGCGGTGGCGACCGAAGTCGTCGCCGACGAGGCCGGGGCGCTGGCGGCGGCCGCCCGGATCGGCTACCCGGTGGCGCTGAAGATCGTCTCGCCCGACATCGCGCACAAGTCCGACGTCGGCGGCGTGGCGCTCGACCTGGCCGACGCGCCCGCATTGCGCGAGGCGCTGGCGCGCATGCGCGCGCGCGTGCTTGCCCTGCGGCCGCAGGCGCGCCTGGCCGGCTTCACGGTGCAGGCCATGGCGCGCCGGCCGCGCGCGCTGGAACTGATCGTCGGTCTCTCGCTCGATCCGGTGTTCGGGCCGGTGGTGCTGTTCGGGCAGGGTGGCGTCGCGGTGGAGGCGAACGCCGATCAGGCGATCGGCCTGCCGCCGCTGAACCGGGTGCTGGCGCGCGACATGATCGCGCGCACCCGCGTGGCGCGGCTGCTGGCCGGCTATCGCGACACCCCGGCGGCCGACCTCGACGGGCTGGCCGACGTGCTGGTGCGCGTCGGCCAGATGGCGATCGACCTGCCCGAATTGTGCGAGCTCGACATCAATCCGCTGCTCGCCGACAGCCGCGGCGTGCTGGCGCTCGACGCCCGCATGCGCCTGGCCCGCGCGGACGGGGCGGATCCGCTGGCGCGCCTGGCGATCCTGCCTTACCCGGACGCGCTCGAGCGCGAAGTCGACACCGCCGCCGGCAGGCTGACGCTGCGGCCGATCCGGCCCGAGGACGCGCCCGCGCACCAGGATTTCTTCCGCGCCCTGAGCCCGCGCGACGTGCACTTTCGCATGTTCGGCAGCGCGCGCGAGTTGTCCGACGCCCAGCTGGCGCGTTTCACCCAGATCGACTATGCGCGCGAAATGGCCTTCATCCTGAGCCGCCGCACGCCGGCCGGCGACGAGACGCTCGGGGTGGTGCGGGTCGTGGCCGACCCGGACAACATCGCCGGCGACTTCGCGATCGTGGTGCGCTCGGACCTGCAGGGGCGGGGACTGGGGACCATCCTGATGGCGGCGCTGCTCGACTACTGCCGCGCACGCGGCCTGCGCCGGATCGATGGCGTCGCACTGGCGGAAAACGTCTGCATGCACGCGCTGGCGCGCCGCCATGGGTTCACGGTCGGGCCGGCCGCCGACGGCAGCGTCGCCCTGCGATGCGTGCTGCGCGCGGATGGAGCGGCATGATGGGCGCGCGCATCCTGATCGTCCAGGGCCATCCCGACCCGGCCGCGCGCCACCTGTGCCACGTCCTGGCCCGGGCCTACGCCGACGGCGCGCGCGGCGCCGGGCACGCGGTCGAGACGGTCGAGCCCGCCGCGCTGGATTTCCCCTTGCTGCGCAGCGCCGACGCGTGGCAGCATGGCGCGGTGCCGGAGGCGCTCGTGCCGGTCCAGCAGGCCATCCGCGAGGCCACGCACCTGGTGTTCGTCTATCCCCTGTGGCTGGGCGAGATGCCGGCGCTGCTGAAGGGCTTCCTCGAGCAGGTGGCGCGGCCCGGCTTCGCGATCGCGGCGGGCGGGCGCAATCCGCTGAAGGCGGGACTGCTCGGCGGCCGCAGCGCCCGGGTGATCGTGACCATGGGGATGCCGGCGGCGGCCTACCGCTGGTTCTACGGGGCGCACAGCCTGAAGGCCCTGAAGCGCAATATCCTCGAGTTTGCCGGGATCAGGCCGGTGCGCACCACCGTGGTCGGTTCCGCCGCCGACCTGGCGCCCGAGGTCGTGGCACGCTGGTGCGCACGCCTGCGCGAGCTTGGCGCGCAGGCGCGCTGAGCGGGCCGTGGCCGCCATCGACGGCGCGGGCCGCGCTCCCGGCCAATGCTTTTCCAGCCAGGCCGGCGGGTTCAGGGAACGATCGCCACCTTCAGCACGCCGTCGCGCTGGTTGGCGAACAGTTCATAGGCTTCCTCGATCTGCTCCAGGCGGAAGCGGTGGGTCACCATTGGCCGCAGGTCGAGGCGGTTCGAGGCCACCACGTTCATCAGGCGCCGCATGCGCTCCTTGCCGCCCGGGCACAGCGTGGTGACGATGCGGTGGTCGCCCAGGCCGGCGGCAAAGGCGTCCACCGGCAGCGCCAGCTTGCCCGAGTACACGCCCAGGCTCGACAGCGTGCCGCCGGGGCGCAGGCAGCGCAGGCAGCTCTCGAAGGTCTGCTGGGTGCCGAGCGCCTCGATCGCGACGTCGGCGCCGCGGCCGTCGGTCAGGCGCAGGATCTCTTCCACCGGATCGCGCTGGCTGTAGTCGACGAGCTCGTCGGCGCCCAGGCGCTTTGCCATCGCCAGCCGTTCCGGCACCCGGTCCACCGCGATGATGCGCGACGCCCCGCGCAGGCGCGCGCCGGCGGTGGCGCACAGGCCGATCGGGCCCTGCGCGAACACGGCGACGGTGTCGCCGATGCGGATGCCGCCGCTCTCGGCGCCGCCGAAGCCGGTGCTCATGATGTCGGGGCACATCAGCACCTGCTCGTCGCTCAGTTCGTCCGGAATCGGCGCCAGGTTCGCCATCGCGAACGGCACGCGCACGTACTCGGCCTGGCAGCCGTCGATGGTGTTGCCGAAGCGCCAGCCGCCGATGGCGTGGCCGCCGCATTGCGCCTGGTGGCCATCGAGGCAGGAATGACACTGGCCGCAGGGACAGATGGCGCCGGCGACGACGCGCTGGCCGAGCGCATAGCCGGTGACGCCGGCGCCCAGTTCGGCGATGGTGCCGACCGGTTCGTGGCCGATGGTCAGGCCGTCGGCGACCGGATACTCGCCTTTCAGGATGTGGACGTCGGTGCCGCAGATGGTGGTCATGGTGATCTTGACGATCGCCTCGCCGGGGCCGGCGCGCGGGATCGGTTTGCGGCCGAGCACGATACGCCCGGGGCCGGTGAAGATTGCCGCATTCATGGTGGACATCGGTTCCTCCGTTTCCTGTGGTTGAAGGGACATCGGCGCGACAGCGGCGCGCGGGCGCGCCTGGGCGTCAGCGCGCCATCAGCACCTGCAGGCTGGCCTCCCGCAGGACGGTCCTGCTTGCCCCGCCGAGCAGCAGTTCCTGGAAGCGCGTGTGGCCGTAGCAGCCCATCACGACCAGGTCGCAGTCGTGCTGCGCGGCCAGCGCGAGGATGGCGCGGCCGGTGTCGTGAAGCGGGTCGCGCAGCGCGAGATCGGCGTGCACGCCGCGGCGGCGCAGGAAGGCTTGCGCGTCGGCCAGGTCCTGTTCGTTCGCGCCGCGGTCCGGGAAGGCGGGCGCGAACAGCGCCAGGGTGGTGCGGGAGGCGCGCCGCATCAGCGGCACGGCCGCGTCCATCGCACGCGACGCTTCGCGGCTGCCGTTCCAGCACAGCAGCACGCGGCGCGGGCAGGACAGCGGCGCCGCCGGTGCGCGCGGCACGACCAGTACCGGGCGCGCGGCGTTGGCCACCACGTGGTCGGGCATGCGCGCCGCAGGCGAGGTGTAGCCCAGGCTGTCATCGGGATCGTCCTGGCCGACGACGACCAGGTCGGCGAAGCGGGCCAGCAGCGCCAGCCCGTCCGGCGCCTGGTCGCAGACCAGCCGCGACTCGTGGGAAACGCCGTGGCGCCGCGCGATCTCCTCGAACCGGCACAGCGCCTTGCGCGCCGCGGCGGCCAGCGGGTCGGCAAGGCCGGCCAGGAGGCTGGCCGGCGCCTGCTGGGCGCCGCGCGGAAAAACCGAGGGCGCGATGCCCGTCATGGCCGCGCCGACCAGGTGCGCCGCGTGTTCCGCGCAGATAGCGGCCGCGAGCGCGATCCGCTCCGGCGCGTGACGGGACAGGTCGGCGTGCACGAGGACGGTCTTGTAGCCCATGTCCGGTTCAGCCGGCGACGGCCGCCGGCCGGGAAATCGCCACGGCCGTGGCCATGGATGTGACGGTTCCATTGGCCGGAACCAGTATTTGCTTGAACATACGCATCCTTCCGCTTGGCCGGCGCCGGCGATCCTGCGCCGCTAGACCTGCAGTCTCGTGCCCGGAATGCCGCTGCGCCATGATCTGCATCAAATCCGGCCTCCTGGCGAAAAGAAGGTTTTGCGCAGCGGGCTGGACAATTCATCGCGGATGGGGGCACTTTCAGTGCGCCAGCAGCACGGGGACCGTCATGGCCTGCAGGACGGTGCGGGTGACGCCGCCGAGCAGCAGCTCGCTTAAGCGTGCCCGGCCGTAGCCGCCCATGACCAGCAGGTCCGCGCCCTGGTCGGCAAGCAGCGAGAGCAGGCGCTCTCCCGGATCGGGATCGCCCGGTTCGCAGATCTGCGCGGCATTGACCCCGTGCCGCCGCAGGTAGCGCACCAGCTCGGCGTCCCCGGACGTTTCCTGCGGGGGGCCGAACGTCGCCACCGTGACCTGGTCCGCCAGGCGCAGCAGCGGCAGCGCGGCGTTCACGGCGCGCACGGCCTGCGCGCTGCCGTTCCAGGCCACCAGCACCCGCTTCGCGGCGAGCGGCCCCTGCTGGATATAGGGCACCACCAGCAGCGGCCGCGCACAAGCCAGCAGCACGTAGGGCACCGGGTCGCCTCCGGGCGCGGGCGCAAGATCGGGATCGGCCTGGCCGAGGACGGCCAGGTCGGCGTAACGCGCGCACAGCGCCAGGCCGGCGCCGGTCTCGTCGTCCACCAGGCGCTGCTCGTGCGAGCGCACCCCGGCCTGCTCGGCCAGCTCGGTGAAATGGGCGAGGTCGCGCCCGGTCTTGCGATAGAGGTCGTCCATGTACGGCGCCAGCGCGGTGCGCGCCAGCTCGGCGTTGCCTTCCTGGTAGAAGAGGCGCGAGACGCCGGTCGGCGCGACGCCGACCAGGTGGGCGTCGCAGCGCAGCGCCAGTTGCGCCGCAAGTGCGATGCGGGCCGCCGCGTGCGGCGAGCCGTCAACGTGGACCAGGATGGTCTTGTAGCTCATGGGGTTCTCCAGTCGGGTGGGGTCGGGATGGGGGCCGGCGGCGCCAGGCCAGCTTGTACAGGTCGAACGGCAGCACGGCCGCCAGCCCCAGGCCGACGGCGGCCAGCGCGTGCAGCGGCGCGGGCGCCTCGAACATGAACAGATCGGCCAAGGGCGCGAGGTAGAGCACGGCGGCGAGCGCGCACAGCGCCACGCCCGCGACGAGCAAGGCAACCCGGTTCGGCTGGCGCAGCGCCTCGAACAGCGTCAGGGTCCGCGAGCGGTTCACGAAGATCAGGCCGGCATTGGCGGCCACCAGCGCGGCAAAGGCGAAGGCGCGCGCCTGGGCCGGCGGCAACGCCGCCAGCGCCCAGGCGTAGGCCGAGACGACGACGGCGAGCACGGTCAGTCCCTGGGCCAGCGCCAGGACCACCGCCTTGCGGTCGAGCAGCGGCGCATCGCGCGGGCGCGGCGGGCGGCGCATGAGGCCGGGCTCCTCGGCCTCGTTCTCGAAGGCCAGCGCGCAGGCGGGGTCGATCACCAGTTCGAGGAACACGATATGCATCGGGTGCAGCAGGATCGGCCAGCCCAGCATCACCGGCAGCAAGGCCATGCCCGCCGTCGGTGCATGGACGGCGACGATGTAGAGCATGGCCTTGCGCATGTTCGCGTAGATGTGGCGGCCCAGCCGTACGGCGCCGACGATCGAGGCGAAATGGTCGTCGGTGAGCACCAGGTCGGCCGCTTCGCGCGCGACGTCGGTGCCGCGCCGGCCCATCGCGATACCGACGTGGGCGGCCTGGAGGGCGGGCGCGTCGTTGACGCCGTCGCCGGTCATGGTGACGATGTCGCCGTTCCGTTGCAGCGCGCGCACGATGCGCAGCTTCTGCTCCGGGGCGATGCGGGCGCACAGGTCGGCATGCGCGAGCCGTTGCGCCAGGGCGGCGTCGTCCATGGCGGCGACCTCGGCGCCGGTCAGCGGCGCGTGCCCCGCCAGCCCGGCCTGGCGGCCGACGTTCAGCGCCGTCGCCGGATAGTCGCCGGTGATCATCATGACCCGGATGCCGGCCGCATGGCATTCGGCGACCGCCGCCTTCACCCCTTCGCGCAGCGGGTCGGCGAAGCCCACCAGTCCGAGCGGCGCGAAGGCGAATGCGTGGACGGCATCGGGCCAGGCGGCCTGCGCATGCCCGCTGTGCGCGGCCCGGGCCACGGCCAGCACGCGCAGGCCGCGCGCCGCCATCGCGTCGGCCGCGGCCAGCAGGGGCGCGGCGTCGGCGGGCGCCAGGCGGCACAGTTCCGCGATCGCCTCCGGCGCGCCTTTGGCGGCGACGACGGCGGGCTCTCCGGCGCCGCGGCGCCAGCCGTGCGCCACGGCGCGCAGCCCGGCGCTCATCCCGTATTCGCGCGCCAGCGTCCAGCCATCGCGCCGGTCGGCGCCCGATTGCGCGACCGTGGCGCCGAGCCGGTGCAGCGCCTGGTCCATCGGCTCGAAGCCGTCGGCGCGGCTGGCAAGCATGGCGACGTCGAGCAGTTCCGCCAGGGCGAGGGGAAGGCGCCCCGCGGGACGCGGTCCGGCCTGCCATTCGCTGTCGCCCGCACGCAGCGCCGCGACGCTCATCCGGTTCTCGGTCAGGGTCCCGGTCTTGTCCACGCAGAGGACGGTGGTGGCGCCCAGGGTCTCGATGGCGGCGAGCTGGCGCGTCAGGACGTTGACGCGGGCCAGGCGCCAGGCGCCCAGCGCGGGGAAGACCGCCAGCACCACGGCGAACTCTTCCGGAAGCATCGCCATGGCCAGGGCCAGGCCGGCGAGCAGCGCCTGCAGGAGCGCGCCGCCCTGGGCCAGGTGATACAACACCAGCAGCAGGCTCATGCCGGCGCCGCCCAGCCCGAACAGGGCGATGGTCCTCGTCATCTGCTGCTGCAGCGGCGAACGCCGGGGGGCGAGGCCGGCGAGCGAGGCGCCGATGCCGCCGATCGCGCTGGCCGCGCCGATGGCGGTGACCTGCGCGATGCCATGGCCGTGCACGACCAGCGTGCCGCCGAACAGGGCCGCCGGGTCGTCCGTGCCGGGCCGGACGCTGCGCCCGGCGGCCGCCGTGCCCGGGCTTTTCGGCACCGGCGCCGATTCGCCGGTCAGCAGCGACTCGTCGGCCCGCAGGTCCTGCCCCGACAGCAGGACGCCGTCGGCGGGTACGCGGTCGCCTTCGCCAAGCACGCACAGGTCGCCCACGACCACCTCGCGGCTGTCGACCGGTATCCGGCGTCCGCCGCGGATCACGAGCGCGCGCGGCGTGCTCAGGTCGCGCAGGGCGTCGAGCGCGCGTTCGGCGCGGCTTTCCTCGTACAGGGTCATCCCGAGCGTGGCCAGGACCAGTGCGAACATCAACATGCCTTCGTGCGGCTCGCCCAGCGCCAGGTACAGCAGCCCGGTCGCGAACAGGAGCACGAACATCGGTTCGCGCGCGGCCTGGCGGACGATGGCGCCCAGGCCGCGCCGCGCCGCGGACGGCAGCGCATTCGGCCCGTCGCGCGCCAGCCGGCGCGCCGCCTCGTCAGCGGCGAGCCCGGTGCAGGCGTTCGTGGCGTGCATCTCTCCGGTCCTTCGCCGTGGGCGGCGCCGCCGTCACGCGCGCATCGGCGCCGGCCCGGGCGCTTCGCGCGGCGTCGATGTGCGACGGCGCCAGCCGCGTGGAGGGGCGCGGCGCGGCGCGCCCCGGCGGGCCGGTATCGATCACGCCCGCGCCTGCGCCGGGTCCGGCGCGGCCTGTCCGGTTTGCGGCGGTTGCGGCCGGTACACCATGACCGGCACCGGCGCATAGGCCAGCACGCGCTGGGTGACGCTGCCGGCGATCAGCCGGCTCAGGCCGCGGCGGCCGTGCGAGCCCATGAAGATCAGGCTGCAGCGATGGCGCTTGACCGCCTCGATGATCTCGTCGGCGGGCGAATAAGCATAGCCGGTGAGCGCGGTGCAACGCACGCCCGCCGCGGCCGCCGCCGCGGCGACGCGGTCGACGTCGCGCTTGGCCTGCTCCAGCAGGACATCGACCCCGACTCCGCTGCCGGTCCCGAGCGCTCCCTCGGCCGTCAGCAGGACCGGCTCGGGTTGCGCGATTCCGAGGGCGACGATTTCGCTTCCACAAATCCGTGCGAAATCGATCGCGGCCTTCACGGCCTCGTTCGCGATGTCGGAACCGTCGGTGGGCACCAGAATCCGTTCGTACATATCGTTCTCCTTGAGCGGCCAACCGCAGCGGCAGCCGAGCCGCCAGAATGGGCGAGCACGCCGTCCAAGTCCTTGACGGAGATCAAATTCGCCAGGGGCCGCGCGGTCCGGGCGGGCCGACGCCGCGCAGCGGTCCGTCCGCACACGCCAAGGCGCCCGCGTTGGCGTCGCAACAGGCGGGGCAGGGCCTGCACAGCCCGAACCTGCGCCAGCGGGGGCGAAGGCGGCAGCGGCGCCCACGTCGGCCCCATGGCCATTTTCAAGCGCGCCCGCTTCGATCGGGCCGGGCGCCAAAGCAAGCCTACCTGGCCCCCGCCGATGGCGGCGGCTCCGGATTGAGCGTCATCGACCAGATCACCGACGCGATCTTCCAGCCGTCTTCCGTGCGCACCAGGTGCCAGGCTTCCTTGCCCCAATTCTCGCGGTAATCCCCGGCCTTGAAACTGTAGTCGAACCAGACCTGGGCGACGTCGGCGTCGGCATCGATGCGGACGTTGTCGAAGGTTTCCTGGAGCGGTACCGAAGCCTGGGCGATATCGTCGATGAACTCACGGGGCGAGGCGCTGACGATTTTTTTCGGGCAGGGCAGCGACTTGTCGGCGCGGCGCGCCTTGATGCGCGCCAGGCTGGCGTCGTCGAGGGCGGCTACCCAGGTGATGTCCTCGCGCAAAAACAGCTTCATGAAGCTGTCCTTGTCCTTGTTGGCGATGGCCATGCGAAACTTCTCGACCACGCGTTCAACCTGCTGGCGGCTCTGGGCAGGCGTTTCGGCATGCGCCGTCACGCTACTCGACAGGAACAAGGCAATGGCAAAGGCGGCCGCGGCGGGATAAGGTTTCATGATATTGCTTTCCTTTCATTGGTCCGGGTGGCGGGACGTCCGGATATCATCGCCCCTGCAACGGCGCGGTAGTCGACGATATTCGCCAGGGTCGATTCCGAATGTCGATAGCGGGTCCCGGGAAAATCCAAAGGAAAAGCAACGGCAGGGATGCTCTTGATAACTGGCGCCGGATTGAACATGCTCGCCGCGGTTTGCCAGGTTGGGCGAAAAATCTTCCTGGCCCGGCTCGGACGATCCGCCGCTTGCGCAGGACTGTCGATCGCCCTGTTCCGGGCTGCACCTGTTCGCCAATCCGACCACGCGATTGCCTCGGCGTTGCGATGCGCCATGATTTTTCCCGTAGCCGATGACGTTTACGAACTCGACAGCAATTCACGAGGCTAAACTCGAATTGACGGATTGGCAATGCGATCTGGATAATGCGCTACATGAAAAAAGCCGGCGCGCAAGCTGCCGGCTTTTGTTTTTTTCAACGCGACGAAGCTGCCGC
This sequence comes from Massilia sp., assembly GCF_032106685.1. Classification (GTDB taxonomy): domain Bacteria; phylum Pseudomonadota; class Gammaproteobacteria; order Burkholderiales; family Burkholderiaceae_D; genus Telluria. Next base: position 16,628 of record NZ_DAMCPG010000040.1, read on the forward strand.
ATCGCGCATCGGCCTGCCGATGCCGCGCCGCCTCAGCGCTTGAGCTGGGCCAGGTCGCGCACCGCGCCGCGGTCGGCCGACGTGGTGAGCGCCGCGTACGCCTGCAGCGCCTGCGACACGTGGCGCTCGCGCTCCAGCGGCTGCCATGCCTGGGCGCCGCGCGCTTCCATGACGGCGCGCCGTTGGGCCAGCGTGTCCGAAGACACGCGCAGGTCGATGGTGCGCGCCGGGATGTCGATGTCGATCATGTCGCCTTCTTCCACCAGGCCGATCGCGCCGCCCTCGGCCGCTTCCGGCGAGGCGTGGCCGATCACCAGGCCCGACGAGCCGCCCGAGAAGCGGCCATCCGTGAACAGCGCGCAGGTCTTGCCCAGTCCCTTGGACTTGATGTAGGAGGTCGGGTACAGCATTTCCTGCATGCCGGGGCCGCCCTTCGGGCCTTCGTAGCGGATGATGACCACGTCGCCGGCCTGCACGCGGTCGCCCAGGATCGCTTCCACCGCCGCGTCCTGGCTCTCGAACACGCGCGCCTTGCCCGAGAATGTCAGGATGCTCTCGTCGACGCCGGCGGTCTTCACGATGCAGCCCTTCTCGGCGATGTTCCCGTACAGGACCGCCAGGCCGCCGTCCTCGGAGTAGGCGTGCGCGCGGTCGCGGATGCATCCCGCGCTGCGGTCGATGTCGTTGTCGGCGAAGCGCTCGGACTGCGAGAACGCCACCTGGGTCGGCACGCCGCCGGGCGCGGCGCGGAACAGCTGGTGCACCGCGGGCTCAATGCTGCGGCGGATGTCGTACTTTTCGATGGCATCCCCGAGGGTCGGGCTGTGCACCGTCGGCACCGAGGTGTCGAGCAGGCCGGCGCGCGCCAGCTCGCCCAGGATCGCGACGATGCCGCCGGCGCGGTGCACGTCCTCGATGTGGTATTTGTCGGTCATCGGCGCCACCTTGCACAGGCAGGGCACCTGGCGCGAGATGCGGTCGATGTCGGCCATCGTGAAAGCGACCCCGGCCTCGTGGGCGGCGGCCAGCAGGTGCAGCACGGTGTTGGTCGAGCCGCCCATCGCCACGTCGAGCGTCATCGCGTTCTCGAAGGCGGCCCGGGTCGCGATCGCGCGCGGCAGCACCGAATGGTCGTCGCCTTCGTAATGGCGCTTTGCCAGCTCGACGATCAGGCGGCCGGCCTTCAGGAACAGTTCCTTGCGGTCGGCGTGGGTGGCGACGATGGTGCCGTTGCCGGGCAGCGACAGGCCCAGCGCCTCGGTCAGGCAGTTCATCGAATTGGCCGTGAACATGCCCGAGCAGGAGCCGCAGGTGGGGCAGGCCGAGCGCTCGATCTCGGCCACGTCCGCATCGGACACCGTGGAATCGCCGGCCTTGATCATGGCGTCCACCAGGTCGAGCTTGATCACCTTCCTGTCGTTGTTGACGACCTTGACCACCTTGCCGGCCTCCATCGGGCCGCCGGACACGAACACGACCGGGATATTCAGGCGCATGGCAGCCATCAGCATGCCGGGCGTGATCTTGTCGCAGTTCGAAATGCAGACCATCGCGTCGGCGCAGTGCGCGTTGACCATGTATTCCACCGAGTCGGCGATCAGGTCGCGCGAGGGCAGCGAATACAGCATGCCGCCGTGGCCCATGGCGATGCCGTCGTCGACGGCGATCGTGTTGAACTCCTTGGCGACGCCGCCCGCCGCTTCGATCTCGCGCGCCACTAGCTGGCCCAGGTCCTTCAGGTGCACGTGGCCGGGCACGAACTGGGTGAAGGAATTGACGACGGCGACGATCGGCTTGTCGAAGTCGCCGTCCTTCATGCCGGTCGCGCGCCACAGCGCGCGCGCGCCCGCCATGTTGCGGCCCTGGGTGGTGGTGTGGGAACGGTAGGTCGGCATGGTCTCTCCTGGCGCGGCTGGCGAATATGAAAACATCAGGGTGCAGCACAGCAACTGATTTGTCCAATATATGATTCGCTATGCTGTGATTCATTTTGCAAATCACTGTAACGGTCTTGCCGTTTCAGCTTTCCAGCTCTTGAATGTTGTAATTCGGCAATACTTAATCCTGCCTTAATCGGCGTTCCCTAGCATTGCGCCCTGTGACGAAACATTGCCCCAAGTAATGTCCTGCGCGCCTGCGCGGCCGGGCACGAACCGGGTGCCCGATGACCCTAGGCCGCCGTGCGCGCGTGGCCTGCCATGACCTATTCTCCATGCCAATCACAATCGGACTCTTGCTCGCGCTGAGCTTTCTCGCGTCGCTTGCCGCGCTCGGTTTCTTGATCTGGGCAATTGCCAAACGGCAGTTTGCCTTGAGCCAGAGCGACGCCGCCACCATCTTTGAACCGGGCGAAACCGGCGCCCCCGACGATGCCACGGCCTTCGGCCGCGCGGCCGTCGGCAGCGAAGAACACCGCTTCGACGTGATCCGCGAGCGGATCGACGTCGCCGGCCGCCGCACCGTGCTCTTGATGGCGGCGGTGGCCGCGTTCTGGCTGGTGCTGGGCTCGGTGTTCGGCGTGATCGCCTCGCTCAAGCTGCACCTGCCGGACTGGCTGACCGCCTATGCGCCGCTGACCTTCGGCCGCGTGCGCACCATGCACCTGAACCTGGTCGCCTACGGCTGGCTGTCGGTGGCCGGCATCGCCGCCGCGCTGTGGATCGTGCCGCGCATCTTCCACACCCCGCTGCGCCATCCGCGCGTGGCCATGTTCGGCGCGATGGTCTGGACCATCGGCGTCGCGATGGGCGTGACCGCGATCGCCCTCGGCTACACCCAGGGCATCGAGTGGCTCGAGATTCCCTGGCAGGTCGGCCTGCTGCTGGCGATCGGCGGCGCCTGCCTGGCCTTCCCGCTGGTGATGACCGCGCGCCACCGCAAGTCGCACCACATCTACGTCTCCGGCTGGTACTTCCTGGGCGGCCTGGTCTGGTTCCCGATCCTGTACTTCATCGCCAACCTGCCGGGCCTGCACGCCGGCGTGCAGCAGGCCACGGTCAACTGGTGGTTCGCCCACAACGTGCTCGGCCTGTGGCTCACGCCGCTCGGGGTGGGGACGGCCTATTACCTGATCCCGAAGATCGTCGGCCAGCCGGTGTATTCGTACAGCCTGTCGCTGCTCGGCTTCTGGGGCCTGGCGCTGTTCTACAGCCAGGTCGGCATCCACCACCTGATCGGCGCCCCGGTGCCGACCTGGCTGGTGACGCTCTCGATCGTCCATAGCGTCATGATGTTCATCCCGGTGATCGCCGTGGCGATCAACCAGCACACCACGGTCGCCCGCAACGCCTGGGCGCTGAAGCAGTCGGTGGCGCTGCGCTTCGTCGCCCTGGGCGCGCTGATGTACACGCTGTCCTCGTTCCAGGGCTCGATCGAGGCGCTGCGCGCGGTGAACTCGGTCACCCACTTCACCCATTACACCGTCGGCCACGCCCACCTGGGCGCCTACGGCTTCACCAGCATGGTGCTGTTCGGCGCCTTCTACTACATGCTGCCCTACCTGACCGGGCGCGACTGGCCGTGGCCGCGCCTGCTCAATCTCCATTTCTGGCTGGTCGTCGGCGGCTTCGCCGTGTACTTCCTGGCCGTGTCGGTGGGAGGCTGGCTGCAGGGCGTCGGGCTGCTCGAAGCGGGCCGCTCGTTCGAATCGGTCACGCGCGCCACCATTCCCTACCTGCAGGCGCGCTCGCTCGGCGGCAGCCTGATGACCCTGGGGCACCTGGTGTTCGCCTTCCACATCGCCGCCCTGTTGATGGGCAAGGGCGCCGTCCGTACCGCCATCGCCGGCCAGGCCCCGGCCGCCGCCAACGCAGGAGCATGAACATGAGCAACAGCATGAACCGTATCGTTCCGATCCTGGTCGGCGCCACCGCCATCCTCGCCTTCGCGACGCTGATGCTGGTCGTCGTCCCCGGCGCCCAGATCCGCGACCAGGCCCCGGCCCCAGGGCTGGCCGACTACACGCCCCAGCAACTGGCGGGGCGCCAGCAGTACATCAACCAGGGCTGCGTCTACTGCCACAGCCAGCAGCCGCGCGCCGCCGGCCAGACCCTGGCCGACCTGGCCAAGGGCTGGGGCAGGGCGCCGACCGCGGCCGACTTCGCCTTCGACCGCCCGCACCAGCTGGGCACCATGCGCACCGGTCCCGATCTGCTCAACGTCGGCGCGCGCCTGCCGAGCCGCGACTGGCACCTGAGCCACCTGTACCAGCCGCGCGCGATCTTCGGCTGGAGCATCATGCCGTCCTACCCCTACCTGTTCGAGCGCAAGAAGGCGGCGGCGCCCGGCGACGTGGTCGTCAAGCTGCCGCCCGAGTTCCAGCCCGAAGGCGAGGTCGTGGTGGCGCGCCAGGAGGCGCTCGACCTGGCGGCCTACCTGGTGGGGCTGAACCGCACCACGACCGAAGTGCCGGCGGACGCGCGCATCCGCGACGAAGGCTATGCATTGTCGAAAGGAGAAAAGCGATGAAAAAGAACGATCCCGCCCAGCGCCCCGTCCCGGCGGTCGACGAGTCCTTCGATCCCTGGGAGCAGGTGCGTCCGATCCCGCTGTTCGTGGTGGCGCTCGTGTTCGCGCTCGCGATCTGGGGCCTGCTGACCTATGTGTCGGAATACCAGGCCCAGCGCCGCGCCGCCGAGGTGCAGCAGGCGCGGCAGGCCGCGCCGGCGCCGGCCGCGCAGCTCGCGGCCCAGGGCCTGGATGGCGATGCCGCGGTCATGGAGCTGGTCCTGGCCGGCAAGGGCCAGGCCTGGAGCTGCGCCTCCTGCCACGGCGCCGCCGGCCAGGGCGGCCTGAACACGCCGCGCCTGGCGGGCCAGCCGGCCGAATACCTGAAGAAGCAGCTGCAGGACTTCCGTTCCGGCCTGCGCCACAACGAGTCGATGGCCTACGTCGTGCGCGCCCTGACCGACGACGACATCGATATGGTGGCGCGCTACTACGCGGGCATCGCCCTGCCCGCGCCCTTGCAGCCGAGCCTGGGCGGCGACCTGGCGCGCGGCAAGCTGCTGGCCGAGAAGGGCGACTGGAAGACCGACGTCCCGGCCTGCTTCTCCTGCCACGGCATGCAGGGCGAAGGCGTGGCGCCGGGCTTTCCGGCGCTGGCCGGGCAGCAGCCCGACTACCTGTTCGCCCAGCTGGCCGCCTGGCACGCCGGCGAGCGCGGCAACTCGCCGCAACAGCTGATGGACGGGATCGCGCGCCGCATGAACCCGGACGACATGCGCGCCGTGGCCGACTACCTCGGCTCGCTGCCGCCCGTGCCCGCGACCACGCTGGTCGCCGCCGCGCCCGCTCCCGCACCCTGATGCCAACCGACTGACCCGGATACGATATGACGAACCCGAAACACACGACCAGCAAGTCCCCCTACAGCCTCGGCAGGACCGCGCGCCGGCTCGGCGCGGCCGCCGCGGGCGGGCTGGTGCTGTTCGCCGCCGGCGCCCTGGTGGTCCAGACCGGCGCCTGGCACCGCTTCACCACCGCGGTCGGCGCCACGCCCGCGGCCCCGGCCCCGGCCGCATCGCGCGAGGCCGTCGAGGACGCGGCGCGCCAGGCGATGCTGGCGGCGCGCGCCGAGCGCAAGAAGGACAAGGAAGGCAAGGTCGCCGCGCCGCTGCAGCCGACTGGGCCCGACGGCTACTTCGTGCCGCCGACCGAGGCCGAGATGCCGGACGGGCCGGAAGGCGAGGCGATCCGCCGCGGCCGCGACATCTTCATCGACACGCCGCGCCATGCCCAGCGCTACGTCGGCAACAGCATGGCCTGCGCCCAGTGCCACCTGGACGCCGGCCGCCGCGAGAACGCGGCGCCGATGTGGGCGGCCTACGTGCAGTACCCGAAGTACCGGGCCAAGAACAACAAGGTCAATACGCTGGAGGAGCGCATCAACGGCTGCTTCAACTATTCGATGAACGCCCAGGCCTCCGAGGCCGGCAAGGCGCCGCCGCCCGGCGACGACATCTACAAGGACCTGATGATCTACATGTACTGGCTGGCCGACGGCGCGCCCACGGGCGAGGAGATGCGCGGCGGCGGCTACCTGAAGGTCAAGGAAACCGACCTGGGCTACGACTACCAGCGCGGCGCCAAGGTCTTCGCGCAGAATTGCGCGCTGTGCCATGGCGACGACGGCCAGGGCCGCAAGGACGAGAGCGGCAAGCTGCGCTTCCCGCCGCTGTGGGGCCCGGAAGCCTACAACTGGGGCGCCGGCATGGCCCGCATCGACACCGCGGCCGGCTTCATCAAGGCGAACATGCCGCTCGGTAAGCCGTACAGCCTGTCGGACCAGGAGGCCTGGGACGCCGCGGCCTACATCAACAGCCACGAGCGGCCGAAGGACCCGCGCCAGACCGGCAGCATCGAGGAAGCGCGCGAGAAGTTCCACAAGAACGAGAAGAGCTACTACGGCAAGGAAGTGAACGGCAGGATCCTGGGCGTGGGCGTCGCCCGCGCCGCGGGCGCCGGCCACGGCACCGCCACGCTCGCCGCTCCGGCCAAGGACTAGGGCGATGGAAGGCGCCTTTGCCGGGATCGACCGCGACGCGCTGCGGCGCGCCGGGCGCATGGTCGTCAGCATCGAGGGCATGTGGTGCGCGAGCTGTGCGCTCGCGGTCGAGCGCATCATCGCCCGGACCCCCGGCGTCAGTGCGGCCAGCACCAGCTTCGCGGGCGGTTCGGCGCTGGTGCGCTGGGACCCGGCGCTGGTCGACCTCGACCAGCTGTTCGCGCGCGTGGAGAAGCTCGGCTACCGCATCGTGCCCCTGGTCGAGGCCCAGGAGATGGAAGCGCAGATCGACATCCAGGCGCGCGCGGTCTGGATGCGGCTGGCGGTAGCCGCCTTCTTCGGCATGTGGAGCATGCTGGGTTCGGTCGCGCTCTACCTCGACCGCGGCCTGGCCGCTTCTCCCGAAGGTTGGTGGGTGGCGCTGGCGACCTGCCTGGCGGCGCTGCCGGTCGTGGCCTGGTCCGGCCTGGCGTTCTACCGCGCCGGCTGGCGCACGCTGCGCGCCGGCGTGCCCGGCATGGATGCGCTGATCTCGACCGGCGTGCTGGCCTCCAGCCTGCTGTCGGCCTGGTCGCTCCTGCGCGGCAGCGCCGACGTCTACGCCGATACCGCGACCATGCTGGTAACCTTCCTGCTGTGCGGCCGGCTGATCGAGCTGCACGCGCGCCGCCGCAACTCGGTGGCGGTCAACGCCTTGCGCCAGGCGGTGCCGGAAACGGCCGCGCGGATCGGCGCGGACGGCGTGCCGGCGCAAGTGCGCGCCGACCAGTGCGCCCCCGGCGACCTGGTCCTGGTCCAGGCGGGCGAACGCATCGCGGTCGACGGCGTGATCGTCGAGGGCGAGAGCGAGATCGACGGCGCGATCGTGAACGGCGAGTCGGCGCCGGCGCCGGTGCGCGCCGGCGAGCGCGTGGCCGCCGGTTGCGTCAACCTGTCGTCGCGGCTCGTGCTTCGGGTCGAGCAGGCCTACGGGCAGCGCTTCATCGACCGGATCGGCGTGCGCATGCTGGAGCTGCTCGGCACCAGGAGCGCCGCCGCCATGCTGGCCGAGCGCTTCGCGCGCTGGCTGGTGCCGGCCGCGGTGGTCCTGGCGGCGGCCAGCTTCGCGCTGGCCTGGGCCGGGACCGGCGACGCGACGCAGGCCGCCCTGCGCGCCCTGTCGGTGCTGGTGGCGGCCTGTCCGTGCGCGGTCGGGCTGGCGCTGCCGCTGGCGTACGCCGCGGCGACCGCCAGCGCGGCGCGGCAGGGCATCCTGCTGCGCGATCCGGCCTCGCTCGAAGCGCTGGCCGGCGCCAGGGAGATCCTGTTCGACAAGACCGGGACCCTCACCGAGGGGACGCTCGAAGTCGGCACGGTGCTGGGGTCGGCGCTCGCCGCGCCGGCCGAGGTGCTGCAATGGGCGGCGCGCGCGGAGGCGGACATCGCGCATCCGGTCGCACGCGCCATCCGCGCGGCCGCGCAGGCATCCGCCGGCGACGGCGCGCCGGCGGACGGCAAGACCGAACGGCACGGCCGCGGCGCCGTCTGGCGCGGCGGCGACACGGCCGGCACCGTGGTGGTCGGCAGCGCGGCCTTCGTCGCGGGGCAGGGAATCGCGCCGCCGCCTGAAGGCGCGCGCGAAGCGGCAACGCGGGTCGAGGTGGCGCGCAACGGCGCCTGGATCGGCGCCATCGTACTGCGCGACCGGGTGCGCGCGGACGCCGCCGCCGCGCTGGCCGCGTTCGCGCAGGGGCAAGTGCAAACGCGGCTGGTCACCGGCGACAGCGCGGAGGCGGCGCTGCCGGTCGCGGCCGCCGTCGGCATGGCGCCCGGCCAGGTGCACGCGCACTGCAGCCCCGAGGACAAGGTCGACGTGGTGCGCCAGGCCGGCAAGCCGGTCGTGTTCGTCGGCGACGGCGTCAACGACGCCCTGGCGCTAGCCGCGGCCGGCTGCGGCATTTCGGTGAACGGGGCGACCCCGGCCGCGGTGGCGACGGCCGGCGTGGTGGTCGCCAGCGGCGGGCTGCACCAGGTTGCCGTCGCCTGGCGCCACGCGCGGCGCACCGTGAAGGTCGTGCGCCAGAACCTGGCGTTTTCGATGGTCTACAACGTGATCGTGCTTGCGCTGGCGTCGAGCGGCGGCGTGACGCCGGCCGCCGCCGCCTTCGCCATGCTCGCCAGCAGCCTGACGGTGTCGGCGAACGCCGGGCGGCTCCTGCGCCTGGCCGCGCCCGGGCCGGCCTGAAGCGGTCGCATCACGCGCCGGCTGGCCGCGGCGCGGCGGGCAAGGCCAGGCAGGCGGCCGTGCCGCCGCAGTCGCGGCGCCGCAGCTCCCAGCGGCCGCCGTAGCGGGCGGCGATCGCGTTGACGATGGACAGGCCGAGGCCGCTGCCCTGGCCGCGGCCCTTGCGCCAGAACCGTTGTCCGGCCTTGGCGATCTCGTCCTCGTTCATGCCGGCCCCGTGGTCTTCGACCACGAAGACCACCATCTGCGCGTCGAGCCGGACCCGGAGCGCGACCGGGGCCTGCGCATCGCCATAGCGCAAGGCATTGTCGAGGAGATTGCGCAGCGCCGTCACCGCGAGCGACGCCGGTACGCGCACAGGCTGCGCGCAGCCGCCCTCGTCGCCGAGGCGCACCCTTGCCGCCTGGGCCGGCGGCATCTGGTCGATCGCCAGTTGCGCGAGCGGCCCGGCCGCCAGCAGTTCCTCGCCCTCGTACGACGCCGCGCCTTCGACGCGCGCCAGCGTCAGCAACTGGTCGATGATGCCCTGCAGGCGCTGCACGCCCTGTTCGGCCTGGTCGAGCGCCAGCGCGGCGCCCGCGCCGTTGCCGCTCTTGCGCGCGACCTGGAGATGAGTCTTCACGGCGGTGAGCGGCGTGCGCAGCTCGTGCGCGGCGTCGCCGGTAAACCGCCGTTCGCGTTCGATGGTGTGCCCGATCCGCGTCAGCAGGCCGTTCACGGTCGCCACCAGCGGCGCCAGTTCGCCGGGCAGGCCATCCTCTTCCAGCGGCTGCAGCGCATCCGGCTTGCGCGTGGCCAGCGCGCACCGGATCCGCTCGAGGGGCCGCAGGCAATAGCGCACCACAAACCATAACGCCAGCAGGGTGGCCGCCATGGCGATCAGGAAGGGCAGGAAAGCGGCCATCGCGATGTCGTTGAACAGCTGGTGGCGCCGCTCGACCTTGTCGGCGGTCGTGATGCGCACGCCGTTCTGTTCGATGGTATAGCTGCGCCAGGCGACGCCGTCGATGGTGCGGGTACGGAAGCCGGGCACCACCAGGCCCAGGCGTTCCGGGCTGTTCCTGGTGCGGCCGACGACGCCGCCGCGCAGCAGGCGGATCTCGCAGGCCACGTTGTCGGCCAGGGCCAGGTAGGGCACCCGGCGCGAGGACGGAGCGCCCGCCTGCGAGGCCAGTTCCGGGGCGTCGGCGATCAGGCCGGCCACCATCCGCGCCGACGCCGCCAGGCGTTCGTCGAGCGCGTCGCGGAACTCGGTACGCAGGTCGACCAAGGTCCAGATCGACGAGACGGTCCAGAACAGCGTGAACGAGGCGCCGATGGCGACCAGGAGGCGCAAGCGCAGGGTTCTCACGCGCCCGCCTTTCCCAGCCGGTAGCCGAAGCCGCGCACGGTCTCGACGATGTTCGGCCCGAGCTTGCGCCGCAGGTGATGGATGTGGACGTTCAGGGCGTTGCTTTCGACGCTCTCGCCGAATCCGTAGAGGCTGTCCTTGACCTGGCTGGTGCTCAGGACGCGCTGGCCGCTGTCGAGCAGGGTCTGGAGCAGGGCCAGTTCGCGCCGCGACAGGTCGACCGCCCGGCCGTGCAGCGTCACCAGCTGGCTGGCCGGATCGAAGACCAGCGGTCCGTGCTCGATCCGGTCGACGCTGCGCCCGCTGCTGCGCCGCTGCAGCGCATGCAGGCGGGCCACCAGTTCGTCCAGGTCGAAAGGCTTGACCAGGTAATCGTCGGCGCCGCAGCGCAGCCCGGCGACCTTGTCCTGGACGTCGTCGCGGGCGGTGAGCACCAGTACCGGCCAGTGCTTGCCGGCCGCGCGCCATTGCCTGACGAGGGTCAGCCCGTCGGCGTCGGGCAGGCCGAGGTCGAGGACGATGACATCGAAGCTGGCGGTGCATACGGCCGCATCCGCGTGGGACGCGGTGGCGACGTGGTCGGCGCCGATGCCGGACAGCCGCAAGCCGGCGACGATGCCGCTGGCGACGAGTTCGTCGTCCTCGATGACGAGTACACGCATGTTTTACCTGCTTGAAGAATGCAATGGGCGCGATCTTACTCCGTTCCGGTTAGCCCGCGGTTAACGTGCGCGCATTCCCCGGGCGCGCATTCAACCGCGCACGGCGGGCGGGAAAAACGCACGCCCTTAACGCCGGGCTAATCGGCGCGCTCTAGGATGGACGCGGAGTACCCGGTCGACCGGGAAGCGGCCATTGTAAAGCGAGGATGGGGGACAGGAAATGACATGTTTGTTCGGATGGCTGGCGCGGCGATGGCGGCGGCTGAGGGAACGGCTTCCAGCGCCGTGCGCGGCGCTGTCGCTGGCGATCCTGCTGGGGACCGTGGGACCGGCGCTCGCCGAAGACGATTTCCTTGCGCCCGAACAGGCGTTTCGCCTCGCAGCCACCATGGTCGACGGGCGCACCGCGCAGCTGCGCTTCGACATCGCGCCGGGCTACTACATGTACCGCGAGCGCTTCGCCTTTCGTGCCGACGGCGCCGTGCTTGGCCAGGCCGCCTTTCCGGCCGGGACCAGGCACTTCGACGAGACCTTCCAGCGGGAGATGGAAACCTACCGCGACACGCTCCTGATCCGCATCCCGGTCGAGGGAAGCGGACGCTTCACGCTGGACGTGACCTCGCAGGGCTGCGCCGACCAGGGCCTGTGCTACCCGCCGATGGCGTCGCGCGTGGCGCTGTCCGTCGATGGCGCGGCGGGCCGGCCATCCCTTTCTGCGGCGCAGTCCGACCCGACGCCGCCGGAAGACGGCGAAGCCGGGCGGATCGAGCGCGCCCTGGCCGGCGGGCAGCTGGCGGTGATCGTTCCGATGTTCCTGGTGCTGGGGCTCGGCCTGTCGTTCACGCCCTGCGTGCTGCCGATGCTGCCGATCTTGTCGTCGATCATCGTCGGCGACAAGGGCGCCGGGACGCGCGCGCGCGCGCTGGCGTTGTCGCTGTCGTATTCGCTCGGCATGGCGATCGTCTACACGCTGCTGGGCGTGGCGGCCGGCCTGGCCGGGCAGGGACTGGCGGCGGCGCTGCAGAACGCCTGGGTCCTGGGGGCGTTCGCGCTGCTGATGGCCGTGCTGGCCCTGCCGATGTTCGGCGTCTACGAACTGAAGGTGCCGGCCGCCATCCAGGCGCGCCTGACGGGCGCCTCGAACCGGCGCGGGGCCGGCACCCATGCGGGGGTGTTCGCGATGGGGGCCCTGTCGGCGCTGATTGTCGGGCCATGCGTGGCGGCGCCCCTGGCCGGTGCGCTGGTGTACATCAGCCAGACGAAGGATGCCTTCACCGGCGGCAGCGCGCTGTTCGCGATGGCCGTCGGGATGAGCGTTCCGCTGTTGCTGCTGGGAGCCTCGTCAGGCGCCTTGCTGCCGCGCGCCGGCGCCTGGATGGAAGGCGTCAAGCGCTTCTTCGGCGTGCTGATGCTCGCCACCGCGCTCTGGCTGGTCGCTCCGGTCGTGGGGCCGCGGGCGCTGATGCTCGGCTGGGGCTTGCTGGGCGCCGGCTACGCCGCCTGGTTGCTGCTGCCGCGCCCGCGCCGGCCGGCGGCGCTGGCCGCCGGCCTGGTCGCCGGGGCGCTGGGACTGGCGCAGCTGGGCGGCCTGGCCGCCGGCGGCAAGGACCCGTTCGCGCCCTTCGCGGGCGCCGGCGCACCGGCGGAGGCGCACACGCCATTCCTGCGCGTCGGTTCGTCCGAACAGCTCGACGCGATCCTGGCCTCGGCCTCGGCCGCGGGCAAGGTCGTCATGCTCGACTTCTATGCCGACTGGTGCGTGTCGTGCAAGGAGATGGAGCGCTTGACCTTCTCCGATCCGCGCGTGGGTGAACAGTTCGAAAAAATGCTGCTGCTCCAGGCCGACGTTACCGCGAACAATGCCGCCGACCAGGCCCTGCTCAAGCGCTTCACGCTGTTCGGGCCGCCGGGCATCGTGTTCTTCGGCCCCGATGGCCGCGAGCTGGCGGGCACGCGCGTCATCGGCTACCAGAGCGCCGAGAAATTCCTCGTTTCGCTGGGCAAGGTCCGCAACCGGGCCGGAGCCGCGCCGGTGCGCGCCGCACCTTAATTCTCAACTTTTCAGCCGGAGTCTTCATGCAAGTACACCTCCATCTCGCCCGGGTCGCGCTCGTCGCCGCGGGCATGCACACGGCCGCCTTCGCCGCCGTCCCGACCCCGCCGGTGCTCGACCGCGCGCTCGCCGCGGGTCTCAAGATCGTCAGGCAGTTTCCGGCCGCTTCGGGCTTGACCGGATGGGTGCTGTCGCAGGGCGGGAATTATTCCCTGGTCTATACGACGGCCGACGGCAAGACGCTCGTCGCGGGCGTGCTGGTCGACGGGAAAGGGCAAAACCTCTCGGCGCAGCACGAGGAGCGCTACCTGCCCAAGCCGGATTTCACGGCGGCCTACGCGCAACTGGAGAAGGCGGCTTTCGTTGCCGAGGGCGCCGCCAGGCCGCGCAGCGTCATCTATGCGTTCGTCGATCCGAACTGCCCGTTCTGCCACCTCATGTGGCGCGCCGTCCAGCCCTACCAGGCGGCAGGGCTCCAGGTGCGCTGGATTCCCGTCGCCACGCTCGGGCCCACCAGCATGCCCAAGTCGATCGCCGTGCTGGCCGCCGCGGACAAGGCGGCGGCCTTCCGGCGCATGGAGGAAAACCACGGCAAGCCCTGGGTCGACGAGGGCAAGACCGAAGCGACGCACCCCGCGGTGGCGGCAGCGGTCCGCGCGAACGGGGCGCTGATGGACCGCTTCGGGATCGGCGGCACGCCGGGCGTGGTGTGGCGCGACACGAACGGCAAGGTCCAGGTCAGGAGCGGCATGCCGCGGCTGTCCGAACTGCCGGCGATCACGGGCCTGCCCGAGCAAAAGCTGAGCGATACCGCACTGGACAAGTTCAAGTGACCAGGAAAATCGTCAAGCGATGGGGCCGCGGATGAGCTAAGGAAGAGCGGCGCGCCCGCCGCGCGGCAGCATGCGGTCCGGTCGTCCAGCCTGCGTCTTCGCCTTGAAGACGCGGGCTGCGCGCTCGTCGGCCAGGGCGTCAAGCGCGTACGCGAACTGGCCAACGTGAATGCCTCGAAGCTGCGCATCGGGACCTTGCACTCGCTGACCCTGCATTGCATCCCGCGCATCATCGTGGAGCTGAAATTGCGCAAGCCGGACGTCGAGGTGACCCTGACCATGGGCTCGAACCAGGCGCTGCTGCGCGACCTGGCCGAAGGCAACCTGGATGCGGTCATCATCGGCCTGATCGAGCCGCCGGGCGGCGGCGACCTGGTGTCGGTGCCGATCTTCGACGACGCGATCTACCTGGCGGTGCCGGCCGATTCGCCGTTCGCCGGGCTGGCCGAAGTCGACCTGGCCGATACGCTGGACCAGAAGTTCCTGACCTTGAAACAGGGATTCGTGACCGCGCACAGTTTTTTCCACGCCTTCGACGGCAGCGGGCACCGGCCCCGGATCGCGATGGAGGTGAGCGATATTTTCTCGCTGATCAACCTGGTCAGCGAGGGAATCGGCTTCGCGCTGTTGCCGGGCAGGATCGCCTCGTTCAGCGCGCGCATCCGGCTGGTGCCGCTGGCGCCCAAGTTCGCCTCGAAGCAATCGATCACGCTGCTGTATTCGCAGCGGCGCGAGCGCGATCCCAACCTGCTGGCGCTCGCGGCCGAATGCAGGATGTATGCGCGGCGGAAGGACCAGGCCGACTGACGGCGGTCGAGGTCGAGGCACGACATCGCTTGGTGCGTCGCTGTCCCTCCACGGAAGAGCAATCGGGCGCTTGTTGCGCTCTCTCAATAGTTCGGGCGCGCAGAGGCTTACGATTCCAAACTGCAATGTTGCGTAGGTTATCCGAGCATGAGCAGGAGGACGGTCCCGTGTTTCCCACAACAGCAATCCGCATGGCGCGTCTTAGGAGGACCGGACGACCTCGGCACTGGCGGCGGAACCGGTCCGAGCGCGGCGCCATCGCGGTGATGACCGCCTGTGTGATCATCCTCATGATGGCCATGTTCGGCTTCGCGCTCGACCTCAGCCGGGCCTACAACCGCAAGATGGAACTGCAGAGCGTGGCCGAGGTCGTCGCCCTGGCGGCGGCCCGCGCGCTCGACGGCACTTCCGGCGGCATCGACAACGCGATGAAGGAAGCCGCCGACACCGCAGCCAATCTGAACTTTTCCTACAATTATGGCGACGTCGACTGGGCGCCCGAGGCGCTGACGTTCGGCACGGCTTCCAGCGGGGGCGCGGCCGGATGGCTGGACGGCGCCGCGGCGAAAGCGAATGCGCAGAAGGTCTACTTCGTCCGGGTCGACACCGCCGCGCTCGATCCCGGCCATGGGCGCATCGTCAACCTGCTGATACCCGTCCTGTCGCCGTCCTTCGCGCGGACCGAGGTGGCGGCCGCGGCGGTCGCTGGGCGCGACGCATTGAACGCCTTGCCCCTGGCAATTTGCGCGAACGAAAACACGCAGGCAAAGTCCCTGCCGACCACGGGCGAACTCGTCGAGTATGGCTTCAGGCGCGGTGTCGGCTACAACCTGATGAACCTGAATCCCGGCGCTTCCACCCCTGAAAACTTCCTGGTGAACCCGATTGCGCCGGCCGGCTCGTCCGGGGGCGCGGTCAAGGACAGGCTGGACATCATCGGGCTGCACGTCTGTACCGGGAAGATGGCGATTCCCGTCCTGCAAAGCGGCGAGGTCACGGTCGAGCGCGGATTTCCGATCGCTTCGCTGCACCCGTATCTGAATGCCCGCTTCGGCACGCTGGCATCGCCATGCCCGCCGTCGTCGGTCACGGCCGACCCCAACCCCACCAGCTTCGATCTTGCCAACGTCGCCTGGATGAAAGACAAGCCCGACGGCTTGTCCGCGAACGAGGTGAAGGACTCCGGCTGGCTGCTGACCGTGGCCGAAAAGCCCGATGGGGCGACCAAGACGGCCTACGGACCCTTGTGGACGTATGCCAAGGCGGCCAAGTACTCGTCCTATGTCTCGTACAAGGACAAGGGCGGAGAGCCTGCCGCCGGCTACAGCACGTTCACCACGTCGGATTGGGACAAGCTGTACAAACCCGGCTTGCCTGTCGCCCAGAACTACCCGAGCTCGACGCCGTACCAGTCGACGGGTGGCACGGGCGCATACAAGACGTCCAGCAACACACGCGTGCTGCGTGTCCCCTTGCTGGAATGCCCGGTGACCGCCGGCGCCAGGGTGACGGCGAAGGTGCTCGGGATCGGGAAGTTCTTCATGACGGTGCCGGCGACGTCCTCCGCCATCCATGCCGAGTTCGCCGGCCTGGAAAACTGGGCCGCAACCAACGATGTGAGGCTGTACTGATGAGACGAGCATTCCAGGCGAACAGGTGGCGCGCCCAACGGGGCGCGGTCGCGGTCGAGGCAGCGATCGTCTTCACGGTCCTGGTGTTGTTCGCCACCTTGCCGTCCATTTATTGGGCGATCTATTTCTACAGGTACTCGGCGGCGCAAAAGGGCTTGCACCATGCCGCGCTGTATCTGTCGACCGCGCCGAAGGTGGAGATGGAAGCCGAAGGACCCGACGGCAACCCGGCTGCCCTGCGCTTGGCCCAGAACATCCTGGAGAGCGAAATGGCCGGAATGCATCCTCCCGACATAGACGTTCTCTGCGCGTATCGTCAGGCTTCGGGAAATATTGCATGGAAGTCGTGCACGACGACGAATAACCGGCAAGCCAACCAAAGCCTGACCAGGTTTTCCATATCGATCGACATGAACTATAAAAATCCATTGACGGGCGGCGACAGTGACTTATGGATTTCGCCGACCATAGAAATGCCCTACGTGGGGAACTGACATGAATCACGCTGGCGCGAAAAAGCGAACGCACCAGGCCGGCGGAGCGGCTGTCGAGTTCGCGTTGGTCGTCCTTTTTTTCCTGACCTTCATTTTTGCCATCCTCGAGCTGGCACGCGTCGAATACACGGTGAATACGCTGATGGAGGTCACCCGACGCGCCGCCACCGAGGCGGCGACCGTCAACTTCAGGAGCGACGCCGCATTGCTGGACATCCAGGCCAGGGCCGTGTTCCGGAAAACCGCCGGGCCACTCGCGCTGGGAGATCCCGTCAAGGCGGAAAACGTGCAGATCGATTACCTGTCGGTATCGAAAGACACCATGGAATTGCGGCATGTGTCCGCGCTTCCATCCTGTCCCGCCCGGAATCGCCGGAACTGCGCCACCGACCCCTACGCCGACAACTGCATCCGCTTCGTGCGGGCGCGGATCTGCGCGTCGATCGATAACGCCGGCAATTGCCAGGCGTTGCCATACCAGCGGGTGTTCCCCTTCCTCGATCTCAGCAAGATGAGCATTCCGATCGCCGAAAGCATCGTCCCCGCCGGCAGCCTCGGTTACGTCCCGGGCGCGCCGCCCTGTTCCTGACCACGACGCACCGGCCTGGCCGATGCGCCAGCGCCGGGACCGGCCCGGCCCGTCGACGCCCGGACCGCGGCGCCCGCGTTGTGGCCGCCCCGCATGGGCTATACTGCGCAGCCATGAACGACACGAACAAGGCCACCCTGATCGGGCTGACGGCCGTCCTGCTGTGGAGCGCGATCGTCGGCCTGATCCGCAGCGTCAGCGATCACCTGGGCGCGACCGGCGGCGCCGCCATGATGTACAGCGTGGCCTCGGTATTCCTGCTGCTCTCGAGCGGGCACGTCAGGCTGAGCGAATTCCCGCGGCGCTACCTGGTCTGGGGCAGCCTGCTGTTCGTGGTCTACGAGCTGTGCCTGGCGCTGTCGATCGGCTATGCCGACACCGCGCGCCAGGCGATCGAGGTCGCGATGGTCAACTACCTGTGGCCGACCTTCACCATCGTGGCGGCCATCCTGTTCAACCGCCAAAAGGCGAACTTCCTGATCGTCCCGGGCTTCCTGCTGTCCATCGCCGGCATCTGCCGGGTGCTGGGGGGCGAGCAGGGCTTCGAACTGGCCGGCATGCTGGCCAACGTACGCGACAACCCGCTCAGCTATGGCCTGGCCTTTGCCGGCGCCCTGATCTGGGCGGCGTACTGCACCGTCACCGCGCGTATCGCCGGCGGCAAGAACGGCGTGACCCTGTTCTTCATCCTGGTGTCCGTCACCTTGTGGATCAAGTACCTGCTGGAAGGCGGCGGCCGGATGCACTTCACGGGCGAAGCCATCGTCTACCTGGTGCTGGCCGCCGGCGCCATGGGCTTCGGCTACGCCGCCTGGAACGTTGGCATTCTGCGCGGCAACGTCACGATCCTGGCCGGGGCCTCGTATTTCATTCCGGTGCTGTCGGCGGCGCTGTCGTGGCTGATGCTGCGCACGCCGCTGTCCTGGGGTTTCTGGCAGGGCGCGGCCATGGTCTGCGGCGGCGCCATCCTGTGCTGGCTGGCCACGCGCGCCACGCGTGCGCAGCCCGCCTCAATCGGGGCGCCCGCCCAATAGAACGGGGAAATCCGGTTCGACCCTGTATCATGCTGCCGAAAGGATTAGCATGTCGAATCACATTTTCAAATGCGCCTGCCTGGGCGCGGCACTGGCAACGGGCGCCCTGGGGTGCTCCCCGGCCTGGGCAGAGGAGCCCGCATCGCCGCTGACGGTCGGCGGCGCGGTGCGCTTCAATTACATCTACAAGAGCTGGCAGGACGATTACAAGAGCGGCTTCTTCGGGCTCGATACGGTGCGCCTGGACGTGGGCTACGACGACGGTTTCCGCATCGCGTCGGCCCAGTACCGCTACAACAATTTCCCGAAGGGGCAGGGCGGCTACCGCGAACATTTCCTGCACCACGCATGGGCGGGCCTGCGCTTCGACGACAAGAGCGAGGTCCACCTCGGCGTCGACAAGGTGCCTTTCGGGCTGCTGCCTTTTGCATCGAATAACTTTTACCAGTCGATCGCCTTCTATACCGGCTTCGAGGACAAGTACGACGCGGGGATCACCTATGCCAGCCGGCCCGGCGCGCTGGAGTGGCAGCTCGCGTACTTCCCGCGCGACGGCGGCTACTACGGCGGCAGCGACAACACGGCGCCGGCGGCGAACCGCTACTCGTACAACATCGTCAAGGACGACGACGAGCACGGCTACGGCACCGGCCAGGACGACAGCGAGCGCAACACCGTGGTCGCGCGCCTGGCCTGGCATCCCGAGGCGCGCGGCGGCTGGCCCTTCGACGAGCAGGAACTCGGCCTGTCGCTGCTGCGCGGCGACATCCGCAACCATGCCGGACGCGATACCCCGCGCCGCGCCGCCGCCGTCCATTACCGCGGCAAGGCCGGCCCCGTCACGCTGATGCTGCAGGCGCTGCGCTACAACTACCGCACGGGCCACGAGGCGACCCAGACCTATGGCGGCCTGGACCCGAACACTTTCGTGATCGTGGGCGGCTTCGGCTATCCCTACCCGGTCGCCACCAAGGGCGACATCCATATCGCCAACCTCAGCTACGACATTCCGGGCAGGATCGGGCCCTTCGGCGGCTTCAAGGTCTACAACGACTACAGCGTGCTGCACAAGCGCGTCGGCGGCTACAAGCGCTCGGTGCAGAACGTCACCGGCCTGAGTTTCGCGGCGGGCAAGTGGGTGTTCTACGCCGACTTTGTGCTCGGCAAGCACCACCCCTACGTCTCGCCGGACTACGGCGGGCTCGCGTCCACCGACGGGAAATACGACGGCTACGCGCGCCGGGTGAACCTGCAGGCGGGGTATTACTTCTAGTCCAGCCAGGGGTGCGCCGCCAGCCAGCGCCCCAGCTCGTTGTCGTTGGCGCACTGCAGCTTGCTGAAGATGTTGGCGCGGTGCGTCTCGACCGAGCGGTGGCTGCAGGGCGGCACCAGCATGCGCGCGATCTCCTTGTTCGGCTGGCCCAGGCCCACCAGGCGCGCCACCTCGCGCTCGCGCGGGGTCAGCTCGGCCCACAGGCGCAGCGCCTGGGCGCGGGCGCGCGCCAGCGCGGTGGCGGCGGGGAGCTTGTCCAGCAGCTGCTGGGTGTCCGGTTTCTCGACCCAGTCGTAGGCGCCGCGGCGCACCGCTTCCAGCGCGGTCGGGATGTCGCCGTGCGCGGACAGGAACAGGGTCACCAGCGGACTGTGCTCGGCCAGCAGGCGTTCGAAGACGGCCAGGCCGCTCATGCCCCCCATGCGCAGGTCGAGGATCACGCAGCCCGGCTGGCGCATGTCGACCGCCTCCAGGAAGGCCTCGCCGGAATCGAAGGCCTGCACCGCCAGCCCCTGGGAAAACAGGAGCAGGAGCAGGGAACGGCGCAGGGCTTCGTCGTCGTCGACCACGTACAGCATCAGGGGCGGGTCTTTGAATGCTTCTTTCATGACTCTTTCATGATTCGATGGGCAGCGTGAAGGTGAAGGCGGCGCCGCCGCCGGCGCGGTTCTCGACGTCGATGCAGCCGCCGTGGGCCTCGACGATGGTGCGGCAGATGTTCAGGCCCAGGCCCAGGCCGTCGCGCTTGGTGGTGAAGAAGGGCGCAAAGACCTGCTCCAGCTGGTCGGGCGCAATGCCCGGCCCGCGGTCGGCGACCCCGATCCGCAGGACCGGCCCGGCGCGGCGGCAGGACAGCTCGATGGCGCGGCTTCCGGCTGCGCCATCCTGCACGGCCTGGAGCGCGTTCTGGACCAGGTTGACCAGGACCTGCTCGAGCAGGACCCGGTCGCCGCGCACGGTGGCGCCGCCATCCTCCAGCACCAGGCGCAGGCTGGCGCCGTGGCGCTGCAGCTCGGGCTTGAGCAGGGTCTCGGCGTGGGTGACCAGGCTTTCCATGGCCAGGCTCTGGTACTGGGCGCGCTGCGGGTTGATGAAGGCGCGCACCCGCTTCACGATCTCGCTGGCGCGCTGCGACTGGCCGACGATCTCGTCCAGGGCCTGGGCCAGGATCTCGGGCGAGCCATGGACGGCGAGGGCGCGCGCGGCGACGGCGAAATTCGACAGGGCCATCAGCGGCTGGTTCAGTTCGTGCGCCAGCGTGGAGGCCATCTCGCCGACGCTCGCCAGGCGCGCGCTGCGCTGCAGGCGCAGCTCCTGGTCGCGCTGGCGGGCTTCGGCCTGCTTTTGCGCGGTGATGTCGACGACCGAACTCATCCAGCCGCGGTGCACGCCCTGGGCGTCGACCAGCGGCGCGGCGTAGACCATGGTGATGACGTCGTGCCCGTCCTTGTGGCGGATGCGCGATTCGAAGCCGTGCGGCGCGGCGCGGCCGCGCAGGGCGTCGTCGCTCTCGCGCGCCTGCTTTTCCAGGTCGTCCGGATGCCAGTAGGGGTAGGGCGGACGGCAGCCGAGCAGTTCCTCGGCGCTGTAGCCGACCATGGCGCACAGCGCCGGATTGACGTAGATGATCTTGCCTTCGGGGTCGCGCGCGCGCATGCCCACCAGCAGCGAGTCTTCCATCGCCTTGCGGAAGGCGTGGGCCTCCTCCAGGTCGCGCGTGCGCTCCTCGACCCGGCGCTCCAGTTCCAGGCGCGCCGTGCGCTGTTCGACGAAGCGCTTCTCGCGCAGGCGCAAGTAGAGCACCCCGAGCAGCAGCAGCGCCGTCGCCAGCGCGGCGAGCATGAGGGCGGACTGGCGGGCCTGGGCCACTTCCTTCATGCTGGAGGTGACCGTCAGGGTCCACCCGAGCTCCGGCAAGGGCGTGTCGAGCGCCAGCAGCGTGCGCTTGCGGCCCCCGATCCCGGTACGCAGGACGTAACCGGACGCATCGTGCAGCGCCTCCCTGGTCCAGGGCAGCAGGTCGAAACGCGCGCGGCTGCCGTACTGGCCGTGTTCGGCGACCCAGCGCGCGTCCGCGGCGGAGACCGGGTCCAGGCTGTGGAACAGCCACGCGGGCACGGCGCTCAGGAACACGATGCCGCGGCTGTCGCGCAGGAGCACCGGGTCGGCGCCGCTCATCCAGGTCGCCTGCAGCGGCTCCAGGCTGATCTTGACGACCATGACGCCGAGGATGGCGCCGCCCTCGCCCCCGCGCACCGGCTCGGCGATGAACAGGCCGGACTGGCCGGTGGTCAGGCCCAGGCCGTAGAAGAAGCCGCGCCGGCCTTGAAGCGCGTCTTCGAAGTAGGCGCGCCGGCGGTAGTTCTGGCCGACGAAGCTCGAGGGCAGGTTCCAGTTGCTGGCGGCGAGCGTCAGCCCGTCGCGGTCGACCAGGTAGAGGGCGGCGGCGCCGGTGGTCGCCTGCAGGTCGGTGAAATAATCGTTGGCGCGCGCGCGCAGGGCGGGGTCGTGCGGGGCGCGCAGCAGCGCCAGCACGCCGGGGTGGCGCGCCGCGGCATGCGGCAGGAAGTCGTGCTTCTCGACCAGGCCGCGCAGGCCCAGCGCATGCGCGCTGGCGGCCTGGCGCAGGGCCTCGGTCTTCGATTGCAGCTCGCGCCGTTCGGCCCACTCGCCCGATGCCGCGATCAGGACCAGCGCGCCCGCGGCGGCGGCGAGCGCGCGCCAGCGACGCGCGATGAACCAGCTGGCCATTCGAACAGTTCCAGGTTGTTGATCGCGCGACGATAGCAGGTACGCCGCCGCTTTGGAACACTTCTGCGTAGTTCTACGTAGGCGCGGGCGCCGAAGTTGCGGATGCGCGCCGGCCCGGGCGGCGCGATAGTGGCGCACCGGGAACGGGAGGACACGTCGATCTCCCGCCGATCACAGGAGACAAGCATGACGACAATCACAAAGACGCCCGCCGAGGATGGCCGCACGGCCGGCCGCGGCACGGGTAGCGGCAGCGGCCAGGCGCAGGCCGGCGAACGCATTTCCGGCAAGCGCCTGCGCGCCATCTTCGTCGGCTCGGCCGGCAACCTGGTCGAGTGGTTCGACTTCTACTGCTATTCGGCGTTCGCGCTGTACTTCGCCAGTTCCTTCTTCCCGGCCCAGGACCCGACCGCGCAGATGATGTCGACCGCCGGCATCTTCGCCCTCGGCTTCTTCGTGCGTCCGATCGGCGGCATCCTGTTCGGCCGCCTGGCCGACCGCCGCGGCCGCAAGACGGCCCTGATGACCTCGGTCCTCCTGATGTGCTTCGGTTCGCTCATCATCGCCTGCGCGCCGACCTACGCCACCGCCGGCATCCTGTCGCCCTGCCTGCTGCTGCTGGCGCGCCTGCTGCAAGGACTCAGCCTGGGCGGCGAATACGGCGCCAGCGCCACCTACCTGTCGGAGATGGCGGACTCCAAGCACCGCGGCTTCTACGCCAGCTTCCAGTACGTGACCCTGATCGGCGGCCAGCTGCTGGCGCTGCTGCTCCTGCTGGTCCTGCAGCGCTTCCTGCTGTCCGACGAGCAGCTGCGCGCCTGGGGCTGGCGCATCCCGTTTTTTGTGGGTGCGACGCTTGCCGTGCTGGCCCTGACCATGCGCCACAACATGCCCGAGACCCAGTCCTTCGAGGCCGCGCGCAAGAAGGCCAAGAAGATGGGCGGCCTGCAGCAGCTGATGCAGCACCCGAAGGAAGTGCTGCTGGTGATCGGCCTGACGATGGGCGGCACGCTGGCCTTCTACGTCTACACCACCTACATGCAGAAATTCCTGCGCCTGTCGGTCGGCCTGACCGACGCCCAGACCACCGCCGTGTCGGCCGCCTCGCTGCTGTTCGCGATGTGCCTGCAGCCGCTGTACGGCGCGCTCTCGGACCGCATCGGCCGCCGTCCGCTGCTGGTGGGCTTCGCGCTGCTCGGCACCATCTTCACCGTGCCGCTGCTGACCGCGATCCGCAACGCCAGCGGCCCCTGGGAAGCGTTCGCCCTGATCGCCTGCGCCTGGATCATCGTCTCGGGCTACACCTCGATCAACGCCCTGGTCAAGGCCGAGCTGTTCCCGGCCTCGATCCGCGCCACCGGCGTCGGCGTGCCCTATGCCTTCGCGGTCTCGGTGTTCGGCGGCACGGCCGAGTACCTCGCGCTGTGGTTCAAGTCGATCGGCATGGAAAGCGGCTTCTACTGGTACGCCACCGGCGTGGTGGCCTGCACCCTGGTGGTGTGCTGGTTCATGCGCGACACCGCGGCGAACTCCCGGATCGACGCCGAAGCGCGCGGCCAGTAATCGCCCAGGGTTCCGGGAGCACGATCCGAAAGGCCGGCAGCGATGCCGGCCTTTTTTGTCGATGATGCCGTCCAGGGGGGGGGCAGTCGACGCAAAACGCTGCGGATGTTGCGCCCGACTGTATCGTCCGACGGAACAATGATCGTATAATCGGGCGATTGTTCCTCAGGGTGATAAAGTGGACCGCTTCCTTGAAATGAAGGTCTTCGCCGCCGTCGTCGACGCCGGCAGCTTCACCGCCGGCGCCGAGGTGCTCGGCATGTCGAAGGCGGCCGTCTCGCGCCACGTGGCGGAGCTCGAGGAGCGCCTCGGCGTGCGCCTGCTGCACCGGACCACGCGCCGGCTCTCGCCGACCTCCGAAGGCGAGATCTTCCACGCGCGCTGCCGCGAGCTGCTGGCCAACCTCGACGAGGCCGAGGCCGAGATTTCCTCGCGGGTCGGGGAAGCGACGGGCCTCCTGAAGCTGAACGTGCCGGTGACGTTCGGCCTGACGCACCTGGCGCCGCTGTGGCCGACCTTCATGGCGCGCCACCCCAGGCTGGCGCTCGACATCACCTTGTCCGACCGCGTCGCCGACCTGGTCGAAGAAGGCTACGACGCCGCGGTGCGCATTGGCCAGCTGGCGCCGTCGTCCCTGATCAGCCGCAAGCTGGCGAGCACGCGGATGGTCGTGTGCGCTTCGCCCGACTACCTGGCGCGGCGCGGCGAGCCGGTCCACCCGCAAGACCTGCTGGGCCATGACGTGATCTCCTACAGCCTGGCCGCCAGCGGCGAGAACTGGAGCTTCGCCCGGGCCGAGGGCGGCGGCGAGGTGACGGTGAAAGTCGCGCCGCGCGTGCGGACCAACAGCGGCGACACCTGCCGCGCCGCGGCCCTGCAGCACCAGGGCATCATCTTCCAGCCGACCTTCATCGTCGGCCCCGACCTGGCGCAGGGGACGCTGCGCGAAATCCTGCCCGGCTACCGCGCGGTCGAGCTCGGGATCCACGTGGTCTACCCCTCGCGCAAGTTCGTCTCGCCGAAGCTGCGCCTGCTGGTCGATTTCCTGGTCGACGCCTTCGCCGAACCGGACTGGGATTGAGCGTATTGTTCCATCTGGTGGAACAGTGTTACCCATTTGGGGCACTTTATCGATAGCACGCGCAAGAATATGATGGGTGCTGTTGGCGCGCTTGCGCCGCCGTCCACAGGACCCGACATGACACCCTTGCCCACGCTGTTCCTTTCCCACGGTTCGCCCATGCTGGCCATCCAGGACACGCCCGCGCGGCGCTTCCTGCAGGGCCTGGGCGCGGCGCTGCCGCGGCCCGAGGCGATCGTCGTCGTCTCGGCGCACTGGGAGACCATGGGGGCGCCGGCCGTCAGCCTGGCGCCCCGGCCCGAGACCATCCACGATTTCGGCGGTTTTCCGCGCGCGCTGTTCGAGATCCGGTACCCGGCGCCGGGCGCGCCGGCGGCGGCCGAACGCGCCGCCGCCCTGCTCGAGGAAGCGGGTATCGCGGTCGGGCGCAGTACGGTGCGCGGGCTCGACCACGGCGCCTGGGTGCCGCTGTCGCTGATGTATCAGCAGGCCGACATCCCGGTCGCCCAGCTTTCGATCGTGCGCGGCGCCGGCCCGGCCGAACACGAGCGCCTCGGCCTGGCGCTGGCGGCCTTGCGGCGCGAAGGCGTGCTGGTGGTCGGCTCCGGTTCGCTGACCCACAACCTGTATGAATTCCGGGGCCAGGCCATCGACGCCCCGGCGCCGGACTGGGTCAGCGGCTTCGAGCAGTGGATGAAGGCGCGCCTCGACGCCAGCGACCGTGCGGCCCTGCTCGACTACCGCCGCGCCGCGCCCCACGCCGAACGCAACCACCCGACCGAAGAACACCTGCTGCCGCTGTTCGTCGCCATGGGCGCGGCGGGGCCGGGCGCGCAAGCGACCCGGCTGCACACCAGCTTCGAGCACGGCGTGCTGGCGATGGACGCCTACGCTTTCGAATAAACCCGACTTACTTCTACCAAGGACCCCACCATGAAACTGATCAAGCTCATTTCCGCCACCACGCTCGCCTTCGCCGTCGCCGCGCCCGCATTCGCCGCGCCCGAGACCTATGCGCTCGACCCGGCCCATACCTTCCCGCGCTTCTCGTACAACCACATGGGCTTCTCGACCCAGCTTTCGCGCTTCGACAAGACGAGCGGCAAGGTGGTGTTCGACAAGGCGGCGAAGACGGGCAGCGTCGACATCGTGATCGACATGAAGTCGGTGAACACGGGTTCCACCCTGTTCAACGAGCACATCCAGGGCGCGGACTTCTTCGACACCGCCAAATATCCGACCGCCACCTTCAAGTCGACCAAGGTCAACTTCAAGGGCGACAAGCCGTCCACCATCGAAGGCCAGCTGACGATCAAGGGCGTCACCCGCCCGGTGACCCTGGACGTGACCTCGTTCCAGGCGATCCCGCACCCGATGCTGAAGAAGGACGCGATCGGCGCGAACGCCACCACCACCATCAAGCGCAGCGAATTCAACGCCGGCAAGTACGCGCCCGGCGTGAGCGACGAGGTGCGCATCGATATCGCCCTCGAAGCGATCAAGGAGTAAGCAGCGTTCCGGCCAGGCGGTGCCGGGGGAGCTCAGTCCTCGCCCAGCACCAGCACGGCCCGGAAATCGTTGACGTTGGTGAGTGTCGGCCCGGTCACCACCGCGTCGCCCAGGGCGCCGAAGAAGCCGTGGCCGTCGTTGTCGTGGAGGGCGTCGGCCGGCCGGATGCCGCGCGCCCAGGCCCGCGCCAGCGTGTCCGGCGCCAGCAGCGCGCCCGCGATCTCCTCCTGGCCGTCGACGCCGTCGGTGTCGCCCGCCAGCGCATGGATGCCGGGCCGTCCTTCGAGCGCCAGGCCCAGCGCCAGCAGGAATTCGACGTTGCGCCCGCCGCGGCCGCCGCCGCACACCGTGACCGTGGTTTCGCCGCCCGAGAGCAGCACGCAGGGCGGCGCGAAGGGCTGCCCGTGCCGCGCCACCTGGCGCGCGATGCCGGCCATGACCTTGCCGACGTCGCGCGCCTCGCCTTCGATCGCATCGCCGAGGATATGGGGCGTGATGCCGGCCGCGCGCGCCACCGCGGCGGCGGCCTCCAACGCCATCTGCGGGGTGGCGATCATGCGCGTTTCGCAGCGCGCCAGGCGCGGGTCGTCCGGCTTGACCGACTCGCCACGGCCGCTTTCCAGCACGGCGCGCACGTTCGCGGGCAGGTCGATGCCGTAGCGCTTCACGATCGCCAGCGCGTCGGCGCAGGTGCTGGGGTCGCCCACGGTCGGGCCGGAAGCGATGTCGCAGGGGTTGTCGCCGGGGACGTCCGAGATCAGGAGCGTGACCACGCGCGCCGGATGGCAGGCGGCGGCCAGGCGGCCGCCCTTGATGCTTGACAGGTGGCGCCGCACGCAGTTCATTTCGCCGATGGTGGCGCCCGAGGCGAGCAGGGCGCGGTTCACCACCTGCTTGTCTTCCAGCGTGATGCCATCAATGGGCAGCGGCAGCAGCGCGGAGCCGCCGCCCGAAACCAGGCAGATCACGGTGTCCTCCGGGCCCAGGCCGCGCACCAGCGCCATCATGCGCCGGGCGGCCGCCAGGCCCGCGGCGTCCGGCACCGGGTGCGCGGCCTCGACGATCTCGATGCGCTCGCAGGGCACGGCGTAGCCGTAGCGGGTCACGACCAGCCCGGACAAGGGGCCGGGCCAGTGGCGCTCCAGCGCACGGGCCATCGCGGCCGAGGCCTTGCCGGCGCCGATCACCAGCACCCGGCCGCGGCCCGGGGGCGCGTCGGGCACATGCGGCGGCAAATGAGGCGGCAAATGAGGCGCAATACAGTGTTCCGGCTGCGCCGCCGCGACGGCGGCCTCGAACATCTTCAGCAGCAAATCGCGCGGCGTCGATCGCATCGTTGGCTTCTCCCTGTGGGCCCGCGGTGGCCGGGCGATGCCCCCATTCTAGCGCGTAAGCCTGCGCCGCCGGTCGGCCGGGCGCGCTGTCGCCGCGGCGCAGCGTCCTGCAGCGCGCGCATCAAGGGCGGGTCCATGCCATGGATGTCCGCGAAGGACAGCGCCCGGCCTGCATGGTCGACGGGGCGGTGGCGTAGCACAGGACGACCGGCGCCGGCGCCGCCAGCCCCAGGGTGCGGGTCTTGCCGCCGCGGATGGCGGCCGCGACGGCATCCGCGTCCCAGCCGCCCTGGCCGCGGCCGGATGACCGTTCTAGTGCGGCAGCGGCCCGGGCCGGCGCGCGGCGTCGGGAGCCGCAAGGGGCGGCGGCCGCAGTATCGCTTCCAGGGCGGCGGTCACCTCGCGTCCGCGCTCGAAATCGCCGTCCTCGACGCGGGTGGCGGTGCGGTGCAGGGCGCACAGGATGGAGGCGTGGTGGGCGCGGCGCGGGTGCAGGCCGGCGTCGCCGAGCAGTTCGAGCAGTGCCTCTTCGTGGCGGAAGGCGGCCTCGACCGCGTCAACCACCGAGGGGAATTGCTGTGCGAATTCGGTGTCCGGGCAATTGCCCAGGCCAGCGATGCGATCCAGCAGGAGCCTGCGCCGCTGCTGCAGCGCCGCACGGGCTGTGTCCGGCGGCATGTCGATATGACGGAAACTCATGATATCCCTGGTTTTGAATGCCAAAAATTGGCAGTGTCCCCGCTTGGCGCGACTTGTGGTTTGATGTATATCAAAGCCCAAGGAGCGCGCCGGCAGCGTCATCGTGCCGGCGCCGGCACGGGCGCGCCGGGGCGGACGGCGCCAGCCCGCGCGCGGGCGGGCTAGGGTGCGAGCACGTAGCGCCCCGGCGCCGGTTCCAGTCCCGGTGGCAACCGCGGCGCATCGATCAGCGGCCCGGCGCGCTCGGCCAGCCAGGCTTCCCAGGCCGGCCACCAGCTGCCCTCGGTCACCGGCGCTTCGCGCTGCCAGCGTTCCGGGTCGATGTAGGGCGCGCCGTCCGCCTGCGAGGCGAGCTGGTAGGCGCGCCCGGCGCCGCCCGGCGGCGCGACCACGCCCGCGTTGTGGCCGCCCGAGGTCAGCAGGAAGCTCACCTCGGTGTCGGTGAGCAGGCCGATCTTGTAGACCGAGCGCCAGGGCGCCACGTGGTCGGTGCGGGTGCCGACCGCGAAGATCGGCGCGGCGATGTCGGTCAGGGCGACCGGCTTGCCGTCGACGGGGTAGCGGGCGCTGGCCAGGTCGTTGTTCAGGAACAGGCGCCGCAGGTACTCGGAGTGCATGCGATAGGGCATGCGCGTGGCGTCGGCGTTCCAGGACATCAGGTCGGTCTCGCGCTCGGGCAGGTCGAGCAGGTAATGGCGCAGCCGCCGCGACCAGATCAGGTCGTTGGTGCGCAGCAGCTGGAAGGCGCCCGCCATCTGGCGCGTGTCGAGGTAGCCCTGGCTCCACATCGCCGCCTCCAGGAAGCTGACCTCGCTCTCGTCGATGAACAGCGACAGCTCGCCCGGCTCGGTGAAGTCGACCTGGGCCGCGAGCAGGGTCAGGCTGGCCAGGCGCCGGTCGTGCTCGCGCGCCATGGCCGCCGCCGCGATCGCGAGCAGGGTGCCGCCGAGGCAGTAGCCGCAGGCGTTGACCTGCGGCGCCCCGGTCTCGCGCACGATGGCGTCGAGCGCCGCCATGATGCCCAGGCGCCGGTAGTCTTCCAGGCCGAGGTCGCGCTCCTCGGCGCCCGGGTTTTTCCAGGAGATGACGTAGACGCTGTAGCCGTGCTCGACCAGGTAGCGCACCAGCGAATTGTGCGGCGACAGGTCGAGGATGTAGTACTTCATGATCCAGGCCGGCACGACCAGGAGCGGCAGCGCGTGCACCCGCGGCGTGACCGGGTCGTAGCGCAGCAGTTCGATGAGCCGGTTGCGCAAGACCACCTGGCCCGGCGTCACGGCGACGTCGCGCCCGGGCAAGAGGCTCGGTGCGGCTGGACCGGCCCAGGCGCCCCAGGCGTCGCGCGCCGCCCGCAGCGCGCCGCCCGCCAGGTTCATGCCGCCCCGTTCGCAGGTGGTGGCCAGCACGACCGGATTGGTGGCGACGAAGTTCGAGGGCGCGACGCAGTCGAGCAGCTGGCGCGCGACGAAGGTGACGACGTCGGCGTGATGCTGCGACATGCCGCGCACGCTGCTCGTGGCCCGGTGCCACCATTGTTGCTGCAGCAGGAATCCCTGGCTGAGCGCGTTCCAGGGCCAGCGGTGCCAGGCCGGGTCGTCGAAGCGCTTGTCCTGGGCCAGCGGCGCGACCGGTTCGGCCAGCCTGGCGACCGCGGCCCCGGCGCAGTAATGCAGCCAGCGCCCGAGCGCCGAGGCGGCGTGGGTCGCCAGCTCGACGCCCTTGTCGGGCGAGAGCAGCAGGTGGCTGCTCCAGTCGAGCCAGGCCAGCGCCAGCGCCGCCGGCGACACCTGGCCGGTGAAGCGACCGAGCCAGGCATGCAGCGCGAGGTCGGCCGCCGCGTGCTCGACCCCGGTTTCCGGGTAGCGGTGATGGGTGCCTTGCCAGGCGCTGGCGTCGCGCTCGAGCACGCCGCCGGGGGGAAGTCCGGGCTGGTTCATGCGCCGGCCTCAGTGCGCGAACAGCACCGGCAGCGGCGCGCGCTCGAGCAGGAGGCGGGTGGCGCCGCCCAGCACGATCTCGCGGTAGCGGCTGTGGCCGTAGGCGCCGCTCACCAGCAGGCCGGCGCCGGCGTCCTGCGCGATGCCGAGCAGGGCCTGTCCGGCTGGAATGCCGCCGCGCTCGACGACGACCTCGACCTTCACCCCGTGACGCGCCAGGTAGAGCGCCATGTCGGCCCCCGGCTCGTCGCCGTGCAGGCCGCTTTCGCGCTCGGGATCGACCAGGACCAGGCGCACCGCCGCCGCGCGCGCCAGCAGCGGCAGGGCGCCGTCGATGGCGCGCAGCGCCGGCACGCTGCCGTCCCAGCCGACCACGATGCTGTCGGCGAGCGGCTGGCCGGCGTAGGCGGGCGGCACCACCAGCACCGGCCGCGGGCCGTGCAGCGCCAGGTACTGCGGCAGGCCGCGGACGGTGCCGGGGCCGGGGGCGTCCTGGCTTGTGACGACCAGGTCGGCGTAGCGCGATTGCAGCAGCAGGGCGTCGCGGTTCTCGTCCTCGACCAGGCGCTCCTCCAGCGATTGCACGCCGAGCTCGCGCGCGCGCCCGGCGAAGCGCGCCAGGCTCTGGCGGCATGCCGTGCGCAGCGCGTCGAACTCGTCGCCCGGCGCCACCGCCATCGAGCCGGTCAGCATGGCATAGGCGGGCCAGGAGATCCCGGTGGCGGCGGCGCCGACCAGGTGCGCCTCGTGGGCGTTGGCGAGCCAGGCGGCGGCGCGCAGCCGGGCGTCCAGCGCCGGGCTGTCGTCGACGTGAACGATGATCGTCTTGTACATGGCGGTTCCTTTCCTTGGATGGCGGGTCGGGGGTGGGTGCGCGCGGGGGCGGCCTAGCGCGCCATCAGCACCGGCAGGGCGGCGTCGCGCAGGACCGTGCTGCTGGCGCCGCCGAGCAGCAGTTGCTGGAAGCGAGAGTGGCCGTAGCAACCCATGACGAGCAGGTCGCAGCCGCGCTCGGCCGCCAGCGCGAGCATGGCGCCGCCGATGTCGCTGCGCGTCCCGCGCGGCGGGTCGCGCCGGGCGAGGTCGGCGCGCACGCCATGGCGCTCCAGGAAAGCCTGGGCGTCGGCCAGTTCCTGGTCGCTCACGCAGTCGCTCCCGTCCGCCGCGGCGAACACGGCCAGGGTGGTGCGGTCCGCGCGCCGCAGCAGCGGCAGGGCGCCGGTCATCGCGCTCGAGGCCTGGCGGCTGCCGTTCCAGCACAGCATGATCCGGCGCGGACAGGTTGCCGGCGGCGCCGCGCGCGGGACCACCAGCACCGGGCGCCCGGCCTTGAGCACGACGTAGTCCGGCATGCGCGCGGCCGAAGGCGTGTTGCCCAGGCTCTCGTCGGGATCGTCCTGGGTCACCACGGCCAGGTCGGCGAAGCGGGCCAGCAGCGCCAGGCCGTCCGGCACCTGGTCGCAGAGCATGCGCGCCTCGTGCGAGACCCCATGGCGGCGGGCGATCGTTTCGAAATCGTCGAGCGCGCGCCGCGCCGAATGCGCCAGCGGTTCGACGTAGCTGGCAAGCAAGGTGCCGGGCGGGACGTTGTAGCCGTGCGGGAAGACGGCGCTGGCGATGCCGGTCATGGCGGCGCCGACCAGGTGGGACCCGTGTTCCGCCCCGATGGCGGCAGCCACTTCGATGCGCTGGCGGGCATGGCGCGACAGGTCGACATGCACCAGGATGGTGTCGTAGCCCATGGCAGGCTCAGCCCTTCGAGGCCGGCGCGCGGGATGCACCCGTGCCGCCGCCGCTGGGAACCCGTATCCGCTCGAACATGCGCACCTCTTCAGGCTGGTTGACGAAACATCCGGATCGCGCGCTGGCGCCGGCATGGTCCAGGGCCAGTCTGCTTCCCGGGACCTCGCTACGCCATGATGTGCATCAAATCCGGCGGAGTAGCGCGAAGAAAGTTTGCGAAGCAGGCTGGACAGTCTGGATGCGCGGGCCGTGCGCCGCTCGCGCGCTAACGCTGCAGTCGCTTGCCGGGCGCGCCCTGCGGCGCGGCGCCGCCGGCGGCGATGCGGTCGTGGCGCGCAAACCGGGCCGAGGCGCCGCCGGCGCGCCGCGCCCGGCCTTGCGTGCCGACGATGGCCAGGTCGGCCGTGAAGCGATGCAGCGAGAGGATCGCCGCGAGCGCGCACAGCGCTTCCCGGCCCAGGTCGGTGTCGCCGGCCTCGACCTGGGGCGTGACGCGGTGCAGCGCGCACAGGGCCAGCGCATTGTCGGCCAGGTGGGCCTGCAGTCCGGTGTAGCCGGCCGCATCCATCAGGGTTTCCTCATGGCGGAACGCGGCCTCGACTTCGGCCACCAGCAGCGGCCAGCCGGCCACGAATTCCGGATTCGGGGCGGCAACGAGCCTGGCGATGCGGCTGCACAAGACCTTGCGGGCATGCCGCATCGCGCTGCCGATGACCTGTACCCGTGCGTTGCCGGCGTCGCTGCGCATCATGACTTTCCTTCCGTGGTTGGCCGTTGCAGCAAATAGTTTCGGCAGGTGGCGAGGCTGGTTTTTGACACATATCAAAGTGGCGTGGCTGGATGCGCGTGCGCATCTGTGCAGGCGCCTGTCCAGGAGGGCGCCATAAAATAATGCGGCAAGGAAGGTGCATTTGTGCAAATGCGTTGCATGGGTTACAATACCTGCCTCTCGACGCGGCCACGCCGCGTTTCGCCGCATCGGGCTCCGCCCGTTCTCACTTTCCTGGCAATCGCCGGCGCCGCGCGCATCCGGTCCGATTGTGTTCGCCTTGTGCGGTTCAACCCGCACACCCACCAGGTCGGCGCAGCAGCGCCGAGCGCATCGCTCTGAAAGGACGAAGACGATGACTGTATTACCACGACGATGGGCCACGCGCCTGCAACCCGATCATTTTGTACTGGCCACCGATCTCGACGGCACCCTGCTGGCCGGCAGCCCTGAAGCCCGGCGCCGCGTGCGCGAGCTGTTCTCGGCGCAGCAGTCCGGCGCCCGCCTGGTGTTCGTCACCGGCCGCGGCCTCGAGTCGATCCTGCCGCTCCTGAGCGACCCGACCATTCCGGTCCCCGATTACATCATCGCCGACGTCGGCGCCACCGTCGTCCATGGCGACCTGCGCCCGGTCGACGACATCCAGCAGGAAATCGCCGCGCACTGGCCCGGCTCGCAGGCGGTGCTGAAGGCACTGGCCGGTTTCCCCGGCCTGCGCCGCCAGAGCGTGCCGCAGGAGCGGCGCTGTTCCTTCCTGGTCACCGAAGGCCAGGTCACGCCCGAACTGCGGGCGGCGGTCGACGCCCTCGGCTGCGACCTGCTGCTGTCGGCCGGCTGCTACCTCGACGTGCTGCCGCGCGGCGTCGGCAAGGGGCCGGCGCTGCTGCGCCTGGCCGAGGCCGCCGGCTTCGATCCCGCCACCATCGTGGTCGCGGGCGACACCCTGAACGACCTGTCGATGTTCGAGACCGGCCTGCACGGCATCGTCGTCGGGCAGGCCGAGCCGGCCCTGGTCGAGGCGGTGCGCAAGCGCCCGCTGGTGCACATCGCCGACGGCGCGGGCTGCGACGGCATCCTCGAAGGCCTGGCCCACCACGGCGCGCTGCGCGCGCACCAGGGCGCCGATGCCCCGGACGGGATCGACGGCTCGGCGGGCAAGGCCGGCCTGGTCATGGTCTACCACCGCCAGCCGTTCGACGAGGTGGTCGAGAACGGCGTGCCGTGCCGGCGCCGCCCGCGCAGCCCGAACGGCATCATCCCGACCCTGCTGCGCTTCTTCGCCGGCAGCGGGCGCGGTTCCTGGGTGGCCTGGTCGCAGCAGGAAAGCCGTACGCCGGCCGATTTCGAGACCCACGTCGAGGTCGACGCCGAACGCTACCCGAGCCTGGTGGCCGCGCGCGTGGCGCTCACCGCCGAGGACATCGACATCTTCTACAAGAAGTTCTCGAAAGAGGCGTTCTGGCCGATCATCTTCTCCTTCCCCGACAAGGCCGAGTTCAACCAGGCCCACTGGGAACGCTTCCTGGAAGTGAACCGCCTGTTCGCCGAACAGGCCGCGCGCGAAGCCGCGCAGGGCGCGGTAGCCTGGGTCCACGACTACAACCTGTGGATGGTGCCGGCCTTCCTGCGCCCGCTGCGCCCGGACCTGCGGATCGCCTTCTTCCACCACACGGCCTTCCCGTCGAGCGACGTGTTCAACATCCTGCCGTGGCGGCGCGACATCATCGGCAGCCTGCTGCAGTGCGACTACGTGGGCTTCCACATCCCGCGCTACGTCGAGAACTTCGTCGACGCGGTGCGCTCGTTCGCCCCGGTGGACGTGTGCGGCACCGCGCCCTGCGCGCCGCGCTTCCTGACCTACGGCTGCGCGCTCGGCGTCGACACCATGACCAGCGCGATCGAGGTCGGCGGCCGGCGGGTGGCGCTGGGCGCGCATCCGGTCGGCACCGACGCCGCCATGATCGAGGCCCTGGTCGCCACCCCGGCGGTGCGCGAGCAGGCCGGCGCGATCCGCGACTACCTGGGCGACGTCACCGGCATCGTCTCGATCGAGCGCCTCGACTACGTCAAGGGCACGCTGGAAAAGCTGCAGGCCTTCGAGCGCCTGCTGGAACGGCACCCCGAGCACATCGGCAAGGTCACGCTGCTGAACATCATCACCCCGGCCGCGCCGGGCATGGAGATCTACGAGAGCCTGCGCGTCGAGGTCGACCGCACCGTCGGCCGCATCAACGGCCGCTTCTCCACCCTGGGCTGGGTGCCGGTGCGCTACTTCTACCGTTCGCTGCCCTTCGACGAGGTGATCGCCCACTATGCCGCCTGCGACGTCGCCTGGATCACGCCGCTGCGCGACGGCCTGAACCTGGTCGCCAAGGAATTCGTCGCCGCCAAGCGCGCCGCCGGCAACTCGGGCGTATTGATCCTGTCCGAGTTCGCCGGCGCGGCAGTCGAGCTGCACGGCGCTCTCCTGACCAACCCCTACGACGCCAACGCGATGACGGCGACCCTGCACCAGGCGCTGTCGATGGGCGGCGACGAGCGCGCCTACCGCACCGCGCGCATGGGCATGATCGTCGCCGAGCACGACGTCGCGCGCTGGGGCGAGGACTTCCTCGCCGCTGTAAACTCCGCTTGCGCGCGGCCGCCGCTGGAAGCGGACGCCGCCTGACAAGGAACCACAAGGAACGAGAAAGAAGAGAAGCATGCGTAACCTGATTACCAACAACGACATCCAGGCCTGGCTGGTCGCCTTCGGCATCGCCGTGGCCGTGATCGTACTGCTGTATGCGGCCAAGGGCCTGCTGCTGCGGCGCCTGGCGCACATCGCGCCGAATACCGTCACCTATCTCGACGACCTGGCCGTCAAGGTCCTGGCCGCCACCCATCCGGTGTTCATCCTGCTGATGGGCGTGTACGCGGGCGCCCAGGGCCTGGTCATGCCCGAGCGCAGCGCGCTGTTCCTGCAGCACCTGACCATCACGGTGCTGCTGCTGCAGGCGGCGCGCTGGGGCGACGTCGGCATCAAGGGCTGGTTCCACCACTACCGGCTGCGCCGCAGCGCCGAGGATGCGGCCAGCACCACCTCCACCGCGGCGCTCGGCTTCGTCGCCCGCACCGCGCTGTGGGTGGTGATCGCCCTGATGATCCTCGATAACTTCGGGGTCAACATCACGACCCTGGTCGCCAGCCTCGGCATCGGCGGCATTGCGGTGGCGCTGGCGATGCAGAACATCCTGGGCGACCTGTTCTCTTCGCTCTCGATCGTGCTGGACAAACCGTTCGTGGTGGGCGACTTCATCATCGTCGACGACGTGCTCGGCACGGTCGAGTACGTGGGCCTGAAGACCACCCGCCTGCGCAGCCTGGGCGGCGAGCAGATCGTGTTCTCGAACAGCGACCTGCTCAAGAGCCGGATCCGCAACTACAAGCACATGCAGACCCGGCGCGTGCTGTTCACTATCCGCGTTCCGTACAAGATCAGCAAGGCCCAGGTGCTGGCGATCCCGCAGATCCTGCGCGCGGCGGTCGAGGCCCAGGAGCAGGCAACCTTCGACCGCGCCCACTTCAAGGGCTACGGCACCTCCTCGCTAGAATTCGAGACCGTGTACTACGTGAAGAGCGGCGACTACACCGTCTACATGGACGTGCAGCAGGCCATCAACCTGATCCTGTTCGAGCGCTTCGAGAGCGAGGGCATTCCCTTCGCCTACCCGACCCAGCTGCTCAAGCTGGACCAGCCGGAAGCCTGGCTGGACGTGCAGGCGGCCACGCCCGAGGAGCGCCGCGCCGCCAACGGCTGACTGCTCGCCGCCCGTGCGCGGCGGTATAATGCCGCCCGGCTGCCGCTGCGGCAGCCCTGGCGACGGACGCGGAGGACTTGGGCGAGATGGCGGATGCAGGCAAGGCTGCGGGGCAGGGCTTCCTGCTCACGCGCCACTGGAACGATACCGACGCGGGCGTCGAGGTCGATTTCTGGCTCGCCACCGACGACGGTCCGCGCCGGGTGCGCGTGGCGCCCCAGCCGGCGATCGCCTTCGTGCCGCGCGAGCAGCGCGAGGCCGTCGAGTTCGTGCTGCGCGGCGAGCGACGCGACGGCGGCTGGGAGCTGCGCGAACTGCAGCTGGCCGACTTCCGCCAGCGTCCGGTGCTGGGGCTGTACTGCCGCGGCTACCGCCAGCTGCTGCGCCTGGAAAAGCGCCTGCGCCAGCAGGGCGTGGACGTGTTCGAGGCCGACATCCGCCCACCCGAACGCTACCTGATGGAGCGCTTCGTCACGGCGCCGGTCGCCTTCGGCGGCCACGCCGATCCGGTCGATCCGCGCCTGCTGACCCATGGCCAGCTCAAGCCGTCGCCCGGCTACCGCCCGGCGCTGCGCCTGGTCTCGCTCGACATCGAAACCACCGCGCAGGGCGAACTGTACTCGATCGCCCTGGAAGGCTGCGGCCAGCGCCAGGTCTACATGCTCGGCCCGCCGAACGGCGACGCCGGCGGCATCGACTTCGCGCTCGACTGGTGCGCCACGCGCGCCGAGCTGCTCGAGCGCCTCGAAGCCTGGTTCCGTGTCCACGACCCGGACGCCGTCATCGGCTGGAACCTGGTGCAGTTCGACATGCGCGTGCTACAGGAGCACGCCGTGAAGCTCGGGCGCCCCTTGCGCCTGGGCCGCGACGGCAGCGCCATCGAATGGCGCGAGCACGGCGGGCGCGAGCACGGCGGGCGCGAGCACGGCGGCAAGCAGGAACACTATTTCATCTGCATCGCCGGGCGCCTGGTCATCGACGGCATCGAGGCGCTGCGCTCGGCCACCTGGAGCTTCCCCTCGTTCAGCCTGGAGTCGGTGGCCCAACAGCTGCTGGGCGAGGGCAAGGCGATCGACAATCCCTTCGACCGCATGGCCGAGATCGACCGCATGTTCGCCGAGGACAAGCCGGCGCTGGCGCGCTACAACCTGAAGGACTGCGAGCTGGTCACGCGGATCTTCGCGCACACCGGGCTGCTCGAATTCCTGATGGCGCGCGCCGCCGCCACGGGCCTGGCGGCCGACCGCAGCGGCGGCTCGGTGGCCGCCTTCGAGCACCAGTACATCCCGCTGATGCACCGCCAGGGCTACGTGGCGCCGAACATCGGCGACGTGCCCGGCGGCGACAGCCCGGGCGGCTTCGTCATGGATTCGCGCTCGGGCCTCTACGACTCGGTGCTGGTGCTCGACTACAAAAGCCTGTACCCGTCGATCATCCGCACCTTCCTGATCGACCCGGTCGGCCTGGTCGAGGGCCTGCGCGAAGAGGAAGCCGGCACCGTGCCCGGCTTTCGCGGCGCGCGCTTCTCGCGCACCCGGCACTGCCTGCCCGGCATCGTGCGCCAGGTCTGGGAAGGCCGCGACGCCGCCAAGCGCGAGCGCAACGCGCCGCTGTCGCAGGCCCTGAAGATCATCATGAACGCCTACTACGGCGTGCTGGGCTCGTCGGGCTGCCGCTTCTTCGATCCGCGCCTGGCGTCCTCGATCACCATGCGCGGGCACCAGATCATGCACCGCACGCGCGAGCTGATCGAGGAGCAGGGCTACCAGGTCATCTACGGCGACACCGACTCGACCTTCGTCTGGCTCGGCCGCGCCCACGAGGACGGCGACGCCGAACGCATCGGGCGCGCCCTGGTCGATCGCGTCAACGCCTGGTGGGGCCAAGCGCTGCGCGAGGAGTTCGGCCTGGACAGCGTGCTGGAACTCGAATACGAAACCCACTACCGCCGCTTCCTGATGCCGACCGTGCGCGGCTCGGACGAGGGCAGCAAGAAACGCTACGCCGGCCTGGTGACGCTGCCCGGCGGCGGCGAGGAGATGGTCTACAAGGGCCTGGAGACGGTGCGCACCG
>NZ_DAMCPG010000041.1:0-52132 GCF_032106685.1 Massilia sp.
GATGTCGGCGATCAGCATCGAGCAGGTGGTCGAGCCCTACGTGCGCCCGAAGGCGCTGCAATACCTGGAAGAGGGCAAGGTCGTCGTGTTCGCCGCCGGCACCGGCAACCCCTTCTTCACCACCGACACCGCCGCCGCCCTGCGCGGCTCGGAAATCTCGGCCGAGATCGTTTTGAAGGCAACCAAGGTCGATGGCGTATATACTGCCGATCCGAAGAAGGATCCGCATGCGACGCGCTACGAGTCGATCTCGTTCGACGAAGCCATCGCCAAGCACCTGCAGGTGATGGACGCGACCGCGTTCGCCCTGTGCCGCGACCAGAAGCTGCCGATCAAGGTGTTTTCCATCGTTAAGCCGGGCGCGCTCAAGCGCGTGATCATGGGCGAAGACGAAGGTACACTGGTACACGTTTGATTTAACTCTGAAATACTGAATAACAGGAGAGCAGCATGTCCTTAGCTGACGTGAAGAAAAGCGCGCAAGAGCGCATGACCAAGTCGATCGAGACCTTGAGGGCCGACCTGGCCAAGGTCCGCACCGGCCGCGCCCACACCGGCATCCTCGACCACGTGATGGTCGACTACTACGGTTCGCCGACGCCGCTGAGCGGCGTGGCCAACCTGAACCTGATCGACGCGCGCACCATCGGTGTCACGCCGTACGAGAAGAAGATGCTGAGCACGATCGAAAAGGCGATCCGCGACGCCGACCTCGGCCTGAACCCGTCGACGATGGGCGACATGGTCCGCGTGCCGACCCCGCCGCTGACCGAAGAGCGCCGCAAGGAAATGGTCAAGCTGTGCAAGTCGGAAGCCGAGGACGCGAAGATTGCCGTGCGTAACATCCGCCGCGACGCCAACGAGCAGCTCAAGAAGATGGTGAAGGACAAGACCGCGTCGGAAGACGACGAGCGCCGCGCATCGGACGAGATCCAGAAGCTGACCGACAAGTTCGTCGCCGACATCGACAAGCTGGTCGCCGAGAAGGAAAAGGAAGTCCTGACCGTTTAAGCGAAGAAAGGGGAGGGCTGGACGAAACAAGCCGGCCCGGCCGCCGCCCGGCCGTTTGCTTCATCCGGCCTGGTTGCCGCCCGGCCGTCTTTCACCCGGCCGGGCGCTTCGCTTTATTTGTCGTATCACTGTCATGGCAATGGATTTATGATCTTCAAGAGTTCGACGACTGCAGTACCCGATGTGCCGGCCGTCCCGCGCCATATCGCGATCATCATGGACGGCAACGGCCGCTGGGCGACCAGGCGCCTGCTGCCGCGCGTGGCCGGGCACGTGAAGGGCGTCGAAGCCGTGCGCGGCGTCGTCGAAGCCTGCGTGCTGCGCGGCGTCGAGTACCTGACCCTGTTCGCGTTTTCCTCGGAAAACTGGCGCCGTCCGGCCGAGGAAGTCTCGCTGCTGATGCGCCTGTTCGTCACCGCGCTCGAGCGCGAGGTGTCGAAGATGCACGCCAACGACATCCGCCTGAAAGTCGTGGGCGACCTGTCGCGCTTCGACCCCAAGCTGCAGGACATGATCGCCAACGCCGAGCGCAGGACCGCCGGCAACAAGCGCCTCACGGTCACGGTCTGCGCCAACTACGGCGGACGCTGGGACATCATGCAGGCGACCAGCAAGATGGTGGCAAGCAACCCCGGCACGCTCGACTTCACCGAGGAGATGCTGGCGCCGCACCTGGCGATGGCGTACGCGCCCGAGCCCGACCTGTTCATCCGCACCGGCGGCGAAGAGCGAATCTCGAACTTCCTGCTGTGGCAGCTGGCGTATTCCGAGCTGTATTTCACCGATACCTACTGGCCGGACTTCTCGGCCGAATCCCTGGACGCGGCGATCGCGTCTTACCAAGGCCGCGAGCGCCGCTTCGGGCGCACCGGCGAACAAGTGGCGAACAATACCTGATGCTGAAAACCCGGATCATCACCGCGCTCGTGCTGCTGGCAGTCCTGCTGCCGGTCCTGTATTCCAACAATTTCACGGCCTTCGCGGTGGTGGCGACCGTCTTCTTCGGCGCCGCGATCTGGGAATGCTTCCGCCTGTTCAATCCGACCTCCAGCAAGGCGCCGCTCGTCGCCGCGTTCTGGACGGCCGCCTTCGCCTGGGCCTTCT
The DNA here is from genome assembly GCF_032106685.1 of Massilia sp. Classification (GTDB taxonomy): domain Bacteria; phylum Pseudomonadota; class Gammaproteobacteria; order Burkholderiales; family Burkholderiaceae_D; genus Telluria. Next base: position 2,116 of record NZ_DAMCPG010000041.1, read on the forward strand.
TCGGCCCGAACGCCGGCAACCCGGTCTTCTGGTTCGCCATCTCGCTGCTGCTGTGGGCGTTGCGCTTCGCGCCTTCGCTGAAGATCGGACTGCCGCCGCTCGATTCCACCGCCAACACCCTGCTCAGCGTGGTGTACGCGGTGTCGCTGGTCGGCTGCTTCGCGGCGATCGTCGCGCTGTTCTCGTATTCGCCGCTCTACCTGCTGTCGGTGATGGCCATCGTCTGGGCCGCCGACATCTTCGCCTACTTCTCCGGCAAGGCCTTCGGCAAGCGTAAACTCGCCCCGTCGATTTCGCCGGGCAAGTCCTGGGAAGGCGCGATCGGCGGCGGCGTCGCCGTGCTGGTCATCGCCACCCTGGTCATCGTCTTCGGCGGCCCGGCGCTGGCCGACACCTTCCCGGTGCGCGTCCAGGCCAGCCTCGGCTGGGCCGCCACGTTCGCCATCCTGATCCTGATCGTCGCCGCCAGCATCGTCGGCGACCTCTTCGAATCCCAGCTCAAGCGCCGCGCCGGCATGAAGGACAGCAGCAATCTCCTGCCCGGCCACGGCGGGGTGCTCGACCGTATCGACGCCCTGGTGCCGGTGCTGCCGCTGGCGGCACTGATCGGCGCCTGGCTGTAGGTTCACACGGAGTTTCACATGCAACGCATCACCATCCTGGGCGCCACCGGCTCGATCGGCGTCTCGACCCTCGACGTGCTCGCGCGTCACCGCGACAAATACGAAGTCTACGCATTGAGCGCGCACAGCCGCGTAGCCGAACTGGCCGCGCAGTGCCGGGAATATCGTCCCGCGCGCGCCGTGGTCGGCACGCCCGAGGCCGCTGCCGAACTGGCGCGCCTGCTGGGCGACCTGCCGGTCGACGTCGCCTGGGGCGAAGCGGCCCTGTGCGAGATCGCCAGTGCGCCCGGAACCGACACCGTGATGGCGGCCATCGTCGGCGCCGCCGGCCTGGCCCCGACCCTGGCCGCCGCCCGTGCCGGCAAGAAGGTGCTGCTGGCGAACAAGGAAGCGCTGGTCATGTCCGGCCAGCTGTTCATGGACGCGGTGCGCGAGCACAAGGCCACGCTGCTGCCGATCGACAGCGAGCACAACGCGATCTTCCAGTCGCTGCCCGCCAGCCATGCGCGCCAGCTCGACGAATCCGGCGTCGCCAAGATCCTGCTGACCGCCTCGGGCGGCCCGTTCCTGAACCGCGCCGTCGAGACGCTCGAAGCCGTCACGCCCGAGGAAGCCTGCAAGCATCCGAACTGGTCGATGGGCCGCAAGATCTCGGTCGACTCGGCCACCATGATGAACAAGGGCCTGGAAGTGATCGAGGCCCACTGGCTGTTCGGCGCGCCGGCCGACCGGATCGAGGTCGTGATCCACCCGCAGAGCGTGATCCACTCGATGGTGTCCTACGTCGACGGCTCGGTGCTGGCCCAGCTCGGCAACCCGGACATGCGCACCCCGATCGCCCACGCGCTGGCCTTCCCGGAACGCATCGATTCCGGCGTGGCCCAGCTCGACCTGACCGCCCTGGCCGCGCTGCAGTTCCATAAGCCGGACTTCGCGCGCTTCCCCTGCCTGGCGCTGGCCTTCGAGGCCCTGCGCGCCGGCGGCACCGCGCCGGCCCTGCTGAACGCGGCCAACGAGGTCGCCGTCGAATCCTTCCTTGCGCGCCGCATCGGTTTCCGCGACATCGACCGCGTGGTGCGCCGCGTGATGGACGAGAACGCGCATGGCGCGGCGCATGACATCGAGGCCGTGATGGGGCAGGATGAACGTGCGCGCGCGGCGGCGCGGCAGATCGTCGCCGCCATCGCGGGCAACTAGGCGCGCACCCCGCGCGCAACCAAGCGGAACACGACATCATGAACTTCCTCTACACGGCCGTGGCCTTCGTGCTCGCGCTGGGGCCGCTCATCATCTTCCATGAACTCGGGCACTACCTGGTCGCGCGCCTGTGCGGCGTGAAGGTGCTGCGCTTCTCGGTCGGCATGGGCAAGGTCGTCTGGTCGCGGCGTTTCGGGCGCGACCAGACCGAATGGGCGATCTCGGCGCTGCCGCTGGGCGGCTACGTGCAGATGCTCGACGCCCGCGATCCGGCCACCGCGCCGAAGGGCGAGGCCGAGCTGGCGCGCGAGTTTACCCGCCAGAGCGTCTGGAAACGCATCGCCATCGTCGCGGCTGGACCCATCGCCAACTTCCTGCTAGCCATTGCTCTGTTCGCAGCGCTGTTCATGCACGGCACCCAGGAGCCGAGCACCCGCGTGGCCGCGATGGAAACGAACACGCCGGCGTATGCCGCCGGACTGCGCGGCGGCGACGCCATCCTGGCCGTGAACGGCGAGCAGGTCGCTTCCTTCTCCGAGCTGCGCTGGGCCGTCACCCATCTCGCCGTGGACCGCGAAGCGGCCCGTTTCGACGTCAAGGGCGCGAACGGCAGCCAGTACGCCGCCACCATCCCGGCGAGCGCCTTTGGCGCGGTCGATCCCGACGGCGACGTCATGGGCGCGCTCGGCATCGACGTCTGGATCGGCATGCCGCAGGTCGAAGAGGCCGTCGCCGGCGGTCCCGGCGCGCGCGCCGGCCTGCGCCGCGGCGACGTGATCGAAGCCGTCGACGGCAAGGCCCTGCGCGACGCGGGCGACTTCGTGCGCACCGTGCGCGCGGCGCCGGAGCGCGCGCTGCAGCTGCGGGTGCGCCGCGACGGCGCCGCCGTCACGCTGCCGCTCACGCCCGAGCGCGACCCGAAAGGGCAGGGCGTGGCCCAGGTCCAGCTGGCCCCGGCGGTCGATTTCGTCACCGTGCAGGACGGCCCGTTCGAAGCGCTGGCGAAGGGCGCGCGCCGCACCTGGGAAATGACGGCGCTGACCTTCAAGATGATCGGCAAGATCGTCACCGGCCAGGCTTCGCTGAAGAACGTGACCGGTCCGCTGACCATTGCCGACTACGCCGGACAGACAGCGCGCATGGGCCTTGCGACGTTTTTGGGCTTTATCGCGGTGGTCAGCGTGAGCCTGGGTGTAATGAATCTGTTACCAATTCCAGTGCTGGATGGTGGCCATTTGCTGTATTATTCGCTGGAAGTTTTGACCGGGCGTCCCCTGTCCGAGCGAATCCAGGCATTCGCTCAACGCGCAGGGGTAGGCCTGCTGTTCATGCTGATGGCGCTCGCCGTCTTCAATGACCTGGGAAGATTGCTCTGATCTTCTCGCGGCACCGGCAAACAAGAATATGTATGTTGTCCAATGACTGACCCGTTGATTTAGCCAATGAATTCACAACCAGATCGTTTTGCCCTGCCGTTCATTCGCCGCAGCCTGATCGGCGCGGCCGTGCTGGCGCTGTGCGCCGGTCCTGCGCTCGCCGTCAATCCGTTCGTCGTCAAGGACATCCGGGTCGAAGGCATCCAGCGGACCGAGGCCGGCACCGTGTTCACCTATCTGCCGGTGCGCGTGGGCGAGACCTTCGACGACGAGAAGAGCATCGCCGCCATCAAGGCGCTGTACGCGACCGGCTTCTTCAAGGACATCCGCCTGGAAGAAGAAAACGGCGTGCTGATCGTGCTGGTCGAGGAACGCCCGGCGATCAACAACGTCGACTTCACCGGCGCCAAGGAATTCGAGAAGGACATGCTGGTCAAGGCCCTGGGCGAGATCGGCGTGGGCGAAGCCAAGATCTACGACAAGTCCGCGGTCGACCGCGCCGAACAGGAACTCAAGCGCCAGTACCTCTCGCACGGCATGTACGGCGTGAAGATCACCACCACCGTCACGCCGATCGAACGCAATCGCGTCAACGTCATGTTCAACGTCGACGAAGGCGAGGTCGCGCGCATCAAGCAGATCAACATCGTCGGCAACAAGGTCGTCTCGGACAAGGAAATCCGCGAGATCCTGCAGCTGTCCACGTCCGGCTGGTTCACCTGGTACTCGAAGGCCGACCAGTATTCCAAGACCAAGCTGACCGGCGACCTGGAAGCGATCAAGTCCTACTACCTGGACCGCGGCTACCTCGAGGCGAACGTCGAATCGACCCAGGTCGCGATCACCCCGGACAAGAAGGACATCTACCTCACCATCAACATCACCGAAGGCGAGAAGTACACTGTCTCGGACATCAAGATGGACGGCGAGATGTTCGGCCGCGAGGAAGAACTGCGCCGGCTGGTCCTGCTCGAGCCGGGCAAGGTCTATTCGGGCGCCAAGCAGGAAGCCTCGATCAAGCGCATCGCCGAGCGCCTCGGCAGCTTCGGCTACGCCTTCGCCAACGTCAACGCCGACCCGCAGCTCGACCGCGAGAAGCGCCAGGTGGCCTTCACCTTCGTGGTCGACCCGGGCAAGCGCGCCTACGTGCGCCACATGAACATCGCCGGCAACACCGTCACCCGCGACGAGGTGATCCGCCGCGAGTTCCGCCAGTTCGAAAGCTCGTGGTACGACGCCAGCAAGGTCAAGCTCTCGCGCGACCGCGTCGACCGCCTCAGCTACTTCAAGGACGTGAAGGTCGAGACCCCGGAGTCGCCGGGCAGCACCGACCAGGTCGACGTCAACCTGACGGTCGAGGAGCGCCCGACCGGTAACTTCATGATCGGCGGTTCGTTCTCGCAGGCCGAGAAGTTCACCTTCACGGCCTCGATCCAGCAGGCCAACTTCGCCGGCAGCGGCAACACCGTCGGCCTCGACCTGAACACCTCGAAGTACAGCCGCACGATCGCGTTCTCGCAGACCAACCCGTACTTCACCGACGACGGCATCTCGCGCGCCTTCCAGCTGTACTACCGCACGACCCGTCCGCCGCTCGCGAACTTCGGCTCGTACACGGTGCGCCAGACCGGCGGCAACATGACCTTCGGCGTGCCGTTCTCGGAAACCGACACCGTCTACTTCGGCGCCGGCCTGGAGCGCACGACGCTGACCACCGACCGCAGCAGCCCGCAGCTGTACAAGGAGTACGTGGCGCAGAACGGCGGTCCGAAGGATCCGGCCGACCCCCTGAACTATGGCGTGGGCACCGGCAAGAGCATGTCGATCCCGCTGACCGTGGCCTGGGGCCGCGACAGCCGCGACAGCGCGCTGACCCCGAGCTACGGCCGCTACCAGCGCGCCAACCTCGAGGTCGACGTGTTCGGCGATTCCAAGTACTTCCGCGCCATCTACGAACACCAGTGGTATCGTCCGTTGACGTCCTGGATGACGCTGGCCGTGCGCGGCGAGCTCGACTACGGCAAGGGCATCGGCAAGGACGCTTACCCGGTCTTCAAGAACTTCTACGCCGGCGGCATCGGTTCGGTGCGCGGCTACGAGAGCTCGACCCTGGGCGTGGTCGATCCGGTCTATGGCGACGCCATCGGCGGCTCCAAGCGCGTGATCGGCAACCTCGAGCTGCAATTCCCGTTCCCGGGCAGCAGCAAGGACCGCAGCCTGCGCTGGTTCACCTTCGCCGACGGCGGCCAGGTGTTCCAGGAGGACAATCCGATCCGCCTGAAGGAATTCCGTTATTCGGCGGGTATCGGCCTGTCCTGGATTTCGCCGGTCGGCCCGCTGCGCCTGTCGTTTGCCAAGCCACTGAACGCGAAGCCGGGCGATCAGCTCGAACGCTTCCAGTTCCAGATGGGGACGGGCTTCTAGGATCCCCCCGGAACGTCACACTTTCACCGCGGAGAATCATGTTGAAAACTCTAAATGCCTTGCCCGGGACCTTGCTGCTGGCAGCCCTGTGCGCTGCTCCGCTGGCCCAGGCGCAAACGGCGCCGAGCCGCATCGGCTTCGTGTTCACCGAACGCCTGATGACCGAATCGAAGATGGCCAAGGCGGCCGATGCCAAGATCCAGGCCGAATTCTCCAAGCGCCAGAAGACGACCGAGGAGATGGTGGCGAAATTCAAGCAGATGAGCGAGAAGTTCGACGCCGACGCGCCGCGCCTGACCGACATCGAGCGTACCCGCCGCGCGCGCGAACTGTTCGACATGGAAAAGGACGTGCAGCGCACGCAGCGCGAGTTCCAGGAAGACCTGTTCCAGCGCAAGAGCGAGGAGCGCGCCGCCATCGCCCAGAAGGCCTATAAACTGATCGAACAGATCGCCGAGCAGGAAAAGCTCGACGCCGTGCTGCAGGAAGCGGCTTGGTCGAGCCCGCGCATCGACATCACGGACAAGATCCTGAAACAGCTGGACAAGTAAGATTTTGGAACAAACGAAAACCACCCGTGGCGTGCGCCTGGGCGACCTGGTCGAACGCTTCGGCGGCCAGTTGATCGGCAATCCCGACCTCGTCGTCGCCAGCATCGCGCCGCTCGACAGCGCCGACGCCAGCCAGATCAGCTTCCTCTCGAACAGCAAGTTGCGCGCCCTGGCGGCGCAAAGCGAAGCCGCGGCCCTGATCCTGTCGCCGCTGGACGACCCGTCGGTCGCCGCCACCTACGGCGGCAGCCGCATCGTCACCACCAACCCCTACGCCTACTTCGCGCGCGCGGCCCAGTACTTCGTGTCGCTCGAGGAGCAGGCCCCGGCCCCCGGCATCCATCCGAGCGCCGTGGTCGACCCAAGCGCCGAAATCGACCCGTCCGCCCACGTCGGTCCGCACGTGACCATCGAAGCCGGCGCCGTCGTGAAAGCGGGCGCCGTGATCGAGCATGGCTGCTTCGTCGGACGCGGCGCGGTGATCGGCGCCGGCACCCACCTGTTCGCCAACGTCACCTTCCACCGCGATTGCGTCATCGGCGCGCGCGGCATCGTCCACTCGGGCGCGGTGATCGGCGGCGACGGCTTCGGCTTCGCGGTGGAGGCGGGCGTCTACGTCAAGATCCCGCAGACCGGCCGCGTGGTGATCGGCGACGACGTCGACATCGGCTCGAACACCTCGATCGACCGCGGCGCCCTGGCCGACACCGTGATCGAGGATGGCGTCAAGCTCGACAACCAGATCCAGATCGGCCACAACTGCCGCATCGGCGCCCACACCGCCATGGCCGGCTGCGTCGGCGTGGCCGGCAGCGCGAAGATCGGCAGCCGCTGCACCTTCGGCGGCGCCGCCATGGTGCTGGGCCACCTCGAGATCGCCGACAACGTGCACATCTCGTCGGGCTCGATGGTCTCGCGCTCGGTGCTCGAGCCGGGCCAGTACACGGGCTTCTATCCGCTCGCGAAGAACGCCGAATGGGAGAAATCGGCCGCGATCGTACGCAACCTCAACTCCATGCGCGAGAAGATCCGCACGCTGGAAAAAACAATCAAAAAGCTTTCAGAACAACATGACGACTAACACCGAAAAGATCACCCTCGACATCAACGGCATCAAGGAATACCTGCCGCACCGCTACCCGCTGCTGCTGGTCGACCGCGTGCTCGACGTCGAGCTGGGCAAGCGCATCACCGCCATCAAGAACGTCACCGCCAACGAGGAATTCTTCAACGGCCACTTCCCGCACAAGCCGGTGATGCCGGGCGTGCTGATGATCGAGGCGATGGCCCAGACGGCGGCGATCCTGTCGTTCATGACCATGAACGTGAAGCCCGACGAGAACTCGGTGGTCTATTTCGTCGGCATCGACAACGCGCGCTTCAAGCGTCCGGTCGAACCGGGCGACCAGCTGAAGATGGAAGTCGAGATTCTGCGCGTCGCGCGCGGCATCTGGAAATACAAGGCGGTGGCCAGCGTCGACGGCAAGGTCGCCGTCGAGGGCGAACTGATGTGCACCATCCGTGGCGCCGCCGAGGCCGACATGAAGGCGCCGTCGCCGGCGCAGTAGAAAGACGATCAGGGAACGGAGCAGTAATGAGCAAGATTCATCCTACCGCAATCGTCGATCCGAAGGCCGAGCTGGATAGCTCGGTCGAGGTCGGCCCGTATTCGATCATCGGTCCGAACGTGCGCATCGGCGCGCGCACCGTGGTCGGGCCGCACGTGGTCATCGAAGGCCACACGACGATCGGCGAGGACAACAAGTTCTTCCAGTTCTGCTCGATCGGCGCCGCGCCGCAGGACAAGAAGTGGAAGGGCGAACCGACCCGCCTGGAAGTCGGCAACGGCAACACCGTCCGCGAGTTCGTCACCTTCAACCTGGGCACGGCCCAGGACGAAGGCGTCACCCGCCTGGGCGACGACAACTGGATCTCGGCTTACGTCCACCTGGCGCACGACTGCCAGGTCGGCAGCCACACGATCTTCTCGAACAATGCCCAGCTGGCCGGCCACGTGCACGTGGGCGACCACGCCATCCTGTCCGGCTACGCCGGCGTGCACCAGTTCTGCAAGATCGGCGCCCACGCCTTCATCGGCATGTACACCAGCCTGACCCAGGACGTGCCGCCCTTCGTCATGGTCTCGGGCAACCCGGCGGCCGCGCGCGGCGTCAACATCGAAGGCCTGAAGCGGCGCGGTTTCACGCGCGCCCAAATCGACGGCATTCGCGCCGCCTACAAGCACCTGTACCGCTCGGGCCTGACGCTGGAAGAGGCGAAAGCGGCGCTGGAGCAGGAAGAAGGCGCCTCGCCCGAGGCGGCGGCCGACGTCAAGGCCGTGCGCGACTTCCTCGGCACCATCACCCGTGGCATCGTCCGCTGAATCGTCGTCCTCGGGCATCTCGCTGGCCCTGGTCGCCGGCGAGGTCTCCGGCGACATGCTCGCCGCCCGCCTGCTCGCAGGGCTGCGTCCCCACCTTCCCGACGCGCGCTTCCACGGCATCGGCGGCCCGCGCATGATCGAGCAGGGGCTCGTCTCCGACGTGCCGATGGAAACCCTGACCGTGCGCGGCCTGTTCGAGATCATCCCGCGCTACCGCGAGATCAAGGGCATCCAGAACCGCCTGCGCGACCGACTGCTGCGCGAGAAGCCGGCCGCCTTCATCGGCGCCGACTACCCCGGCTTCAACCTCGGGCTGGAGGAGCAGCTGCGCGCCGGCGGCATCCCGACCGTGCACTTCGTCGGCCCGCAGATCTGGGCCTGGCGCGGCGGGCGCATCAGGAAGATCCAGCGCGCGGTCTCGCACATGCTGGTGATCTTCCCCTTCGAGGAGCAGATCTACCGCGACGCCGGCGTGCCGGTGACCTACATCGGCCATCCGCTGGCGGAAACGATCCCGCTGGTGCCGGATACGGCGGCGGCGCGTATGGCGCTTGGCCTGCCAGCCAACGCCCGCGTGGTCACAGTCATGCCGGGCAGCCGCATGGGCGAGCTGAAATACCTGGCCGAGACCTTCGTTCGCGCAGCCGGCCTGCTTGCAAAGCGCGATTCCGGCCTGACATTCGTGGTGCCGATGGCCGGCGCGAAGCAGCGCGCCTACTTCGACGAGATCGTCGCGAAAGCCGGCCTGCGGGACGTGCCCTTGACGATCATCGACGGCCAGTCGCATACCGCGATCGCGGCCGCCGACGCGGTCCTGGTGGCGTCCGGCACGGCCACGCTGGAAGTGGCGCTGTACAAGAAGCCGATGGTCATCGCCTACCGCGTCATGCGCGCGTCCTGGGAAATCATGCGCCACATGGGCTACCTGCCCTGGATCGGGCTGCCGAACATCCTGGCGCGCGAGTTCCTGGTGCCCGAGTACCTGCAGCACGCGGCCACCCCGCAAGCGCTGGCCGACGCCGTCTGGACGCAGTTGAACGACACGGCGCTGCGCGAGCGCCTGGCCGGGCGCTTCACCGAGATGCACCACAGCCTGCTGCGCAACAGCGCGCAGGAGAGCGCGCAGGCCGTCCTGCGCGTCATAGAATCAGACAAATGAGCAAGAAGCGTATCAATTTCTACCCCGGCTTGCCGCCCAGGCTGCGGCCGTTTACCGACCTCGATATCGTCTGCGGCGTCGACGAGGCCGGCCGCGGCCCGCTGGCCGGGCCTGTGTTCGCGGCCGCCGTCATCCTCGACCCGAAGCGCCCGATCGAGGGCCTGCGCGACTCGAAGAAGCTGACCGAGGCGCGCCGCGACGAGCTGGCTCCGCAGATCAAGGAAAACGCGATCGCCTGGGCCATCGCCGAATGCTCCTGCGAGGAGATCGACAGCCTGAACATCCTGCACGCGACCATGCTGGCGATGCGCCGCGCGGTCGAGGCCCTGCGGACCGTGCCGACCATTGCCCTGATCGACGGCAACCGCTGCCCGACCATGGACATCCGCGCCCACGCCATCGTCGAGGGCGACGACAAGTGCCACGCGATCTCGGCCGCGTCCATCCTGGCCAAGACCGCGCGCGATGCGCTGCTGGTGCGCCTGCACGAAGAGTACCCGCAATACTGCTTCGACCAGCACAAGGGCTATTCGACGCCGCTGCACCTGGAGCGCCTGCGCCTGCACGGCCCGTCGCCGGTGCACCGCCGCTCGTTCGCGCCGGTGCGCAACCTGCTGCAGGTGGATTTGTTCGGCGCCGCCGACACCATGAACGAGGCGGCGCCCGCATGAAGAGCATCACCTCGCGCGACAATGCCTTCTACAAGGACCTGGTCAAGCTCGCCACCAGTTCGCAGGCGCGGCGCAAGGCCGGCCGCACGCTGCTCGACGGCGTGCACCTGTGCCAGTCCTGGCTGGACCTGCGCGGCGCGCCGGCGCATTGCGTGGTCTCGGACGAAGCCCTGCACAACCCGGAAGTGGCCGACATCGTCGCGCGCCTGGAGGGCAAGCACGTCCACGTGACGGCGCTGCCCGATGCGCTGTTCAAGGCGCTCAGCCAGGTCGAGCACGGCGTCAACCTGCTGTTCCTGGTCGACACCCCGCAGCCGGCCGCGCCCGCCGCGATGACGGTGTCGGCCGTGCTGCTCGACGGCGTGCAGGACCCGGGCAACGCCGGTTCCATCCTGCGCAGCGCCGCCGCGGCCGGCATCACCCAGGTCTTCTGCAGCCCCGGCACGGCCTTTTGCTGGTCGCCCAAGGTGCTGCGCGCCGCGATGGGCGCCCACTTCGTGCTCGAGATCTTCGAGAACGTCGACCTGGCCGCCCTGGTCCGTGCCTCGAAGATCGCCGTGCTTGCCATGAGCGGCTATGCCGAGCAGCGCTTGTACGACGTCGACCTGCGCCAGCCGGTCGGCTGGCTGCTGGGCCACGAAGGGCAGGGCGTCAGCGACGAGCTCATGGGCCTGGCGTCGCACCAGGTCGTGATCCCGCACGCGGGCCAGGTCGAGTCGCTGAACGTGGCGGCCGCCGCGGCGGTGTGCTTTTTCGAGCAGCTGCGCCAGCGCCAGGCATAGACGGCAGCGCTGGCTCTAGGGTAATCTCGACCCGGGATCAACTTCAATATCACGCCGTGGAGTAGGGATGGACATCGCGCATTTGCACTTTCTGGTGGCCGAGGCCGACAAGGCCCAGCGCGCCGCCACGGTCGAGATGCTGGGCCGGCTGGGCGCGACCCGCATCACCGAGGTGCCCGACGGGCACATGGCCTTGCGGACCTTCCAGGCCGGCTTCACGCCGCGCGTGCACATCGCCATCATCGACCTCGAGCTGCCCGGCATGGACGGCCTGGAGCTGATCCGCAACCTGGCCACGCTCGATTCCGACGTCAAGCTGATCGTCACCGGCGCCCAGCCGGCGAACCTGCTGTTCTCGGTCGAGACCCTGGCCCAGGTCTACGGCATCGACCTGCTCGGCACCGCCGCCAAGCCCGTCACCGCCGCCAAACTGAAGCCGCTGATCGACAACTACGTGCCGCCGGCCCAGGCTGGCGCCGGCGAGGAGGCGCCGCGCTTTACCTTTGCCGACATCGGCCTGGGCTTGCAGAAGCGCCAGTTCGAGCCTTTCTTCCAGCCGAAGATCGAACTGGCCACGGGCCAGGTGAAAGGGCTGGAAGTATTCGCGCGCTGGCGTCATCCCGAGCATGGCATCCTCAGCCCCGCGGCCTTCATCGATGCGCTCGAACAGAACAACCGCGTCGACTTCCTCGACTGGAGCATGATCGAGATGTCGGTCGAGCGCTGCCGCTGGTTCCACGACCAGGGCACGCCGATCTCGATCTCGATCAACCTGGCGCCCGAGACCCTGGCCCACCCGGCCTTCATCCGCCAGATCACGGCCTGCCTCGGCCGCCACACGGTGCTGCCGGACTACATCACCTTCGAGATGCCGGAATCCTCGGTGCTGAACACCGACCCGAATTTCATCGAGCGCCTGGTGCGCCTGCGCATGATGGGCTTCGGTCTCGCCATCGACGACTACGGCACCGGCCGCTCCAACCTGCAGCTGCTGGCGCGCATCCCGTTCTCGGAGCTGAAGATCGACCGTAGTTTCGTCGACGGCGCCTCCAAGCGCCGGCCGCTCGGCACCGTGCTGCGTTCCTGCCTGGGCCTGGCGCACAGCCTGGACCGCATGTCGGTCGCGGTCGGCGTCGAGACGCGCCAGGACTGGGACTTCCTGCAGGGCCTGGGCTGCACCTATGCCCAGGGCTACCACATCGCCAACCCGATGGAGGCGAGCGCCTTCCCGGGCTGGCTGGAAGAGTGGCGGCACTTCTTCTAAGCGCACGGGCCGGTCGCGGTCAGGCCGAACGGGGCCGAACCGACGCGCAGGGTGGGCGCCTCGTGCCCACCGATGTTGAGCAAATCGCACACGGATTCCACCTATTGGGAGGCAAGATGAACATCCGGCTACGCTGCCGTTGCGGCAAGCTGCAGGGCGAACTGGACACGGCGGCGGTCGCCGCGCGCGCGAAGTGCTATTGCACCGACTGCCGCGCCTTTGCCCGCTTCCTCGGCAACGAGATCACGCTGCTGGATGGCGCCGGGGGCACCGAGGTCGCGGCGGCGCTGCCGAGCGGCGTGCGCTTCACCGAGGGCCTGGAACATCTGGCCAGCATGTCGCTCAGCCCGAAAGGCCTGTACCGCTGGTATGCGCGCTGCTGCCGCACGCCGATCGGCAACACGCCGCGCGATCCGAAGCTGCCCTACGTCGGCGTGATCCGCGCCTGCATGGCCGCATCGCCCGCCGAGCTCGACGCCGCGCTGGGCGCCTCGCACATCGCGACCAACACCCGCACCGCCTACCGCAAGGTGGCGGCGACGCCGCTGGCGACCGCGCTGGCCGTGGCCAGGATCGGCGGCAAGATTGCCAGGGCTCGCCTGACGGGAAGCTGGAAGGACAATCCCTTCTTCGTACCCGGCAGCGCCGCCCCGGTGCGCCAGCCCGAGGTCATCTCCGCCGAGCGGCGCGCGGCGCTGAGCTGACTAGGCCGGCGGCGGCTTACAGCTCGATCACCAGCTCCGGCCGGAAGCCTTCCTGCTCGCCCTTGCTCAGGTAGCCGAGCGGATTGGCGACCACGCGGCAGGACCAGGGCCGGCCGTTGTCGACGCCGCTGACGGTGTAGTCGTTCATGCAGTGCAGGTGGCCGTGCATCCAGACGTCGGCCAAGGGGAACAGGGCGTCCAGCGCATTGCAGAAGCCGGCGGTGCCGGCCGCCAGGCCGTAGCGGGGATCGGCGCTTTGCAGGCTGGGCGCGAAGTGGGTGACGGCGACCGTCGTGCCGTCGAAGGGCACCGCCAGCGCCGCGCGCAGCCAGGCCTGGCAGTCGAGCGAGAGCGCGCGCATGTCCTCGGCCAGCATCGGCACGCCGTCACGCAAGGTCGTGTTCTTGCTCAGGTAGTAGTTGGCCGCGCGGAAGGCCTTGCCGCGCAGTTGCAGCTGGCGGGTCAGGTCGGCCTCGCGGCTGGCCAGGGCGTCGAAGTCGCTCCACAGCGTGGTGCCGATGAAGCGCACGTGATCGATGACGATCGTCTCGCGGTCCAGCCATTCGATGCCGAGTTCGGCGCAGAGCGCGCGCAGGCGGTCGTTGGTCGCGTCGAACTCGAGGCCGTCGTATTCGTGGTTGCCGGGCACGAACAGCACGCGCGCCCGGCCGGCGCCAGCGCGTCGCGGCGAAAAACGCCCGAGGCCGAAATCCGTGCCGTCCAAGCGCGAGCCCGGCTGGTAGGAACCGATGTCGCCCGCCAGCACCACGACGTCGGTGTCGGGAGCGATCAGGGGCTGGAAGGCCGGGTAACGTTCGAGGTGAAGGTCCGAGAAAAGCTGTATGCGCATAGCCGGGCAGTATAAAGCCAAGTGCGCGGCGCCGGCGCGCCCGGCTTGAACCGCTATTGTCCGCCCGACCTTCCGGGGATTCCCCGCCTCGGTGCGGCGGCGTACAGAACGGGGCGCAAGTGGCGTTTACGGTACATGCTCCATTGCAAGGGAGACCGTCATGAGCGACGAAACGAAGGGACTGCGGATCGAGAAACCCACCATGCCGGCCGGCGGCTGGGCCTCGGTAGCCGAAGTGAGCAACATCCTGCTCGACCAGCGCGTCGCGCTCAAGGACAGCGCACTCCTGATGAAGCAGAACAAGCCCGACGGTTTCGCCTGCGTCAGCTGCGCCTGGGCCAAGCCGGCCAATCCCCATCCTTTCGAGTTCTGCGAAAGCGGCGCCAAGGCCACCGCCTGGGAAACGACCAGCAAGGCGATCGGCGCCGGCTTCTTCGAGCGCCACACGGTGACCGAGCTGGAGGCCTGGTCGGATCACCAGCTGGAAGAGCAGGGCCGCCTGACGGTGCCGCTGCGCTGGGACCCGGCCACCGACCGCTACCGCGAGGTCAGCTGGGACACGGCCTTCGCCGAGATCGGCGCGGCCCTGCGCGGCTTCGAGCGCGAGCAGGTGGTGTTCTACGCCTCGGGCCGCGCCTCGCTCGAGACCTCCTACATGTACGGGCTGCTGGCGCGCATGTACGGCAACAACAACCTGCCGGACAGCTCCAACATGTGCCACGAGAGCACCTCGGTGGCGCTGCAGAAGACCCTGGGCGTGGGCGTGGGCACCGTGGTGCTGCAGGACTTCGAGCAGACCGACTGCATCTTCTTCTTCGGCCAGAACGTCGGCGTGAACAGCCCGCGCATGCTGCACCAGCTGAAGGATGCGAGACGGCGCGGCGTGCCCATCGTCACCTTCAATCCCTTGCGCGAGCGCGGCCTGGTCGCCTTCACCAATCCGCAGTCGCCGCTCGAGATGCTGACCGGGCACGAGACCACGATCAGCACCCAGTACCACCAGGTGCGCCCGGGCGGCGACACCGCCGCCCTCATGGGCATCTGCAAGGCCTTGCTGGCGCTGGACGAGGCGGCGCTGGCCAAGGGCGAACAGCGCGTGCTCGACGTCGACTTCATCGCCGAGCACACGCATGGCTTCGCCGAGTTCGAGGACGCCTTGCGCCGCTGCGAGTGGACGGCGATCGAGCGCGAATCGGGCCTGGCGCGCGCGGCGCTCGAAAGCGCGGCCCAGGTGTACGCGCGCTCGAGCGCGGTGCTCGGCGTCTACGGCATGGGCCTGACCCAGCACGAGAACGGCGTGCAGAACGTGGCCATGCTGGTCAACCTGCTGCTCATGCGCGGCAACATCGGCAAGCCCGGCGCCGGCATCTGCCCGGTGCGCGGCCATTCGAACGTGCAGGGCCAGCGCACGGTCGGCATCACCGAGAAGCCCGAGCTGGCGCCGCTCGACAAGCTCAAGGAGCAGTACGGCTTCGAGCCGCCGCGCGCGACCGGCATGAACACGGTCGAGGCCTGCGAGGCGATCCTGGCGCGCAAGGTCCAGGCCTTCGTCGGCCTGGGCGGGAACTTCGTGCGCGCCGTGCCCGAGACCGTGCTGATGGAAGCGGCCTGGCGCGAACTGCCGCTGACCGTGCAGGTGTCGACCAAGCTCAATCGCAACCACGTCATCCACGGCAAGGCGTCGTACGTGCTGCCTTGCCTGGGCCGCATCGAGATCGACCGCCAGGCCGCCGGCCCGCAGGACGTGACGGTCGAGGACAGCACCGCCTGCATGCACGGTTCGCGCGGCATGACCGAGCCGGTGGCAGGCACGCTGCTGTCGGAACCGGCGATCGTCGCCGGCATCGCGAAAGCCACGCTGGACCCGAACCCGAAGGTCGACTGGGACGCCTGGGTCGGCGACTACGCCAAGGTGCGCGACGCCATCGAGGAAACCTACCCCGACATCTTCAAGGATTTCAACGCGCGCATGTGGACCCCGGGCGGCTTTCGCAAGCCGGTTGGCGCCGCGCACCGGGTGTTCGAGACCGAGAGCGGACGCGCCCAGTTCACCGTGCCCGAGGAGCTGCAGGGCGACCCGGCGATGGACGCCGCGCCGCCGGAACTGCGCCTCTTCACGATCCGCAGCGACGGCCAGTTCAACACCACGATCTATCACCTGGACGACCGCTTCCGCGGCGTGTTCGGCAGCCGCATGGTGCTGTTCATGGCGGCCTCCGACATGGAGCGCCTCGGGCTGGCGCAGGGCGACCTGGTGGCGCTGCGCTGCGCGGCCGAGGACGGCGTCGCGCGCCGCGTGGATGGGCTGGCGGTGGTGCCCTACGACCTGCCGCAGGGCTGCGTGGCCGGCTACTACCCTGAGCTCAACCCCTTGATTCCGCTCTGGCACCATGCGAAGGAGAGCAAGGTGCCGGCGGCGAAGTCGATCGACGTGCTGCTGGAGCGCAGCGCCGCTCCCATGGGATAGCCCGGGAGCAGGGGCAGAGTGCCCGTCAGTACTCGCGCCGGTCCGGCTTGATCTCCTGCAGGATCGTGGTCGCGATCTCCTCGATCGACTTGGTGGTCGAGGACAGCCAGCGGATGCCCTCGCGCTTCATCAGCTGTTCCGCTTCGTTGACTTCATAGCGGCAATTCTCGATCGACGCGTATTTGCTGCCGGCGCGGCGCTCGTTGCGGATCTCGGTCAGGCGTTCGGGCGTGATGGTCAGGCCGAACAGCTTGTGCTTGAACGGCGGCAGCGAGGAGGGCAGCTTGCCGCGCTCGAAGTCGTCCGGGATCAGCGGGTAGTTGGCGGCCTTGATCCCGTACTGCATCGCAAGATACAGCGAGGTCGGGGTCTTGCCCGAGCGCGAGACGCCGACCAGGATGACGTCGGCCTCGGCCAGGTTCTTGTGCGACTGGCCGTCGTCGTGGGCCAGCGAGAAGTTGATGGCCTCGATGCGGTTCTTGTATTCCTCGGAGTCCACGACGTTGTGGATGCGGCCGATGGTGTGGGTCGATTTCACGCCCAGTTCCATTTCCAGCGGCGCCACGAAGGTCTGGAACAAATCCATGTGCATGCCGTTCGAGGCGCGGATCACGCCCGACAGGTCGTGCTTCACCAGGGTCGAGAACACGATCGGGCGCTGGTTGTCGAGGGCGTAGACTTCGTTGATGCGCCGCGCCGCGTCGCGCGCCTTGTCGAGCGTGTCGATGAAGGGAATGCGGATCTGGCGGAAACGCATTTCGAACTGGCTCAGCACCGCGTGGCCGAAGGTTTCGGCGGTGATGCCGGTGCCGTCGGACACGAAAAAGACGGTGCGCGTGGGGGCGGGGAGGGGCTGGCGGCTGTCTGCGGTCATGGTGATTTTTTTCGCTAATGCTGACAAGAATGCAGGTTTGTGCGCTGTGAATCGGGGTCGCACGCGGTAAAATGCTCTGCAACGGATTCGCATTGTGCTGCACGGCGCCCAGAATAACAAGAAAACACGCGCCCTCTGCCCAGCGCTTGCCCGACAGATTTCTATCATCAAGTAAGGGTGTTTTACCATGACTAACCTGTCTCAAGCAGCATCATTGAAGGAGCCTGAACAGGGCAATGGCGTGTACGTTGCCTCGTTCGAAAACCTGCGCATGACCGATGTCGAATCGGTCGGCGGCAAGAACGCCTCGCTCGGCGAAATGATCAGCCAGCTTGCCGAAGCCGGCGTGCGCGTGCCGACCGGCTTCGCCACCACGGCCCAGGCCTTCCGCGATTTCCTCGGCCATTCGATCGACGGCGCCGGTGGTCAAACTGCGTCGCTGGCCGACCGCATCGCCACCCGCCTGGAAGGCCTGGACATCGACGACGTGCGCGCGCTCGCCGCCGCCGGCCAGGAAATCCGCCAGTGGATCGACGACACCCCGTTCCAGCCGCGCCTGGAGCAGGAAATCCGCGCCTACTACGAGCGCCTGGTCGCCGATTCCGACACCGAAATGTCCTTCGCCGTGCGCTCGTCGGCCACCGCCGAGGACCTGCCCGACGCGTCCTTCGCAGGCCAGCAGGAGACCTTCCTGAACGTGGTCGGCATCGACAACATCCTCGAAGCGATGAAGCACGTCTTCGCCTCGCTCTACAACGACCGCGCGATCTCCTACCGCGTGCACAAGGGCTTCACCCACGCCGAAGTGGCGCTGTCGGCCGGCGTGCAGCGCATGGTCCGCTCGGACACCGGCGCGGCCGGCGTCATGTTCACCATCGACACCGAGTCCGGCTTCAAGGACGTGGTCTTCATCACCTCCAGCTACGGCCTGGGCGAGACCGTGGTGCAGGGCGCGGTCAACCCGGACGAGTTCTACGTCCACAAGCCGATGCTCGAGCAGGGCAAGTCGCCCGTCATCCGCCGCAACATCGGCTCGAAACTGATCAAGATGGAATTCACCGAGGAAGCCAAGGCCGGCCGTTCGGTGCGCACCGTCGACGTGCCGATCGAGCTGCGCAACCGTTACTCGCTGACCGATGCCGAGGTGGTCGAGCTGGCCAAGTACGCCGTCATCATCGAGAACCACTATGGCCGCCCGATGGACATCGAGTGGGGCAAGGACGGCCGCGACGGCAAGCTCTACATCCTGCAGGCGCGTCCGGAAACGGTGAAGTCGCAGCAGAAGGCCACCGATGCCCAGCAGCGCTTCTCGCTGAAGGGCACCGGCACCGTACTGACCAGCGGCCGCGCGATCGGCCAGAAGATCGGCGCCGGCCCGGTGCGCGTCATCACCGACCCGTCGGAAATGGAGCGCGTGCAGCCGGGCGACGTGCTGGTGGCCGACATGACCGACCCGAACTGGGAGCCGGTCATGAAACGCGCCTCGGCCATCGTCACCAACCGCGGCGGCCGCACCTGCCACGCGGCCATCATCGCCCGTGAACTGGGCGTGCCGGCGGTCGTCGGCTGCGGCGACGCGACCGAGGCGCTGAAGGACGGCACCTTCGTTACCGTCTCCTGCGCCGAAGGCGACGAAGGCAAGATCTACGACGGCCTGCTGGAAACCGAGGTCACCGAAGTCTCGCGCGGCGAACTGCCGCCGCTCAAGACCAAGATCATGCTCAACGTCGGCAACCCGCAGCTGGCCTTCGATTTCCAGTCGGTGCCGAACGGCGGTGTCGGCCTGGCGCGCCTGGAATTCATCATCAACAACAACATCGGCGTGCACCCGAAGGCCATCCTCGAGTACCCGAACATCGACGCCGACCTGAAGAAGGCGGTCGAGTCGGTCGCGCGCGGCCACGCTTCGCCGAAGGCCTTCTACGTCGACAAGCTGGCCGAAGGCGTGGCGACGATTGCCGCCGCCTTCTGGCCGAAGCCCGTCATCGTGCGCCTGTCCGACTTCAAGTCGAACGAGTACAAGAAGCTGATCGGCGGTTCGCGCTACGAGCCGGACGAAGAGAACCCGATGCTGGGCTTCCGCGGCGCCGCGCGCTACCTTGCCGAGGACTTCGCCGAATCGTTCGAGATGGAATGCCTGGCCATGAAGCGCGTGCGCGAAGAGATGGGCCTGACCAACGTCGAGCTCATGATCCCGTTCGTACGTACCCTGGGCCAGGCCGAGAAGGTCATCGAGCTGCTGGCGAAGTACGGCCTGAAGCGCGGCGAGAACGGCCTGCGCGTCATCATGATGTGCGAAGTGCCGTCGAACGCCATCCTGGCCGAGCAGTTCCTGCAGTACTTCGACGGCTTCTCGATCGGCTCGAACGACCTGACCCAGCTCACCCTGGGCCTGGACCGCGACTCCGGCATGGAGCTCCTGGCCAAGGACTTCGACGAGCGCGACCCGGCCGTGAAAGCCATGCTGAGCCTCGCCATCAAGGCCTGCCGCGCGCAGGGCAAGTACATCGGCATCTGCGGCCAGGGCCCGTCGGACAACCCGGACTTCGCGGTCTGGCTGATGGAGCAGGGCATCGAATCGATGTCGCTCAATCCCGACTCGGTGATCGAGACCTGGCAGAAGCTGGCGTCGATGTAATCCGCGGCGACCCGCAACGAAAAAACCCGTCGGCCTCGCGGCCGGCGGGTTTTTTTATTGCCTTACCCCTTGCATGGCGGCGCATACCGTCATGCGGGCCCTGCATCAGACGTGACGGCACTCCATCAGGCACTGGCGCTCGACCAGCAGGCAGTTGTTGCCTGCAGCTTCGGTTTCGCAGTTCTGGCGTTCGAACGCGCAGTACTCGCGGCATGCGAGATCATCCATATGCGTTGCGCCGGCGCTGGCGGCCAGGCCAAGGGTGAACAGGAACAGTGCAATTTTTCGATTCATTTTGTCTCCGGTGATCAATGGTGCGAATCGGGCGATTCGCTCGTTGTAATCCATCGAATGAGGTGTGCCCGATACGAGCTATTGTTAAAGCGCGTCATCCGATGTGTAACGACCTTATCACAGGAGAAACCGGAAAACATCTTGCAGTGCATTAATTCCGGCTTTTCAGCCTAAAAAGACGCGATATTATTCCCTGTGCATAGCCGGGATCGCGTATCGGCATTGCCGATATGGCTGCAACGACATTCGTTTCGTGCCCATCAACCCGCCGGACGGTTGCCCGCCGGGTTGGATCTGGCGTTCGGCGTTTTCATGGCGCCGCATACGACGCCATGGCCCTTCGTCAAACGTGCATGCAATCGCTCCAGCACCCGTACTGGGCGTACTGGCAATCGGCGCCGCCTTCGGCTTCGCAGTTCTTGTATTGCATTTCGCAATACTCGCGGCAGGCGGTCTCATCCATATATCCCCCCAGATGTCCTGCGTTGGCCGATGCGGCAAGACCGATGGCGAACAGGAACATCGCGATTTTTCGATTCATGTTGTCTCCGTAATTGAATGGCGCGAATCGCAGCCGATTCGCCTGTTGTGGTCGCCGAATGGGATTCATCACTAGCAATACATGGTGGAAGCTTCCATATTCGACGCGTATTGACACTAGCACAGGAAAAACCAGGAAACATCTTGCAATGCATCAATTCAATGGTATTTCGCCGAAAATGCCTGATTTTATCCGGCCCGCATACGCAAACCGGTGCCGCCAGTTTTTGCGCCGGAAGTTTCCGTCATTTCGGGGCCATGATAAATCGATTGACTCGGCGATCGAGATCGTGAGATTTTCGACTGCCTCGTTTGCCTGGCATGGTGGCGAGCTTTTTTTGTGCGAGAAAGGAATGGAAATGAAAGCTTTATTCAGCGTTGTCGCTTTGCTCGGTCTGGTCCTGGCGGGCGCCGCCGTGGCGCAGGACACCGGCTTCTGCAAGGCCGAATGCGATACCGCGCGGACGCAATGCACGGCCAATACCGGCAAGGCGTCCGGCGACGAGGCCGTCCTGCTGTTGAAGAACGAGGAAACCAACCCGCTGGCGCGCACCGCGCAAGGCGCCGTGACCTCGACCGGCAACCTGGCCCTCGAGCGCAGCGGCCAGCAGCACCGGCGCGCCCAGCAACTGGGCATCTGCGACGACAAATACCAGCGCTGCACCCGCGCCTGCGCGGCCGGCAACAACGGTTCGCCTATCATCCGCAAGCGCGCCAACGCCGGCTGAACGCGCCGGCCCCCTGGCCCGACCGTCGCCCGGGCTCAGGCGGGCAGCAGCATGGCCACGGCAGCCGCCAGCATGACGGCGATGCCGCACCAGCCGACCACGGTGTGGCGCAGGCTGAGCGTGTAGCTGCCCATGATCTTGCGGTTATGCGCCAGCAGCATCATGACGATCATGATCGGCACCGCGATCACGCCGTTGATCTGGGCCGACAGCACCAGGGCCGCGATCGGGTCGATCGGCGCGAAGTCGAGCAGGGCGCCGCCCAGTGTCGCCAGCGCGACGATCGCGTAGAAACGGCGCGCCTCCATCAGCTTCAGGTCCATGCCGTTGCGCCAGTGGAAGCTCTCGGTGACGGCATAGGCGGCCGATCCGGCCAGCACCGGGACCGCCAGCATGCCGGTGCCGACGATGCCCAGCGCGAAGGCCAGGAAGGCGAAATCGCCGGCCAGCGGCCGCAAGGCCGCGGCCGCCTGGCTGGACGACACGATGTCGGTGATGCCGTGCGCGCCCAGCGTCGCCGCCGTCGTCAGCATGATGAAGAAGGCGACCAGGTTCGAAAAGCCCATGCCGGTAAGGGTGTCGGTCTTGATGCGTGCGAGCTGGCGGGCCGCGTCCGGCGGACGGGTGCGCAGGGCGCGCGCCTGCGGGGCGCTGCGGATCTCCTCGACCTCCTGCGAGGCCTGCCAGAAGAACAGGTAGGGACTGATCGTGGTGCCGAAGACGGCGACCACCAGCGCCACCGAATCGCGGGTAAAGCGGAGGTGCGGCCACACGGTGCGCGCCAGGACCTCGGCCCAGTCGAGATGCACGGCGAAGGCGGTGGCGACGTACGACAGCAGGGCCAGGGTCAGCCATTTCAGGTAGCGCACGTAGGCGGCATAGGGCAGGGCGACCTGCAGCAGCAGGCACAGCAAGCCAAAGCCCACCGCGTAGACATGCGCCGAGCCGAACCCGGTCACGAGACGCAGCGCTTCGCCCATGGCGGCGATGTCGGCCGCGATGTTGATCACGTTGGCCGCCAGCAGCAGGGCGACGACCGCGTACAGCAGCCAGGGTGGGTAGGCACGGCGGATGTTGGCGGCCAGGCCCACGCCGGTGACGCGCCCGATGCGCGCCGAGACCAGCTGGATGCCGACCATGAACGGATAGGTGAGCACCAGCGTCCACAGGGCGTTGAAGCCGAGTTGTGCGCCGGCCTGCGAATAGGTGGCGATGCCGGACGGGTCGTCGTCGGCCGCGCCGGTGATCAGGCCGGGGCCCAGCGACTTCAGGGTGGCGTTGTCGACGAGACGACGCGGCAGCGTGCGTGGCATGGGCGTGCGCGAAAGTGCGCCGGCGCGCCGCCGCCGGCCGGGTCAGGGCCCCGCGGCCGGCCAGCCGCGGGGGAAGCGGTGCTTCAGCCGTGCTTGCGGGTTTTCAGGTCCGCCATGGCGACCGAGGCCTTGTGGTGCGCCTCCTTCTTGCATGCGGTTTTTTCCGCGCCCTTCATGGTCTTGCAGGCCGCCAGCGCGGTCTTCTCGTGCTCCTTGATCTGCTTTTTCTCGGCCTTCAGGTCGGTCTTCGCCGCCGCCGGCGCGCCGGCGGGAGCGGTCGTGGCATGGGCCGTGGCGGGGGCCGGTGCGGCCGGATGGGCGGTCGTTTGCACGGCGGCGAACGAAGCGCCGGACGCCATCAGCAGCAGGGCGCCGGCGAGTTTGGATAGGGATGTCATGGTGATCTCCGGTTCGGTTCCAGGGTGAGCAAGATGCTCCCCGATCTAACGGCGCAAGCGGCCCCGGGTTGACGCCGTTGGCGCGCGCCGGCCGCGGTTTAAGCCTGGCATAAGGACCGGCCCGGCGGTGCGCGTGGCCGGCGTGACTGCTTGCGTAACAGACGTTGCCGATATGCCAAGGGGCAGCGAAAGTCGGGGTACAATGCAAACGCGTTGTCAAACGTAAATGCGCCGGAGCGGCTGTCCGGCACTTTCCGCAATCCTTGAGAAATCGAAGCGACGACATGGACGATTGGGTGAACTGGATGGTCGGCGCCGGCATCCTGGTGGTGGCCGAGCTGTTTACGGGAACGTTTTATCTGTTGATGATGGCCATCGGCCTGGCCTGCGGCGGCATCGCCGCGCTGCTCGGCCTGTCCGGCCCGGTGCAGACCCTGATCGCGGCGGCGACCGGCCTGGTCGCCACCAGCATCCTGCACCGCAGCCGTTTCGGCCGGCCGGCGAAGACGCATGCGACGCGCGACCGGAACGTCAACCTCGACATCGGCGGGCGCGTCACCGTGGATGCCTGGAACAACGGCCGCGCCCGCGTGATGTACCGCGGCGCCCTGTGGGACGTGGAGCTGGGCAGCGGCGCCATTGCCGAAGCCGGCGACTTTCGCATCGTCGAAGTGCAGGGCAATCGCCTGATCGTGGCGAATTCATAACCATAACTAATACAAGTAACTCATCTATAAGGGATGCTCATGGAACTGTCTTTCGGTACGGTGGCGCTCGTCATCTTCATCATCGCCATGGTGTTCGTGTTCACGACGATCAACGTCGTGCCGCAGCAGCACGCCTGGGTGGTCGAGCGCCTCGGCAAGTTTCACGCGGTGCTGGCGCCGGGCCTGAACATCGTCGTGCCTTTCGTCGACCGCATCGCCTACAAGCACGTGCTGAAGGAAATCCCGCTGGACGTCCCGCCCCAGGTCTGCATCACGCGCGACAACACCCAGCTCCAGGTCGACGGCATCCTGTATTTCCAGGTCACCGACGCGATGCGCGCCTCCTACGGCTCGTCGAACTACATCCAGGCGATTACCCAGCTGGCCCAGACCACGCTGCGCTCGGTGATTGGCAAGATGGAGCTGGACAAGACGTTTGAAGAGCGCGACCACATCAACACCACCATCGTCAACGCCATCGACGAATCGGCCGCGAACTGGGGCGTGAAGGTGCTACGCTACGAGATCAAGGACCTGACGCCGCCGGCCGAGATCCTGCACGCGATGCAGCGCCAGATCACCGCGGAGCGCGAGAAGCGGGCCTTGATCGCGGCCTCCGAAGGGCGGCGCCAGGAGCAGATCAACATCGCCAGCGGCGAGCGCGAAGCGGCGATCGCCCGCTCCGAAGGCGAGCGCCAGGCCGCGATCAACCGCGCCCAGGGCGAGGCCAGCGCGATCGTCGCCCTGGCCGAAGCCAGCGCCGCGGCGCTGCGCCAGGTCGGCGCCGCGATCCGCGAGCCGGGCGGCGACGAGGCGATGAACCTGCGCGTGGCCGAGCACTACGTCGACGCCTTCGGCAAGCTGGCCAAGACCAACAACTCGATCATCGTGCCGGCCAACCTCGGCGAGATGAGCGGCCTGATCGCCAGCGCGATGCAGATCGTGAAGGCGCAGAAGTGACGGCTGCTTCCGGGCCTCGCGCGTCCACGCCCCGCGTGGTCGTGATCACCGGCGCCTCGGACGGCATCGGCGCCGAGATGGCGCGCCAGCTGGCCGCGCGTGAAGGGGCCGGGATCGCCCTGGTGCTGGCGGCCCGCAACGCGGTGCAACTGGACATGGTCGCGGCCGAATGCGCGGCCCACAAGGCGCAGGTGCTGGTGGTGCCGACCGACGTCTCGGTGCGCATCCAGTGCCGGCGGCTGGCGATCACGGCGGTGGAGCGCTTCGGGCGCATCGACGTGCTGGTGAATAACGCGGGACGCTCGGCGCATGCCCTGTTCGAGGAAGTCGAGGAGCTGGACTGGTACGAGGAGCTGATGCGGGTAAACCTGTGGGGGGCGATCTGGTGCACCCAGGCCGCGTTGCCGCACCTGAAGGCCGCTCGCGGAAGCATCGTCGCGGTCTCGTCGCTGGCGGGGCTGGTCGGGGTGCCGGGACGCACGGCCTACAGCGCCACCAAGTTCGCCATGACCGGCTTCTTCGAGGCGCTGCGCGCCGAACTGAAGGGCGCCGGCGTCAGCGTGACGACGGCCTATCCCGGCGTGGTCGCGACGCGCATCCGCTACCGCGGCTTCAACGCGCAGGGCGAGGAGGCCGGCGCCAGCGGGCTCAAGGAAGAGGGCGCGATGAGCGTCGAGGAATGCGCGCGCCTGATCATCGCCGGCATGGACGCGCGCAAGCGCGAAGTGGTCATGACGGCCAAGGGCAAGGTCGGGCGTTTCCTGAAACTGCTGGCTCCCGGCCTGGTCGAGAAGATGGCGCTGGCGGCGCTGGCCGACGAGCACCGGCCGCGCTGAGCGGACGCAGCGCCGACCGGCGGAACAGACGCCAGCGCGAGGGTCATCGTGAAGGGACGGACGTGATGGAGAAAGAGGCCGGATCCGGCCTGCCGCCATGGAACGCAGCGGCCGTCGCCGGTCCCGAGGGACTTGCGGCTTTCGTGCCCGCCTACGCGCCGGTACTGACGCCGCGCGGCGCGGCGCTGGCCCTGCTGGCGCTGATGTTCGTGTCGACCCTGGTCGACGCGGCCACCGAGGGTCACGACAGCGCCGCGCTGCTGCTGTGGACTTTCGTGTCCGGTTTCTCGTCCAGCTTCCTGAGCTTCTACTGGTTCCGCCTGGACCGCGAACAGCGCGGCTGGCCGCGCTCGCGCTGGCTGAGCATCGCGGTCATCTTCCTGACGCCGCTCGCCGTTCCCTGGTACATCGCGCGCAGCCGGCCGCGCGGGCGCAAGCTGCGCGGCGTGTTGCGCTTCTTCGGCTATCTGCTGCTGGTGCTGCTGGCCTCGGCGCTGGGCGGGATGCTGGCGCTGGTGCTCTCGTAGGGTGGGCGGCTTGGCCGCCCACGCGTCGATCGCTATCGTCTCCCGGTTCGAGCGCGGTGATGTGGCCGGCAACGATCGCCGCGTGGGCACGGCGTGCCCACCCTACGGATCTCCTCAGAAGTCGATCGACCCCGACACCACCAGCGTGCGCGGCGCGCCGGCGACCAGGTAGCCGTAGCCCGGGTAGCCGCCCGCGGACGCCCAGTAGTTCTTGTCGGTGACGTTGTCGATGCGCGCGCGCAGCGTGACGTCGCGGTCCATCATTCGCGTGGTCCAGGTGGCGCCGATGTCCAGGCGCGCCCAGGACGGCACCTTCTGGGTGTTGGCGACGTCCGCGTACTGGCTCGCCGTGTAGACCGCGCGCGCGTTCAGCGACAGGCCCGGCACGGTCGGGACGTCCCAGTCGGCGCCCAGGTTCACCTGGATTTCCGGCACACCGATCGCCTCGTAGCCGTCGGTGGCGCCGCCCAGGGTGTTGCGCTGCTCGGTGTCGAGCAGGGTGGCGCCGCCCAGCAGGCGCAGGCCTTTCGTCGGCACGCCGAACACCGACAGCTCGACGCCGCGGTTGCGCTGCTCGCCGAAGGTGCCGAAGGTATTGTCCAGGACGTAGGCCTGCGGCTGGCCGGTCGTGAACAGGGCGACGCTGCCGCCCAGCTTGCCGCCGTCGACCTTGACGCCGACTTCCTTCTGGCGCGAGACATACGGCGCCAGCGGCACGCCTTCGTTGGTCAGCGGCGGACCGAAACCGCCGCTCGAGGCCGACCCGCCCTGCTGCAGCGCTTCGATATAGTTCGCGTACAGCGAGACACCCTTTGCCGGCTTGTAGACCAGGCCAGCTACTGGCGTATTCGCGCTCTTCTCGTATCGCGTGCTCTGCGCGCCCGTTACGTAGTCGTAGCCGTCATCCTTGAGCCGCTGGTGCCGCACGCCCACCGTCAGCAGCACGGTATCGTCCGCGAACGACAGGGTGTCTGCAATCGCCGCGCTCGACAGGATGGTCTTGCGGGTCAGCAGGGGATCGTTCATGTCGCCGCCGAAGTCCCAGGCGTCCGCCGGCGGCGCCGCCACGTCCACCGGGCGGTAGATGTTGGTCGACCAGCCGCCGAAGTCGCCCAGCGCGTAGGCGTTCTTCGACTCCGAATGGAAGCCCGAGACCGTCGCCGACAAGCCGTGTTTCACGGAACCGGTGCGCAGGTCGGTGCGCGCGCCGATCTCGCCGGTCCTGACCTCGTCCTCGCGCACGTTGTCGAAGCGGGTCATGTTGGCGCTGCCGTCCACCGCCTTCACGGTGGCCGAGGCCAGGATGTTCGACTCGTCGCCACGGCGCAGGCCCAGCGCGGCCCAGGCCACGCTGTTGGCGCCCAGGTCGGCCTCGGCGCGCAGGGTGCCGAACACGTCGCGCTCCTTCGACTCGGTCCAGGGCTGGGCCCAGTTGCTGCTCGCGTCCGGCGCCGCGACGATCGGCAGGGCCGCGTCCACCGTCACGCTGGGACGCGCGTTGTAGAGCTTGTGGTCCTGGTAGCCGGCGTCGGCCGAGACGCGGTAGCCGTCGCCGCGCCAGTCGGCGCCGATCGAGAACACGCTCAGCTGGCGCTCCTCGCGGTCGATCGCGGTCTCGCCGTCGCGGCGCACGGCGTTGATGCGCAGGCCGCCGCGATTGTCCGGGCCGAAGCGGCGCGCGATGTCGGCCGCCGCGTAGCCCTGGCCGCCGGATTCGACGCCCAGCGTGAGCTGGTTCAGCGGCGCGTTCGGGGCGCGCTTGGGCAGCAGGTTGATCATGCCGCCGATGCCGCCGCCACCCGGCGCCGCGCCGTTGACGAAGCTGTTCGCCCCGCGGAAGACCTCGACCCGCTCCAGCAGCTCGGAAGCGACGAACTGGCGCGGCAGCAGGCCGTACAGGCCGTTGTAGGCCAGGTCGTCCGAGTTCACCGCGAAGCCGCGGATCACGTACAGCTCCTGGTAGTTGCCGAAGCCGCGCGCGACGCGCACCGACGGGTCGTTCTGCACCACGTCGGCCACGCTGCGCGCCTGCTGGTCCTGGATCAGCGCATGCGTGTAGTTGGTGGTGTTGAAGGGCGCGTCCATGATGTCGACGTTGCCCAGCAGGCCAAGGCGGCCGCCGCGCGCGACCTGGCCGCCGGCGTAGTCCTTCGGCAAGCCCTGGGCCGAGGCATCGGCCGAGGCGGTGACGACCACGGTCTGCATCGCGGGCTCGCTTGCGGCCTGCGTCGTCGCCTGTTCTGGAGTCTGGTTTTGCGCATGGGCGTGGCCGGCAAGGAGGAGGGCGGCGCCGAGGGCGAGGGGAGTCAGGCGGAAAGTCGTGTAGGTCATGTGCGGCGGTCTTGTTGTTAGATGAGAACGGTTCTCATTATTATGCGCGCAAAGCTTGCGGCTGTAAATGAGAACCATTATTATCTGCAGCTCATCGTCCGTCCCGAACCACAATGTCCAATCAATCCCTGCGCCGCTGGAGCTGGATCCACAAGTGGAGCAGCCTGGTCTGCACCGTCTTCATGCTCCTGCTGTGCCTGACCGGCCTGCCGCTGATCTTCCATCACGAGATCGGCCACCTGCTGGGCAACGACGTCGACGTTCCGGCCCTCGCGCCCGAGGTCGCGGCGAACCCGCCGCGCGCCAACCTCGACGACGTGATCGCCGCCGGCAAGGCCCTGTACCCGGGCAAGATCATGATGTACATGTCGCAGGAGATCGACGAGCCGGCGATCTGGAACGTGACCCTGGGCGACCACCCGACCGACGAGCACTACAAGCCGATCGCGGTCGACGCGCGCACCGCGAAAGTCATCGCCGAGCCGGCCTTCGAGGGCGGCGCCTTCATGTCGACCATGCTGCGCCTGCACGTCGACATGTTCGCCGGCCTGCCGGGCATGCTCTTCCTCGGCTTCATGGGCCTGCTCCTGATCGTCGCCATCGTCAGCGGCGTGGTGCTGTACGCGCCCTTCATGCGCAAGCTCGAATTCGGCACCGTGCGCGAGGGCCGCACCAAGCGCCTGAAATGGCTGGACCTGCACAACCTGCTCGGCATCGTCACCCTGACCTGGGCGCTGGTGGTCGGCGCCACCGGGGTGGTCAACACCCTGGCCGACGTGCTGCTGAAGGTCTGGCAGGCAACCGAGATCGCCGCCATGCTCGAGCCCTACAAGGACGCGAAACCGCCCGAACGCATGGCCTCGATGGACGCGGCCGTGAAAACGGCGATGGCCGCCGAGCCCGGCATGCAGGTCGCCTTCGTCGCCTTCCCCGGCACGCCCTTCGCCAGTCCGCACCACTATGGCGTGTTCATGCGCGGCGACCAGGCCTTTTCGTCGCGCCTGTACAAGCCGGTGCTGATCGATGCCGAAACCGGCGTCATCACCGACCACCGCGACCTGCCTTGGTACCTGACCGCGCTGCTGGTCTCGCAGCCGCTGCACTTCGGCGACTACGGCGGCGGCTGGATGAAGTTCCTGTGGGCCATGCTCGACCTGGCGACCATCGTCGTCCTCGGCAGCGGCCTCTACCTGTGGATCCGGCGTGGCCGCGGCGCGACAGCCGGCGCCAGGGCGCAAGCCGAGGCCGGCAGCAAGGCAGCGCCCGCCGCCCAGCCCGCGCTCGCGCGCAGCGGAGAATCGCGATGAACGGCCGCTTCATGGCGCTCTGGGGCATGCCCATCCTGCTCGGGGTCCTGACCGTCATCGGCCTGGTCAGCGCCTTGTTCGGCGACGGCATCTGGGACACGGTCTCGGCGCTTGCCCTGGGCGCGCCGGTGGCGGTCGGCGGCTGGTTCAGCCTGCGCCGCAGGAAGCAGGGCGGCTGACCCGGACGCGACACGGGCCGGCGCGTTCCAGCGCCGGTTCGGCGGCCGGCATGTCGCTGCATTGTTGCGGCAGTAGGCATCCGGGAACCTTGCCGTGCGGGCAGCGGAATCGCCTGGCGTGGCTTGCTGTTGCTATTTCGAGAAGTTTGCTGGAACAGCATGAAATACGCTCATCCGGGCGGTGTCCTGCGTTATAGTCACATTGTGTCAGCGTATCGCCCGCATGCCCGTCGCGCAGGTCCGTCTCTGTTGCGCGCAGTGGCCGACGACGCATTGCTGTTCGCATTCTCCTTGCCTGCCCTGGTTTCGAACATGACATCGACGATCCGCACCCGGATACAGCCTGGCTTGACGAGAACGCGCCGACCGGTGGCGCGGGTTGCATGCCGACTGTTCGCGCTCGCCATGCTGGCATGGCCACCCGGTCCAACAGCGGCCCAGACCCAGACCCCGTCCCAGGCGCCGGATGCGAACTGGGCAGCGCTGCGGCAGTCCTACTTTCCGGGCAAGCAGCTGGAGACGGCCGATTTCGTGCGCCTGACCGCCCCGGCGCGCGCGCCCAGCGGCGAACAGGTGCCTTTCGCCTTCAGCATCGACCACCCGATGACCGAACAACGGTACATCAAGTCGGTGACGCTGATCGTCGACGGCAATCCCGTGCCGCTGACGGCGGTGTTCCACTTCACTCCGGACAGCGGCAAGGCGGAGATCGCGACCCGCATCCGTTTCGAGTCCGACTCGCCCGTGCACGTCGTTGCCGAAGCGAGCGACGGCAGGTTCTACGTGAATGCGGCGCTCGTGAAGGCGTCGGGCGGCTGCGGCGGTCCGGTGGCGGGCGACAACGCGGCGGCCATGGCCGCGGCCGGGAAGATGAAGATGGCGCTCGACGGTCCGTTCAGGCCGGGCGCCGTCAACAAGGCCAGGCTCCTGGTCAAGCATCCGATGTACACTGGCCTGCAGCGCGACCTGGCGACGCATGGCTTCCGGCCCGCCTTCTTCATCGACCGGATCGAAGTCAGCTACAACGGCAAGCCTGTGCTGAAGGCGGACACCTATATCGGCATCAGCGAAGACCCGTCGATCCAGTTCAGCTTCCTGGCGCCCGAACCCGGCGCCCTGCAAGTTTCCATCCGCGACAACGAAGGCGGCCGCTTTCGCCATGCGCTGGACGTAGGGGGCTAGATGCGGGGCCTGATCCTTGCGGCCTGGCTGCTGGCGTGCGCCTGCGTCCAGGCCGGCGCGGCGCCGCTGCAGGTGGACCAAATCGCCCCGGGCGTCTGGGTGCACGTCGGGCAGCACAAGGATCTCGAGGACGGCTACGACGGCGACGTCGCCAACATCGGCTTCGTGGTCGGGCAGGAAGCGGTGGCCGTCATCGACACCGGCGGCTCTTACGCCGTCGGCATGGCCTTGCGCGAAGCGATACGGAGAATCACCCGGCTGCCGATCCGCTACGTGATCAATACCCATGTGCATCCAGACCACGTGTTCGGCAATGCCGCCTTTGTGGAGGCCGATCCCGCCGCGCCCCCGCGCCTGGTCGGGCACGCCATGCTGCCGCAGGCGATGCGCGCGCGCAGCGCGACCTATGCGCGCAACCTGGCGCGCACGTTCGGCGCGCAGGCAGGGCAGAGCAGGCTGATCCCTCCGGACCAGACGGTGGCGCGCCGCCTGACCCTGGACCTGGGCGGGCGCAAGCTGGAACTGCGCGCCTGGCCGCGCGCGCATACGGACAACGACCTGAGCGTCTTCGACGTCGCCAGCGGCACGCTGTGGACCGGCGACCTGCTCTTCGTCGAGCGCACGCCGTCCATCGACGGGGACGTCGCGGGCTGGCTCTCGGCCAGCGAGGAGTTGGCCAGGCTGCCCGCCGCCCGCACGGTTCCCGGGCATGGCCCGGTCATCCGCGACAAGAACCGGGCGCTGGCCCGGCAGCGCGACTACCTGACGGTCCTGCTGCGCGACGTCAGGGCCAGCATCCGCGGCGGCGGCGACATGGCGGCGGCAATGGAAACGGCGGCGGCGTCCGAACGGGCGCGCTGGCAGCTCTTCGATGCCGTCAACCCGCGCAACGTCAGCGCGGTCTACCCGGCCCTGGAATGGGAGTAGCGAATGGAAGCAGAACATGCGCAGGCGTGACTTTCTCGGCCTGCCCCTGGGCCTGGCCGTGCCGGCAGCTTCCGCCCTGGCCGCGCCGTCCGCCAGGCGCGGGCGGGTCGTGGTCGTCGGCGCCGGCTTCGGCGGCGCGACCGCGGCCAGGTACGTGCGCATCCTGAGCGGCGGGCGCATCGACGTCACCCTGGTCGACCAGCACGCCGCACTGGTCTCCTGCCCGGCCAGCAACCGCGTGCTGGCCGGCGAGAAGACGCTGGAGCAGCTGACCTTTGGCTACGACGCGCTGCGGCAGGCGCATGGCATCCGCTTCGTGCAGGGCCGGGTGACGGCGATCGATGCCGATAAGCGCCGCATCGTGGTAGCGGGTCGGGGCGGGCGCGACGAGCGGCTGCCGTACGACCGGCTGATCGTCGCTCCCGGCATCGATTTCATCTACGACGCCTACCCGCTGCCGGCGCGCGCGCGGCGGCAGTTTCCCCACGCCTGGAAAGCCGGTCCGCAAACGCGCATTCTCCACCGGCAGCTGGTGGCCATGCCGAACGGCGGGGTGTTCACGATCGTGATCCCGCCGCAGCCGTATCGTTGTCCGCCCGCGCCCTACGAGCGTGCCTGCCAGGTGGCGTTCTACCTGAAGACGCACAAGCCACGCTCGAAGGTGGTCGTGCTCGACGCCAATCCCGTCATCGCCTCGAAACGCATCCTGTTCGAACGGGCCTGGCGCGACCTGTACCCGGGCATGATCGACTACGTGCCCGGCAGCGAAGTGCGGCGGGTGGACCCGGCGACGAAGACCGTCAGCACCGTGTTCGACACGGTCCGGTCGGACGTGCTGAACCTGGTTCCGCCGCAGCGCGCAGGGCGGATCGCCCTCGACAGCGGCCTTGCCGATGCGGCAGGGCGCTGGTGCGAGGTTGACTTCCTCAGCTATGCATCGAAGCGCCTGCCCGGCGTGCACGTCATCGGCGACGCGATCGAGTCCGGCCTGCCGAAGTCGGCCCACATGGCCAATGCCCAGGCCGAGGTCTGCGCGCGCGCCGTGGTGGCCCTGATGCGCGATGAAGCGCCCGACCCGGCGCCGGCCTTCGACAACACCTGCTACAGCTTCGTCGACGACAGGCAGGCGATGCGCATCTCGACCCTGTACCGCTACGATCCGGCGAAGGCGAGCATGGAGGCGGTGGCCGCCGGCATCCTGTCGGACCAGCCGTCGCTGCAGGAGGGGCGGGATGCCGAAGCCTGGGCAAGGCGGATCTGGACCGACACGCTCGGCTAGCGCGGTTGCGGCCGTGATGCGGATTGCGCGCTCACGAAAGTTGTCGAAGGCTTAAGCATCTTTAAAGGAACTCCCGGTATAACACTCGACATCGACCACCCCGATCGACCCAACCTGGAGACCCGCATGAAGGACCTCATCCGCGCCAACAAAGGTTTCATCCTGTTCCTTTGCCTGTTCGGCGTGTTCCGAACGGCGGTCGCGGACTGGAACCCGATTCCGTCCTCCTCGATGCGCCCGAACCTGCTGGAAGGCGACGTGGTCTTCGTGAATCGCCTGGCCTACGACCTGAAGGTGCCGCTTACCAACGAGATCGTCGCCCACACCGGCGAGCCGCGGCGCGGCGACGTCGTCACTTTCGATTCCCCGCGCGACGGCACCCGCCTGATCAAGCGCCTGGTGGCGCTTCCCGGCGACGTGGTCGAGCTGCGCAACGAGCGCCTCGTCATCAACGGCCGCGCGGCCGGGTGGGGGCCGGTCGAGCAGGTGGTCGAGCCCTTCGGCGACGCCGGCATCCCGGCGCTGCGCGTGCGCGAGGAGATCGATGGCCGCGCGCGCCAGGTCCAGTTCGTCCCGCAGATCAGGACCCCGATGCGCAACTTTGGCCCGGTGACGGTGCCCGCCGGCCAATACCTGATGCTGGGCGATAACCGCGACAACAGCGCCGACTCGCGCTACATCGGGTTCGTTCCGCGCGACCACCTGATCGGCCGCGCCGAACGGGTGCTGGTCTCGGCCGATACCCTGGGTAACTGGATGCCGCGCTTCGAGCGCTTCGGGATGTCGTTGGGGGACTGAACGGCGATAACGGCGCGGCATGCCGCGCGCGCCGTGTCGGAAGGCGATTCACCTGGCATAAAATAATTTCGAAAAGATAACTTTTGGCGCCAGCCTGGGTTACAATGCCGCATGACCCTGCGAGGAGTAGGGGCTTCGAGCGGTGCCGCAACCGCGTCGTCCGAAAGCTTTCGATCCCTGCGTAGCCGGCTTGTCGGTCGTGCTCCGGCAAGCCGTGCCGTATTGCCGGTCACGCGCGGGTGCTGCGGCTGCCGCGGCGCGGCCGTTCGACCAAGTCCAATGCCGAGAGTTCCTGTGTCGCCCACCCACTTGTCCAGACCAGGCTTGTCCATCGACCGCCGGCGCGCCGAGTTCGCGGACCCTGCACTCGAAGCGCGTTTTCTCCAGCATGTGCTGCCGGAGCGTAACGCGCAACTGAAGGCCAGCATGCTGTTCTCGGCGGCTTTCTTCGTCGCGTTCGGCGTCACCGACATCGCGACGCTCGGCCCGACCTTCACCGCCTGGGTCCTGGTCGGCCTGCGCGTCGCGGTGGCGCTGGGCGCGCTGTGCGCCTGCGCCGCGCTTGCCCTTTACCCCGATTCGGTGCCGCTATCGGTGCGCGCGACCTGCTGCGTGCTGGTCGTGGGCCTGGCCGTGTTCCTGGTCGTGTGCTGGCATCAGCCGGCCGCCATGACCTGGAACCTGATGTCGCTGGCGCTGATCCTGATGGCGGTCTATATCGTCTTTCCGAACCGCTTCGTGTATGCGGTCGCGATCGGCTGCGGCGCCAGCCTGGCCTTTGCCGCGATGCTGCTGGTCGAGGGCGCCCTGACGCCGGAAGACCTGGTGTCGCTGCTCCTGCTGCTGGGCCTCGGAAACGGTTTGGGTTATATCGCCGCGCGGCGCCTGCAGCTTGCGCAGCGCGAGCAGTTCCGCTCCACCATGCTGCTGCAGGAGCTGGCCGACCGCGATCCCCTGACCGGCTGCCTCAACCGGCGCGTCCTCCAGGATGGCCTGCTCGACAAGGAGCTGGCCCGCGCCCGCCGCTACGGCAGCGCCTTGTCGGTGATCCTGTGCGACATCGACCATTTCAAGCGCATCAACGATACCCACGGCCACGCCGCCGGCGACCGGGTGCTGTGCGCATTCGCCGCTTTGCTGCGCACGATGACGCGCGAGACCGTCGACAGCGTCATCCGCTATGGCGGCGAGGAGTTCCTGGTGGTCCTGCCGCAGACCGAACTCGCGGGCGCGCAGGCGCTGGCCGAGCGCATCCGCGAAGCCTTCGCCAGGGCCACCTGTCCGCTCCCGGGCGGCGCGCGGGTGTGCGCGACGGCGAGTTTTGGCGTGGCGTGCGCGCCCGCGCGGCACCAGCATCCGCCGGCCGGCTTCGAGGCCCTGCTCGGCGGCGCCGACGACGAGCTGTACGCCGTCAAGCGCGGCGGGCGCAATGGGGTGCGCGGCAGGATCGTGGCGGCCGCGCCCGCGCCGCAGCGTTCGAGCGCCTGAATCCGGCGCCGGGCCTTGCGTCGGCGCAAATATCTGTACAATCGCGGACCGCGCCGCTCCCGGCGGCGCACCACGTTTCCAGAAAGCCTACCCGATGTACCGCACACTGACCGTCATCCTGGCCTGCCTCGGCATGGTCGGGGCGCTCGCGATCGACACCTATTTGCCTTCCATGCCCGCCATCGGGCGCGAGTTCGGCGTCGGCCCGGTCGCCGTCCAGCAGACGCTATCCGTCTTCCTGTTCACCTTCGCCTTCATGATGCTGTTCTACGGCACGCTCTCCGATTCCTTCGGACGGCGCCGCGTGATCCTGGGTGCGCTCGCGCTCTATACCGTCGGCTCGATCGGCGCCGCGCTGGCGCCGACCTTCGGCGTGCTGCTGGCCTGCCGCGCGCTGCAGGGGCTGTCGGCAGGCGCCGGCTCGGTGATCGGCCAGGCCATCGTGCAGGACCGGTTGAAGGGCGCCGAAGCGCAGAAAATGATGTCGAACATCATGATGGTGTTCGGCCTGGCGCCGGCCATCGCCCCCATCCTCGGCGGCTGGCTGCACGTGCACTTCGGCTGGCGCGCGACCTTCGTGTTCCTGGCCCTGTTCGGCGCCGCCCTGATCCTGCTCTGCCTGAAGCTGCTGCCCGAGAGCCTGCCGGTCGACAAGCGCCAGCCTTTCCATCCCGGCACCATCGCGCGCAACTACGGCAAGGTGCTGCGCCATCCGCAATTCCTGCTGCTCGCTCTGTCGGTGGGCCTGGCCTTCGGCGGCCTGTCGCTGTACATCGGCTCGGCGGCGAATTTCGTGATGGTGATCCTGGGCCTGCCGGAAACGGCCTTCGCCTGGATGTTCATTCCGCTGATCGGCGGCATGGTGCTGGGTTCGGCCTGGGGCGGCAAGCGCGCGGCGAAGATCGACCCCGCCAGGCTGAAATGGATCGGCTTCGGCATCATGGCGCTCGCGGCCGTGCTCAACATCGGCTACAACGCCGTGTTCCCGGCGGCCGTGCCCTGGGCCGTGATTCCGCTCGGGATCTATACCTTCGGCCTGGCGGTGGCGATGCCGGCGATCCAGATGACGGCGCTGGCGCTGTTCCCGGACAACCGCGGCCTGGCGTCCTCGATGCTCGGCTTCATCCAGATGATGTCGTTCGCGCTGGTGTCGGGCCTGGTGGCCCCGCTGCTGTTCGAGAGCGCCTTCCTGCTGGCGTGCGGAGTGGGGGTGGGGCTGGTGCTCAGTTTCCTGGCGTGGCGGGGGAGCCGGCTGGCGTGATGGGGTTCTCGCGGCCGATCCAGGGCCGCTTGAACGCGTGGACGGGAGGCCCGTCCACCCTGCACGTCAGATCATGCCCGTAGGGTGGACGGGTTCCCCGTCCACGCGTCGATCGGTCGAATCGGATTCACCGCGACGATCGGTCTTGCAATCGACCGACCGATCAACGCTTGTGCTGCTTCATCGCCGCATCGACCTCGCGCTTGGCGTCGCGGTCCTTCTCGGTGGCGCGCTTGTCGTGCTGTTTCTTGCCCTTGGCCAGGCCGATCTCGCACTTCACGCGGCCGCCCTTGAAGTGCAGGTTCAGCGGCACGAGCGTATAGCCCGAGCGCTCGACCTTGCCGACCAGCTTGTCGATCTCGGCGCGGTGCAGCATCAGCTTGCGGGTGCGCAGCGCTTCCGGGTGGCTGAAGGCGGAGGCGGTGGTCAGGGCGCTGATGTGGGCGCCGAACAGGAACAGCTCGTTGCCGCGCACGACGACATAGGCTTCCTTGATCTGGACCCGGCCTTCGCGGATCGCCTTGACTTCCCAACCTTCCAGCACGATGCCGGCCTCGTAGCGGTCCTCGATGAAGTAATCGAAAAATGCTTTCTTATTGTCAACAATGCTCATGAAATAGCGAAAATTCGCGGGTCGGTTAAACTACTGCTGTCGCGCTTGCAAAATGTAAAACGCGAGCGAAATGCAACTTATCCAACATCATAACAAACGGTTGACCAATGGCAGTAGTGCACAAATCAGTTTTCTTAGGCTATAGCGCCGAGCAGATGTTCGATCTGGTCGCGAAGGTGGAAGATTATCCGAAGTTCCTCCCGTGGTGCGGCGGCGTCAAGCTCATCGAGCGTACCGAGGACAAACTGGTCGCGAGCCTGGCCATCAACTTCCACGGCGTGAAGCAGAGCTTCACCACCGCCAACCACAACCAGCGTCCGACGCAGATGAAGATGCACCTTGTCGACGGTCCCTTCAAGATGCTGGAGGGCACCTGGAACTTCAAGGCCCTGCGCGCCGACGCCTGCAAGATCGACTTCGACCTGCATTACGAGTTCTCCAGCGTGCTGCTGGCGCAACTGGTCGGCCCGGTGTTCGGCATGATCGCCAACAGCATGGTCGATTCCTTCTGCAAGCGCGCCGAGGCGGTCTATGGTTGAAGCGCAGGCCGACATGTTCCAGGTTGTCGTCTGCTACGCGACGCCGCAGCGCGAGTTCCTGCGCACGATGCGCGTGGAGCCGGGCACGACCATCGGCCAGGCCATCGAGCGGAGCGGGGTGCTGGTCGAGTTCCCCGACATTAACCTGGTGACCCAGCCGGTCGGTCTCTACGCCAAGAAAAAGACCCTCGAGACCGTGCTGCGCGAACGCGACCGCATCG
The DNA here is from genome assembly GCF_032106685.1 of Massilia sp. Lineage (GTDB taxonomy): Bacteria > Pseudomonadota > Gammaproteobacteria > Burkholderiales > Burkholderiaceae_D > Telluria. The sequence continues at coordinate 40,507 of NZ_DAMCPG010000041.1, forward strand.
AGATCTACCGGCCCCTGATCGCCGATCCCAAGGAATCGCGCCGCAAGCGCGCGGCGAAGAAGGAAGGCGCGGCGCAGCGCCCGGCCTGATCCGGCACGTAGGGTGGGCACGGCGTGCCCACCCTACGGCTTGGCGCCGCCAGCGAATGCCGGGAATGTTCGTTACCGCATCCGGCAAACATGTAGTTGCAACGCCGCAACCAAGTAGTAACTTGTAGGTTATTTCTTGTTATCATGATGGGCTTCCTCTGGCGTCGGCATCGTTGCGCCGCCTGCCCGCGACCGTGGGCGGCATCGCACCAGGGGCGGCTTGCTTTCGCGCGTATCCCGTTTCCGTTCCCGATGCTCAGTGCACTAAGTCTCCTGTTGGTTACCACCGCGTTCTCGGTGGTCATGTTGCTGGTGCTGTCCTCGCTCGCCGGCAGCAAGGTCGACGGCGTGCGCGAATGGGGCCAGGCCAACGCGCTGGCGATCCTCGGCCTGCTGCTGTTCGCCTCGCGCGGCGTGCTGCCCGACCTGCTTTCCATCGAAGCCGCCAACGCCCTCTACCTCGCCACGATCGGCTTGATGTACACCGGCTTTCGCCGCTATTTCGGCAAGCCGGTGCCGCGCCGGCGCCTGCTCGCGGGCGGCGCCGCGACGCTGCTGCTGGTCGGCGTCTTTCATTACGGCTGGGATTCGCTGCCGCTGCGCGCGGTGGCCGTCTCCAGCTTCTACGCCTGCGTCTGCCTGGCGATCGCGGCCAGCGTGCCGGCCACGGCCGACCGCCGGCTGCGCTATCCGTTCGTGTTCACCCGGATCGCGGCCCTGGTGCTCGGCATCATCCACATCTCGCGCGCCTTGTTCTACGCCGCCGAGAGCTATTCGCCGCTGACCTTCCTCGACCCGGGGCTCTACAACCTGGTCTTCTTCGCCTTCGGCACCATGGCGCTGCCGGCCCTGACGCTGGGTGCGGTGATGATGGCCAACGCGCGCATGATTTCGGAAACCGCCTACGCCGCCGACCACGACCACCTGACCGGCGCGCCGTCGCGCCGCGCCTTCCACGCCTTCGCCGAACGCGCCCATGCGCGCGCCCAGCGCCACGGCGAGGGCCTGGCGCTGCTGCTGGTCGACGTCGACCATTTCAAGCGCATCAACGATGCCCACGGCCATGCCGTGGGCGACGAGGTGCTGCGCGAACTGGTGCGGCAGGCGCAGGAAGTGATCCGCAAGATCGACTACTGCGCGCGCCTGGGCGGGGAGGAGTTCGCCGTGCTGCTGCCGGAGACGGGTCCGGCCACCGCGCGCACGGTGGCCGAACGCCTGCGCACGGCGCTCGACCGCTCGCTGCAGCGCGCGCCTTCGGCGGCGCCGGTGGCCTACACGGTCAGCATCGGCGTGGCCATGCTGGAGCCGGGCGAGACGTTCGACGCCCTGGCGGCGCGCGCCGACGCCGCCCTGTATGCCGCCAAGTCGGCCGGACGCAATACCGTGCGCTACGCGCCTTCCGTGACAGGCGCAGCCGCTTCACCCGAGGCGGGCACGGGGACGGCGCCGGAGGCCGAAACGCGGCGTAGCGAAGTGCTTATAGACAGGAAGTAATTGCTGGCAACTTTGTTGATTTGCGTTAAGATTGCTGGTTTTAGCAGCCGTTCCGGCATGGGGCGCTCGGTGCGCTCCTCGTGAGGCACAGCCCCCGGGCATGCGCCCAGCCGTCAAGAAAGCGGTGCAAGCACGCTTTCGTTTTTCCGTTGCTCCCATGTTTAATGCCCTAAGTCTACTGCTCGTTACCACAGGCCTGTCGGTCGTCATGCTGTTCGTGCTGACCTCGCTGGCGGGCAGCGGGATCGCGGGCGTGCGCGAGTGGAGGCAGGCCAACGGGCTCGCGGTGCTGGCGCTGCTGCTGGCCGCCACGCGCGGCATCGTGCCCGACTTCCTGTCGATCGAGGTCGGCAATGCGATGCTCCTGGTGGCGATCAGCCTGATGCTGGCGGGCTTTCGGCGCCATCTCGGGCTGGCGGTGCCGGTGCGCGCGATGGTCGTCGGCGGCGCCCTGGCGCTGGCGGCGCTGGTTACCTTCCACTACGGCGTCGATTCGGTCCCGTTGCGCACGGTCTCGATGTCGATCTACCACGGCGCCGTCTGCTTCACGATCGGCTGGAGCATTTCCCTGGGTGTCGACGCCCGCCTGCGCTATTCCCATGTGTTCACGAAAGTGGTGGCCTTTGCCCTGGCCTTCGGCCACCTGGTGCGCGGAACCGCCTATGCCCTGCAGGCCGAGGTGCCGCTGAATTTCCTCGATCCGTCGACCCAGAACCTGGTGTTCTTCGCCCTGGGCACGCTGGCGCTGCCCGGCCTGACGCTGGGCGCCGTGATGATGGCGAATGCCAGGGTCATCGCGGAGACGGCCTACGCGGCCGACCACGACTACCTGACCGGCGCTCCCTCGCGCCGCGCCTTCTTTGCGCTCGCCGAACGCGAGCACGCGCGCGCCGCACGGCGCGGCGGCGCGCTGGCCTTGCTGCTGGTCGACGTCGACCACTTCAAGCGCATCAACGACACGCATGGCCACGGCGTGGGCGACCAGGTGCTGCGCGACCTGGTGCGCCAGGCCCAGGAGGTGATCCGCAAGATCGACTATTGCGCCCGCCTCGGCGGCGAGGAATTCGCCGTGCTGCTGCCGGACGCCGACCGCGACACGGCGCTGGCCGTCGCCGAACGCCTGCGCGGCGCGCTGGACCGCTCGCTGCAGCTGGCGTCGCCGCCGATCCGCGTTCCCTATACCGTCAGTATCGGCGCCGCGCTGCTCGAGCCGGGCGAAACCTTCGCCGGCCTGATGACGCGCGCCGACACCGCGCTGTATGCGGCCAAGACGGCGGGACGCAACCGGGTGATGTGCGCGCAAGCGCCGGCGCCGCTGGCGCGCGCGCAGGACGCGGTCGGCGAGGCCTGAGGCTGGCGGGCGCCGGTAACGGCGCCGCGGGAGGCGAGGGCGGCGGGCTGGATCAGCGGCACTCGGCCGCCATGGCATTCGCGCGGGCGCTACGCTGGGCGCGCTCGGCGTCGCTGAGGTAGCGTTTCTGGCCATCCAGGCCGACCTCGGCCACGCGGATGCCCGAGTCGAACATCAGCTTGGCCTTGCGCACCTCGACGCAATGCTCGGCCCTGGCCGCCCCGGCGCGCGCTTCTTCCTCCTGTTTCGCCTGCGCTTCCTGGCCTTCCTTCTGGCGCTTGCGGAAGTCGGCCTCGCGTTCGGCCAGCGTCGGCGGGCCTTTCGGCTTCTCGGCAGGCTGGACCGGCACGGCTGCCGGCGCCGCGGCCGATGTCTCCGGCGCCGCCTTGGCGGCGGGCGCTGACGCCAGTTGCAGCGACACGGCCGGTAGCCCCGGCGCCTTCAGGATGCGCGACGGCGGCGTGCCCGGCGGCGGCGGCTGGTCGGAATAATGACGCGTCCCGTTCGGCGCGACCCAGACGAATTGCGCCTGGGCCAGGCCGGCGCCAAGCAGCAGGACGAGTCCAAGCGCGCGGCCGAAGGCGCGGCGCACGGCGGGGAAGGGCTGGGTAGGCGTCATCAAAATATTTCCTTACGTAACTATTCGAGATTTCGCCATGATTCCCCGGCAGTGTCAATCGCGGCCGGCGCGGACGGGAGCATTTTTTCGGCATCGTGCGACGCAAACCACAGGTTTCTGTATAATTCGCTTTTGCGCCTATAGGAAAATGCTATGCGTCTACTCCAAAAAGCACTCACGTTCGATGATGTGCTGCTCGTCCCGGCCTACTCCAATGTTCTTCCGGCCGACACTTCCCTCCGCACCAAGCTGACCCGGAATATCTCGCTGAATATCCCGCTGCTGTCCGCGGCGATGGATACCGTCACCGAAGCGCGCCTGGCGATCGCGATGGCCCAGGAAGGCGGCATCGGCATTGTCCACAAGAATCTCCGCCCGGCCGACCAGGCCCGCGAAGTGGCCCGTGTGAAGCGTTTCGAGGCCGGCGTCCTGCGCGACCCGATCACCGTCCCGCCGACGATGAAGATCCGCGACGTGATCGCCCTGCAGCACCAGCACGGCTTCTCCGGCTTCCCGGTGGTCGAGGGCAAGCAGGTGGTCGGCATCATCACCAACCGCGACCTGCGTTTCGAGCAAGACCTGGACGCGGAAACCCGCACCAAGATGACCCCGCGCGAGAAACTCGTGTACGTCAACGAGGAAGCCGACACCGAGGAAGCCAAGCGCCTGATGAACAAGCACCGCCTCGAGCGCGTGTTGGTGGTCAACGAAGCCTTCGAACTGCGCGGCCTGATCACAGTGAAGGACATCCTGAAGTCGCACGAGCACCCGTTCGCATCGAAGGACGCGCAGGGCAAGCTGATCGTCGGCGCGGCCGTCGGCGTGGGCGACAAGGACAAGGAACGCGTGGAACTGCTGGTCAAGGCCGGCGTGGACGTGCTGGTGGTCGACACTGCCCACGGTCACTCGCAGGGCATCCTCGACCGCGTGAAATGGATCAAGACCACCTATCCGCACGTTGACGTCATCGGCGGCAACATCGCCACCGCCGCCGCAGCCAAGGCGCTGGTCGAAGCCGGCGCGGACGCGGTCAAGGTCGGCATCGGCCCGGGCTCGATCTGCACCACCCGTATCGTCGCCGGCGTCGGCGTGCCGCAGATCACCGCGATCTCGAACGTGGCCGAAGCCCTGGCCGGCACCGGCGTGCCTTGCATCGCCGACGGCGGCATCCGCTTCTCGGGCGACATCTCGAAAGCACTGGCCGCGGGCGCATCGACCGTCATGATGGGTTCGATGTTCGCCGGCACCGAGGAAGCGCCGGGCGAAGTCATCCTCTACCAGGGCCGCAGCTACAAGTCCTACCGCGGCATGGGCTCCCTGGGCGCGATGGCCGAAGGTTCGGCCGACCGCTACTTCCAGGACGTCACCGCCAAGGCCGACAAGTTCGTGCCGGAAGGTATCGAAGGCCGCGTCGCCTACAAGGGCAGCGTGCTGGCGATCATCTACCAACTGGTCGGCGGCGTACGCCAGTCGATGGGCTACTGCGGCTGCGCGACGATCGACGAACTGCGCGAAAAGGCGGAATTCGTCGAGATCACCTCCGCGGGCATGCGCGAGTCGCACGTCCACGACGTCCAGATCACCAAGGAAGCGCCGAACTACCGTTCGGAATGAGAAGCGGCCGGGAACGGCCGCTTTTGGTATTTGCCGCCGCGTAGCGCGGCGCCGCTTTTGTAGGGTGGGCACCTGTGCCCACGCGGTCTCACGAGATGATCGACCGCGACGCTGCAGGTAACCACCCGCCCGGATTACTTCTTACTATTTGGCCTCAATGCACAGCAAAATCCTCATCCTCGACTTCGGTTCCCAGGTCACCCAACTGATCGCCCGCCGCGTCCGCGACGCCGGCGTGTTCTCCGAAGTCTTCCCCTACGACATCGGCGACGAGTTCGTGCGCAACTATGGCGCCTCGGGCGTCATCCTGTCCGGCAGCCACAATTCGACCCTGGAAGGCGACTCGCCGCGCGCCCCGCAAGCCGTGTTCGAACTCGGCGTCCCGGTGCTGGGCATCTGCTACGGCATGCAGACCATGGCCGCCCAGCTCGGCGGCAAGGTCGAGAACGGCAAGGTGCGCGAATTCGGCTACGCCGAAGTGCGCGCCCGCGGCCACACGAAACTGCTGAACGGCATCAACGACTTCGTCACCGATGAAGGCCACGGCATGCTGAAGGTCTGGATGAGCCACGGCGACAAGGTCCTGGAAATGCCGGAAGGCTTCAAGCTGATGGGTTCGACGGACTCCTGCCCGGTGGCCGCCATGGCCGACGAGGAGCGCCGCTTCTACGCGCTGCAGTTCCACCCGGAAGTGACCCACACGACCCAGGGCGAAGCCATCATCGGCCGCTTCGTGCACGAGATCTGCGGCTGCAAGAGCGACTGGAACATGCCGGACTACATCGGCGAAGCCGTCGAGAAGATCCGCCAGCAGGTCGGCACCGACGAGGTCATCCTCGGCCTCTCCGGCGGCGTCGACTCCAGCGTGGCCGCGGCCCTGATCCACCGCGCCATCGGCGACCAGCTGACCTGCGTCTTCGTCGACCACGGCCTGCTGCGCAAGGACGAGGGCAAGATGGTCATGGACATGTTCTCGAAGAACCTCGGCGTGAAAGTGATCCGCATCGACGCCGAAGACCAGTTCCTCGGCCACCTGGCCGGCGTGACCGACCCCGAACAGAAACGCAAGATCATCGGCCGCGAATTCGTCGAAGTCTTCCAGCAGGAAGCCGGCAAGCTGACCAACGCGAAATGGCTGGCGCAGGGCACGATCTACCCGGACGTGATCGAATCGGCCGGCAAGGGCAAGAAGGGCCAGACCATCAAGAGCCACCACAACGTGGGCGGCCTGCCGGAAACCCTGAACCTGCAACTGCTGGAACCGCTGCGCGAACTGTTCAAGGACGAAGTGCGCAAACTCGGCGTGGCCCTGGGCCTGCCGCACAACATGGTCTACCGTCACCCGTTCCCGGGCCCGGGCCTGGGCGTGCGCATCCTCGGCGAAGTGAAGAAGGAATACGCCGACCTGCTGCGCGAAGCCGACGCCATCTTCATCGAAGAACTGCGCAACACCCCGTTCGAACTGCCGGCGGTGGCCGGCATCGATCCGGGCAAGGCGCCGGTGAACTGGTACGAAGCCACCAGCCAGGCCTTCGCCGTGTTCCTGCCGGTGAAATCGGTGGGCGTGATGGGCGACGGCCGCACCTACGAGTACGTGGTCGCGCTGCGCGCCGTGCAGACCCTGGACTTCATGACGGCGCAGTGGGCGCACCTGCCGCACTCGCTGCTGGGCAAGGTGTCGAATCGCATCATCAATGAGGTGCGTGGGTTGAACCGGGTTGTGTATGACATTTCGGGGAAACCGCCGGCGACGATTGAGTGGGAGTGAACGGCCCCTCTAAATAACTGATTTTGAATTGAAAGCTGAAGAGCCGTTGATCATTCGGTCGAATGGTCAACGGCTTTTTTACGTCCGTCGGACCAGTTCGAGCGTAAGCAAAAATGGTCGTAGGCGATAGATGTTCACTGGTATTCAAACATGGTGCTGACTCGGGCCCTTGCAGCTGGAGCGTCCCATACCAGTTGCCGCGCGCTACCAGTCATGGTATCGGGTGTGCCAAGTCTCCAATCTCAAAGTAAAAAGCCGTCGCGATTCACCCGGCGGGATCAAGCTCAGCGAGGCTCGGGAGCTCCTGAGGAAGGCGAAGGCTGCGCTGGCCGCGGGACGCTACCCGCCTGCCAGAAAAGCGCTACGACGGCGAGGCCCCGCGATGCTGGATCGTTCGGCGAGCCGCGCTTGCCCTTGATGCAACATTCGGTCTTGTCGCGCCGGCTTTGCTAGGCCCTCGCTACGCGGTCGCGGAATTCGACAGAGTTGGCAAACAGGCCCCACCCTGCGACAAACATCGCTGCAATCACCGGGCCGATCACGAAACCATTCAAGCCGAGCAGGGCCATTCCGCCGATTGTCGACAGCAGGACCAGATAATCCGGCAGCTTGGTGTCCTTTCCGACCAGGACCGGCCTCAACAGGTTGTCGACCAGGCCGATGACGAGCACGCCGTACGTCCCCAACAGGGCGCCCTGCCAGACGGCGCCGGTAAACAGGAAGTAAGCCGCAACCGGCCCCCAGATAATGGCTGCACCGACAGCCGGCAGGAGCGACAGGAAGGCCATCACGACGCCCCACAAGACGGGGCCGGGAACGACGAGGAACCAGAAGATCAATCCGCCGAGGGCGCCCTGTGCCAGCGCCACCAGCACATTGCCCTTGACCGTTGCGCGAATCACGGTGACGAACTTTGCGAACAAGAGGTGCTTGTAGTCTGCGCTCAGGGGCACGGCGGCCTGGATGCGCGCGGCGATCGTATGGCCGTCGCGGAACAGGAAAAACAGCAGATACAGCATCACACCCATGCTGACCATGAAATCGAAGGCATGGCGCCCGATGTTGACGGCGTAGCTGGCCGCCATGTCGCTCAGCTGCGCGATCCCTGCCTTGAACTGCTCGTCGAGGGTGGCCGTGATTTCGGCCTCGTGCAGCTCGAGCCAGGAAATGGCCCACGCCGGAAGCCGTCCAAGAAGCTGGTCGAATTTCCCGGCAAAGTCGATTTCCGCGACGTTCACGCGCGAGATCACGCTCGCTGCCTGGTCGAGCAGTGAGGATCCGATGACAGCTACCGGCAGGATCACCGCAACGATGATCATTAATAAGGATATGAAAGCGGCAAGATTGCGCCGGTCACCGAGCGCAACCGCGAGGCGGCCGTGCAGCGGCGCAAAGACGATTGCTAGTACGGCGCCCCAGAAGATCGCGCCGGAGAAGGGCAGCAGGATCCACCCGAATGCCAGCGTGACGAGGCCCAGCAACAGTAGAAAGAAGTGTTGAGAAAGCGTGAGATGCTTCATTGTTTGTCTCGATGGGTCAGCAGGGTGGGATGCCAGGAGAGGCCTGCGCCTTGTCCCAGACATGGCGTGCCGGCTACGTCAGAGTGCGCTCTTTCCGATCGACTTGTCTGCCGACAGGTGCAGCAAGGAAGCGGACATGAATCCCGCCAGGCAGGCAAGTGCGCCGAGTACTCCCATGCCGACGAACAGCGCCCGAATACCAAGCGCTTCACCGAGCGGACCCGTGAAAGCCAGTCCGACCGGTGCCGCCAGTCCCATGACCGAATTGAGCAGCGCGAGCACACGCCCCTGCAGGTGGTGGGGGACGATGCTCTGTAACAGTGCCGTCAGCGGGGCGCTGCCGAAGACATAGGTAATGCCTCCGATCACCCACCAGGCCACGCCAATTCCAAACAGCTTGGTGGGAGCGAGCGCCGTCAGGGCGATCGAGAGGCAGGAGGCGGCAAAGCCCAGGAGGATCCACTGAATGTGCCGCACCGGGACCATCGCCGCAACGAGCACGCCTCCAAAGAGCATCCCGGCGCCTGACAAACCTTCCATCAGGCCGACCTGCGTCGCCCCTCCGTGGAAATGCTGCTTGACCAACAGGGGCACCACCGTGAACGCCGGCATGATGATCATCACCACCAGGCCGATCAGGCAGTACAGTCGTCGAAGTCCGGGCTCCGACCATACGAGGTGGACGCCGTCACGCAGGTCGCGCCATAGCGTCGTCTTGCCGGCGCCCTGGATGTCTGCGCGCCGTGGCTGCGGAATGGCCCAGATCAGCAAGGGAACGATACCGAGCAAGGCCGTAGCGACGTCGATGCCAAGCGCCCATCCGATCGGCATGACGCTGATCGCGAAAGCGCCGAGGGGAGCAGCCACGATCAGGGTCATGCTTTGCATCGCCTGGTTCAGCCCAGCCGCGCGGGTAAGGAAAGAAGAGGGCACCAGCATGGACACGCTGGCGCTCGCTGCAGGAGCTTGCAGCGCCTGCATCGCGCTGCGCACCGCCATCATGCCGTACGCGTGCCATAAGGCGATCTGTCCGCTGACAAACAGCCAGATCAGCACCAGCATGCATGTCGCGCTGACCAGGTCCGCGACGATCATCAGCATGCGGCGGCTATAGCGGTCGGCAAGGGCGCCGCCCAGAGGCCCAAGCAGGGCTTGAGGCAGCATCGCGGCCATGCCTGCCGTGGCCAGTGCCGAGACGCTTCCGGTCGTATCGGCGATCCACCACAACAGGACGAACTGCGTCAGCGCGGATCCGACCAGGGACAGCGTCTGCCCCCCGAAGACGGCCCAGAACCGCGGTTGCCACTTGGCGCTTGTGTCGACTGTCACGGCAAGCTCCCGGTCAAGGCATTCCGGGCAGCGTCGACGCTCCCTGTTCCCGGGCCTCATCTCGGAACTGGCCGCCGCCCAATGCCTTGTACAGTGCGATGGCGTTGCCAAATTCGTCGCGGCGCAGGTCGAGGAGTTCCTGGCGGGCAGCGTACAGCTGGCGCTGCGCATCCAGCAGTTCGAGTCGGCCATCGATACCGGCGCGATAGCGTTGCTCGGAGAGCTCGGCGCGCTTGGTCTCTTCCGCGACAATCTCCTCCTGCGCCGCAATCTGGCGCGCATAGGTGGCGGTGCCGGCGAGTCCATCCGCCACTTCGCGGAACGCGACCTGGATGGCACGTTCGTACTCGGCGATCGCGCTCGACTTGCGCAGCTCGGACAGCCGCAGCTCCGCACGCAGCCGGCCGCCGTCGAACAGCGGCTGGGTGATCTGCGGCGCAAAGGACCAGACGCGGTGCTCGCTGCCGAACAGCCCACGCATAGAGGGGCTGGCAAAGCCTGCCGTCGCGGTCAGGGAAATACGCGGCAGGAACGCCGCGCGGGCCGCGCCGATGTCCGCGTTCGCCGCCTTCAGGTTTTGTTCGGCTTGGCGGATATCCGGGCGATAGAGTAGCAGGGTCGACGGCAAGCCCGCGGGCAGGCGCGTCAGGACCGGCTGTCGCTGCAGGGGAAGCGGCTTGGGCAGGGAGCTTGGGGGCGATGCCGCGCCGACCAGTTGGAACAAGGCGTTGTGCGAGCGCTGCAGATCCCGGGCGCGCGCCTCGGCGTCCGCCTGGGCACGGGACACCTGGCTGCGTACCTGCGCCAGGTCCAGCCGGCTGCTTTGCCGTGCGCGGTAGAGCTGCTGCGCAAGGTCGAGCTGCTCGGTCCAGCTGCGCAAGGTTTGCCGGGCCAGCTCGAGCTGTTCGGTAGCCAGCCGCTGCGCGATGTAGGCGTCTGCGACCGAGGCAATCAGCGAAATCCGTGCCGCACGGCGGCCTTCGTCGCTTGCAAGATAGCGGGCGAAGGCCGCTTCCGACATGGAGCGCACGCGCCCCCACAGGTCCAGCTCGAAAGCAGTCACGCCGAGCTGTACGTCCACCCGGTTTTGGGTGCTTGGGCCTTGCCCGGAGGTGGGGTCAAGCGCCCGCTCGCGGGCGCCACCCAGTCCGGCTTCGACGCTTGGAAGACGGGCAGCGCGCCCGATGCGGTACTCCGCCTGCACGGCCTCGACATTCAAAGTGGCAAGGCGAAGGTCCCGGTTGTTTTTCAAGGCCAGATCGATGAGCTGCTGCAGGCGCGGATCACCGAACATGGCAACCCAGCCGATCTCGGCGGCCGACGCCTGTTCTTGCTGCGCCACTACCGACGGATAGCTGACGGGAACAGGCGCATCGGGTTTTTCCAGCACCGGTGTGAACGAACATGCCGACAGCGCAAGTACAAGGGGAAGAATCGACAGTCGCATGGATCAACCTTTCGACGCCGGGATGGCATCAGTATTGCTGGAACGGCGGCGTGCAAGCCAGGCGGCGAGCCGGCCTTGCAAGCCAAGGACGAAGACGAAGAACACGGGTACGAAGAAGATCGCCAGAACGGTGGCGGTGAACATGCCGCCGAAGACGCCGATACCGATGGCGGCCTGCGTTTCGGCACTCGCACCTGACGCGAAAATCAGCGGCAGCACGCCCAGGCCGAAGGCGAGGGAAGTCATCAGGATCGGACGCAAGCGCAGGCGCGAGGCCATGATTGCCGACTCCACCAGGCCCTTGCCTTCTTCGAGCAGCTGTTTGGCGAATTCCACGATCAGGATCGCGTTCTTCGCCGACAGCCCGATCACGGTGATCATGCCGACCTTGAAGA
>NZ_DAMCPG010000042.1:0-51978 GCF_032106685.1 Massilia sp.
CCGGCGTGGCCTGCGTGAACCGCATCTATACCGACCTGGCGGTGATCGACGTCACGCCCGAGGGCTTGCGCGTTCTGGAAATGGCGCCGGGCCTCGCGTTCGAAGATCTGCAGGCTGTGACGGATGCGCCTTTGCTGAGGTGAGCACGGGCGCGGCACTGCGCGCACGTCGAATTTTTGGCACAATGGTGCGCCTGTCATCGGGCTGCCGTCACGGCGGCCCGAGGCTTTTGCGCGCGGGCCGCGCCTCCCTCATGCCTTTGCCAAGGTTTCACGTGAACGACTACCACTTCTATGAGCCGGCGCAGGGCCACGGTCTTCCGCACGACCCCTTCAATGCCATCGTCGGCCCCCGCCCGATCGGCTGGATTTCGAGCCGCAGCGCGGATGGCATCCTGAACCTGGCTCCCTACAGCTTCTTCAACGCCTTCAACTATGTCCCCCCGATCATCGGCTTCTCCAGCCAGGGGCGCAAGGACACGCTCAGGAATGTCGAGGCGACCGGCGAGTTCGTGTGGAACCTGGCGACCCGCCAACTTGCCGAGGCCATGAACGTGAGCTGCGCACCGGCGCCGCCCGAGGTCGACGAATTCGCGCTTGCCGGCCTGACCCCGGCGCCCGCGCGCATCGTCGGGACGCCGCGCGTCGCCGAATCGCCGGTGGCCTTCGAATGCCGCGTCACCCAGGTGATTTCGCTCCAGACCACCCGTGGCGCGGCCACCGGCAACTGGCTGGTGCTGGGGGAGGTGGTGGGCGTGCACATCGCCCGGCACCTGCTGAAGGAAGGCATCTACGATACCGCCGGCGCCCGGCCGATCCTGCGCGGCGGCGGCCCCGCCGACTATTTCGAGATCACGCCCGAACAGCTGTTCCGCATGCACCGTCCCGGCTACCCTCTCGACCGCTGACGCTGGAATGGCATAGATCCCTGTTTTTACAGGGATTTTTTTATTCCAGCCTTTCGCCGGCGGCGGAAACAACGGATAATGCGCCATCTTTTTGCGACAAATCTGGAATTCCCATGGAAATCAAAGTCAACTTCCTCGACAAGCTGCGCCTGGAAGCCAAGTTCGACGACTTCACCGTCATCGCCGACCAGCCAATCCGCTACAAGGGCGACGGCTCGGCTCCCGGTCCCTTCGACTACTTCCTGGCCTCGTCGGCGCTGTGCGCGGCCTATTTCGTGAAGCTGTACTGCGACACCCGCAACATCCCGACCGAGAACATCCGCCTCTCGCAGAACAACATCGTCGACCCGGAAAACCGCTACGCCCAGATCTTCAAGATCCAGGTCGAGCTGCCGGGCGACATCTCCGACAAGGACCGCCAGGGCATCCTGCGCTCGATCGACCGCTGCACCGTCAAGAAAGTGGTGCAGCAGGGGCCGGAATTCGTCATCGAAGAGGTCGAGAGCCTGGACGCCGACGCCCAGGCCCTGCTGACCCTGCAGCCGGACGGGGGATCGCGCACCTACATCCCCGGCAAGGACCTGCCGCTCGAGGAAACCATCGCCAACATGGCGGGCAAGCTGGCCTCCTGGGGCATCAAGATCGAGATCGCGTCCTGGCGCAACATCGTGCCCAACGTGTGGTCGCTGCACATCCGCGACGCGCACTCGCCGATGTGCTTCACCAACGGCAAGGGCGCGACCAAGGAGAGCGCGCTGGCCTCGGCCCTGGGCGAGTACATCGAGCGCCTGAGCAACAACCACTTCTATGCCGGCTCCTACTGGGGCGAAGAGATCGCCAACGCGGACTTCGTGCATTATCCGGACGAGCGCTGGTTCCAGCCCGGCCCCGACGACGCGCTGCCAGGCGAGATCCTCGACGAATACTGCCTCGCCGTGTACGACCCCGACGGCGAGCTGCGCGGCTCGCACCTGGTCGACACCAACTCCGGCAACGTCGAGCGCGGCATCGTGTCGTTCCCCTACGTGCGCCATTCGGACGGCGCGACCGTGTACTTCCCGTCCAACCTGATCGAAAACCTCTACGCCAGCAACGGAATGAGCGCCGGTAACACCCTGGCCGAAGCCCAGGTGCAGTGCCTGTCCGAGATCTTCGAGCGCGCCGTCAAGCGCGAGATCCTGGAAGGCGAGCTGGCCCTGCCCGACGTGCCGCAGCACGTGCTGGACAAATACCCGGGCATCGTCGCCGGCATCAAGGGGCTGGAAGAGCAGGGCTTCCCGGTGCTGGTCAAGGACGCCTCGCTGGGCGGCCAGTACCCGGTGATGTGCGTGACCCTGATGAACCCGAAGACCGGCGGCGTGTTCGCCTCCTTCGGCGCCCACCCGAGCTTCGAGGTGGCGCTGGAGCGCAGCCTGACCGAACTGCTGCAGGGCCGCAGCTTCGAGGGCCTGAACGACCTGCCGCAGCCGACCTTCGCCAGCGAAGCCGTGACGGAACCGTACAACTTCGTCGAGCACTTCATCGATTCGAGCGGCGTGGTGTCGTGGCGCTTCTTCAGCGCCAAGGCCGACTACGATTTCGTCGAGTGGGATTTCTCGGGACAGGGCGAGGATTCGAATGTCCAGGAAGCCGCGACCCTGTTCGGCATCCTGGAAGAGATGGGCAAGGAAGTCTACACGGCGGTGATCGACCAGCTCGGCGCGACCGCCTGCCGCATCATCGTGCCCGGCTACTCGGAAATCTACCCGGTCGAGGACCTGGTGTGGGACAACACCAACAAGGCGCTGCTGTTCCGCGAAGACATCCTGAACCTGCACCGTCTGGATGACGACGCCCTGGCCGACCTGCTCGATCGGCTGGAGAACAACGAGCTGGACGAGTACTCCGACATCGCCAGCCTGATCGGCATCGAGTTCGACGAGAACACCGACTGGGGCCAGCTTACCGTGCTCGAGCTGCGCCTGCTGATCAACCTCGCCCTGAAGCGTTTCGAGGAGGCGCACGAGCTGGTCGGCGCCTTCCTGCAGTACAACGACAACACCGTCGAACGCCGCCTGTTCTACCAGGCGCTGAACGTGGTGCTGGAAGTGGTGCTCGACGAGGAGCTGGAACTCGACGATTACGTCGTCAATTTCCGCCGCATGTACGGGGACAAGCGCATGGACGCGGCGCTGGGTTCGGTGGACGGCAGCGTGCGCTTCTTCGGCCTGACCCCGACCAGCATGCAGCTCGAGGGCCTCGACAGGCACCACCGCCTGATGGACAGCTACAAGAAGCTGCATGCCGCGCGGGCAAAGGCGGCGGCGCGCTAAGCGACGCCTTGTGGCCGGGGCGGCGCCAGTCGTCCCGGCCTGGAGGCCTGCGCGCCGAGCCGCCGGCCGGGAAGCGTACCAAGCGCTCTAGCGGTAAAACTCGACGCAGAAGCGCACCGGCCCCTCGGCCACGACGTGGTGCAGGACCTGCGGCTCGACGATGCCGGGTGTGCCCGGCCCGAGCAGGTGTTTCTCGGACGCCGGCCCGTCGATCACATAGCGCAGGCCGCCCTCGCGTACGACGATGCGGCCCCAGACGCCGGCCGCCGTCGCGTGATCGCGCAGCAGTCCCGCCGGCACGCTATCCTGGTTGAACTCCGGCGTCGTCTTGTAATGGACGACATGGTCAGGCAGGCTTTTCATGGCGCTCCTTCAGGCCACCTCGGCGCGGCCGAAATAACCATATTGCAAACTGGTGGCGATGCGCCGCGCGGCGGCCAGGAAACGTTCGGCGACTTCCGGCGCGAACAGGCGCCGCGCGTGGGCCTCGAGCAGGCCCAGCCAGTGCCGGAAATGTTCCATCTCGACGCCCTGCAGCTGCATGTGCTTGCCGAACACGTTGCCCTTGAATTCGGCGCTGGACAGCATGACCGAACACCAGAAGTCGACCATGCGGGCGAGATGCGGTTCCCAGTCCTCGCCGATGGCGCCGTCGAAGATCGGCTGCAGCAGGCTGTCGCGCCGGATGTCGGTGTAGAAATCGTTGACCAGCAGGGTGATCGACGCGCGGTTCAGTTCCTGGTACATGGTGGTGCCTGCCTCGGGTGGAATACGGACTGGGCCGGGAACGTGGCCTGCGCGAGCAGGCGCACGGCCGGACATAGGCGCATTGTGGCAGATTCCGGCGCGGCAGGGGAGACGTGGGCGGCGTCGGACCGTGGATGAGGTAGTGGCTGGAAGGCACCGGCCGCAAGGGCAGGCGCTCAATCCTCGTGGGCCTCCACGCCCGCCACCACCGGCGCCGCTGCTGCCGCCAGGTAATTGTCCTTGAGCCGCACGTAATGCTCGGCGAGGTAACGCACCCGGCCCAGCTCTTCCCCGGTCAGCGCCCGCACCCGCCGCGCCGGCCGCCCCAGGTAGAGATACCCGCTTTCCAATACCTTGCCCGGCGCGACCAGGCTGCCGGCGCCGACCAGGACATGGTCCTGGATGACGACGTCGTCCATCAGGATCGCGCCCATGCCGACCAGGCAGTCGTTGCCGATGGTGGCGCCATGGATGATCACCGCATGGCCGATGGTGACATAGTCGCCGATGACCAGCGGCGTGCCGACCGGGTTGTGTTCGCTGCGGTGCGAAACGTGGCAGATGGTGAAATCCTGGATGTTGGTGCAGCGCCCGACGTGGATGTGGTTGACGTCGCCGCGCAGGACGGCATTGCACCAGATCGAACTGTCCTCGCCGATGCGCACCTCGCCGATGACTTGCGCCGATTCGTGCACGAAAGCCCGTACCCCGATCTCGGGGTGGAAGTCGAGATAGCCGGTGATCGACATCGTCAGCTCCTGGTGGATGTGCCGGGGAGCGCGCGCGGGCGCTTTCCAGTCCTGTCAGTTTAGGCCGCCGGAACGCGAATAAGTTCGGCCGGCCAACACGTCGACGCGTAAGCCGGCTGACGCTGTCGGTGAGAATGCGAGGATTTTCGCATGGGAAATTTCAGTATATTCAGGCCTGGCTAGCGCTTTCCAGCCGTCCACGGACCTTTCTTGCTTCGGAACGATATGTCTACAAGAACCCATGCAGGACGCATGCTCGTCCTTCTGCTATGCGCCATCGCGCTCCCTCCAGCAACCGCCAGGGAAGGGGGCCAGGCCAGCGAGCGACAGATCAAGCAACGCATCATCGAGGAATCGATCGCCTCGTATCCGGGCCGCTGCCCCTGTCCCTACAACGTCACGCGCAACGGCAGCGCCTGCGGGGGCCGCAGCGCATGGAGCCGGAAGGGCGGTTATGCGCCGATCTGCTACGAGCGCGAGGTGACCAGGGACATGGTCAGCGAACGACGCAAGCAGGAGCGCGGCCCGGCGCGGGAAGAAAACAGCCGGCGCGTCGCGGCCGACTAAGCCGGCCTGGGCGGCGAATCGCCCACTGCGCGCCTACCTCTTTGACATGGGAGGTGCGCACCGCCCGCCATCCAGCGCATAATGCACGAGTTCCCCAGGGAGGAAGCGGATGCGCGACGCGATCATCATCGGAGCGGGCCACAACGGCCTGGTGTGTGCCTTCTACCTGGCCCGCGCCGGCCTGAAGGTCACCGTCGTCGAGCAGCGCCAGGTGGTCGGCGGCGCCGCCGTCACCGAGGAGTTCCACCCGGGCTTTCGTAATTCGGTCGCCTCCTACACGGTCTCCCTGCTCAATCCCAGGGTGATCCGCGACATGGACCTGGCCGGCCGCGGCCTGCGCATCGTCGAGCGGCCCCTGTCGAACTTCCTGCCCCTGGACGACCAGCGCTACCTGAAGGTCGGCGCCGGCCGGACGGCTGCCGAGGTGGCGAAATTCTCGCAGCGCGACGCCGCCAGGCTCGACGCCTACGCCAGCCACCTCGACGCCGCCGCCGGCCTGCTGCGCGAGCTGGTGCTGCAGACGCCGCCGAACCGCGTGGAAGGCGGCTGGCTGGCCGCGCTGCCCGAGCTGCTCAAGGCCGGCAAGCTGGGCAATCGGATGCGCAGCCTGTCGCTTGCCAGCCAGCGCGAACTGCTCGACCTGTTCACCAAGTCGGCCGGCGACTACCTGGACGGCTGGTTTGAGAGCGCGCCGATCAAGGCGGCGTTCGGCTTCGACAGCGTGGTCGGCAACTACGCCAGTCCCTACACGCCCGGGTCGGCCTACGTGCTGCTGCACCACGTCTTCGGCGAGGTCAACGGCAAGAAGGGGGCCTGGGGGCACGCCATCGGCGGCATGGGCGCGATCACCCAGTCGATGGCGAAGGCGGCCCAGGCCCTCGGCGTCGAGATCCGGCTCGGCGACGGCGTGCGCGAGGTGCTGCTGGAGCATGGCCGCGCCAGCGGCGTGGTCACGAGCAAAGGCGAGCGCTTCGACGCGCGCGTGGTGGTCTCGAACCTGAACCCGCGCCTGCTGTACACGAAGCTGGTCGACCCGGGCGTGCTGCCGGACGACTTCCTGCGCCGCATGCAGGGCTGGCGCTGCGGTTCCGGTACCTTCCGCATGAACGTCGCGCTGTCGGAACTGCCCAGCTTCACTTGCCTGCCCGGCAGCGAGGCCCAGGAGCACCACGGCAGCGGCATCGTCATCGCGCCCAGCCTGCAGTACATGGAACGCGCCTGGATGGACGCGCGCCTGCACGGCTGGTCGCGCGAGCCGATCGTCGAGATGCTGATTCCTTCCACGCTCGACCCGACCCTGGCGCCGCCTGGCCAGCACGTGGCCAGCCTGTTCTGCCAGCACGTGGCGCCCGAACTGCCCGACGGATCGAGCTGGGACGCGCACCGCGAGCGCGTCGCCGACCTGATGATCGACACCGTCGACCGCTGGGCGCCTAACTTCAAGCGCTCGGTGCTGGGCCGGCAGATCATGAGCCCGCTGGACCTGGAACGTACCTTCGGCCTGGTGGGCGGCGACATCTTCCACGGCGCCCTGGGACTGGACCAGCTGTTCGCGGCGCGGCCGATGCTCGGCCACGCCGACTACCGCGGCCCTGTCGCGGGCCTGTACACCTGCGGCGCGGGCACCCATCCGGGCGGCGGGGTGACCGGGGCGCCGGGCCACAACGCGGCGCGCGAGGTGCTGCGCGACGTGGCGCGGCGGCGCGCATGAGCAGGGCGCTGCTGTGCGCGCTGTTGCTGCTGGCGGCGGTGGCCGCGCGGGCGGACCCACCGGCGGCCGACCTGATCGTCCTCGACCCTAACTTCTTCACCGTTCCGGAAGAGGACATCGCCACCATCCAGGTGCCGCAAACCGTGGTCGGCTGCAAGATCGTGTACGAAGCCGGGGGCAAGCCCTTCAAGCCATGAGATCGGCCACGATTTCCAGCGACTTCAGGCGCTTGGCCGGATCGAACACGTCGCAGACAACCATCAATTCGTCGGCGCCGGTCTCCGCGACCAGCCGGTCCAGGCCCGCGCGCACCGTCTCGCGGCTGCCGATCACGCTGCAGCCCAGCATCCGCCCGGCCTGGAATTTTTCGGCGGGCGTCCAGTAGGCCTCGATATCGTCGACCGGCGGCTGCATCAGCCCGGGCACGCCGCGGAACAGGTCGGCGAACGCCATCTGCTGCGAGGTCGCCAGGTAGCGCGCTTCCTCGTCGGTATCGGCGGCGATGACGTTCACGCCGACCAGCGCATACGGCTTGTCCAGCTGCGCCGAGGGCTTGAAGTGGGAGCGGTAGTAGTCCAGCGCCTGGTGCAGCATCTGCGGCGCGAAGTGCGAGGCGAAGCCGTAGGGCAGGCCCAGGTGGGCCGCCAGCTGGGCGCCGAACATGCTCGAACCGAGGATCCAGAGCGGCACCGCGGTGCCCGAGCCAGGCACCGCCTCGATGCCGCCGACCTCGCCGCCGGGCGCGAGGAAGGCCTGCAGCTCGAGCACGTCCTGGGGGAAGTTCTCGGCGCTGGCCGGGCTGCGGCGCAGGGCGCGCAGGGTGGTCTGGTCGGTGCCGGGCGCGCGGCCCAGGCCAAGGTCGATACGGCCGGGGAACAGGGTTTCCAGGGTGCCGAACTGCTCGGCGATCACGTAGGGCGCATGGTTCGGCAGCATGACGCCGCCGGCGCCGACGCGGATGGTGCTGGTGCCGGCCGCGATGTGGGCGATCACGAGCGAGGTGGCGGCCGTGGTGACGGCCGGCATGTTGTGGTGTTCGGCCACCCAGATGCGGCGGTAGCCCAGCCGTTCGACGTGCTGCGCCACGGTCCTGGCCTCGTCGAGGGCGGCGCGGCGGTCCGAGCCCTGGCGCACGCGGCCGAGTTCGAGAATGGAAAGTGGGGTCATTGCTGTGTCCTTGAGGTGGGGTATGCGCGCTGGCGAAGCGGCCGCGCCGCACGGAAGGACAAGAGTCGATACAGGGGCGGCGCTTGCCCCGGGACAGGCCCGGCAGCAGCGCTGGCGATCTGCGGATGATAGTCGATTGCGCCGATTCCCGCAGAGCACGGGGAAGTCCGCAGATTACTTCCCCGGCCCGGCCTTCCGGTCGTCCGCTGTCGTGCCGCCCAGCTTTTCCCAGTATCCCGGGGCGTTGTAGATGTCTTTCAGATAATCGATGAAATGGCGGATCTTCGCCGGCAGGTAGCGCTGCTGGGGATACACGGCCTGGATCGGATAGTCGTTGACGGCGAATTCGTCGAGCACGGTGACCAGCTCGCCGCGCTTGAGTTCGGCCTGGATCTCCCAGGTCGAGCGCCAGCCGATGCCCAGGCCCTGTTTCACCCAGTCGAACAGCAGTTCGCCGTCGTTGCAGGCCAGGTCGCCGTCGACCCGCACCGCGAACAGCCTGCCGTCGCGGGTGAAGGTCCAGCCGCGCTGCTGGCCGCCCTGCAGGTTGAAGGCCAGGCAGTTGTGGCGCACCAGGTCCTCGGGCGCGGCCGGCACGCCGTGGCGTTCGAAATAGGCGGGCGTGCCGCAGACCACGCGGCGGTTGGGGAAGAGCGGCACCGCGACGTAGTTCGGGTCCTGCACCTCGCCGATGCGAATCGCCATGTCGTAGCCTTCGCGCACCAGGTCGACCACGCTGTCGGTAAAGTTGAACGACATCTTCAGTTCCGGGTGGATGGCACGGAAGGGCGGGGCGTGCGGCGCCACGTGCGAGCGGCCGAAGGCGGCCGGCGCCGAGACCACCAGGTGGCCGCGCACGGTGCTGCGTCCCGCGCTGATGCTGTTCTCGGTGATCTCGAAGTCGCGCAGCAGCTGGCGGCAGGGCTCGAGGAACTGTTCGCCCAGGGCCGTGAGCGACAGGCCGCGCGTGGAGCGGTGCATCAGGCGCACCCCTAACCGGCCTTCGAGCGCATCGAGGCGCCGGCCCATCACCACCGGCGTGACGCCTTCGGCCAGCGCGGCCGCCGCGAAGCTGCCCTTCTCGGTGACCAGCACGAAACTACGGATCTCGGTATAGCGGTCCATGCCTGGCTCACTCCATACTTCTAGTATCGACAGAGCCAATAGTAGCAGCAATTCAACATTTCTGGACCCGGCGCTATCCTGACCTGGACGATCCGATCAATCCAAGGCAAGGGAGGCGACTATGGCCCGTATGAGGGCAATCGATGCGGCAGCAGCCGTGCTGCGCAAGGAAGGCATAGGCAGGGTGTTCGGGGTGCCGGGCGCCGCGATCAACCCGCTGTATTCGGCGATGAAGAAGAACGGCGGCTTCGAGCACGTGCTGGCGCGCCACGTCGAGGGCGCGTCCCACATGGCCGAGGGCTATACCCGCGCGCGGGCCGGCAACATCGGCGTGTGCATCGGCACCTCGGGCCCGGCCGGCACCGACATGATCACCGGCCTGTATTCCGCCTGGGCCGATTCGATACCTATCCTGTGCATCACCGGCCAGGCGCCGCGCGCCCGCCTCTACAAGGAGGACTTCCAGGCGGTCGACATCGAATCGATCGCCAAGCCGGTCACCAAGTGGGCGGTCACGGTGCGCGAGCCGGCCCTGGTGCCGCGCGTGTTCCAGCAGGCCTTCCACATCATGCGCTCGGGTCGGCCCGGCCCGGTGCTGATCGACCTGCCGTTCGACGTGCAGATGGCCGAGATCGAATTCGACATCGAGACCTATGCCTCGCTGCCGGTCTACAAACCGTCCGCCACCCGCGCCCAGGCCGAAAAGGCGCTGGCCATGCTGAACGCCGCCGAGCGCCCGCTGATCGTCTGCGGCGGCGGCGTGATCAATTCCGATGCGGCGGCGCGCCTGCAGGAGTTCGCCGAACTGGTCGGCGTGCCCGTGGTCCCGACCCTGATGGGCTGGGGCGCAATCCCCGACGACCATCCGCTGATGGCCGGCATGGTCGGCCTGCAGACCTCGCACCGCTACGGCAACGCCACCATGCTCGCGTCGGACTTCGTGATCGGGATCGGCAACCGCTGGGCCAACCGCCACACCGGCTCGGTCGAGGTCTATACCAAGGGACGCAAGTTCGTCCACATCGACATCGAGCCGACCCAGATCGGGCGCGTCTTCGATCCCGACTACGGCATCGTGTCCGACGCCGGCGCCGCGCTCGACCTGCTGATCGAGGTGGCGCGCGGCCTGAAGCTGATCCACGGCCTGCCCGACCGCGGCGCCTGGGTCGCCGAGTGCCAGTCGCGCAAGCGCACCATGCTGCGCAAGACCCACTTCGACGGCGCGCCGCTCAAGCCCCAGCGCGTGTACGAGGAGATGAACCGCGCCTTCGGGCCGGACACCTGCTACGTCAGCACCATCGGCCTGTCGCAGATCGCCGCCGCCCAGTTCCTGCACGTGTACAAGGAGCGCAACTGGATCAACTGCGGCCAGGCCGGCCCGCTGGGCTGGACCATTCCGGCTGCGCTGGGCGTGTGCGCCGCCGATCCAGAACGCGAGGTGGTCGCCATCTCGGGCGACTACGATTTCCAGTTCATGATCGAGGAGCTGGCCGTCGGCGCGCAGTTCAAGCTGCCCTACCTGCACGTGGTGGTGAACAACGCCTACCTCGGCCTGATCCGCCAGGCCCAGCGCGGCTTCGACATGGACTACTGCGTGCAGCTGGCCTTCGAGAACATCAACGCGCCCGAGCTGGAAAGCTATGGCGTCGACCACGTGGCCGTGGCCGAGGGCCTGGGCTGCAAGGCGCTGCGGGTGCGCCGCGCCGAGGACATCGGGCCGGCCTTCGACCAGGCGCGCGCCTGGATGCGCGAGCACCGGGTGCCGGTCGTGGTCGAGATCATCCTCGAACGCGTCACCAACATCGCGATGGGCACCGAGATCGATGCCGTCAACGAGTTCGAAGCACTGGCCGTGCAGCGCGAGGATGCGCCCACGGCGATTGCCAACGTCTGAAGGAGAAAGACCATGCCAAGATTTGCCGCCAACCTGACGATGCTGTTCAACGAGCTGGCCTTCCTCGACCGCTTCGAAGCCGCCGCGAACGCCGGCTTCAAGGGCGTCGAGTACCTGTTCCCCTATGGCTACGACGCCGCGGCCCTGGCCGAACGGCTCGACCGCCTGCAGCTGGTCCAGGTGCTGCACAACCTGCCGGCCGGCGACTGGGAGAAGGGCGAGCGCGGCATCGCCTGCCACCCGGACCGGGTCGGCGAGTTCCAGGACGGCGTCGGCCGCGCCATCGACTACGCCCGCCTGCTCGGCTGCAAGCAGGTGAACTGCCTGGCCGGGGTCCAGCCGGCGGGCGCCGACGTGGACGCCGTGCACCGCACTTTCGTCGAGAACCTGCGCTTCGCGGCGGACAAGCTGAAGGGTGCCGGCATTCGCCTCCTGATCGAGCCGGTCAACACGCGCGACATCCCGGGCTTCCACCTGAACCGCACCGAACAGGCGATTGCCATCCTCGACGAGGTCGGGTCCGACAACCTGTTCCTGCAATACGACATCTACCACGCCCAGCGCATGGAAGGCGAACTCGCCAACACCATCGAGCGCCACCTGGCGCGTATCGCCCACATCCAGCTGGCCGACAACCCCGGGCGCAACGAGCCGGGCACGGGCGAGATCAACTACCCCTGGCTGCTGCGGCACATCGACCGCCTCGGCTACGACGGCTGGATCGGCTGCGAATACAAGCCGGCCGCGGACACCCGTGCGGGACTGGGCTGGATCGCGGCCCTGGCCTGAACGACGACAAACAAGACAGAACGAGACATCAAGGAGAACGACATGGCAACGATCGGATTCATTGGGCTGGGCATCATGGGCGCGCCGATGGCGGGACATCTCGCCAACCACGGACATCGCCTGTTCACCTACACGCATGGCGAGACGCCGGCCTCCCTCATCGAGGCCGGCGCGGTCGCCTGTGCCAACAGCGCCGAGGTCGCACGGCAGGCGGACGTGATCATCGTCATGGTGCCGGACACGCCGCAAGTGGAAGAGGTGCTGTTCGGCGAATTCGGCGTGGCCGCCGGGCTCACCGAGGGCAAGGTGGTGGTCGACATGAGCTCGATCTCGCCGGTGGCGACCAAGGATTTCGCCAAGCGCATCCGCGAGTTCGGCTGCGAGTACCTGGACGCGCCGGTGTCGGGCGGCGAGGTCGGCGCCAAGGCGGCCAGCCTCACCATCATGGTCGGCGGCAGCGAGGCGGCCTTCGACCGGGTGCGTCCGCTGTTCCAGCTGATGGGCAAGAACATCACCCTGGTCGGCGGCAACGGCGACGGCCAGATCACGAAGGTCGCCAACCAGATCATCGTGGCGCTGACCATCGAGGCGGTCGGCGAGGCCCTGCTGCTGGCGGCCAAGGCCGGCGCCGACCCGGCCCGGGTGCGCGAAGCGCTGATGGGCGGCTTCGCCTCCTCGCGCATCCTCGAGGTGCACGGCGAGCGCATGGTCAAGCGCAACTTCGCGCCGGGTTTCCGCATCGACCTGCACCGCAAGGACCTGAACCTGGCCTTGACCACCGCGCGCCAGCTCGGCGTGGCGCTGCCGAACACCGCCACCGCCCAGGAGCTGTTCAACACCTGCGCGGCCCACGAGGGCGGCAGCTGGGATCACTCGGCCATGGTGCGGGCGCTGGAAATCATGGCCAACTTCTCCATCGGCCAGGAAGCCTGATGGACGCCGGCCACCGCGAACTGCTGGCGCGCATGTTCGAGGCCGCGGTCGACGCGGCCCAGCCGGCGCGCCGCATCCCCCTCTACTTGCCCGAAGCGCCGACAGGGCGCACCGTCGTCATCGGCTTCGGCAAGGCCTCGGCGGCGATGGCGCAGGCGCTCGAGCGCGCCTGGCCGGGGCCGCTGAGCGGCCTGGTGGTCACGCGCTACGGCTATGCCGTGCCCTGCGAACGCATCCGTATCGTCGAGGCCGCGCACCCGGTGCCGGACGCCGCCGGGCTGCAGGCGGCGCGCCAGATGCTGGAGACGGTGCAGGGCCTGGGCCCGGACGACCTGGTGATCTGCCTGGTCTCCGGCGGCGGCTCGGCGCTGCTGCCCTTGCCGGGCGCCGGCATCGCGCTGGAGGACAAGCAGGCCATCAACCGTGCGCTGCTGGCCTGCGGCGCCAGCATCACCGAGATGAACTGCGTGCGCCGGCACCTCTCGCGCATCAAGGGCGGGCGCCTGGCGGCGGCCTGCCATCCGGCGCGCGTCGTGAACCTGCTGATCTCGGACGTGCCGGGCGACGATCCGGTCGACATCGCCTCCGGGCCGACGGTGGGCGACCCCAGCACCTGCGCGGACGCGCTGGCGATCGTGCGCCGCTACGGGATCGCGCTGCCCCCAGGCGCGCTGGCCCTGCTCGAGAGCGGTCTCGGCGAAAGCGTCAAGCCGGACGATCCGCGCCTGGCGCGGGTCACGACTCACCTGATCGCTTCGCCCCAGATGGCGCTCGAAGCGGCGGCGCAGGTGGCGCGCGCGGCGGGCGTCACACCCGTGATCCTGGGCGACAGCATCGAGGGCGAGGCGCGCGAGGTGGCCAAGGTCATGGCCGGCATCGCCCTGCAGGCGCGCCGCCACGGCCAGCCGGCCGGCGCCCCCTGCGTGCTGCTGTCGGGCGGCGAGACCACGGTCACGCTGCGCGGCGGCGGGCGTGGCGGACGCAACGTCGAGTTCCTGCTGGCGCTGGGCATTGCGCTGAACGGCGCGCCCGGCATCCATGCGGTGGCGGCCGACACCGACGGCGTCGACGGCGCGGAAGAGGTGGCCGGCGCGTACCTGTCGCCCGATACCCTGGCGCGCGCCTGGGCGGCCGGAATGCCGCCGCGCGACAGTCTCGACGACAACGACGCCCACACATTCTTCGGACGGCTGGGCGACGCCCTGGTGACGGGGCCGACTTTGACCAACGTGAACGACTTCCGGGCTATCCTAGTCACCTGAAGCCTGTCTTCGCCTTTCTGCATTTTCTGTCTTGCAGGCGCGGACCCAGGTTCGCGCCTGTCTTTTTTCAGACCACAGGAGTTCCCATGCTACGCCAACGCCGTTCCCGCATCCTCGCCACCCTCGGTCCCGCCAGTTCCAGCATCGATCGCATCCGTGCACTGGCCCTGGCCGGCGCCGACGTGTTCCGCCTGAACTTCAGCCACGGCAGCCATGCCGACCATGCCGCGCGCTACGAAGCCATCCGCGCGGTGGAGCGCGAGATCAAGCGTCCGATCGGCGTGCTGATGGATTTGCAGGGTCCGAAGCTGCGGGTCGGCGCCCTCGCCGGCGGCAAGGCGCTGCTGGAAACGGGCGCGCGCTTCCGGCTCGACCTCGACTCCCTTGACGGCGACAGCACCCGCGCCAGGTTGCCGCACCCCGAGATCTTCGCCGCCCTGCATCCTGGCGCCGAACTGCTGCTCGACGACGGCAAGCTGCGCCTGCGCGTCGACGCCTGCGGGCCCGACTACGCCGAGACCACCGTGCAGGTCGGCGGCTGGCTGTCCGACCGCAAGGGCGTCAACGTGCCCGGCGTGGTGCTGCCGATTTCGCCCCTGACCGCCAAGGACCGCGCCGACCTGGCCTTCGGGCTGGAGCTGGGCGTCGACTGGGTCGCGCTGTCCTTCGTGCAGCGGCCCGAGGACGTGCGCGAAGCGCGCGCCCTGGTCGGCAAGCGCGCCTGGATCATGGCCAAGCTGGAAAAGCCGGCCGCGATCGACGCGTTGGAGGAGATCGTCGCCCTGTCCGACGGCATCATGGTGGCGCGCGGCGACCTCGGCGTCGAACTGCCGCCGCAGCAGGTGCCGGTCCTGCAGCACCGCATCGTGCATGCGGCGCGCGCTGCCGGGCGCCCGGTGGTGGTGGCGACGCAGATGCTCGAATCGATGGTGGCCGCGCCGGTGCCGACGCGCGCCGAGGTCTCGGACGTGGCCAGCGCCATCTACGAGGGCGCGGACGCGGTGATGCTGTCGGCGGAATCCGCCTCCGGCCAGTATCCGGTGGAAGCGGTGACGGTGATGGACGACGTGATCCGCGAAGTCGAGCGCGATCCGCGCTGGCGCATCGGCCTGGACGCCAGTCACACGCCGGCCGAGGCGACGACCGCGGACGCGATCTGCTGCGCGTTGCGCCGCGTCGCCAGCATGATCGCGCCGGCCGCCATCGTGGCCTATACCGCCAGCGGCGCCAGCTGCCTGCGCGCCAGCCGCGAGCGGCCGGCCGCGCCGATCCTGGCGCTGACCCCCGACCTGGGCATCGCGCGCCGGCTGGCCCTGGCCTGGGGCGTGCACCCGCTGCGCTTCGAGGAAGCGGCGGACCTGCGGCAGATGGTGGCCGACGGCGTGCACGCGGCGCGGGAACACGGCCTGGCCAAGCCGAACGACGACGTGGTGGTGGTGGCGGGCTTCCCTACCGGGCTGACCGGCAGCACCAACCTGCTGCACGTGGCGCGGGTGGGCGATGTGAAGTAAAAGGGCCGCACCAAAGCCAACGGGCGCCTCGCAGCGCCCGTTGTGCGTCATCGTAGGGTGGGCATCCCGTGCCCACGCGTTACGCACGCAGCCGGTAGTCAGCTGCGGCGATATGTCGCCCGCACAGTAGGCGATGGACGCAGGCCTGGCGGGGTTGAAGTTGGCGGGCGATCAGTTTCAGCAAACACAGAAGGGACACGCACGTAACGCGTGGGCACGGAGTGCCCAGCCTACTCAATCGAGCAAATCGAACAGCGCACGCGCCACCACCTTGGTGGCGCGGCGCAGGTCCTCGAGGTCGATGTGCTCGTCGGCGCGCTTGGCATTGCTTTCGCCGACCGTGCGCGGGCCGCAGCCGTACAGCACCGCCGGAATCCCGCGCTCGCCGAACAGGCGGGCATCGGTGTAGAGCGGGGTGCCGGCCGCCTCGACCGGTTCGTCGAACACGGCGCTGGCGTGGCGCGACAAGGCCTCGACCATCGGCCGGTTCCCCGCCAGCGGCTGCAGCGCATTGGCCAGCAGCAGGCGCCGGATCTCGATCGTGATGCCCGGGAAGTCGGCCACGGCGTCCCCGATCAGCCGGCGCAGCGCCGCCTCGACCTCGGCCGGATTCTCCTCGGGGATCATGCGGCGGTCGAGTTTGAGCACGACCTTGCCCGGCACCACGTTGGTATTCGTGCCGCCTTCGATCAGGCCGACGTTCAGGTAGGGGTGGTTGATGCCCTTGACCTGGCTGCGGGTGCCCTTGTAGATCCGGTTCTGCTCGTAGAGCGCGACCAGGATGCGGGTCGCGGCCTGCAGCGCGTCGACGCCGGTTTCCGGCACCGCCGCATGGCCCATCTTGCCGTTCACCGTGACCTCCATCTGCAGGCAGCCGTTGTGGGCGGTGACCACCTGGTAGCTGAAGCCGGCGGCGATCAGGAGGTCGGGCTTGACGATGCCTTGCTCGAGCAGCCAGCCCGGACCGAGTTCGCCGCCGAATTCCTCGTCGTAGGTGAAGTAGAGTTCGACGCCGCCCTTGAGCGGTGCGCCGAGGGCTTCCAGCGCGCGGGTGGCGAAGGTGAAGGTGGCGAAGTCGCACTTGCTGACCGCGGCGGCGCGGCCATACAGCTTGCCGCCCGCGATCTCGGCGCCGTAGGGCGGATGGGTCCAGCCTTCGCCCGGCGGCACCACGTCGCCGTGCGCATTCAGGGCGACGGTGCGGCCCGCGTCGCTGTACTTGCGGCGCACCACCAGGTTGGTGATGGTCTGCAGCCCGGCCTCCTGCACCACCGGCGCCGGCACCGCATGCTGCTCGGCCTCGAAGCCGAATGCGCGCAGCAGTTCGGTGGTGCGCTCGGCGTGCGGGGCGTTGTTGCCCGGCGGGGTGTCGGTCGGGACGCGCACCAGCTCCTGCAGGAAGCGCACCTCCTCGTCGAAATGGGCGTCGATCCAGGCGTCGAGGTTCTCGTAAGGGCTAGTCGTGGTCATGTCGGGTCCGTGGCAAGTTGGTGGAGGAGGGATTGGAAGGCAAGCACGCACAGTTCGGTGTCGTCGTTGGTGACCGCTTCCAGCGGGTTGTGGCTGATGCCGGCGTTCAGGCCGCGCTGGAACAGCATGGCCTGGGGCATGATCTGGTGCAGCATCATGGCGTCGTGGCCGGCGCCGCTGGGCATGTGGAACACCGGCAGGCCGAGGCTGCCGACCGCATGCTCCCAGCGTGCGCGCAAGGCCTGGTCGCAGGGGGCGGCGGCGGCGCGCATCGATTCTTCCAGCGTGTAGTCGAGGCCGCGCCGCGCGCAGATCGCGCGCAGGCGTTCCTGGATGTCGCGCGCGCAGGCGTCGCGCACTTCGTTGGTGGTGGCGCGCACGTCGAGGCTGAAGCGGCAGCGCCCCGGCACCACGTTAATCGAGCCGTTCGGCACGTCCAGCATGCCGACGGTGGCCACCAGGTCGGGGACGGCCGCGCCGCGTTCCTCGACGTAGAGCACCAGTTCGGCGGCGGCGGCGGCGGCATCGCGCCGCATCGTCATCGGCGTGGTGCCCGCATGGCAGGCGGTGCCGACGATCTCGCCAAAATAACGCACGCTGCCGTTGATCGAGGTGACCACGCCCAGCGGCAGGTCGGCGGCATTCAGCACGGGGCCCTGCTCGATGTGGACTTCGACGAAGCCGAGGTAGCGCGCCGGGTCGCGCCTCAACGCCGCGATGTCTTCGGCGCGCAGGCCGGCCTTCTCGAGGGCGGCGCGCATGGCGACGCCGTCGGCGTCCTGCTGGTCGAGCCAGTTCGGGTTGAATTGCCCGGTGAGGGCGCCGGAGCCGAGGAACACGGCCTTGTAGCGCTGGCCTTCCTCCTCGGCGAAGGCGACCACCTCGATCCCGTAGGGCAGGCGGCGTCCCTGGCGATGCAGTTCGCGCACGCAGGCCATCGGCACCAGGACGCCGAGGCGGCCGTCGTACTTGCCGCCGTTGCGCACGGTGTCGTAGTGCGAGCCGGTCAGCAGGCGCTTCGCATCCCGATCGGTGCCATGGTAGACCCCGACCACGTTGCCGACGGCGTCGATGTTTACCTCGTCGAAACCGCAGTCCTCGCGCATCCAGCGCGCCAGCTGGGCCGCGCAGGCGCAATGGGCGTCGGTGAGATAAGTCACGCACAGTTCGCCGCGTTCGGCATAGCCGGGATCGCTGTGCGCCGCCAACGCCTCGGCCCAGTCCCAGACCAGGTTGCCCAGCACCGGGTCATGGCCGAACTTGTCGTTCAGGCGGATTTCGGCGATGCGGTGGATGTTGCGCAGGGCCTCGTCCAGCTCGAAGGCGGGCTGGTTGGCCAGGCGCCGGGCGAAGGTGGCGATGATCTCGCGCTTGGGCAGGCCGGCGCCGCGCGGGCCGCGCACGGCCAGGATGAAGGGGAAGCCGAAGCGCGCGTTGTAGTCGGCGTTCAGGCGCTGGATGGTGTCGAATTCCTCCGGCGTGCAGTCGGTCAGGCCGGCCTTGTTCTGCTCGTTGGTCGATTCGGCGGTGAGCGACTTCGACACCATGGCCTTGCCGGCCAGTTCGGGGTGGGCGCGGATCAGGCCGAGCTTCGCTTCGCCGGGCGCCCCGCGCACCGCCTCGATCAGGGCGTGCTTGAGCTGGGCCAGGGTGGCAAACGGGCGGCTTTGCCAGGCGCGCGCCGCGATCCAGGGCGAGTGTTCGTAGACGCCGTCGAGCAGGGCGGTGAATTGCGCCTCGTCGGCGGCGTTGAGACGTTCAAGAGTCAGCATGTTACTCCCACATGAAGGCCGTAGCCGGGTCGAAGGGATGGGTGCGCTTCCAGTGGCGCGCGATGTCGATGCGGCGCGCGACCCAGACCCGGTCGTGCTGGCCGATGTAGTCGAGGAAGCGCTGCAGCGCGAGGAAGCGGCCCGGGCGTCCGAGCAGGCGGCAGTGCATGCCGATGCTCATCATGGACGGGCGTTCTTCGCCTTCGGCATAGTGCACGTCGAAGGCGTCGCGCAGGTAAGAGAAGAACGGGTCGCCGTGCGAATACCCCTGGGGCAGGGCGAAGCGCATGTCGTTGCAGTCGAGGGTATAGGGCACGACCAGCTGCGGCGCCTCGCCGCCGTCGCTGCGGCGCACGCGCAGCCAGAAGGGCAGGTCGTCGCCGTAGTAGTCGCTGTCGTACTCGAAGCCGCCGTAGTCGGCCACCAGGCGCCGCGTGTGCGGGCTGTCGCGTCCGGTGTACCAGCCGAGCGCGCGCTCGCCGGTCAGGCGTTCGATGGCTTCCATGCCGCGCGCCATGTGCTCGCGCTCGGTCGCCTCGTCCACGTTCTGGTAGCTGATCCACCTCCAGCCGTGGCAGGCGATCTCGTGTCCCAGTTCGCGGAAGGCGGCGGTCACGTCCGGGCAGCGCTCGAGCGCCATGCCGACGCCGAACACGGTCAGCGGCAGGCCGCGCCGCTCGAACTCGCGCAGGATGCGCCAGACCCCGACCCGCGAGCCGTATTCGTAGATGCTTTCCATGCTCAGGTGGCGCGCCGGGAAGGCGGCGGGGTTAAACATCTCGGACAGGAACTGCTCGCTGCCGGCGTCGCCGTGCAGCACGCTGTTCTCGCCGCCTTCCTCGAAATTCAGGACAAACTGCACGGCGACGCGGGCGCGGCCGGGCCAGTCGGCGTGCGGCGCTCGCTCGCCGTAGCCCTGCAGGTCGCGGGGATAGGTTGGGGTCATGGTCGGCTCAAAGTCAAGGTTGATGGTCAGCGCTTCAGGATCTCGGCCAGGTCGACGCGCTGCGGGTCGAGGTTCAGGTTATGCTGGACGTTGGTCAGATGCTTGCCGACCAGGCGCACGGCGGCCTTGGCGTCGCGCCGCTCGAAGGCGTCGACGATGGCGACGTGCTCGTCGTGGGATTCCTCGGCCGACTGGGTCGACTGGCGCATCAGCGCGATCAGGGAGGAGCGCGTCAGCAGTTCGCTCAGCATCTGCACCAGGACTTCGTTGCCCAGCATCCGGGCCAGCACGATGTGGAAGTCGGCCAGCAGGCGCGTGCGGCCCGACACCTGGGCGCCGGTCACGGCCGCGCGCTCGCACTCCAGGTGTTCGCGCAGCTGGCGGATCTGTTCGTCGGTGATGGTGGCGCACAGCTGTTTCGTCACCGCCGTCTCGAGGATTTCGCGCACCTCGAACACGTCGCGCGCTTCCTCGGCCGTCGGGGTGGCGACGAAGGCGCCGCGCGCCGGCTCCAGTACCACCAGCCGGTCGCGGCTGAGCTGGTTGAAGGCCTGCCGCACCACGGTGCGCGACACCTTGAAGATGTCGCCGATCTTCTGTTCCGACAGCTTGGTGCCGGGCATCAGGCGGCGGTCGGCGATGGCGTTGACGATCGCGTCGACGATGCGCTGGGTGGCGCTGGCCGCGGGGGCGGCCTGGTCCTGGTCCTGGACGCCAAAGGCATCGGGCGCATCGGCCGGCGGCAGGACGATCTTCAGGGGCGGGCGAGGGCGGCTCATGCTTGGCTGGACGATTCGTTAGAAGAATAAATTGTTGACATCATGTCTGAAGTGTATACACTTTTTCTGGGATTGAAAACAAAAAGTGTATGCAATCCAGCTTACCCGGCCCGCATCGGGCCGCCATATAAAGGAGACTCATGGGACACCTCAGCACCCACGTGCTCGATCTCATGCACGGCTGCCCGGCCGCCGGCATGCAGGTCAGCCTGCAACGGATCGACGCCAACGGCGCCACCACGATCAAGACCCTCGAACTGAACGCGGACGGCCGCACCGACGGCGGCCCGCTGCTCGACGCGGCCACCATGGCCACCGGCCGCTACCGCCTGGTATTCTCGGTGGCGCGCTACTTCCGGACGCGCGGCGTCGCGCTGCCGGAACCGGCTTTCATCGACGAGGTGCCGATCGAGTTCGGCATCGCCGACGCGGCCGGCCACTACCATGTGCCGCTGCTGGTCAGCCCCTGGGCCTACTCGACCTACCGCGGTTCATAGGGATTTCAAAAAAGATAAAAACTGTTATGCAAATCTAGCAGGATCGTATACAGTTATTTCGTCGCCGCGGAGCACATCGGCATGCCGGCCCAGTCTGCCGCCGATGGTTGCGATGATCGCCCCTCACAGAGCCCGCTGTGGTGATGGGACAGTACAGCGTCATGGACGCGGTACTTCCTTTTCGCTTGAGGCTCTATGGACACCTACCTGCTCGACTGGGTCAACCTGTTGCTGCGCTGGACCCACGTGATCACGGCGATCGCCTGGATCGGCGCATCCTTTTACTTCGTTTTCCTCGATAACTCGCTGCACAAGCCCACCGCGCCCGACCTGGTGGGCAAGGGCGTCGACGGCGAACTCTGGGCCGTGCACGGCGGCGGCTTCTACAACCCGCAAAAATACCTGGTGGCGCCCAAGGCCATGCCCGAGAACCTGCACTGGTTCTACTGGGAGAGTTACGCCACCTGGCTCTCGGGCTTTGGTCTGTTCACGGTGCTCTACCTGTTCAACGCCGGCACCTTCATGGTCGACCGCACGGTCCACGACTGGTCATCCAGCGCCGCCGTCGCCAGCGCGCTCGGCTTCCTGGTGGCCTTCTGGTTCGTCTACGACATCATCTGCCGCGCCTTCGGCCGCAAGAAAAACGGCGATCTGATCGTCGGCGCCTGCGTGTTCGTGTTCGTGGTGTTCGCCGCCTGGCTGGCCTGCCAGCTGTTCGCCGGCCGCGCCGCTTTCCTGCTGGTGGGCGCCATGCTTGCCACCGCGATGAGCGCGAACGTCTTCTTCTGGATCATTCCCGGCCAACGCAAGGTGGTGGCCCAGCTCAAGGCCGGCCAGCCGGTCGACCCGATCCACGGCTGGCGCGCGAAGCAGCGCAGCGTGCACAACACCTATTTCACGCTGCCGGTGCTGATCGCCATGCTGTCGAACCACTACGGCTGGCTGTATTCGGGTGAGCACAACTGGGTAGTGCTGGTGCTGCTGATGCTGGCCGGCGCGCTGGTGCGGCACAGCTTCGTGGCCCGCCACAAGGCGCTGGTCCTGGGCAAACGCGTGCCCTGGGAACATGCGATGGCGGGCGTCGCGGCCCTGCTGGCGATGGTGGTCTGGCTGGTGCCCCAGCCGGAACCCGCCGTCCCGGTGATGGCGGCGGCGCAGGCCGCCGCCCCGGCGGGTGGCGTGGCTCCAGCAGCCGGCGCCGCCACGGCCCACGCGGTCAGCTTCCAGCAGGTGAAGGGCGTGATCGACCAGCGCTGCGCCATGTGCCACTCGGCCGCGCTGCCGAGCAAGGGCATCGCCTTCGACTCGCCGGCCTCGATCAAGCGCCATGCGCAGCAGATGTACCAGCAGACCGTGGTGCTGAAGGTCATGCCCTTGAATAACGCTACCCAGATCACCGCCGGAGAGCGGGACTTGCTCAAGCGTTGGTACGAAGAGGGCGCCCCGGTCGAGTAAGAACCGGACCCTCACCGGATGGCGGGCCGGTAACTGCGGTCCTCGCCCGGCCAGCAGCATGCATTCTTTGGTTGCAGACTGACGTCAATAATAATCAGGAGACAAGCATGAAACACCAGAGCCGCCATCCGGTGGACGAGAAACTGCCCCTCGGGCGACTGAGCGCACTCGGCCTGCAGCACGTATTGGTCATGTACGCCGGCGCCATCGCCGTACCCTTGATCGTGGGCCGCGCCCTGAAACTGTCGCCGGCGGAGGTCACGATGCTGATCTCGGCCGACCTGTTCTGTTGCGGCCTGGTGACCCTGATCCAGTCCTTCGGGCTGGGTTCCTGGTTCGGCATCCGGCTGCCGGTCATGATGGGCGTCACCTTCGCCGCCGTCGGCCCGATGGTGGCGATCGCGAACGCCGTGCCCGGGGTCGACGGCGCCAGGGCGATCTTCGGCGCCGGCATCGGCGCCGGCCTGCTGGCGATCCTGATCGCCCCCTTGATGAGCCGCATGCTGCGCTTCTTTCCGCCGGTCGTCACCGGCACCATCATCCTGGTCATCGGGGTCAGCCTGATGCGCGTCGGCGTCGGCTGGGCCATGGGCGGCCAGGACTCGGCGGCGCAGACGGTCGACGTCGCGCGCCTGGCGGTCATGGTCGACGACGCCAAGGCCGCCGCCGCAACGGCCTCCGTCATGCCGGAAACCGCGGGGGGAACCGTTGCGGCGCCGGCCCTGAAGCTGGCCGGCCCGATCCCGATGAACCCGAATCCCGCCTACGGCGCCCTCGACGACATGGCGATCGCGGCCTTCGTGCTGGTTGTGGTGCTGGCGCTGGTCAAGTATGCGCGCGGCTTCGTCTGCAACATCTCTATCCTGCTCGGCATCGTCGCCGGCTGCAGCGTGGCCTACGCCGCCGGCAAGATGCACTTCGATAAGGTCGGCAAGGCCAACTGGTTCGAGCTGGTCACGCCCTTCGCCTTCGGCATGCCGACCTTCGACATCGTGATGATCCTGACGCTCACCGTCGTGATGGTGGTCGTCATGATCGAGTCGGCCGGCATGTTCCTGGCGCTGTCCGACATGACCGGGAAGAAGATCGACCAGGCCCAGCTCGCGGCCGGCCTGCGCACCGACGCCCTCGGCACCGTGATCGGCGGCGTCTTCAATACCTTCCCCCACACCAGCTTCTCGCAGAACGTCGGCCTGGTGGCCGTCACCGGCGTGAAGAGCCGCTGGGTCTGCGTGGCGGGCGGCATCATCATGATCGTGCTCGGCATGCTGCCGAAGATGGCCGCGCTGGTCGAGGCGATTCCCCAGTTCGTGCTGGGCGGCGCCGGCCTCGTCATGTTCGGCATGGTGGCGGCGGCCGGCATCCGCATCCTGAGCCGCGTGGACTTCCAGGGCAACCGCTTCAACCTCTACATCGTCGCGCTGTCGATCGGCTTCGGCCTGATTCCCCTGGTGGCGCCGCGCTGGGCCCAGCAGATGTCGCACAACCTGCATCCGCTGCTGGAGTCGGGCATCCTGCTGACCGCCGTGGCTGCGGTGGCGCTGAACCTGTTCTTCAACGGCAGCCGCGACGTGCCGGTCGCCAGCCACGAAGAGCATGGCGGCATGGAGCATTCGGTGGCGCAGGCGGGCAAGGCATGAGGCGCGCATTCCACCCCATCGCCGCCATCGCGCTGGCCGCCGGCGCCGCCGGATTGGCCGGCACCGCCGGGGCGGCCGACTGGAGCGACACCTTGATCGGCTACCGTACCGGCACCCGCTTCGCGGAGCCTTTCAACGCGAACGACATCCGCAAGCACATCGTCCAGTTGAACCACGTCAGCGGCTACAAGTACGGCACCAATTTCGCGAACCTGGACCTGCTCCTGTCCGACAAGACCGATCCGTCCTCGAAAGGCGCGAGCTCGGGCGCCCAGGAGTTCTACCTGGTTTATCGCCACACGGTCGAATGGGGCAAGGCCGGCGGCGCGCCGCTGCGCTTCGGTCCCATTCGCGACGCCGGCCTGACCCTGGGCTTCGACGTGAATACCAAGAACGACGCCGGCTACAACTCGAAGAAGCGGATGGTTGTCGCCGGCCCGACCTTCATGTTCGACGTGCCCGGCATGCTCAATGTCGGCCTGTATGGCCTGTGGGAGAGCAATGCGCCCTACAGCGGCTACACGGGCGTGTCCACGCCGCGCTACCGCTACGACACCCATCCGATGCTGGGCGTGGTCTGGGCCTTTCCGCTGGCGTCAAGCAGGCTGTCGTTCGAAGGCTATGCGAACTTCATCGGCGCCAAGGGCAAGAACGAGTTCGGGCGCGACACCGCGACCGAGACCAACATCGACATGCAGCTGATGCTCGACGTCGGCCCTTATTTCGGTGCCAAGGCCAAGCGCTTCCGGGCGGGCGTGGCCTATCAGTACTGGAAGAACAAGTTCGGCAACAAGTTCGGCAACGACGGCCGCAACATTCCGGGTGCGACCGCCAGGACGCCGATGGTGAAGGCGCAGTATCACTTCTAGCAAGCTCGATGGCCTGCCGGGAGCTCTTCGCCGTGGCATAATCGTCCAGGGCGCGCGGTTCATGCGCGCCCGGTCGATGACAGCAATGATGGAGAGCGAATGGTACTCGAAAGCGCGGAAATTCTGATCAAGCCCGGCATGGAAGCCGAGTTCGAGGCCGGCGTGCGCCAGGCCGCGCCGCTGTTCCAGCGCGCCCGCGGTTGCGCCGGCATGGGGCTCCAGCGCGGCATCGAGAACCCGCGCGCCTACCGCCTGCTGGTGCGCTGGCAGACGCTCGAGGACCATACCGTCCATTTCCGCAACAGCGCGGACTTCCAGGAATGGCGTCGCCTCGTCGGCCACTGCTTCGACGGCGCCCCGACCGTCACCCATCTCGACACCGTGTTCGACGCTTTCTGACCCGCCTCCGTCATGTGCGTCAACTACCGTCCTCCCACGCCCGAGCAGTTCGACAAGTTCGGCTCGCTCGGCGCCTTCAGCGAACTGCCGGCCGACTGGCGCTGGCCGGAAGAAACCTGGAAGGATTACGCCGCGCCCATCCTGCGTGCGGGTGCCGATGGCCGGCCGCAAGCCTGCCTGGCAAGCTACGGCATGGTCCCGCGGCGCCACATCCCGCCCGGCGTCAAGCCCTTCGACACCATGAATGCGCGCGCCGAATCGCTGGTCGAGCGGCGCTCCTTCGCCCCGGCCTGGCGCCGGCTGCAGCTGTGCGCGGTGCCGATGGCCTGGTTCTACGAACCCTGCTACGAGAGCGGGCGCGCCGTGCGCCACGCGATCGGCATGGCGGACGAGTCGCTGTTCTTCGTGGCCGGGCTGTGGCGCGACTGGCAGCAAACGGACGGCGGCATCCAGTCCTCCTTCACCCAGATCACCATCAACGCCGACGAGCATGCGTTGATGCGCCGCATGCACAAGCCGGGCGACGAGAAGCGCTCGCTGGTGATCCTGCCGCACGACGAGGTCGAGGACTGGCTGGCCTGCCGCAGCATCGACGTGGCGCACAGCTTCCTGCGCCATTATCCGGCGGACCGCATGCGCGACTGGCCGGCGCCGGCGGCGGCGCGCGCCAAGGCGCCGCCGCCTTCGCCGAACCTGGAGCTGTTCTGAACACCGCCTACATGAACCCGGTGTCGAGCTCCAGGCAGGTTTGCCCCACGTGATACAGCGCCAGCGCGCCGCCGATGTCTGACGCGGCCAGGTAGCGTTCCAGCAGAGCGGCCGGGGTGTCCAGGCCGAGCGCAAGCAGGTCGGCCCGCAGCGCGTGCAGCGCGTCGTCGCGGCCGGCCAGGTGCAGGTGGCCGCTCATGGCCTTGCGCTCGAGTTGTACCAGCATCGCGCGCAGCACGGCGACGTGTGCCGGCGGCACCCGGACAGCCGGGGCGCTTGCGCCGCCGGGCATGCGCGACGGCCGCGCGATGTCCGCGGGCCGGGGCGGAGCGGCATCGAAATCGAGCGAGACCGGGTACAGCCTGCCGTCGCGCTCGACGATCAGGCTGACCGGTTCGAGCAGGCCATCGCCGCCACGTTCCAGGCGCGCGCAGATCCCCAGGACAGGCACGCCGGAGGCGCTCCAGGCTTCCAGGTTGTCCAGGCGCGCGGCCTTCCAGTGTTCGTAGGGCAGGCGCAGGGTCAGCAGGCGCTGTTCCTGGTCGCGCACCTGCCAGAGCAGTTCCTGCTGGACTTCGTCCAGCTGGGGCGCTTCCCAGGCCGCGGGGCGCAGCAACACCATGTCCACCGCTTCGCCGAGCAGCCCTGCGCCGGCGCCGACTGCCAGGCGCAAGGCAGTCCAGTCGTCGAAGCCGGCTTGCTGCCAACGCGGATCGCGCGGTGCCCAGGCCGGCTGGGCGTGGGCCCGCGTGGCGCCGCCCAGGCCCAGCCGCCCATCCTCGGCCAGGCGCGGTTGCTCCAGCATCAGGGAGAGACCGGCCAAACGCGCCGCTGGACCAATGCCCGGCCATAGCGCGTGAAGGGACCAGGCGCTGTCCCTGCCGAAGCCCGGATCGCTGCCGCCGCTGCGGGCCAGCACCCCCTGCCGCAGGCGGCCCGCTGCCGGGTCCCAGAATGCGCAGGCCAGGCCGCGCGCGCCGCCGGGTTGCTGCCACCAATGCGCTCCCAGCGGCAGCAGTTCCAGGGTGGCGCCGTCCTCGAAGCCGCGCTGCTGCGCGCCGCGCAGGCGCGCCAGCAGGGCTGCATCGTTCCGGCGCGATGCCGCCCCGAGGGCGTGGCTCAAGGCGTGCGCCTGCGCGGCAAGGCGCAGCGCCTGCGCTTCGTCGACGCCGAAGTCGCGCCGCGCCAGCAGGTCGGCGATGCCGGCCAGGTTGCGTAGCAGTCCGGCCAGGCGCGGGAAGGACGCCACCCGCGCCGAGGTGGCCAGGGCCCGCAACTGTGGCGCCGCCGCTTCGCTCACGTGCGACCAGCCGCGCGCGCAGACCTCGTGCACCAGTGCGCGCGCCTGGGCCAGGAAGCGTTGTTCGTCTTCGCCCAGGCCGGCGCTGGCGGCCGCCGCTTCGGGCTCGCGTGCGGACCCCGGCCACGGCAGGTCGCGGCCGTGTGCATGGCGCACCGCGGCCAGCGCCAGCAGGTGCAGGGCGTTGCGCAGGCGCGGCGTGGCCTCCGACACCATGCCGGCATAGCCGGCTCCGCCAATGTAGCGGCATGTGAGGTCGAGGTGGGGCAGGTGGATCGCCAGCACCGCACCCTGCACGGCGATGTCGACCGGCCCGCGCCGCGCGAACATTCCTGCCGCCGTGCGCACCGCGGCCGGGCCCGCCGCGCTCGACAACTCTGCGGCGTCGAACGCCAGCACTTCTTCTAGCACGGAGACCGGCGCCGGCGCCGACGACGCAGAGACTGCGCCGCCTGCTTCGGATTCCGGGCCGGCCGCCGGCGCCGCACGCAACCACAAGGCAGCCGCCAGGACGTGCCTGCACACGCCGGGCGCCGGACAGTCGCAACGGGCGGCGGCCGGTCCCGGCAAGTGCAGCTGCACGCGCTGGCCGTCGGCCGCGACCAGGCCGGCAAGCGCGCCGCCGTCGGCATGCCAGGCCACCTTGCCGGCCTCGACATCCTTGGCGGCGCGCCGCAGCAGGCCGACGCTGGCGAGGGTGGCCAGCGACTCGTCGTCGTAGCTGGCGTAGGCTGCCTGCAGGACGGAAGGCGCGACAGGCGCGGCGCTCACGCCATGACCTCGGCCAGCCACTGGGCGAAATGGGTGGGCGTCAGCGCGGCCACCCGCATGCCGCGGTCGGCCAGCCGCTGCGCCATCGTGCGGTCGTAGACCGGCTCGGCATGCTGGTCGAGCGCGGCCAGACCGAGCAGGCGCACGCGCGCTTCGGCGAGGCGGCGCGCGCTGGCCAGCAAAGGGCCGGGGGCGGCGCCTTCGATGAAGTCGCTGACCAGGGCGACCACGGTGCGCTGCGGGTTGTGCACGAGCAGCTCGCAATACTGCAGCGCGCGGCCGATGTCGGTGCCGCCGCCCAGCTGTACCGTCAGCAGCACCTGCACCGGATCGTGCGCCAGGTGGCTCAGGTCGACCACGTTGGTGTCGAACAGCACCAGGCGCACCCGCACCGCGGGCAGGCTGGACAGGATGCCGGCAATGACCGCGCTGTACATCACCGAATCGAGCATCGAACCGCTCTGGTCCACGCACAGGATCACGTCCCATGGCAGCCGGGGCCTCACGCGCGCATTGAAACGCGGCCGCTCGATCAGGAGGCGGCGCGTGTGCGGATCGTAGTGCCTGAGGTTGGCGTGGATGGTGGCGCGCCAGTCGAAGTTCTGCGCGCTCCTGAGGGCCGACTGGCGAAAACGGTTGCGGCGGCCCTGCACGGCGTTGACGAAATCCTGGCGCAGGTGGCGCGTGATGTCCTCGACTACCCTGCGGATCACGTTGCGCACCGCCTCCAGGGTGGCCGCGTTCATCCGGCCGCGCATCTGCAGCAGCGTCTTTGCCAGTGCCTGGTTCGGCTCCAGCGATAGCAGGGTGGCCGGATCGTCGAGCAGTTCGCGGATCTGGTAGCGGTCGAGGGCGTGCGCCTGCACCCGCTCGAACACCTCGCGCGGGAACAGCTTGCGGGTGCGCTCCAGCCAGTCCAGGGCCTGCACCTGGCTGGGCTCCAGGCCGGCGCCGCGTGCGCCGCCACGCGCCATGCGTTTGCCCTCGTATTCGCGGCCGTACAGGTAGTCCAGCGATCCGTCCAGCTCGCGGTCATGCGCGCTGAGGACCTGCGCGCCCAGGGTATCGCCGGCGTAGCGCCCGAGCACCAGGCGCCAGCGGCGCGCCGCCTCGTTCGCGCTCATTGCGCCGCTCCCGCCAGCCATTCGCCCAGCCCGTCGCGTGCCAGGCACCCGGTGAGCGCGCTTGCAAGCCGGGCGCCGGCCAGCAGCTCGTGTTCCGACAAACCGTAGCGGACCGAGGAAACCGCATCGTCCAGGCCTGCGTGGGTGCGCGCCAGGGCTTCGGCCAGGCGCGCCGTTTCGGGCGGTTTGAGCTGGGCGAACGCCAGGCGCAGGTCGGGCAGGTAGGCGAGGAAGGCGGCTTCGTCCCAGCCGGCCAGGATGCGGTCCAGGTCGGCCTGCAGCCCGGCCTGGGTCAGCAGCAGTTCGGGGGCGGCAGCCATCAGGCCGCCCAGCGCACGCACCGCTTCCGGCGCGCTCGCGCCGGGCCCGAAATGGGCCCTCAGCATGGCGCCCAGTTGCTGCGTGCTCCAGGCGCCGTCGAGGAACAGCAGGGCGCCGGCTGCCAGCGCGATGCCGGGCGCGCCGGGTGCCGCGGCCAGGCGCGCGAGCGCGCGTTGCCAGGCGTCGTCCGCGCCGGGATCGGCCACGGCCGCGCGGATCGCGCGCAGGTCGACCAGGCTGCGCACCGCGGCTGCCTCCTGTTCCGGCTCGAGCGACTCCAGGCCGGGCAGCAGGGCGAGACTGGCCGACCACGCCAGGCGCAGCAGCGCCTGCACGCCGGCATCGTCCTGCACGCCGAGCGGCGCGCGCGCGCGATACAGATTCAGGAGCTGCAGCGCACAGGCGGCGACCGAGCCCAGGTGCGGATCCTCCGCCAGGTGCGCCACCAGCAGCGCGCGCAGCTGCGGCAGGCGATCCTGCAGGCCGATCGCGCAGGCCCGCACCAGGAGCGCGACGGCACGCTGCGCGCTACGTCCGCGTCCTTCCGCGGCGAGCGCCGCTTCCTCGCGCCGCAGCCGCGCCAGGGCTGCGTCCTGCAGGGTGGCGCCGTCGGCGGCGAGTTCGATCAGCCGCGCCTCGACCATGGGCGACCAGGCGACGCGCCACTCCTCGATCAGCAGCTCCAGGCGCACGCCGCCGAGGAGATCAGGTCCCCCCTGCCAGCGCGCGGCCCCGGTCCCGAGGTAATCCATCAGGTGCAGGAAATGGCTGCGCAGGCGATGGCTCTCCTTGCGGTACAGGTCCAGGCGCACGGTGCGCGGCGCGCTGTCGTCGAGGCGGATGCGGTGCGCCTGCGCCTGCCTGCGCGCGTCCTCGAGCAGGGGCGGCGAGCCGGCCGAGGGCGGGACGTCGCCCAGCGCGCTGCCGGCGAAAAAGGCGCGCAGGTCGCGCGCCAGGCCGGCGGCGCCTTCGTCGATGGCGTCCTTGACGAAGCAGGAGCGCAGGGCGTCGAGCACGTCCTCGCGGCCTGGACCCGCATGTCCGCGCAGGGCGGCCAGGCGCAACGCCTGGAGCAGGGCCGACTCGACGTCGGCGGTCGAGGACTGGTCGCTCAGGCCGCGCGCACGGCCCTGCTGCGCGAAGCGGGCCAGGACCCCGGCCGTGACGACGTCGAGCTGCGGCCCTCCGGGGCCGGACTGGGCGCTCTCCCACACCCACTGGTGCCAGGCCGGCGAGGGCATGCCGGCCGCATAGCCGTTCAGCGCGTCGAGGCGGTCGAAACTGTAACGGACCAGCCAGTCGCCGATGGAGCCACCCGTGCGCGCCGCAGGCGGCGCCTCTGTCTCCGCGGCCAGCATCTGCTGCAGGGCCAGCGTATGGAAACCGCCGGTGACGACCACGATCGCGCCCTGGTCGCCGGCCGCGCGCAGGGCGGCATGGCGGCGCCGGATGTGCGCCGCCATGTGGCGTTCGCGCGCCAGGCTGCCCTCGGCCTCGAGCACTTCGGCTTCGTAGCTGCTGCGCGCCATGCCGCAATAGGCGAGGACTTCGGCGAACAGGGTGCGCCAGTCGCGCAGGGCCGCCGCGGGGCGCAGTTCGAACAGGTGGTCCCAGAGCTCGTCCTGGCTGCGGCAGCCGCTGGCGCGGGCCAGCGCCGCCAGGTAGGCGCTGTGGGCGAGGTGGCGCTCGGCCATCAGGTTGTGCACCCGCTCGTCGCGTTGCTCCGGGGCGTCGTCGAGCATATGCGCCTGCCACGGCAGGTCGATGAAGGCGAACTGTGCGCCGGTGTCGCGCGCGAGGCGCAAGGCCACCCATTCGGGGCTGTAGTCGCAAAACGGGAAGAAGGCGCTGCGCACGGCGCGGGCGCCATCGGCCTGTGCGGCGTCAGCCCCTGCGGGCATGTCGGCCTGGGACAGGATCGCCACCGGCGGACGCGTGCGTTCGTCGTTCAGCAGCGGCAGCAGGGCGTCGAAACTGTCCGGGCCTTCGACCAGGATGGCGCTCGGACGCAGCTCGCGCACCATCGCCTGCAAGGCCAGCGCGCAGGCCGGGCTGTGGTGGCGCACCGGTGCGAAATGGACGCCGTCCATTTCCATCCTGCCGAGTCCGGCGCGGACTTCCGGCGGCAGCGCATCGGGAAGCCCGCCGGCGATCGCCGTGTTCACGCCCACAGGCTGCGCGCGGCGTCGCCGAAACGCTTCCAGGCGCTGTCGCAGCGGCCGCGCTCGCGCACCACGGTGTCGAAATAATGCTGGACGCGCTTGACGTCGTCGACGCTGTCCTTGAGCAGCACGCCCTGCAGCTGGTTCGCCATCTCGCGCGGCGTCACTTCGCCGTTGCCGAGGAAGGAGGCCTCCAGCGCCGCCGCATGCAGCACGTTCACCGCTTCCGCGGTCGACATCACGGCGTCCAAGGTTTTCAGCGGCGTACCCTCGAGGGTGCTGCCGGCGCGCAGTTCCTGGAACACGGTCACGAGCAGGGCCACGACCTCGTGTTCGATGCGCGGCGCATACCCCGCGCCGTCGAGCTCGCGCCGCACCTGGCCCAGCACCAGTTCGACTTCGAAGGCATGGTCGCGGATCGGGCGCACGGTCTCGAAGTTGAAGCGCCGCTTCAGGGCCGAGGACATCTCGTGCACCCCGCGGTCGCGCAGGTTGGCGGTGGCGATCACGTTGAAGCCGCGCCGCGCATGCACGCGCGCCGCGTCGCCCAGCTCCGGCACCATGATCTGCTTTTCCGACAGCAGCGAGATCATGGTGTCCTGGATCTCCGGCGGGCAACGGGTGATTTCCTCGAAGCGCACCAGCTTGCCGGCGACCATGGCGCGGTACATGGGAGAGGGAACCAGTGCACGCCCGCTCGGTCCTTCGGCCAGCAGCAGCGCGTAGTTCCAGGCGTAGCGGATGTGGTCCTCGGTGGTGCCGGCCGCGCCCTGGATCGTCAATGCGGAGTCGCCGCTGATGGCGGTGGCGAGCAGTTCGGACAGCAGCGACTTGGCGGTGCCCGGTTCGCCGACCAGCATCAGGCCCTGGTGGCCCATCAGGGTCACGATGGCGCGTTCGACCAGCGGGTCGTCGCCGAAGAACTTGCGGCTGACCTGGAGCGCCGGGTCGCCCAGGATGAAGCGCCGCACCGCGCGCGGCGACAGCTGCCAGCCTTCGGGGCGCGGTTCGCGGTCGGCCGCGCGCAGCCGCTCCAGTTCGTCGCGGTAACGCAGTTCGGCGCTGCTGCGCAGGATCCGGGCGGCCTGGGCGCCGGTGTCGTTGGCGATGCTCATGTGTCTGTCGTCTCGCAGTGAATCCCGATCCTACCAGGGCATCTTGCGCTGCCAGTCCGGATCGAAGCCCTGGGTGGCCGCGGCCACGGCATGGTAGTCGGCGTAGGCCTCGGCCAGCAGGACCGGCGGCACCTTCGACAGCGGCACGCCGCCGCTGCCGCCGCCACCGGACCTGTAGTCGAAGCCGAAGCCTCCCGGCGCGCCGAGGCGCATGAAGGA
Source organism: Massilia sp. (assembly GCF_032106685.1). Taxonomy (GTDB): domain Bacteria; phylum Pseudomonadota; class Gammaproteobacteria; order Burkholderiales; family Burkholderiaceae_D; genus Telluria. Next base: position 33,222 of record NZ_DAMCPG010000042.1, read on the forward strand.
CAGGCTCTTGAGCGCGGCTGGGATGTTGTCCTCGGGCAGGGAATTGCCCGAGAATTCGATGCGCACCTGCAGTCCGGCGCCGGCGAAGTCCTTGGTGTACTCGAAGAACAGGCCGCCGTCCTCGGCCGCGCCGCGCGCATAGCCCTGCTTGGCGAAGGCGCCGCGCAGGGTGAAGGTGTCGCTGATCCAGCCGAGCCGGTCGTCGATCAGGTCGGCCTCGGGATTGGCCAGCGCAGGCTTGCGCCGCACCAGTTGGGCGAACAGTGGCGTCACCTTGTAGTCCTTCAGGTGGGCCAGCCAGGCGCGGACCTGATCCTCGTCCAGCAGGCTGGCGTGGGCCAGGCCGATGCGGTCCTCCGGCGCCAGACTCACTTCCTCGTCGTCGGCGTCGATCAGGCTGCCGTCTTCGCTCGGGCGCAGCAGCGACAGCAGGCTGCCGTCGGCGGCGACGCGCATCCAGACCAGGCGCTGGGACATGCGGCCGACGACCGGGTGGCGCCGCACGTACTCGTCCCACTCGTGCGCGGGCCACAGGCGGCCCGCGCACATCGCCTCGTACAGGCGCGCCGCCTGCATCTCCGCCACCTGCCTGACTTCCTTCTTGCAGGTGGTGAACAGCTGCTTGCCTTCCTTGATCGATTCCGGGTCGTCGTCCTGGCGCGCGGCGGGCAGGGCGGCAATCGCCTTGTCGTCGGCGTTCAGCAGCACCGGCTTGAGCCTGGCGTCGAGGACCACGCTGAACCGGCGTCCGCCATACGCGAAGTCCATGCGGCCGGTTTCGTCGAGTCCTCCGGTCGGAATGGTGCGGTCGGCCAGCTGATCCGGGCTCCAGCGGTTGCGCTCGGCGATGCGCTCCACCAGCAGCCGCGCCTTCTGCTGCACCGAGGCGGTGCGGTAGCGCCGCGAGATGCCGAGCACGAACTGGATCACGGCCGGGTCGTCGGAGACGCTGGCTGCTTCCAGCATCGCCTCGATCTGGGCGCGGCGGGTGTAATGGTCGCGCATGTACACGCGCATGGCGTCGACCAGTTCGTGTCCGGGCACGCAGCAGGCGAGGGCGAGGATGCCCTTCTCGCCGATCGCCGTGCCCCCGTACTCGGCCAGTTTTTCGCGCTTGTACTGCTCGAAGATCTGTTCCTCGGTCAGCTTGCCCTGTTCCGCATAGTGGTCCGGATACTGGCGCGCCGCCTGCTGGTAGTACTGGTAGGTTCCGGGCGCTTCCTTCGCCGCATGGGCCAGCGCTTCCTCGAGCGGCGAGCCGGCCGTGTCGTGGGCGACGAAACTCTGCAGCAGGAAACGCCCGAGGGCCGCCGCGCTTGCGTCGTCCAGCAGGCCCAGGTAGCGCACCAGCAAAGCATTGGCGGCCGGCTCCTTGAGCTTGGCGGCCAGGATCACCCACCAGCGGATGATGTCGGGATCGACCTGGGCGCCGGGGCTTGCCGCGGCGTCGCGCCAGGCGCAGGCCGGCAACTGGTCCAGGTTCAGCCAGGCCAGGCCCGACGGCGGCTTGGCCTTCAGGCCCTTGCGCGCCTGCTGCAGCAGCGTTGCCGGCGCCAGGCGCGGTGCGATGTCTTCGCCGAGGCGCTCGAGCGCCGTCATCAGCTCGGCGCTGACGGTCTCCCGCACTCCCTTGTCGAGCGCCGCGTACAGCGCCGGGATGGCCGGGCGGTAGCCGAGGCGGCCCAGCCAGCGCGCCGCCTCGATGCGCAGTTCCTGCCTGCTCGATCCCAGCACGTCGGCGACGCGCTTGCCGATGTCGGGCAGCTTGTCGAGCACGCGCTGGGCCGCCGCGCGCAGGGGCCTGGAGTCGCCGAGCGCGAACTCCAGCACCCGCGGCAGCCAGCGCGAGGGCACGGTCGGGAAGGTGTCGAGGGCGGCCAGCGCCTGGGCGAGCGGGGGATCGCCGTAGGACTGACCGCTGCCTGACAGGCCCAGGGCCGCGTCGATGACCTCGGGATGCTGCGCCAGCAGCGGCCAGACCGCGTCCGGCGGCAGCACCGCCTGCGGCAGGTAGCGTGCCCAGCCATTCGACAGGCAGGCGTGGGCAAAAACGGTGGGCGCAGCGCCGCAGCGCGCCGCCGCCTCGCTCAACTGGCGCAGGTCCACTTGCGACAGGTCCTGGCGCCGCAACCACTTCTGGAAATGCGGGCCATACCACAGCGCGCTGTCGTAAGGGCGCGCGTTCAGGTCCCAGCGCAAGGCCTGGAGCAGGCCGAAATCGGCCCGGCTTGCCAGGCGTCCGCCCAGAGCCAGGGTGTCGTTGACGCTGCGGCTTTCCAGGATGCGCCCGTCGCCCTCGCCGTTGAGCGCGCGCAGGGCGTCGCGCAGCTGGCCGGTATCGAGCTGGCGGTAGTGCTCGTAGTGCTGGATGCGCCAGGTGGTCGGACGCTGGGCGCCGCGGTTCGCCTCTTTTTCCTGCTCGGCATCCAGGCGCAGGCGTTCGAGCAGCTCCTCGCGGTTGGCGAGCAGGAGCGCGAGTGCGTCGTCGGCGATCCTGGTCTCGGCCACGGGCGGCGCCGGCGGCGGCTCGGGCAGGACGATGTCGGCGGCGTCGCCGGCGGCCCGGATGCCCGCGAGCGCATGGCGGATCGCCTGCTGCACCGGCTTGCTCGCCTCGCCTTGCAGTGCATCTTCCAGCAGTTGCTCGGCCTGTTCGCCCCGCAGGCGCGCCAGCAGCTCGGCGGCATTCGCGCGCTCCTCGTTCCGGCCCTGGCGCAGCAGGGTCGCCAGCTCGGCCTGGCAGGCCTCGCTGCCAAGCGCGTCGAGGTAACGCGCGGCGGCCGCGCGCACGGTCTTGCCCTCGCCCGCGGCCAGGCGTACCAGCAGGGCGGCGTAAGCCTGGCGCAGGTCGGCGTCGCCGGCGATACGGTCGGCCAGCAGCATCTTGCCGTTGTTCGACAGCGTGCTGGCGGCGTAGGCGACGTCGTCCGGATGCGCCAGCAGGTCGGCGACGAGCGCGCCCGGGGCCAGCAGGCGCAGGTAGACCCCGTCGTTGTGATACAGGGCGGTTTCCTGCCGTTCGAACACGATGTTCAGCGCGAGCGCCTGCGGCAGGCCGCTCTCGGCCAGCAGCGCGCGCAACAGGACGATATCCCAGGCGGGGCGCGCCGCCAGCAGCGCGGCGGGGGCGCGCGCGTCGGTATCGGCCGGCAGCGTGCCCCACAGCGCGTCGTTCAGCACATACAGCAGCCAGTCCGGCGCGGAGCTGCCGGTGCGATCGAGCGACTGGCCGGCATCGGCGGCCTCGAACAGGCGGCCCAGTCGCTCCAGCAGCACCATCGTGGCAGGCTTCACTTCGAGGCGCTGGTACAGCGCGTGGCGCGCGGCCATGCCGTCTTCGACCTCGGCGCCGACCTCGCGGTCGTCGTGGGCGGCGCTGAACCGCCAGCGCAGGCGCCCCGGCTTGCCGAGCAGTACGCCAGCCTGCGCCGCATGCTGGGCGAGTTCCGCCAGGACCGTCGCTTCGCTGCCGTCTGTAATGTAGGCGATCGCGCGCCGGCTCAGCGCGGCATCGATCCGGCCGAGCGGCAGAAGGATCTGTTCGATCAGGGCGGCGTCGGAAGATTGGGCAATGCGCTTCGCGTCGAAGGTGTCGAGGGTAGCTTTGAACATGGCCGAGGCTGGCAAATGATGGTGCGCCATGCTGCCACGATTCATCCTGCGATGCAATATTGGCAAGCTCCGAGGCCTGGTTTCGGTCAGATTTCATGCATGGCGCATGCCGCCGGGCGAACGGACGAAGAAAATGCGAACGCTGCGCGCTGAATCGTGGAGAATAGCTTTCATATTTCCGCGTAGTACTGCGCAACCGGGCAAACTTGTCCAGCGTCGGGAGGATGGATGAAGCAATTGAAAAGAGGGGAGCGCCTGGCGCTCGCGGAGCACGCGCCCGCCGGCGTCCTGCAGGCCGGCCTGGCCGCGCAAGGCCTGGCGCTCGACTTCGCCTGTTTCGCGCTCGACGCCGGCGGCAAGCTGGCCGGCGAGCCCTACATGACCTTCTTCAACCAGCCGGTCACGCCCTGCGGCGGCGTGCGCAGCGCGGCGGCGGGCAGCGACAAGGACGGCTTCGCGTTCGAGCTGGGGCGGCTGCCGGCCAGCGTCGAGCGCGTGGTGATCACCGCCAGCATCGACGGCGGCGGACGCATGTCGCAACTGGCCTCCGGCCACCTGCGCCTGCTGACGCAGGCGGGCGAGTTTGCACGTTTCGACTTCTCGGGCCAGGACTTCGCCGCCGAGCAGGCCCTGATGCTGGGAGAGTTCTACCGCAAGGACGGCGGCTGGCGCTTCATGGCGGTCGGGCAGGGCTTCAACGGCGGGCTGGGCGCCCTGGTGGAACATTTCGGCGGCGACGTCGCACCCTCCGCGCCGGCGCCAGTGCCGGAAGCGGCCGCAGTCCCGGCCGGGCCAAGCGCCGTCAACCTGGAAAAGCGCGTCGAGCAGGCCGCGCCCCAGCTGGTCAGCCTGGTGAAATCGGCGGGGGTGTCGCTGGCGAAGGTCGGGCTCGATCGGCACCGGGCCCGGGTCTGCCTGGTGCTCGACATCTCCGGGTCGATGAGCACCCTGTACCGCAAGGGCCTGGTGCAGGCCTTCGCCGAGCGCATCCTGGCGCTCGGCTGCCGCTTCGACGACGACGGCGAGATCGACGTCTTCCTGTTCGGCCGCAACGTGCACCACGTCGCGCCGATGGGACTATCCAACTTCCGGGGCTATGTCGGCCAGTTGATCGAGCGCCATCCGCTCGAAGGCGACACCCGCTATGGCGCGGCGATGCAGGCGGTGCGCCGTCATTACTTCCCCGACGCCGGCGGCGGCGAGCGCAGGCAATCCTGCAAGGCGGCGCTGCCGGTCTACGTCATGTTCGTCACCGACGGCAGCACCTCCGACCAGCCCCTGACCGAGCGCCAGCTGCGCTGGGCCAGCCGCGAGCCGATCTTCTGGCAGTTCATGGGGATCGGCAAGGGCAAGAAATCGAAGAGCAAGCGCCTCCTGAACTTTGCCGACTCCGACTTCCCCTTCCTGGAAAAGCTCGACGAGCTCGATGGCCGGCTGATCGACAACGCCGACTTCTTCGCCGTCGCCAGCCCCGACGAACATTCGGACGCGCAGCTTTACGATCTCCTGATGACCGAGTACCCGGACTGGCTGAAGCAGGCGGCACGCGAGAAGCTGCTCGGCTGAGACGGGGCGCGCTTCAGGACGGCGTTTTCTCGGGTGCGTCGTCGCCGTCCGCGCGCCCATCCGCCTGCTGCGCGCGCGACACCACGATGGTCTGGGCCGGGAAGGCCAGGCCGATGCCGGCCGCTTCCAGCCGCTCGTAGATCGCCAGCAGCAGCGCTTCGCGGATGCGCAGGCTTTCCTCGAAGTCGCGCACCTCGATGTAGGCGAATACCTCGATGTTGAAGGAACGCTCGCCGATCCGGCCGAGGAGGGCGCGCGCGCCCTCGGCGATCTTCTCGTGTTCCTTCAGCACCTGCTGGACGATGCCGATCGCTTCCCTGAGCTTGGCCGACGACGCCCGGTAGTCGACCCAGACGACCGGATTGAACAGGAAGCGCTCGCGCGGCGCGAAGTTCTCGATCTGGCGCGCCGACAGGTCGCCGTTGGGGATGGTCACCAGGGTCCGCTCCAGGGTACGGATGCGGGTCGAGCGGATGCCGACGTCCTCCACCGTGCCGATCAGGTCGCCGACCCTGATGAAGTCGCCCACCTGGGCCGGGCGGTCGGCGATCACGGTCACGCTGCCGACCAGGTTCTCGACGGTCTTCTGCGCGCCCAGGGCCAGGGCGATGCCGCCGATGCCGAGCGCCGCGATGCCGGTGGTGACGTCGATGCCGAAGGTGTCGAGGATGCCGATTCCCGAGAACAGCAGCAGCAGGACCTTGGCCGTACGCCGCAGCAGGGTGATGACCGAGACCACCTGGCGCCGCTGGCGCTGCTGCATGCGCACGATGGCCAGTTCGGCGAGGGCGTCGACCAGGCGCAGGCCGAACCAGACGAAGGCGATGACGGAAATGATGCCGGTATAGCGCAGCAGGGTCTGGCGCGCCACGATGGCCACCGGCAGGCGCTCGGCCCAGCCGAAGAAGACGAAGACCGCGATCAGGAGGCTCAGGGGCGGCAGCGCCGCCTCGAAGAAACGGTACAGGCCGTTGGTCGCCGGGTCGGCCACCAGGCGGCGCATGAGGGCGACCATCAGCGCGGCCACCATCCACAGGCCGCCGAAGATCAGCACGCCCAGCCCGATCAGCAGTCCCCAGTCCTTCAACGGCGCGCCGGCGATGGTGATCTCGTCCTGTCTCTGGCCCCCCGCCAGGGACGCCGCCGGACGCCTGCTCGCCGCCGCCAGCTGGGTCATGGTCTCCTGCGAGATACGCCATACCTGCTGGCCTTCGTCCTCGCTGCGGGTCAGCAGGACCGGAATGCGCTTGCCCTGGATCGTGATCTGGCCGACGTTCTCCTGCTCGATCGGCAGGTCGTCGTCGATCTTGCCGACGGCCTCGTTCGACAGGACGGCATAGGGTTGCAGCGAGCCGCCTTCATCCAGCAGTATCTGAAACGCGCGCGCCTGGGTCGCGGCGTTGACGCGCTGGCGGTTGCTGTTGTTCGGCAGTTCGAAGTACTGGGCGGCGCGGTCGTAGTCGTGCTGGGCCAGGGCGCCGATCAGCCCCGAGATCATCGAGCGCGGCGTCTGCCGGCCGAGGGGATCGGGCAGCACCGCGGGGTCTTCCGCGGCGGCGGTCTTCGGCACCAGGGGCAGGACGGCGCCGGCGGGCAGGCTCGCCGCGAGCGAGAAGAAAAAGAGGAAACCGAGAATCAATGAACGCATGCTGAAAACGTATCCTTCGAATGGGGGGCGGCGGCGCGCCGCGGCCATGCAGTGGAGGAGGGGGACCGGTTCGCTGCAAGTCGCGCGTGGCGCGCAGGCGGCCAGGGCCGGGCCTGGCGGCGACAGTATGTGCGAAATCCGAGGCTAAAGTCTAGCATCGGCCCGGCAGGGGGCCCGCACGCTTGCCGTCTTCCCTCTGCCGCCTGCCGACGCGGCGACTGCAATCCGCCCGCGTCCGGGTTATCATCCTGTTCTCACTCCAACACAGGAACCGATACGCCATGACCACGTCCAGCTATCCCGATACCCGTCTCCTCATCGCCAACGAATGGCAGGATGCCGAAGGCGGCAAGACCATCCCGGTGCTCAACCCGGCCACGGGTCAGGCGATCGGCACGGTGGCCCATGCCTCGATCGCCGACCTGGACCGCGCGCTGGCCGCGGCGCAGCAGGGCTTCGAGGCCTGGCGCTTCGTGCCCGCGGCCGAACGCGCCGCCACCATGCGCCGCGCCGCCAGCCTGCTGCGCGAACGCGCCGGCGACATCGCCCGCCTGCTGACCCAGGAGCAGGGCAAGCCGCTGGTCGAAGCCAAGGGCGAGATCCTGGCCGGCGCGGACATCATCGACTGGTTCGCCGCCGAGGGCATGCGCGTGTACGGCCGCATCGTCCCGTCGCGCAATCCGAAGGCGCAGCAGCTGGTGCTGAAGGAACCGGTCGGCCCGGTCGCCGCCTTCACGCCGTGGAACTTCCCGGTCAACCAGATCGTGCGTAAACTCGGCGCGGCGCTGGCCACCGGCTGCTCCTTCCTGTGCAAGGCGCCGGAAGAGACCCCGGCCTCGCCGGCGGCGCTGCTGCAGTGCTTCGTCGACGCCGGCATCCCGCCGGGCGTGGTGGGCCTGGTGTTCGGCGACCCGGCCGAGATTTCCGGCTACCTGATCCCGCACCCGGTGATCCGCAAGGTCACCTTCACCGGCTCGACCCCGGTCGGCAAGCAGCTGGCCGCGCTGGCCGGCGCCCACATGAAGCGGGTGACGATGGAGCTGGGCGGCCACGCGCCGGTCATCGTCGCGGAGGATGCCGACGTGGCGCTGGCCGTCAAGGCCGCCGGCGCCGCGAAGTTCCGCAATGCCGGCCAGGTCTGCATTTCGCCGACCCGCTTCCTGGTGCACAACGCGATCAAGGAAGAATTCACGCGCGCTTTTGTCAAGCACGCCGAAGGACTGAAGCTGGGCGACGGCCTGGTCGAGGGCACGACCCTCGGCCCGCTGGCCAACGCGCGCCGCGTCGCCGCCATCGGCAAGGTGGTCGAGGATGCCCAGGCCAAGGGCGCCACGGTGGCGCTTGGCGGCAAGCGCGTCGGCGAGACCGGCAACTTCTTCGCGCCGACCATCCTGGCCGACGTGCCGCTCGAGGCCAGCGTGTTCAACGACGAGCCCTTCGGCCCGGTCGCCGCGATCCGCGGCGTCGACAGCCTGGAGGAAGCGATCCTCGAGGCCAACCGCCTGCCTTACGGCCTGGCCGGCTATGCCTTCACGCGCTCGATCAAGAACGCCCACCTGCTGATGAACCGCGTCGAGGTCGGCATGCTCTGGATTAACCAGCCCGCCACGCCGAGCGCCGAGCTGCCTTTCGGCGGCATCAAGGATTCGGGCTACGGCACGGAAGGCGGGCCGGAAGCGCTGGAGGCCTACCTGAACACCAAGGCGGTGTCGATGGTCGGCGTGTAAGCGGGTAGCAAAGCAAGCCCGCGCAGGGACGGACCCGGGTCCGTCCCTGCGCGGCGTCCTTCATTCTTCAACGTCAGGCCTCTTCGGTCACCACTGCGCTGATCTGCTGCACCGGCGTGACGTTGGTGAAGTTGGCCAGGTCGGCCGCCAGCTCGGCGGCGTGCGGGCCGATGCCGGCCATGAGCGCCTCCACGGAGTCGCAGTACACGTGGCACATTGCCAGGAAAGCCGGCGCGCTGCCCGGCGTGACGCCGGCCATGCCCTGGTCGATGCTGTAGCGCCTGCAGGATGCGCCCATGCGCTGTTTCAGCAGCGGCATGTGGACATCGCGGTAATAGGCATGGTCGAACACCGCATCCGGGCCCGCCGGGTACATGACACTCAGTTTGATCATTCCTTGCTCCTGTCGGAAACGGATGCCTGCCGGCGCACGCCGGCGGCGGGTTCGCGAAACACGAACTGCAGGATGAACTCGACGCGTTCGTCCAGTTCGCGCTCGCCATAGGGGGCGTCGATGCCCAGCGCGAGGATGCGCTGGCGCTCGGACGCGGCCATGTTCAACGCCAGGTCGGCCGTCAGCAAGGCATCGGGCACCGGGCAAAAATTCTTCTTGTGCATGCGTTCCAGCCACGCCACCAGTTGCTGCAACCCATGCTCGTTGCGGTTGCGATAATAGGCCTCGCCGATCGCGGGAAAGCGGCTGCGCTCGCGGATCGCCATGACGTAGAGACCGATCGCCTGCGCGCTGCAGGCAAAACGGACCCATTCCACCAAAAAGCGGCCCAGCACCACGCGCGCATCCTGCGCGCTCGCCACCGGCAAATCGAGCATGGTGGTGGCGACCCTGGCGCCACGCTCGATGATGTGTCCGATCAACTCTTCCTTGCTAGCAATGACCATGTACACACTGCGCTTCGACACCTTCGCGCGCTGTGCCACTTGCGCAACGCTGAAATCGGCGTTGGCGGCCTGCTCGTCGAGGATGTCGATCGCTGCCTGGACCAAACGGTCGAGCAATTGTTCCGATGTATAGGTGGAGGGCCGCCCCACCTTGGGCCGTTCGTCCTTGTCCATTGTTCTCCTCAAATCACGGGTCAGTATTCTTTTTATTGTTAAAAAATTAAGAAACCAAGCGGTTTACAAACCTGTTGTGGGAGCATATCATAGCGTCCTGGAACTTTCCCAAGGACTTTTATGAACCCCTCTTCGCGGTCCGGACCGCTTCTTACAATTACCGGATCCATTTTCATCCTCCTCGGCCTGGCCTTGCTCGGCGGGGGTATCTACCTGGCCACGCTCGGCGGCTCGGTCTACTACCTGGTCTCGGGCCTCGCCCTGATCGTGAACGGCGTCCTTGTTCTCAAGCGACGCCGTTCTGCTTTGGGCCTGATGGCGGCGATCCTGATCGTGACCGTCGCCTGGTCCCTGGTCGAAGTCCGGTTCGACTGGTGGCAGCTGCTGCCGCGGCTGGATATCTGGTTTGCCGCCGCCGTCTGGCTGCTCCTGCCCTTCGTCGACCGGCGCCTGGACAAGCCTGCCGAAGGCATGGACGCCGGCCGCAAGGCGCTGATCGCATCGGCCCTGGTCACGCTGCTGGTCGGCGTGGTCGCGCTGTTCCAGGATTACCATGACCTGCACGGCGTCGTCGCGGAGGAAAACATGGCCGGCGTCGGCACCCACGATGCCGCCGGCGTTGCCGCCAACGACTGGTCGGCCTACGGCCGCTCCGGCTACGGCGACCGCTATGCGCCCGCGGCGCAGATCACGCCGGCCAACGTCGGCCAGCTGAAGCAGGTGTGGAGCTTCCACACCGGCGACTTCAAGGGCCCGACCGACCCGGGCGAGATCGCCAACGAAGTCACCCCGCTGAAGGTGAACGGCATGCTGTACATGTGCACGCCGCACAATATCGTGATCGCGCTCGATCCGGACACCGGCAAGGAAATCTGGCGCCACGATCCGAAGATCAACCGCGACGCCGCCCATTACCAGCACATGATCTGCCGCGGCGTCTCGTATTGGGACGCCAATGCGCCGGCGCTGAACGGCGCTCCCGCACGGGCCGATGCCGCGACCATGGAGTGCCCGCGCCGCATCATCGCGCCGACCATGGACGGCACCCTGATCGCAGTCAACGCCGATACCGGCAAGTCCTGCGCGTCCTTCGGCGACAACGGCGTCGTCGACCTCTACAAGGGACACCCGGTCAAGACCCGCGGCATGCTGATGCCGACCTCGCCGCCGGCGGTGGCGCAGAACATGATCGTGATGGCGGCCAGCGTGACCGACAACGCGTCGACCGACGAGCCGTCCGGCGTCATCCGCGGCTACGATCCTGTCACCGGCAAGCTGGTGTGGAACTGGGATCCGGCCCGCCCGGACGAGACCAATCCGCTGACCGAAGGCGACACCTACGTCCGCAATTCCCCGAACTCCTGGGGCGTGTCGAGCATCGACGAAAAGCTGGGCATGGTGTATATCCCGATGGGCAACGAGACCCCGGATACCTGGGGCGGCATGCGCAACAAGAACGGCGAGCGCTTCAACAGCGCCATCGTCGCGCTCGACCTGGCGACCGGCAAGCTGCGCTGGGTCTACCAGACCGTCCACCACGACATCTGGGACATGGACATCGGCGGCCAGCCGACTCTGGTCGACATCGACACCCCGAAGGGCAAGGTGCCGTCGGTGGTCGCCACCACCAAGACCGGCCACATCTTCGTGATCGACCGCCGCAATGGCACGCTGGTCGTGCCAGCGCCGGAAAAGCCGGTGCCGACCGAGAATGCAGCCCCCGGCGACCGCCTGTCGCCGACCCAGCCTTACTCGGCGCTCAGCTTCCTGCCGGAGCGTAACATCAGCGAAACCGACATGTGGGGCACCACGCCGTTCGACCAGCTGGCCTGCCGCATCATCTACAAGAACCACCGCTACGAAGGGCCGTTCACCCCGCAGACCGTGGGCGAGAAAGGCAAGGGCGCCATCATCTCCCCGGGCCCGCTGGGCATCTTCGAGTGGGGCGGCGCCAGCGTCGACCCGGTGCGCCAGCTGCTGATCCTGAACCCCAACTACATGGGCTTCCTGGAACGCCTGGTGCCGCGCGAGAAAGCCAACGCCAAGGGCGGTACCGGCGGCGAGATGGGCCTGCAACCGCAGACCGGCATTCCGTTCGCCGTCGAGATCGGCCCCTTCCTGTCGCCGCTGGGCTTCCCGTGCCAGGCGCCGCCCTGGGGCTACGTGGCCGCGGTCGACCTGAAGACCATGAAAAAGGTCTGGATGCATAAGAACGGCACGACCCGCGACAGCGCACCGGTCCCGATTGCCCTGCCGCTGGGCGTGCCCAGCCTGGGCGGCATGGTGACCACCGGCGGCGGCGTCACCTTCCTGAGCAGCACCCTGGATTACTACATCCGCGGCTACGACGTCAGCAACGGCAAGGAAATCTGGAAGGCACGCCTGCCCGCGGGCGGCCAGGCCACCCCGATGAGCTATGTGTCGGACAAGACCGGCAAGCAATATATCGTGGTCATGGCCGGCGGCCACGGCTCGCTGGGCACGGCGATGGGCGACGAGATCGTTGCCTATGCGCTGCCTGACGGGGTTGCCGCTCCCGCGACCAGGAAGTAATCACCCGACAGCGCGCGCCGCTCTCCCACGGCGCGCGCTATTTCACTCCCCTTACTTGTACACCCGGCACGATCCGGACACGCATGGCGGCTCCCGCCGGGACCGGCCGGGCCGCTACATTGCCGGAAGCCATCACATCATGAACATCATTTCACGCAAGACCACCATCGCCGCGGCGCTGTCGCTCGGCCTGCTGGCGCCCCAATTCGCCTCGGCGGCCGACGCCGGCCCCTACCTGTTCGGCGACTGGAACGGCCAGCGCAGCCGCCTGGCCGAGCAGGGCGTTTCCTTCGACTTCGGCTATACCTCGGAACTGGCGCACAACAGCAGCGGCGGCGCCCGCGAACTGACCCGCTACAGCGACCAGTGGGTCCTGGGCAGCCGCCTCGACCTGGGCAGGCTCTGGGGCTGGCAGGGCGCCAGCTTCAAGGCCACGGTCACCAACCGCAACGGCAAGAACCTGAGCACGGACGCCGGGCTCGGGACCTTCCAGCAGGTCCAGGAAGTGTACGGCCGCGGCCAGACCTGGCGCTTGACCGACTTCCACCTCGAACAAGCGCTGCTGGACGGCAGGCTGGTGCTGAAGGCCGGCCGCATGGGCATCGGCGCCGACTTCGCCGGCTTTTCCTGCGACTTCCAGAACCTGAGCTTCTGCGGTTCGCAGCCGGGCAACCTGGTCGGCAGCTACTGGGCCAACTGGCCGGTCAGCGTCTGGGCCGGCGTCGCCAAAGTCAACACCTCGCGCGAAAGCTACCTGCAGCTGGGCGTCTACCAGGTCAATCCGCGCTATCTCGACGACGGCTACGCCGTGCGCAAGGGACTGCACCCGAACAATCCGCACGGCACGACCGGCGCCCTGATCCCGGTCGAATTCGGCTGGCAGCCGCAGGCCGGCCTGTATCGGGGCCTGCCGGGCAGCTACAAGGTCGGCGCCTGGTACAACACCTCCGACGGTGACGACGTGGCGCTGGATGCGCTGCGCCGTCCGCTCGTTGCGGGCAGCGCCGACGCCCTGCGCCGCGACGGCGCCTACGGCGTCTACGTCAATCTCGAGCAGCAGGTGACGGGCAGCGCCGGCGGCAGGGGGGCGACCGTGTTCCTGAATGCCACCCAGGCCGACAAGTTCACCGCCTCGACCGATCGCCAGGTCGCCGTCGGCATGGAATACAAGGGCGCCTTCGATCGTCCGCGCGACATGATCGGCGTGGCGATCGGGGCCACCCATGCGAACGGCCGCCGCGCCGCGGCCCAGCGCGGCGACGAGGCAGCGCACGCCGTCCCCCACGGCTACGAATACGCGGCCGAAGTGTTCTACAGCTGGTCGCCGCTGCCCTCGGTCAGCATCCGTCCCAACCTGCAGTACGTGAAGCATCCCGGCGCCAGCACCTGGAACCATGACGCCGTCGTGCTCGGCCTGAAGACGTCGGTGGCCTTCTGAGGCCGCGCCGGCCCTGTCCTGCGCGGGCAGGGCCGTCGCCGGCGTTGCCGCATGCCGACACGCTACCCGCGCTACATTGACGCTTGCATCAGCGCTGCCTTATGATTTCTTGACAAAAATTTCACAAGGCGGCATGCGCGATTCGTCTTCCACCCGGTTCATCCGCTTTCACCTGAAGATTCGGCACCTGGTGCTGCTGGTCGAACTGGGCCGCCACGCTTCGATCCTGCACGCGGCCGAGGCGGCCGGCCTGACCCAGCCCGGCGCCTCGAAGCTGATCGGCGAACTCGAGCACGCGCTCGGCGTTCCCCTGTTCGAGCGCCTGCCGCGCGGGGTGGCGCCGACCTGGTACGGCAAGGTGCTGATCCGGCGCGCCAGCGCGGCGCTGGCCGAGATGGATGCGGCGCACCAGGAAATCATCCAGGGCCAGGCCGGCTTCGGCGGGCGGGTCTGCATCGGCAGCGTGCTGTCACCGGCCAGTGCGCTGGTGCCGCAGGCGCTCAAGCTGCTCAAGGAGCGCAACCCGCGCATCCAGGTCGCGGTCTCGGTCGACGGCAGCAATACCATGGTCGAGCAGCTGCGCGCCGGCGAGCTCGACATCGTCATCGGCCGCATCCACGATCCGGCAGCCGGCGTCGAACTCGATTTCGAACCGCTGGCCGACGAGGCGCGCAGCCTGATCGTGCGCGCCGGCCACCCCTGGCTGGAACGCGGCGACATCCAGCTCGACGACCTGGCCGGCGCCGCCTGGATCCTGCCGCCGCCGGGGCGCCTGCGCGACCGGCTGATGGCGCTGTTCATTGCGCGCGGCCTGCCGCAACCCGTCGACATCGTCGAAACCCTGTCGCTGCCGCTGGTGACGCGGCTGCTGGCGCAGGGCGAGCGCGTGGTGGCGCTGCCGCCCGGCCTGGTCCAGGCGGAGCTGGAAGCGGGCACGCTGGCCGTGCTGCCGCTTGAGCTCGGGCTGCGCGGCGACGTGTACGGCATCGTCACGCGCAAGCGCCACCAATTGTCGCCCTCGGCCGGGGCCATGCTCGCGGCCCTGCGCGAAGCGGCTGGCCTGGCGCCCGCCGTCCCGCGCGCTCTCCAAACCTGACGAATACGGTTTTGGCATATCTCCTGCGAGTTTCGTTATGGGAAATCGCGGCTGCCCGTCCGTATGATCCCAGACAGGACAGCTGTTACGAGACGAGGAGCGAGACATGCACGGATGCCTGGAGATGACGCCTGCGCGCGAGGGCAGGGAATGAAACGGTTGCGAACCCTGCTGGCAGGCATGTGCGCCGCGGCGCTGCTGGGCTGCGTCCACGGCGACCAGGCCACCAGCGCGATCGGCAACTTCCCCGATCCTTTCGTGCTGCCCGACGGCGGCGGCTACTACGCCTATGCCACCAACGGCGACGGCATCAACGTGCCGGTCCTGCATTCGACCGACCTGCATGCCTGGCGCAAGCTGCCCGACGCCATGCCGACCCTGGCGCGCTGGGTGCGTCCGCACGAGCCCCACGTCTGGGCGCCGGAAGTGATCAAGCTGGGCGAGCGCTACGTGCTCTACTACACGGCGCACGACCAGGCCTCGGACCGCCAGTGCGTCGGCGCGGCGGTGGGGAGTTCGCCCGCCGGACCCTTCGTCGATGGCGCGTCCAGGCCCCTGGTCTGCCAGGTGGCGCTGGGCGGCACCATCGACGCCAGTCCCTTCATGGACGGCGGCCGCCTCTACCTCTACTTCAAGAGCGACGGCAACTGCTGCCAGATGCCGACCCATATCTTCGTGCAGGAGCTGCGTCCGGACGGCCTGGCCGTGATCGGGCAGCCGACGCGGCTCCTGACCAATGGACGCAGCTGGGAGGGCAAGGTGATCGAGGCGCCGACCATGGTGCTGCGGGACGGCAGGTACACCCTGTTCTACTCGGCCAACGACTTCGGCGACGGCTCGTACGCGGTGGGCCATGCCAGCTGCGCCGGGCCGCTCGGCCCCTGCCAGCCGGTCGGCGACACGCCTTTCCTGAAGAGCAGCAAGGAGAGCCTGCTGTACGGACCCGGCCACCAGGCCGTGTTCCGGGTCGGCGGCCAGGACTACATCGCCTACCACGCCTGGGAACTGACACCCGCCGGCAAGCGCGGCGAGCGGCGTTTCCTCTACCTCGACAAGCTCGACTGGGTCGACGGCAAGCCGGTCGCGCGCGGGCCGACGCTGATCAGGTAGCCCAGGCTGGCGCAAACTTGGCCGGAGGGGAGCGATAATGGCGGGATGGTTGGCAGTGCGATTCGAAGCAAGGCAGCGGCCGGGACAGGCCGCGACGAAGGACAGGGAGACGATGTGACGCAACGCAGGAGCATGCTGAAGGCTTCCATGCTGGTCGGCGCGCTGGGCGCGCCGGCGCTGCTGCGCGCCCAGCCGCGGGGGCAAATCACCCTCAGGATGTGGACCCTGCTCAGCGGCGGCGACGGCGCACGCATGCGGGCGCTGGTCGAGGCCTTCAACGCCAGCCAGGGCGGGGTGCGCGTAGTCAGCACCACGCTGAAATGGGGCGAGCCCTTCTACACCAAGCTGATCACCTCGGCCGTGGTCGGGGAGGGGCCGGACGTCGCCACCGTGCACCTGTCGCGCCTGCCGAACCTGGCCGGCGGCGGCGTGCTGCGCCCGATCGTCCCGGCCGAGCTGGCCGCCGCCGGCCTGGAGGGGGGCGACTACTTCCCGCGCCAGTGGGAGAAATCGCGCTACGCCGGCGCCCATTACGCGATCCCGCTCGACCTGCACCCGCTGGTCCTGTACTACAACAAGTCCCTGGCGCACCAGGCCGGGTTGCTCGACGAGGCCGGGCGCCTGAAGCCCATCGTCGGCTACCAGGCCCTGACGGACGCCTTCCGCGCAGTAAAGGAGCGCAGCGGCAAGGCCGGCCTGGCGATGGAATCCGGGCAGGGCTCGTATGCGATCTGGCGCCTGTGGGTGTCGCTGCTGGCGCAGCGCAAGGCGCCGCTGATAGCGAACGGACACTTCGCGTACGGCCGCGCCGGCGTCGAGGAACTGGCCAAGGTCAGCGCCTGGTTCACCCGCGGCTACGGCCCGGTGGGCCTGGACTACCCGGCCTCGACCAGCCAGTTCATGGGCGGCGGCGCCGGCTTCATGATCAACGGCGTGTGGGAGGTGCCGGAGCTGGTGCGCACCACCGAGGCCGGCACGCTCGGCTTCGAGTACGGCATTGTGCCGTTCCCGCGCCTGTACCAGGACGCCAGCGTCTGGACCGATTCGCATGCCTTTGCGATCCCCGCCAACGAAGGGCGCCCGATGCCGCCGGAGAAGGTGCGGGCGGTGCTTGCCTTCATGGCCTGGGTCAGCCGCCATTCGCTGGGCTGGGCCGAGGGCGGCCACGTGCCGGCCTATCGCCCGGTGGCCGAATCGCCGGAGGCGCGCGCCCTGATGCCGAACGCCATGTATGCCCAGGCCGCGCAGAACGTCGTCTACGATCCGGACGGCTGGTACATGGGCGCCGCCGGCCCGGTCGAGGCGATGGCCTCGAAGTTCATGCCGGGCGCGCTGTCGGGCCAGCTGACCCCGGCCGAGGCGATGGACATGTTCGAGCAAGAGGCCTTGCGCCTGCTGCGCAAGAAGCCGCCGCGGTATTGATGGAGAGGCAGATGGAGATACCGATGCCGAGAACAGCGCAAGCGCCCGCCGTGTCCATCCCCGTCCGGCAGGTCGCGCGCGCCGAGGGCCTGCCCGCCGCGCTGCTGCTGGCGCCCTTCGTGCTCGCCTTTTTGCTGTTCTTCCTGGCGCCGGCGCTGCACACCTTCTACCTGAGCTTGACCGAGAGCAGCCTGACGCGCACCAGCGCCTTCGTCGGCCTGGACAACTACGCGACCCTGGCGACCGACCCCTCGTTCTGGGCCTCGCTCTGGAACACCTTCTATTTCGCGCTGCTGACCGTGATCCCGCTGACCGGCCTTGGGCTGCTGATGGCGCTGCTGGTGCACCGCTTCGTGAAGGCCCAGGCCTGGCTGCAGGGCGCCTTCTTCCTGCCCTACGTGCTGCCCATTTCCGTCATGACCCTGATCGCGGACTGGATGCTGCAGCCCTCGTCGGGCGTGATCAACCACCTGGTGGGCGGCCAGCGCGCCTGGCTGGCCGACGTGCACTGGGCGTTGCCGGCGGTGGCGATCGGCACCGTGTGGTGGACGGTCGGCTTCAACATGCTGATGCTGCTGGCCGGCCTGCGCAATATCCCGGCCGAGCTGTATGAGGCGGCGGCGCTCGACGGCGCGCGCGGCTTCACCCTGTTCCGCGCGATCACCTGGCCGGCCTTGAAGCCGGTGCTCGGCACCGCGCTGCTGATCCAGCTGATCGCCTCGCTGAAGGTCTTCGGCCAGACCTACATCCTCACCAGCGGCGGTCCCTACAACACCAGCCGCGTCACCCTGCATTACATGTACGAAACCGCCTTCACCCAGAGCGACGCCGGCTACGCGGCCGCGGTCGCGATGGCCTTCATGCTGGTCGTGATCGTCCTGTCGCTGCTGGCGCGCGCGCTGGGGAGGAAGGCAACATGAGGAGGGATCGATGAAGCAGCGCTCGCAACTCGGGTGGACGGTCGCCGCGCTGGCCGCGGCCGTGCTGCTCGCCGCGCTCTGGGCCTTCCCCCTGCTGTGGGCCCTGTCCACCGCGCTGCGTCCGGAACACGAGACCGTCTCCGTCGTGTTCCACTGGCTGCCGCAGACCTGGACCCTGGACGCCTTCCGCAAGACCCTCGTCGCCGGCAACATGCCGCGCTGGCTGTTCAACAGCGCCCTGGTGGCGCTGCTGGTCACCGTGGTGACGATGGCGATCAGTCTGATGGCGGCCTACGCCTTTTCCCAGCTGCGCTTTCGCGGCCGCTCGCTGCTGTTCGGCCTGGCCATGCTGGCCTTCCTGCTGCCGTTCGAGGCCTTGCTGGTGCCGCTGTTTCGCATCATGCACCAGCTGGGCATGATCAACAGCTACGCCGGACTGGTGCTGCCGCAGGTAGTGTCGCCGGTCGTGATCTACGTGTTCAAGCAGTTCTTCGACCAGGTCCCGGCCGACTTCCGCGAAGCGGCGGCGATGGACGGCGCCAGCCCCTTGCGCGTGCTGTGGAGCGTCTACCTGCCGATCTCGGGCAACAT
>NZ_DAMCPG010000043.1:0-47106 GCF_032106685.1 Massilia sp.
CGAAACTCCCGCGGCGGTGACCCGTAGGGTGGGCACCCGTGCCCACGCGTTACGTGCATCGCCGTAGTCGAAGCCAAAAAAACGCCACCGCGAGGTGGCGTTTGTATTCATGGGCTACTCAGCACACAGCTTAGTGCTGGTTGATCTTCCCGCGCCAGGCACCCGTTTCGGCGCCACGCTTCTCGAGCATTTCCTTGAAGTTCTGCAGGTTACCGCGCGCTTCCATGCGCACCGCGCCGAACGCGTCGCCGATGGTCTCCAGCACGCCTTCGGGCGTGTAATCCATTTGCAGGGTGACGCGGGTCACGTTGTCGGAAATCTTGTGGAAGGTGACGACGCCGCCATTGCGCACGCCGCCGATGCTGCGCCAGGCGATGCGCTTGTCCGGGATCTGCTCGGTGATTTCGGCATCCCATTCCTTGTCTTCGCCGGCGACGTTGGCCTTCCAGTGCAGGCGCTTGTCGTCGAGCTGGCGGATCTCGTGGACGCTCTTCATGAACTGCGGGAAGTCTTCGAACTGCGTGAACTGGTTGTAGGCCGTACGCACCGGGACGTTGACCTCGATCGATTCGATGATCGACGAGTCATTGCCCGAACCACGGTTCTTCTTCATCTGTTTCGACAGCATCATCCCGCCGACAGCGAGGGCGGCAACAGTAACCACTCGATTAAGCATGTGACTCTCCTTTTGACAGTAAGCCGGCCGGCACGCGGTGACGAAGTTCAGCCCGACCCGAAAACGCGTGCACAGCCTTGCGGCTTAAAAATAGTTGGGTCGTAGTGGGCCACGCGATGGGTTCGCGTCTTTGCTGTTAAGTTAAGCGAATTCCGGAACAGGAGGCGCGCGCTAGAATTACGCGTCGATACTGATGAGTTGAGCGTAGTTGCCGACAAATGAATGCTTTGAGAATCTTTTTGTAGAGAAAAGAAGTTGACGATCAGTCGCCGCTGCAATCATATGCATTGAAATATTATTTCATAATGATTGCATTAATGAAATAATATTTCGTACAACAGGTCCGCAGTTACCGCCTCGACTGGATGGGCATACAGTAAATCCCGGCGGTATAATGGGCGCATGCAGAATCTCCTTCACAACCTCAATCCCGAACAACTCGCGGCCGTGACCCTGCCACCGCAGAGCGCGCTGATCCTGGCGGGGGCCGGCTCGGGCAAGACCCGCGTGCTGACCACGCGTATCGCCTGGCTGATCCAGACCGGGCAGGTGGGCCCGGCCGGCATCATGGCCGTCACGTTCACCAACAAGGCGGCGAAGGAGATGCTGACGCGCCTGTCCGCCATGTTGCCCGTGAACACGCGCGGCATGTGGATCGGCACCTTCCACGGCCTGTGCAACCGCCTGCTGCGCACGCACTACAAGGACGCCGCGCTGCCGCAGTCCTTCCAGATCCTCGATTCGCAAGACCAGCTGTCGATGATCAAGCGCCTGCTGAAAGCGGCGAACGTCGACGACGAGAAGTACCCGGCCAAGAACCTGATGTACTTCATCAACAACGCGAAGGAGCAGGGCCTGCGCGCCGGCCAGGTCGAGGCCTATGACCCGATCGAGCGCAAGATGGTCGAGCTGTATGAACTCTACGACCAGCAATGCCAGCGCGAAGGCGTGGTCGACTTCGCCGAGCTGCTGCTGCGCTCGTACGAGCTGCTCGCGCGCAATGCGCCGCTGCGCCAGCACTACCAGATGCGCTTCAAGCACGTGCTGGTCGACGAGTTCCAGGATACCAACGACCTGCAATACAACCTGCTGAAACTCCTGGCCGGCCACGGCGAGGGCAACGGCGGCGCCATCTTCGCCGTCGGCGACGACGACCAGAGCATCTATGCCTTCCGCGGCGCCAACGTCGGCAACATGACCGCCTTCGAACGCGACTTCCAGGTGAAAAACCTGATCAAGCTGGAGCAGAACTACCGCTCGCACGGCCACATCCTCGACAGCGCCAACTTCCTGATCGCCAACAACAAGAACCGCCTCGGCAAGAACCTGCGCACCGACGCGGGGCAGGGCGAGCCGGTGCGCGTGTATGAGGCCTCGTCCGACCTGGAAGAAGCCCAGTGGATCATCGAGGAAGCGAAAAGCCTGATGGCCGACGGCATGCCGCGCAGCGAAATCGCCATCCTCTACCGCTCCAACGCGCAAAGCCGCGTCATCGAGCACGCGCTGTTCGCGGCCGGCCTGCCCTATACGGTCTACGGCGGCCTGCGCTACTTCCAGCGCGCCGAGGTCAAGCACGCCATCGCCTACCTGCAATTGATGGACAACCCGCACAACGATTCGGCTTTCCTGCGCGTGGTGAACTTCCCGACGCGCGGCATCGGCGTGCGCTCGATCGAGCAATTGCAGATGGCGGCCGATACCTATGGCGTCTCGCTGTACGCGGCCGTGCCTTACATGACCGGCAAGGCCGGCAGCGCGCTGGGCAGCTTCGTGAAACTGATCGAAGGCGCCCGTTTCGAGACCCAGCAACTGCCGCTGCCGGAAATGGTGCGCGTGGTGCTGGAACGCAGCACCCTGCTGACCCACTACGCCAACGAAAAGGAAGGCGCCGACCGCATCGAGAACCTCGAGCAGATGGTCAACGCCGCGACCCAGTTCGTGCAGGAAGAAGGTTTTGGACAGCAGGCGCCGGCCCACCTCGGCCCGCCATCGGCGGCCCAGGCCGGCGACGCGATCCTGAACCAGGACGGCATCGAGATCCTCGACGCCGATGCGCCGCTGCCGTCCGTCATGTCGCCGCTGGCGGCCTTCCTTGCCCACGCCTCGCTGGAAGCTGGCGACGCCCAGGCGCAGGCCGGCCAGGACGCGATGCAACTGATGACCGTGCACTCGGCCAAGGGCCTGGAATTCGACGCCGTGTTCATTACCGGCCTGGAAGAGGGCCTGTTCCCGCACGAGAGCAGCTCGCGCGAGATGGATGGCGTGGACGAAGAGCGGCGCCTGATGTACGTGGCGATCACCCGTGCCCGCAAGCGCCTCTACATGAGCTTTACCCAGCAGCGCATGCTGCACGGCCAGACCCGCTTCAACATGAAGTCGCGCTTCTTCGACGAACTGCCGGAGGAGGCGCTGAAGTGGCTGTCGCCGCGCGTGCAGAGCCACTGGTTCGCCAACAAGAAGGCGCCGACCGCCTGGGACGACGCGGCCTTCCGCAATGCCGGCAGCGACAACAAGATCGCCCAGCAGATCACCCAGAAGTCGGGCGGCGGCTCGGGCTGGCGCATCGGCGAAACGGTGGCGCACGCCAAGTTCGGCGAAGGCGTGATCGTGAACATCGAGGGTGGGGCGGGCGCGGCGCGGGCCCAGATCAACTTCGGCCCGTCCGGCATCAAGGTGCTCGACCTGTCGGTGGCCAAGCTGGAGCGCGTGTCGCGCTAAGGGTCTTTGGTGGGCCGGCGGCGTTCGCGAACGCCGCCCAAGCACCGCCGGTCTGCCGGCCGGGCAGGATTTTACTTCTGCAGATTGACCCGGGCAGCGCCTGCCTCGACCGGCTTGCCGAAGATGCGGCGGTAAGCCGCGTACAGCGCGCACTGCAGCAGCAGGACGAACAGGAAGATCAGCCACATGATGGCCACGCGCGCCACGTTCGAGGCGCCCAGCAGCAGCGTGAACACGATGCACAGCCCGAACATGATCCCGAACCAGGACAGCAGGAGCACGGCGAACACGCGCGCGCTTTTCACGACGGCGAAGAAACTGTAGAAGGCAGCCTTGCCCGGACCCATCTGCTGCCAGTAGACCAGGGGCGCGGCGAAGGCCAGCGAAATCATCATGAGTGCGTTGAGCACGAAAATGCCGAATGCCGTGAGCAAGTCCCTGCCCGCCACCTGGGGCAGGGTATTCGGGTCGCGCTGCGCGAACTGCTGGAAGAAGCCGGGATCGATGGCCAGGCGCGCGGCCACGGTCAGCAGCAGCGATACCAGCAGGTAGATCAGGCCGACCTTGCACAGCTGCACCAGCACCGGCTGGCGGAAGCCGGTCAGCAGCACGGCCGGCGTGACGCGTTCGCCGTTCTCGATCATCAGGCAAGCCTTCATGAAGGCCATCGAGAACGAGGGAACGAGCACCATGACCAGCAAGGCGCCGAGCAGCGGCACGGCGCTGACCAGCAGGCTGACGAGGATGTTTGCGAAAAGCAGGGTGGTCAGTGCGGCGGGTTGTTTGCGGAAGAGTCCGGCTCCTTCCTTGAGCCAGGTCCAGCCGGTCATTGCGGGCATGTTATTCATTGTTCTCAGCGGCCAGGCCCGGCGCCGGGCTGGCAATGCGGTCGCGCAGGATGCGCTCGAAATGGGTCGGATCGTGCGGCGTCAGCATTTCGGCCGCGCGCGGCACGTGCAGGTCGTACAGGCGCGACAGCCAGAAGCGCAGGGAAGCGGCGCGCAGCATGGTCTGCCACGCCGCAACTTCTTCGGCGGTGAACGGCCGCACCGCGCGGTAGGCGTCCAGCAGCGCCTGCACGCGCGCCGCGTCCAGTTTGCCGCTGGCGAGGTCGATGCACCAGTCGTTGACGGTCACGGCCAGGTCGAACAGCCAGGTATCGACGCCGGCGAAGTAGAAATCGAAGCAGCCCGTCAGCTTTTCGCCAACGAACATGACGTTGTTGCGGAACAGGTCGGCATGCACGGGCCCGCGCGGCAGGCGCGCGTAGGCTTCGGTGGCAGCAAACGCTTCCTGCGCGGCAACTTCCTCGCGCAGCAGGCGCGCATTCTCCGGCGCCAGGTGGGGCAGCACGACCGGCGCGGTCGCGCGCCACCAGGCCAGGCCGCGCAAGTTGGGCTGGGCCAGCGGAAAGTCCCGGGCCGCAAGGTGCATGCGCGCGAGCATCGTGCCCACTTCCGCGCAATGCGCCGGCTGCGGGTCCATCTGCGAGCTGCCGGCCAGCTTGGTGACGATCACCGCCGGCTTGCCCTGCAGCGGCACCACCAGTTCGCCATCGTGGTTGGCGACCGGCGCCGGCACCGGAATGCCGCGCTCGGCCAGGTGGCGCATCAGGCCGATATAGAAGGGGAGCTGCTCGAAATCCAGGTTCTCGAAGATGGTGAGCACATACTCGCCGCGTTCGACCGTCAGGAAAAAATTACTGTTTTCGATGCCGGAAGCGATGCCGTCGAGGGCAAGTGCCTGGCCAAGGGGGAACTGCTTGATCCACTGGGTGAGCTCATCCAGTGTGACCGCGGTGAAAACTGCCATCGTGGGAGCAAGAATGAAAGGTCAAACGGCGGGGCGGTTCGCCCCGCGGTGGTCGGGTCAGCGCTGGTTCGTCGGCAACGGCGGCGGCGGCGGAACGTCCGCCGGCGCCGTCATCGGGACGGTTGCCGGCGGCACTGTGCCGGCCGGCTTGCCGGTTGCCGGCGCACCCGCGGCAGCGGCGCCGGCCGTGCCGCGCGAACCCGCCGCGGCTGCCGGTGCGGTCGAGGCCTCGTCGGCCGCGGCCTGCTTCTTGGCGCCGATGTCGAATTCCAGTACCTGCCATTGCGGCGCGCGGAAGGCGCTGCTCTGGGCGTCGCCGGCCTGGGCATTGCCGGCCGGGTTGTTCGGGCGCATGATGTAGTGGCTCTTGCCGCTTTGCACTTCGATCTCGGTGACGGTGCCGTCGTTGGAACGCTTTTCGTTGATCTGCGTGCCGCGGCGCGGCGGAATATTCGTCGTCGGCACATCGCTGCCCGGTTCGATGCGTTCGGTCGGCGTTTGTTGCTGGGTCGTCGTCGTTGCCTGCTGGGCCCCGGCGAGGCCGGTCAGCAGGGCAAAGGGAAGGACGCTCAGGCGGAGAAATGTGCGCGGCATGATGGTCACCTTGTATTGATTAGACCATTGTAACAAACAGACACCCTTCGCTGTGAAATGCGTGATATTTGTTCTCGCCGCCGGCTCCCGGACTGCACGTTATCGTGCCCGCCGGGCGTTGCGAAGGCGGTTCAACCCTCGCTTCTCCGTGCTCAACCGTGCTCGGGTATCCATTCGAGCAGATCGGTGACGCCGACATCGACTCCCGACTGCGACAACAGCGTCGTTGCCTGGCCACGGTGGTGGGTCTGGTGGTTGAACAGGTGCAGCAGCAGGCTGCCGAAATGCTTGCGGCATTCGCCGCGCGAGTTCCTGTACGTGAGCGGTTGGGCCAGGTTGCTGTCCGTGACCTCCGCCGCGAAGGCTTCGATGACCGCATCGAGCCGCTGGCGGTGTGCCAGCAGCGTGTCGAGATCGTCGCTGTAAATGTGGGCTAGTCCGGCGGGCGGCGGGATGTCGCGCATGGCTTGCAATGCAGGGAAGTTCGATGGGTGCCCCATGAAGCGGCGCAGCCAGATCGTGTCGCCGGCAACGATATGGTTCAGCGTCCCGATGATCGAGCCGAAAAAGGCGCCGCGGTCGGCGCTCAGGGCGTCCTTTGGCAAGGTGGCCGCGGCGGCGTACAGCCTGGTATTCATGGCGGCGTTATAGGTCGCCAGTAGAACGATGTCGTTCCGGGTTGGCATGCCTAGTCGTCCCGTCGATGAACTATTCTCGCAGCTGGATTGGCCGCACCGAATGTCGCTCCATTCCACGGACTACGGTCTTCCGGGTAAACAAGCTGTGCATCGTTTTCCAGCATATGGCCGAGCCTTGTCGCGATCAGTCCCATCGCGAGAGACAATGCCTGCATCGAACCGTCTCCAAAAATATCCGGGTAACGCCCATCGACGCCTTCCAGCGCAGCCGGGCAGGCCCAGGTTCGCGCGTCGACTTGATACGGCTCGCCGATGCGGGCTTCTATCTGTCGAGTCCCGTTTGATCGTAAACGCGTTTAACGAATAATTCTGGCCGTTTTTGCTGCCATTCCTTGAGCGCCAAGATGGGCGTCTTTGCGTCGAGTGCACGCTGCGGAATGTGGTGGTTGTACAGCTTCAGATAGTTCATCAATGTGGCCTGCAGGTCGGCACGGCTGTCGAAGCGGGTCTGCTGCAACAGTTCGTTGATGCGGCCGTTGAAGCGTTCAACCATGCCGTTCGTCTGCGGGTGCCGCGGTGGCGCCAGGCGGTGCTCGGCAGGTAGTGCGGCGCAAGCTACGTCGAAGGCGTGCTGGCCGCTTGGCTTTTTGTCTTTGGTGGCGAAACGATCGGTAAATTGCGAGCCGTTGTCGGTCAGGATCTTGCTGATCTTGATCGGCGAGGCCAGCTTCAAGCGGCGCAGAAAATCGACGCTGCTCTTGTCGGTCATGTCGCCGTAGATGTGCATGAAGACCCAGCGCGTGGCGCGATCGATGGCGACGAACAGGTAGCGGCGCGAGGTCTCATCCGGCATTTGTGGCAGGTACTTGATGTCGATGTGGATGAAGCCCGGCTCGTAGTCCTTAAAAGTCTTCTTCGGTTGAATCGTTTCGCCCTCGGCCTTCGGGATCACGTCTTCAAGGCGCGACATGCCTTCGCGCTTGAGCAGGCGTGCGATGCCTGACCGGGAGACGTCGGGGTTGATGTATTGCCGCGTGATGAACAGCAGATCGTCAAGAGGCAGGTAAAGCGACTGGCGCAGCGCGAGCACGATGTTCTCCTGCGCTGCGCTTAGGGTTGTATGCAGCGTGTGGGCACGATGGGAACGGTCCTGCACGTCGTCGCGCTTGAGCCATTTGCGGGCGGTGGCGCGGCTGATGTTGAAGACCTTTGCGGCCTGCCGGTCCGACAGGCCAGAATCCTTGATCTCCTGCCGGATTTTCGGGGTGGTACGGGCTTGCGGGTGAATGCGTGAACTCATGCTGCCAACTGCTCCTGGTGCGATTGAATGCCGGGACTGCTGAACCCAGCAATCAAGTCGCCCAGCATAGCTTTTGCACGGAACAAAGGCCAGCTACGACGAGGTAAATGATCGCACGAAACTAAACATCTAGTAGCTTGGTCAGGCCTAATTTACGCAACAAAGCTAATCAAACTGGAAACTAACAAAGTTCTTCCGCGCAATCTTCTCTCTTTAATATCCCTAAATGAAATAAAATTGCGCGAGAGCCCGTTTATTGTAGAACCTATCTACTTTGAATTTACAAATCGTCTTTTAACATGCGCCTATAAATAATATTTTCCTTATTTATTAGGTTTTAGCACGACTTTGGTCCACCCTTCCGCACGTTTATCAAAATTCCGATAGGCAGTCGGTGCATCATCTAGTCCAAGCTGGTGTGAAATGATCTGCGAAGGCGTTGCTTTACCTTTATGGATCAACTTTGCCAAATAACGGTTGTAATGCTTGACGTTGGCTTGGCCGGTGCCAATCTTCTGACCCTTGAACCAAAAATTGCCGAAATCGAAGGCAATCTTGCCTTCCTTTTCCAGCGCGTCTGGACCCTTCGGATCCTGCGGGAGGAATACACCAACCACGCCGATGCCGCCAGTGGCCTTGACCGTCTGCACCAAGTTATTCATTGTCAGATTTGGCACTTCCTTACCGTGCTTGTCGCAACACTGGTAACCAACGCATTCGCAGCCGCAGTCGGCGCCCTTGCCGTTGGTAAGGTTCAAGATCTTCTCGACGCCGGCGCCTTCGGTGTCGTCGATCGCCACCGCGCCCATCTTTTCGGCCAGTGCCAAGCGGTCCTTGTGCGTGTCCACGACGAAAACTTCGCTTGCGCCTTTAATGAACGCAGACATGGCCGCCATTAGGCCGACCGGGCCGGCGCCGTAGATCACGACCGATTCACCCGGCTTAAGGCCAGCCAATTCGGTAGCGTGGTAGCCGGTCGGGAAAATGTCCGACAACATCACGTAGTCATTTTCCTTTTCCTTGGCGTCTTCCGGCAGCACCAAGCAGTTGTAATCGCCAAACGGCACCCGTAGCAGTTCGGCTTGGCCGCCGCTGTACGGGCCCATGCCGGCAAAACCGTAGGCAGCACCCGCTGTGCCTGGATTTGCCGTCAGGCAAAAGCCGGACAAGCCCCGTTCGCAATTTTCGCAAAAGCCGCAGCCGATGTTGAACGGCAGACAGACAACGTCGCCGACCTTAACGCGCTCGACGGCGTTGCCGACCTCGATGACTTCACCCATGTTTTCGTGGCCCAAAATACGGCCCGTTTCCATGTTGGTGCGGCCTTCGTACATGTGCAGGTCAGACCCGCAGATGTTAGTTGTCGTGATACGGACCAAGACGTCAGTCGGCTTTTCAATCTTGGCGTCTGGCATGTCTTTAACTTGGACGTCGCACGGACCATTATAAACGAGTGCCTTCATGATTTTCCTTTCAGAACGAGAGTAAATTCATCGCAAATAGCAGCATTAGGGAAGAAAGGTATAACAAATTTTTTCACGAGTGCGCACTGTTGAAAGCGGCTCTATTGCGTAAATCAGGCCCGGCCAGCGTAAAGCGCGTAAGTATGGCAGTCTGGCCAGACTACAGCACGGTCAGCAGGCGGAAAAAGACGCTGCAGGTGGCCATCGTTATGCCGACCACGACGGGCTTGCACCTGCTGGTGGACAGCACTGGCATCAAGATGCTGGGTGAAGGCGAGTGGAAGACGAAGAAGCACGGGGCAAAACATCGCCGCCAATGGCGCAAGGTGCATCTCGGGATCGATGCGTTTACGCTCGAGATCCGGGCCATGGAAGTGACCGATAACGGTATCGGCGACGCACCTGTCCTGCCAGCGCTGCTGAGCTAGATTTCTGCTGACGAGCGCATTGCCAGCGTCAATGGCGACGGTGCGTACGACACGAAGGACTGTCATGAAGGCATTGCGTTGCGCATTGCGCATGTCATCATCCCAACCCGGAAGAACGCCAAGCCCTGGAAGGCAAACAACCGGGTGCCGATGCACGTAACGACATCCTGCAAGCTACAAAAAGGCTGGGACGGGCAATCTGGAAGAGATGGAGCGGCTACCACCGGCATAGCCTTGTTGAAACCAAGATGCGCTGTTTCAAGTTGCTGGGCGAACACGTCATGGCACGCAACTTCGAACGTCAGGTCGCCGAGCGACAAGTACGGGCTGCCATGCTGAACCGCCTCACCCGGCTGGGCCGGTTCGGCCAAAAGCGGAAGTTCGTCGGATTACCCATCTGGTTGTATAAGTGTTAAACTCATGGCAGTCACTGAAGTGTTGAGAAACCCAGTGTCGCCCTGTGTCTACTCTTTGCCACGTGCAGGAGGCGGCGTCGCCGCAAATGGTAGCGGTGCAGTCATCATTACATTTGGCTCACCGGAAAGTCGGTAATTTGGTGGCTGTTTAACTACAGGAGATATCTCATGGTCAAACTTGCGTTGTTCGTTCGTCTAGAAGCCAAGCCGGGTAAGGAGAAAGAAGTAGAGAACTTTCTGTTAAGCGGTCTTCCCCTCGTTCAGGCAGAGCCAGCTACTACAGCTTGGTTCGGCATCCGCCTGGGGCCGTCAACCTTTGGCATCTTTGACGCGTTTCCAGATGAGGCTGGGCGGCAAGCTCATCTTTCCGGCGAAGTCGCGGCCGCGCTCATGGAAAAAGCGGGTGAGTTATTCGCCCAGCCGCCGTCAATCGAAAAGGTTGACGTTCTTGCGGCAAAGCTGCCAGGCTAAGCAACCCCAGTAAGTCGCCCTGGCCGACGACTTAGAGCCTATCCCAGTAGACCTGCTGAGCGCCAGGCAATGATTCCACGAACGAGGTGAAGGCAGGCGAGATAGTTGCCTGCCTTCTTCGGCCAACGGATCAGCAGGCCACGGAATCGATTCATTCAGCTGTGCGTGCGCTCGACGACCCAACGTCGGGCGCGAAATCCTGCATCCTTGTTCAGTTCTAAAGCTTCTTCATCGCGCGCTCGAATGTGGGCGATGAAGCCAAGATCCTCGACCCATTGACGGTAAGCGTCCAGCCGCCCCACCTTCAGGGCAGAGTCAGGCCAGCGTAGAGTCTGCAAATGGCAGCAGCGAATAGATTCGGCTGTTCGGGCAGGTTGGCAGCCTGTCGAGGGTGTCGGCGAGCCAGCGGGCTGGATCCAGCCCGTTCAGTTTGGCCGTGGCAAACAGGCTCTGGCTGGCCGCGGCGCGGCGGCCAGCCCGCTCGGAGCCGGCAAACAGCCAGTTCTTCTTGCCGATGGCGATCGGGCGGATCGCGTTTTCGACTGGATTGTTGGCGATCGGTAGGATGCCGGAGCTGGCGTAGCGCACCAGGGCCGACCAGCGCTTCAAGGCGTGCTCGATAGCTTTGCCCGTACCGCTGCCGATGGCCACGGTGCGCTGTGTGGCCAGCAGCCAGGCGTGCAGTTCGTCCAGCGCCGGCACGGCGCGCGCGATGCGCATCGCCAGACGCCCGGCGGGCGTCGAGGCGGCAGCGTCCTGCTCGACGGCATACAGCTGCGCGATACGGCGCAGCGCTTCCTCGGCCACGGGGCTACCGCTGGCAGCGTGCAGGTCGAAGAACTTGCGCCGGATGTGAGCCAGGCAAGCCAGTTCGGTCGGTCCCTGCGCAAACAGGGCCTTGTAGCCGGTGTAATCGTCGACCATCAAGTGGCCGCGCCAGTCCTGCAAGAAGGCGCGCGCATGGGCGCCGGCACGGCTCGGCTGGTAGTCGAATACCACGATGGGCGGCCCATCCTCCCATGTGCCGCAGCGGTAGGCCCACAGGTAAGCCTGCTTTGTCTTGCCGCTGCCGGGATCGAGCTGGCGCACCGGCGTCTCGTCGGCATGCAGGCAGCTGCGCTGGCGCAGCAGATCACCCAGGCGGTCGGCCAGAGGCTGCAGGGCCACGCCGATGCGGCCGACCCACTGCGCCAGCGTCGAGCGCGCCAGTGGCACGCCCTGGCGCGCGGCGATTCTCTCGATCCGGTACAGCGGCAGGTGATCCAGGTACTTGCAGCTGGCAACCCAGGCCAGCAGTCCAGGCGCGGCCAGGCCGCCATCGATAACCGCGGGCGGGATCGCCGCTGCGGTGACGGTGTCGCAGGCGCGGCAGGCATATTGAGGACGGATATGGCGATGCACGAAGAAGCGCGCCGGCTCCACGTCCAGTTGTTCGCTGACTGTGGGTTCATGACGGTTCTCGATGCGCGGCAGTTCGGGCGGCAGTGCCTGACGGCCAGCGCGCTTGCGCGCAGGCTTGCTGCTGGCCTGGCTTTCCAGCTTGCCCTCGATGGCGGCCAGGTCCATGTCAACCGCTTCCTCGAACAGCGAGCGCTGCTCGCCGCTGAGCACTTCGCTGGCCTTGCCATAGCGGATGCGCTTGAGGTAGGCCAGTTCGTGCGTCAGGGCCGTGATCTTGAAATCCTTCTCGGCCAGCTGGACCTGCTGCTGCTCGACCAGCGCACGCACCTTCGCCAGCATGGCGGGATCGATATCGGTGCGGGCGAGTTCGTCGAGCAGATTCATGGGGATGCAGTGTAGCGAGCTGCGCCGACGTTTACAAGCAAAACAGTATACGTGCCGGCCCTACAGCCGCCATTGCGAGGGCGCCTGGGCCGACAGGCGCTGCCAGTCCACGCCCATGACCAGCCATTGCCACTGCTCTGCGCTGAGTTGCCAGCATTTGTCGCCAGGCTCCGGCCAGACGAACTGGCCGCGATGCAGGCGGCGCAGGCACATCCACACGCCGGTGCCGTCCCAGCTCACCACCTTGAGCCGCGTGCGGCGCCGGTTGCTGAACACATAGGCCGTGCCGTCGCAGGGCGCACGGCCCAGTGCCTGCTGCACGTGCAGGGACAAGCCATCGACGCCGGTGCGCATATCGACCGGATCGAGCGCCAGCCAGACTGACTCCGGCAGCAGCTTCACCGCAGCTCCTGCAGCAGCCTGGCCAACCACGCCGCATCGACGCCAGTGTCCATGCGCATGCTCCAGCCGGAAGGGCTGCGCAGCTCCAGGGCCGGTGCGCAACTCGGCACACCGATGCGCACCGGAAGCAGCTGGGGGCTGCCTGCTGCCCGCTCGACGCGGCGCGCCCAGTACTTGAGACGCTCCACGCCAATATCGTGATCTCGGCAATATGCTTCAGCGGATAGGCCTGTGCCGCGCCAGTGCGCCACGCGCTCGTGCCAGGTTGATGCGGGAATTCGGAGACGGGTCATGGGATCCTCGAGGTGGAAAACATCGAGTCTGCCCGTCGTCGGCACTACATCATAGGTAGGTGGGCTGCATGCTTACCGTTGCGTGACTGGATCCATCACTACAACTGGCATCGCCCGCACCAAGGCATCGGCGGCAAGGCGCCAATGTCCAGGCTCTCAACTAACCCTAACAACCTCTTGCAATTTCACACCTAGCCCTCCGGTTTTTGTCGCCCAAAGCACGAATTTTTCGGGCTGTAACCCGCATCCAGCCTAAAAACCGGTTTCTGGCCGCTTTTAAGGCTGCTTTTTGGTACTTTTAGTACTTTCCGCCCACTCTGGACGGAGTTATCCCACTATCGCCGACAAACGCCAGCCAAAGATGGTCGCCATGCGTGTCAAGTTGTAGGCGGCGAATGTGAACGTGGTCTGTGCGTACCTTCGCCAGGCCGACGAAGCGCGCCTTGCACGGCCCGCCGATGGTTTTGCTCCAGCCGAAGATCTCCTCGACCAGCTTGCGTTTGTTGATGCTGACCGCATAGCCAGCGTAGCGCGTGGTCCGTCCATCGATGGCGCTGTGTTTTTTCTGCGCCACGTGCGGAGTCACGCCCTGGTCGCACAACTGATTGACGAATTCGGCCGCGTCGTAGCCTTGTCGGCGCCCAGTGTCGCGCCGGCTTTTTCGATGCTGCGCTTGGCCATGATAAGCGCAGCGTTGCGTTCTGCGGTGCCGCTCGCCAGCGTGGTGGTGGCGTCGACCACCAGGCCGTTGCGGTTCTCCATCAGCGCGTAGCCCAGATAGCACAGCCTGGACTTGTCGCCGTTGCCCTTTTTGTATAGCCGCGCGTCCGGATCGGTCGTCGATTGATGCGTCTCGTTGGATCGCTTTTCGCCCTTGAAGTCAACCGTGGCGTTGCGCACTTCATCGCTCGGCGTTGGTCCGCTGCCATCCGTCTTGGTGAAGCTCTTGACCGATGCCCATGCCTCGATCATGGTGCCGTCCGAAGGTTACATCGACTATCCCGCGCTGGGGACGTCGCCGGCGGCGATGACGTGAGCGGGCAGCTGGCGCGCTGCCTCAGGCGCGCGCCAGCGCGGGGTCGGAAAAAGCTTCGACGATCGCGTCGAACACGCGCCTGATGCGCGGCGGCACTGGACCGCGCTGCGGACGATAGACGAATACATCCCACGCGGGTGGCGCGAACTCGTCGAGCACCGTGACCAGGCGTCCGCTTGCCAGGTCGGCAGCGACCAGGTAGTACGGCAACTGGCCGTAGCCGACGCCGGCCAGCACGGCGTCGCGCTCGGCCTCCGGATCGTTGGTCATGAAGGCCGAGGAGGCCGGCATGAACTGCTTGTCGTCGGCCAGGTACCATGGCCACACCCTGCCGCTGCTACTATCCACAAAGCCGGTGGTCGGCAGCGCCGCCAGCGCGTCCGGCGACGCGGGAATCCCGGCGCGCGCCACCAGTGCAGGCGAGCCGGCAATCACGAACGACATCTTGGTCACTGCGCGCGCCACGAAGCGGTTGTCGCGCATGAATCCCAAGCGCACCCCGATATCGATCTGTTCGTCCACCACGTCCGCAATTGCATCACCGAGGCGCAAGTCGACGATGATGGACGGATGCGCCAGCGCTAGGTTGGCCAGGGCCGGCAGCAAGTGCATGCGCGCCAGGCTGCGCGGCGCCGTGATGCGCACGCGGGTTGGCAGTTCCGGTTCGGCCGAATCGCTGGCGCGCTGGAACAAGGCATCGAGCTGCAGCAGCGAATCGCGCGCGCGCGCGGCCAGCTGCCCGCCGAACTCGGTCACGCGGATCTGCCGCGTGCTGCGGTGGAACAGCACTTCGCCGAAGTGGCGCTCGAGCTGCTGGACCGCACGCGTCACCGCCTGCGGCGAAATGCCGAGCCGCGCGGCGGCCTCGCGGAAGCTGGACGATTCGGCAGCGGCGCAAAAGATTCGTATCAGGTCAGTCTGGTTCAGCAAGCAGGAACTCCTTGGTAGCCGTCGATTATTCCACAAAATTGAATTCTGAAATCGCTCTTGTTCCATATACAACGCTGCGCCGCACTTTCATACTGTGTCCTGAACTGAACCCCATCCCTTTCGAAGGAAGCACTCATGAACCAAGATATCGCAGGCAAAGTAGTCGTGATTACCGGCGCCAGCAGCGGCCTGGGCGAAGCGACCGCGCGCCAACTGTCATCGCTGGGCGCGCACCTGGTGCTGGGCGCGCGCCGCCAGGATCGGCTCGAAGCGCTGGCCGCGGACATCCGGGGCGCCGGCGGCAAGGTCGAAATCGTCGTGACCGACGTGACCCGCAAGCAGGACGTGGTGGCGCTGGTGCAGACCGCGCTGACCAATTTCGGCCGGCTCGACGTGATGATCAACAACGCCGGCCTGATGGCCGTGGCGCCGCTTGCCGAACTGAAGGTCGACGAGTGGGATAGCATGCTCGACATTAACGTCAAGGGCGTGCTGTACGGAATTGCGGCCGCGCTGCCCGTGTTCCAGAAGCAGGAAAGCGGCCATTTCATCAACATCGCATCGGTGGCCGGGCTGAAGATGTTCGGCAACGCGACCGTGTACAGCGCCACCAAGTTCGCCGTGCGCGCCATCTCGGAAGGCCTGCGCGCTGAAGTCGGCGGCAAGATCCGCAGCACCGTCATTTCCCCGGGCGCCGTCGAATCGGAACTGAAACACGGCAGCAGCCACGCCGAGAGCGCGAGCGCGGTGCATGACTTCTACGAGATGGCGATCCCGTCCGATGCGGTGGCGCGCGCGATTGCGTACGCGATCATACAGCCGGCTGATGTCGACATCAACGAAATCGTGCTGCGCCCCACCGCCCAGGAGTTCTAAGCCATGAAAGCGGTTGCCTATCGCGCGGCACTTCCCATCTCCGCGCCTGAATCGCTGATCAACATCACGTTGCCGGACCCTGTCGCCACGGGGCGCGACCTGCTGGTGGAAGTGCATGCGGTGTCTGTGTGGACCTTGTGGCCAGCCTGACGCACACCGACCAGCACCTGCCCGAGATCGTCGCCGCGCTGGCGCCGCAGGGAAAGCTGGGATTGATCGACGACCCCGAGTCGTTCGACCTGCTGCTCCTAAAGCGCAAGAATATTTCGCTGCACTAGAAATTCATGTACACCCGCTCGATGTTCCTGACCGCCGACATGATCGAGCAGCATCGCTTGCTGACCCGGGTCGCCGATCTGAGCGACAGCGGCGTGCTGCGTTCGACGCTGGCGGCGCGCTTCGGCGCGATCAACGCCGCGAACCTGCGCCGCGCGCATGCCTTGCTCGAAAGCGGCAAGGCGCGCGGCAAGATCGTCCTATCCGGATTCTAAGGAGCCGTGAAAAAATTAGTGTGTCATGTGGGCGGTTCTGGCGGGATGCGATGCAAGGCGCGCGCAGGAGTCATAGCGAGCAATGGCGACGACGAGCAACGCCGCAGCGCGCCTGTAAGAGCCGATCCAAATGTGACAGTAATTCTTGAGCGGCTCCTAAGCGGCCCGGGCTGTCGGGCACGCTTTCATTTTTATCTAAACAACCATATCAGCTATGAAAACAAAAGCAGCAATTGCATGGAAGGCAGGCGCCCCACTGACGATCGAAGAAGTGGACCTGGCCGGGCCTAGGGCGGGTGAAGTGCTGGTGGAAATCAAGGCGACTGGCATCTGTCATACCGATTACTACACCATGTCCGGGGCGGATCCGGAAGGCATCTTCCCTGCTATTCTCGGCCATGAAGGTGCGGGCGTAGTGGTCGACGTCGGCCCCGGCGTGACGACGGTGAAGAAGGACGACCACGTCATCCCGCTCTACACACCCGAATGCCGCCAGTGCAAATTCTGCCTGTCGCGCAAGACCAACCTGTGCCAGGCGATCCGCTCGACGCAGGGCAGGGGCCTGATGCCGGACGCCACGTCACGCTTCTCGATCGGCGGCAAGCCGATTTTCCACTACATGGGCACGTCCACGTTCTCGAACTACATCGTGGTGCCGGAGATCGCGCTGGCCAATATCCGCAAGGATGCACCGTTCGCAACGGCCGCCTATATCGGCTGCGGCGTCACCACCGGGGTGGGCGCGGTGGTATTTTCGGCCAAGGTCGAAGCCAGCGCCAACGTGGTCGTGTTCGGGCTGGGCGGGATCGGCCTGAATGTGATCCAGGCGGCCAAGATGGTCGGCGCCAACAAGATCATCGGCGTCGACATCAACCCGGCGCGGGTCGAGATGGCGCGCCGCTTCGGCATGACCGACTTCGTCAACCCGAAGGAAGTGGCGAACGTGGTGGACCACATCGTCCAGCTGACCGACGGCGGGGCCGACTATTCGTTCGAATGCATCGGCAACACCACCACGATGCGGCAGGCGCTCGAGTGCACCCACAAGGGCTGGGGCCAGTCGTTCATCATCGGCGTCGCGGCGGCGGGCGAGGAAATCAGCACCCGTCCATTCCAGCTGGTGACCGGACGCGAATGGAAGGGTTCCGCGTTCGGCGGCGCGCGCGGCCGCACCGACGTGCCCAAGATCGTCGACTGGTACATGGACGGCAAGCTGCGCATCGACGAACTGATTACGCACACGTTGACGCTCGATCGCATCAACGAAGGATTCGACCTGATGAAACGGGGCGAATCGATCCGCTCGGTGGTGCTGTACTAAGGAGCCGTTCAAAAATAACTGTCACATTTGGATCGGTTCTGGCCGCGCTCTGCTGCGTTGCTCGGCGTCGCCATAGCTCGCAATGACTCCTCCTTACGCCTTGCGTCGCGGCGTGCCTTTTTCCGCGGTCCGGATTGCGGCGCAATCTGTCCGGCCAGAACCGCCCAAATGTAATACTTGTTTTTTCACGTTTCCAAAGCGCTGCGCGCTTCCCTGTGGACCGCCTGTGGACAACGGTGCCCGTTGCTCACCGTCTGTCCACAGGTCGGATAGATGTGCATGAAGACCCAGCGCGTGGCGCGGTCGATGGCGACGAACAGGTAGCGACGCGAGGTCTCGTCGGGCATCTGAGGCAGGTACTTGATATCGATATGGATAAAGCCCGGCTCGTAGTCCTTGAAGGTCTTCTTGGGCGTGATGGTTTCGCCTTCGGCCTTCGGGATCACGTCTTCAAGCCGCGACATGCCCTCGCGCTTGAGCAAGCGTGCAATGCCTGACCGGGCGACGTCGGGATTGATGTGCTGCCGCGTGACGAACAGCAGGTCGTCAAGGGGAAGATAGAGCGACTGGCGAAGTGCCAGGACGATGGCTTCCTGGGCTGCGCTCAAGGTCGTATGCAGTGTATGGGCACGGTGCGAGCGGTCTTGCACATTGTCCCGCTTGAGCCACTTTGCAGCCGTCGCTCGCGTGATGCCGAAGACCTTTGCAGCCTCACGGTCAGACAGACCGGAATCCTTGATCTCCTGCCGGATTTTCGGGGTGGTACGGGCTTGCGGGTGAATGCGTGAACTCATGCTGCCAACTGCTCCTGGTGCGATTGAATGCCGGGACTGCTGAACCCGGCAATCAAGTCGCCCAGCATAGCCTTTGCACGGAACAAAGGCCAACTACGGCGAGGAATATGATCGCACGGAACTAAACAGTTAGCCTGCTCAGCAATTCATCCAGACTGTCGATATCTCATCTCCTCACGAAACTGCAGCTGTACGATACGTCTGCTTCTGGCCGGTTGCAGACGTTTGGAACGGCTCAGTGTACGCCCTTGTTGCTCTGATGATAAGGACAGGGCTTTAGGCGTTTTTAGCTTGGCGGCATTGCTTCCAGCGCGTGCGCCGCAGCCAGCACGCCATCCAGAACCTTGTCCGCTACTACGGCTGAGAAGCCGTCCGGAAGCTCACTGCGGACCTTCTCCACGGCGTCCGGCGTGCGGGCGATGAACTCCTGGAGCAGCAGCTCCGCGTTAGCGCCGTAGCCAACCATTTTCGCGGTGCTGTTGAAGTGCCGTCGTTGGATGTCGCGCGCCAGGTAGTGCCGGTTCTTGCCGAGGAGGGCCATTGCCATCTTGACTTCGTGTTCCGACCACTGGTTCGGGCCTGGGCCCATGACGGGATAGGCCGACATCACATCATAGATGGGCGTCAGCTTGAAACGCCCCGTGCCGGCCAGCAGCTGGATACTGAAGTTCTTGGCATGGCCGTCCGGCGCGCGCATCATCCAGAACAGCAGCTGCGACGCCATCAGCGTGCGCATGTCCTCTTTGGCCTGCTGCGACTGCTGGACCAGGGTAAAAATTTGCTTCAGGCCCGGGCCGCCTTCATTTTCGTACTTCACCAGAGGCGACACGCCGGTGGCCTGGCAAAAGTCTTCCTGGACGAGCCGGAACAGCTGCCGGCCATTGGCCGCACGCACCCGGTCGAAGCGCTCGACGACGAGGACACGCTGCTTGCCAAAGGTGGCAATCTCGGCGTTCGCCGTCGGCAGGCCGAATTCCTTGAACAGTCGCAGGCAGAGCCACTCGTTGTCGACCGAGGTCGAAAAGTCAGCTTTGCGGCCGCCCACCAGCCCGATTGGAAGCTTGAAGATGTGCGTTGTCGGCGTGGCGCCGCGCGGCTTCATCCATTTGCCATCCCACCACAGGAACGCGTCCTTTTCTTGCGCGCCGGCCAGAGAAATCCGGAAGTCGTCGTCTGGGGCCTGCGGACCGCCGCGATGGTCTGGGTTCACCACATCCAGGAGGTGGCGCTCGATGGCTTCGTCATCGACTACAGTGCCGTCCACATGGTCAAGGCCCTCTGGATGGGCGCCATCCGGCAGCAGCTGCAGGGCGCCTACGCAGTCCCGGCCGATGGCGGCCAGCAGGTCGAACGGGTCAATGGAACCCGTCTTGAACCGGGCCGCAACCCTTTTGCGAATCGAATCGCTGTCGGGCAGCAGGCCGTCGAAGTAGTGGGAAACCCGGGCTCCCTTCAGCGGCTCATTGTGCAGGTTGAAGGGTAACGACAGCGAGATAGGGCGGCCGCGCGGAGAGGCGCACCAGCCGGCATCGTACTGCAGCTCCGAGTTTCCGGCGGCGTTGACCGTCCAGCGGCCGACATACTCTCCGTTGGCCCAGAGATTGAGGGTCTGGCTGTGCGAGCGACGTCCCATGGTTACCACTCTGCCGAGCTGCTGGCCGCCGACGTGTCCCTTTCGCCGAGTTTGAGCTCCAGCTCTAGTGCCGAGCACCAGCTGAGCAGCTGCTTGACGCTGATTTCCTCGGGGTGATTCTCGAGGTGAGAGAGGCGGTTCTGGCTGACCCCGACATGGACTGCCAGCGCAGCTTGCGTGATTTTGTGCCGTTTGCGCGTGGTCTTGAGGAGCTGACCGAGGTGAGACGCCGTAGAGAGCGTAAAGTAGTCGGGCGCGAAGGACATAGACGAATATCCGCTATTCAGATACGTTGATTTTATCCGAGTAACAGATAAAGTCAATATATCCGAATATCAGATAAAAAGCATTTAGCCGATATTCAGATAAATAGCAGCGCTTGGCCAAGCGGTCGAGCCAGCATAGCATCGCGATGGACAGTGCGGCCCTCAAGCTTGGGCAGGCTGTCGTAGCAACTCACTATGCTTGACTACGCTATCTGCTCGTTGGGCATGATTGTATTTCTTACTTTGCGTAGTCATGAACGTCCGCTCTTGGCCCCAAAGCGGACAACGCATTCGACTAGGTAGGTGGTAGGCTGTCAACGCCGAGCAGACATGCTTCGCATTGATTTTTCGTTTGTACGATAGCCATAAGTCCGGCAATGAACCGGTCTATGGCATTCGGTTCGGTAAGTATTTCGACTTCAAGCTTGTTCTTGCTTTCCCATGTGTGGACCGAACTCGATTCGAACGCCACACGACATTGACAGTGCCCTACCGAGTCGATAACAGAAATTGTGACCCCAAGGTACGCATAGCTATTCCGCTTTCCTGCTTGAAAGCCGACAGATTGCCCTGCAACGAGTGGAAGAGCGGCAAGCTCTCCCGCCCATTTCTTTAACGCTTCATAGGTCGTATAGACCTGAGTTTTTCCGACGAAACCCCAACTTGCCGCACGACTATCGATAGTCAACAAGCCGTCGTCTTCCCAAAGGGCTTGAATCGTAAGTTGAGATTCCATCAGTTCTCCTTAGAAGTGAACGTCTGCTCCTGGCCGATTGCAGGCATTATGAAAGGCCCAGTCTACGCACTTTATTGCTCTTGTGGCAAGTTTAACTTCCCTCAGCCGCCTTGGCCCAGCCCGGATTCTGCGATAATGCCTGTCACTTTCGGCCACCCGGCCAGCTCCACTATTCATTCCCATTATGCAAAATACCCTGCTGCTCGTTGACGGCTCCAGCTACCTCTACCGCGCCTACCACGCGCTGCCCGACCTGCGCAGCCCCGACGGCTTCCCGACCGGCGCCATGCACGGCATGGTCAACATGCTGCGCCGCCTGCGCGCCGACTACCCGGCCGCCTACATCGCCTGCGTGTTCGATGCGAAAGGCAAGACCTTCCGCGACGACATGTATCCCGAGTACAAGGCGACGCGTGCGTCGATGCCGGAAGACCTGGGCAAGCAGATTGGCCCGATCCACGAGGCAGTGCGCCACCTGGGCTGGCCGATCCTGATGGTCGAGGGCGTGGAGGCGGACGACGTGATCGGCACCCTGGCCGTGCAGGCCGCAGCGAAGGGGATGAACACGATTGTGTCCACTGGCGACAAGGACCTGGCCCAGCTGGTGAACGACAAGGTCATGCTGATCAACACGATGAGCAACGAGAAGCTCGACGAGGCCGGCGTGCTGGCCAAGTTCGGCGTGCCGCCGAACCGCATCATCGACTACCTGACCCTGATCGGCGACACCGTCGACAACGTGCCCGGCGTGACCAAGTGCGGCCCGAAGACGGCGCTGAAATGGCTGACCCTGCACGGCTCGCTCGACGGCGTGATCGAGAACGCCCACAGCATCGGTGGCGCGGTCGGCGAGAACCTGCGCGCGGCGCTGGAATGGCTGCCCAAGGGCCGCGAACTGATCACGGTGAAGACCGACTGCGACCTGGTGAACCACGTGGTGTCGATCGAGGAAAGCCTGGTCGGCCGTCCCGAAGACAAGGACGCGCTGCGCGATTTCTTCCAGCGCTACGGCTTCAAGACCATGCTGCGCGAACTGTCGCAAGGCCCTGGCGTGGGCGCACCCGCGTTGAACTCCCCGGAAGGCGCGCAGGAGACGCTGCCGGGCATGCCCATCATCAAGGGCGAGTACGAACTCGTTACCACCTGGGAGCAGCTGGATAAATGGCTGGCCATGGTCGACGCCGCCGAACTGACCTCGGTCGACACCGAGACCACGTCGCTCGACCCGATGACGGCGCAGATGGTCGGCATCTCGCTGTCGGTGGAAGCGGGCAAGGGCGCCTACATCCCGGTGGCGCACCGCTACGCCGGCGTGCCGGAGCAGTTGCCGCGCGAAGAAGTGCTGGAGCGCATGCGCGGCTGGCTGGAAAATCCGGACAAGCCCAAGCTCGGCCAGAACCTGAAGTACGACATGCACATCTTTAACAACCACGGCGTGACCTTGAAAGGGATTGTGCACGACACGCTGCTGCAGTCGTATGTGTTCGAGTCGCACAAGCCGCACGACATGGACACGATGGCGATGCGCCACCTCGGCTACACCACGATTCCTTTCGTCGACGTCTGCGGCAAGGGCGCCAACATGATCTGCTTCGACCAGGTCGAGCTGGAGCGCGCCAAGGAATACGCGGCCGAGGATTCGGACATCACCCTGCGCCTGCACCAGACCATGCTGCCGCACGTGATGAAGGACCCGGGCCTGACCTACATCTACGAGAAGGTCGAGCTGCCGACCCAGATCGTGCTCCAGAAGATCGAACGCAACGGCGTGCTGATCGACACCGCGAAGCTCGATGCGCAGTCGCGCGAGATCGGCGCGCGCCTGATGGAGCTGGAACAGCAGGCCTATGAACTGGCCGGCGGCCAGTTCAACCTGGGGTCGCCCAAGCAGATCGGCGAGATCTTCTTCGGCAAACTGCAGCTCCCGGTGATCAAGAAGACCGCCACCGGCGCACCCTCGACCGACGAAGAGGTGCTGCAGAAGTTGGCCGAGGACTTCCCGCTGCCGAAGGTCCTGCTCGAGCACCGCGGCCTGGCCAAGCTGAAGTCGACCTATACCGACAAGCTCCCTAAAATGGTCAACCAGGACACCGGCCGCGTGCACACCAACTACGCGCAGGCCGTGGCCATCACCGGTCGCCTGGCCTCGAACGATCCGAACCTGCAGAACATCCCGGTCCGCACCGCCGAAGGCCGCCGCATCCGCGAAGCCTTCGTTGCGCCGCCGGGCAGCGTGATCGTCTCGGCCGACTACTCGCAGATCGAGCTGCGCATCATGGCCCACATCTCGGGTGACGAGGCGATGCTGAAGGCCTTCGCGGAAGGCGAGGACATCCACCGCGCCACCGCCGCCGAGATCTTTGGCGTGGCGCCGGATGAAGTCCAGTCCGAGCAGCGCCGCTACGCCAAGGTCATCAACTTCGGCCTGATCTACGGCATGAGCGCCTTCGGCCTGGCCCAGAACCTGCAGATCGAACGCGCGGCGGCCGCTAACTACATCGAGCGCTACTTCGCGCGCTTCTCGGGCGTGAAGCAGTACATGGACGAGACCCGCATGGCGGCGAAAGCGCGCGGCTACGTCGAGACCGTGTTCGGGCGCCGCCTGTGGCTGCCCGAGATCAATTCCGGCAACGGCCCGCGCCGCGCCGGCGCCGAACGCGCGGCGATCAACGCGCCGATGCAGGGCACGGCGGCTGACCTGATCAAGCTGGCGATGATCGCGGTGCAGGGCTGGCTCGAAGCCGAGAAGCTCGGCACGCGCATGGTCATGCAGGTGCACGACGAACTGGTGCTCGAAGTGCCGGAAGGCGAGCTGGAACTGGTCAAGCAGAAACTGCCGGAACTGATGGCGGGCGTGGCCCAGCTGAAGGTGCCGCTGGTCGCCGAGACCGGGGTGGGGCGCAATTGGGAGGAAGCGCACTAAAGGTAAGCGGCTCGTATGCAGCTGATCGGCGGACGCATATCGCCGCGTGGGCAGCGCATACAGCGCGGCTGTGCAGAGGTCGCAGGT
Organism: Massilia sp.; assembly: GCF_032106685.1. GTDB lineage: Bacteria > Pseudomonadota > Gammaproteobacteria > Burkholderiales > Burkholderiaceae_D > Telluria. Next base: position 24,090 of record NZ_DAMCPG010000043.1, read on the forward strand.
GCAGCTGCCCACCCTACGGATGCCGGCGCCGCGGACCGTAGGGTGGGCAGCTCCGCCATTCCCGCATGAAGACCTTTGGCGCCTGCGCTGCCCACGCGGTGATACGCGTCGCCTGACCCGCCGCGTTGACGCTTGCCGTTACCGGGCCGGCGCACACATCCAGGCACCCATGCGCAACGCCGCCGCGCCGCTGGTAAGATAGTCAACCTTACAACCAGCGACCGGAGGGATGCACATGAAGGATCTCGTACAAGACGGCGACAGCCTCGTTGCCAGCACGGCGTTCGAAGACGGCGTCGACCGCCGTGTTTTCCTGAAAGCGGCAGTCGGCAGCGGCTTCGCGGCCGCGACCCTGCCGGTCATGGCGCAATCCGTGATCCAGACCGACACCGCCGGCCTGTCCGCCGGCGACCACATCATCGTCATCGACGGCCAGGACGTACCGGTCTATCGCGCCCAGCCCGAGGGCAGGACCAACCTGCCGGTCATCCTCGTGATCTCCGAGATCTTCGGCGTGCACGAGCACATCAAGGACGTGGCGCGCCGCTTCGCCAAGGCCGGTTACCTGGCCATCGCCCCGGACCTGTTCGTGCGCCAGGGCGACGCCACCAAGGTGAGCAATATCGCCGACCTGATGAAGGACATCGTCTCGAAGACCCCGGATGCCCAGGTCATGTCCGACCTCGACACCGTCGTCACTTGGGCCAAGCAGCGCGGCGGCGACATCGAGCGGCTCGGCATCACCGGCTTTTGCTGGGGCGGCCGCATCACCTGGCTGTATTGCGCCCACAACCCGAAGGTCAAGGCCGGCGTGGCCTGGTATGGCCGCCTGACGGGCGATGTCACGCCGAATTCGCCGAAGCACCCGATCGACGTGGCCCAGGGCCTGAAGGTGCCGGTGCTGGGCCTGTATGGCGCCAAGGACACCGGCATCCCGCTGGCGTCGGTCGAGCGCATGAAGGAACAGCTCGGGAAGGGCAACAGCCGCTCCGAGATCGTGGTCTATCCGAATTCTGGCCACGCCTTCCATGCGGACTACCGCCCGAGCTACAACGAAGCCGATGCGAAGGACGGCTGGAAGCGCGCGCTGAACTGGTTCGCGAAGCACGGCGTCGCATAAGCCGAGCGCGCCGCCGCACGTTTGGGAGCCGGGAAAGGTACAATGCCCGGCTTGCCAAGCGCAGCACGTCCAGAACAAGAGGCTTCAAATCGACCCGATCCTAATCTCCATCCTGCTGGCGACCCTCGTCGCCGGCGTCGTCAGCATCTCGGCCGCGGCATTGTTTTCGTTCACGCTGCTCTCCAAAATGGTGGAGCGGCTGGTGAGCCTGTCCGTCGGCATCATGCTGTCGACGTCGCTGCTGCACGCGCTGCCAGAGGCCTTCGATTCCGGCGCCAGCCCGCAGAAGCTGTTCGCGACCCTGTTGGCGGGCCTCTTGACCTTTTTCCTGCTCGAGAAAGTGGCGCTGCTGCGCCACTCGCACCACCACGAGGGCGACGGTCACCACCACGCCCACGGCCACGACGCGCACGCGGCCGGCAAGTCGGGCTGGATGATCCTGATCGGCGACGGCATGCACAACTTCACCGACGGCATCCTGATCGCGGCGGCCTTCCTGGCCAACCCCGAACTGGGCATCGTCACCGCGCTGGCGATCGTCGCGCACGAGATCCCGACCGAGATCGGCGACTTCATCGTGCTGCTCAACGCCGGCTTCTCGCGCCTGCGCGCCTACGTCTTCAACCTGCTGTGCAGCCTGCTGGCGGTGGCGGGCGGCCTGCTCGGCTACTTCACGCTGGACCGCGCCAGCGGCCTGATCCCCTACGTGCTGGTGTTCGCCTCGTCCGGCTTCATCTACATCGCGGTGAGCGACCTGATGCCGCAGATGCAGCGCCGCGCGACGGTCAAGGAATCGATCCCGCAGGTGCTCCTGATTTCCCTTGGCGTTATCATCGTCCTGTTCCTGACCGGGCGCTGATGTCGTGAGCGGGCCCGGCCACTTTGGTCAAGGAGTCCGAGCATGAAGGTTTGTCGCTGGATCCCGGAAGACGGGTTGGGCATCGAGCACCTGGCGCTGCGACAGGAGGGCGAGATCATCCTCGCCCAGGGCGCCGTGATCGGCGGCCGCCACGGCGAAGACTACGGCGCTTTCTACAGCATCCGCTGCGACGCCCGATGGCGCGTGCGCCATGCACTGATCGAGGTCGCCGGGGGCGGGCGGCTGGAACTCCATGCCGACGGCGAGGGACACTGGCAGGACGGCGACGGCGCGCCCATCGCGCAGCTTGCCGGCTGCATCGACATCGATCTCACCGCGAGCTGTTTCACGAATACGCTGCCGATCCGGCGCCTGCATCGCGTGCTCGACGAGCGGCAGGTGGTCGATGTCGCCTGGGTGTGGATTCCGGATTTGAAGGTGGAGAGGGCGAAGCAGGCCTATACGCGGCTCGGGGCGGATATGTATCGCTTCGAGAGCGTCGGCCGCGATTTTCAGGCCGACCTGCAGGTCGACGCGGATGGATTGGTGCTGCGTTATCCAGGGCTGTTCAAGCGGGTTTCGTAGTTTCGTAGGGTGGGTACTTGTACCCACACGTCACGGCGCCCGATTCGTCGAAATCTGGCCGGTCGCTGCGCGGGGACGGTGGGGTGTGCAAGAGTACGACCGCGTGGGCTCAAGAGCCCACCCTACGAACGACGATCGGGGTTGTAGGGTGGACCGGGCCGCGAGAGTTTCGTAGGGTGGGTACTTGTACCCACACGTTACGGCGCTCGATTAGTCGAAATCTGGCCGGTCGCTTTGCGGAAGCGGTGGGGTTCGCAAGAGTACGACTGCGTGGGCACAGGTGCCCACCCTACGAACCCGTCGCCACCGGCCGCGCCGGATCGGCGCTCCACTCGCTCCACGAGCCCGGATACAGCGCCGCGCCCGGCATGCCGGCCACTTCCAGCGCCAGCAGGTTGTGGCAGGCCGTCACCCCCGAGCCGCACTGCATGATGGCGTCCTTCGGGTCGCCGATCACGCTCCCGAATTCCTCGCGCAGCTGCGCCGGCGCCTTGAAGCGTCCGTCCCCTTGCAGGTTGTCCTTGAAGAAGCGGTTCTTCGCGCCCGGGATGTGGCCGCCGACCGGATCGACCGTCTCGTTCTCGCCGCGGAAGCGGTCGGCCGCGCGTGCGTCGACCACGGTGCGCTTCGCGCTCTCGATGTTCTCCAGCACCTCGGCCACCGTCACCGTCGGCACGAAGGGCGCGCGCGCCTCGATCGTTCCGCGCGGCTTGGCGGGGACCTCGGTGACCACGGGCTGGCCCAGCGCCTGCCAGGCCGGCAGGCCGCCGTCGAGCACGGCCGCGGCTTCATGGCCGATCCAGCGCAGCAGCCACCACAGGCGCGCCGCGTACATGCCGCCGTGGGCGTCGTAGGCGACGACCTGGGTGGCGTCGTTCACGCCCCAGGCGCGCAGGGCTTCGACCAGCGCTTCTTTTTCCGGCAACGGGTGGCGGCCGCGGAACACGCCGTCCGGACCGCGCCTGGCGCCCGACAGCTCGGTCTCCATGTCGGCGAAGACCGCGCCCGGCAGGTGGCCGGCGGCATAGGCGTCGCGTCCGAAGGCGAGGTTCACGAGGTCGTGCCGGCAGTCGACCACGACCCAGTCCGGGCGGTCGATGTTGGCGGCAAGTTCGGCGGCGGAAATCAGGGTCGTGTACATGGCGTCCTCACAGTTCGCTGGCGATGGGGTCGGTCTTCTTGATCACGGCGCCGCGCGCCGTGCTCCTCGTATTGTAGAACGTCGCCGCGATGCCCGATGCGAGAATGACGCCGATGCCGAGCCAGACGTGCCAGTCGAAGCTGTCGCCCCAGAGCAGCAGGCCCCACAGGCTGGAGAAGACGATGCCGGTGTACTGCAGGTTGGCCACCACCAGCACCTTGCCGACGCGGTAGGCGCGCGTCATCGCCATCTGCGCCATCAGGGCGGCGAAGCCGATCCCGAGCAGCAGCAGGCCGCCGTACAGCGTATGGCCGTGGAAGGGGAAACCGCCCTGCGCGCCGTCGCCGCCGATCACGCCCGCCATGCCGGCGACCGCCGTGGTCAGCGAAAAATAGAAGACCACGCGGTATTCGGGCTCGCCCATCTGGCCGAGTTTGCGTACCTGCATGTAGGCCATGGCCGAGATCACCGACGAGCACAGGCCCGCCAGGCCGCCCAGCCACTGGTTCGACGCGATCGCCGGCTGCAGCACCAGGGTGACGCCGAAGAAGCTGGCGCCGACCGCCAGCACCAGCGGCCACTCGGCGTGCTTGGTCTTGGTCCACCAGCCGAGCAGGAACATCCAGGCCGCGATCCAGATCGGCGCCATGTAGTTCAGGGTCATGGCGGTGGCCAGCGGCAGCTTGGAGATGGCGAAGAACCACAGCCACAGGGAGGTCACGCCGACCGCGCTGCGCCACAGGTGGGCTTTCGGGAAGGGCGTGCGGAAGCTGCCGCCCTGCTGGCGCACGATGGCGAGCAGGATGACGGAGCCGATGAGGCCGCGGTAGAAGAGGAGTTCGGAGGTGGTGTAGAACTCGGAAGCCAGCTTCACGCCCGCGCCCATGGCGGCAAACGCGAAGCTGGCGAACAGCATCCAGAGTGAAGGCATCAAATTCCTGGTTGGTGACAGCGGACCGTTACAGCTCGATCTTGCTGCGGTACCACTCATGGAAGTGCTGCATCCCGTCTTCCATCGGCGACTGGTAGGGTCCGACCTCGTTGACGCCGCGCTCGAGCAGGATCTTGCGGCCGGCATCCATGCGCTGGGCGATCTCGTCGTCCTCGACGCAGGTTTCCATGTAGGCCGCGCGTTCGGCGTCGACCAGTTCGCGCTCGAACAGGGCGATCTCTTCCGGGTAGTAGAACTCGACCACGTTGCGCGTCTTCTGCGGGCCCAGCGGCCACAGGGTGGAGACCACCAGCACGTTCGGGTACCACTCGACCATGATGTTCGGGTAGAGCGTGAGCCAGATCGCGCCGTGCTTCGGCTCCTTGCCGCCGTTGAACTTCAGGACCGCTTCCTGCCACTTCTTGTAAGCGGGCGAGCCGGCCTTCTGCAGGCCGCGGTTCACGCCGACGGTCTGCACGCTGTAGTCGCGGCCGAATTCCCACTTCAGGTCGTCGCAGGTGACGAAGTTGCCCAGGCCCGGGTGGAAGGGCTCGACGTGGTAGTCCTCGAGGTAGACCTCGATGAAGGTCTTCCAGTTGTAGTCGCAGTCGTGGATTTCGACGTGGTCGAACAGATAGCCGGAGAAATCCAGGTCCTTCGTGACCGACAGCTCCTTGAGTTTCTCCATGACATTGTAGCCGTTCTGCTCGAACAGCAGGCCGTTCCAGCTTTGCAGCGGCGACTTCGACAGGTTCAGGCAGGGCGTCTCGGCGAAATGCGGCGCGCCGATCAGTTCGCCCTTCAGGTCATAGGTCCAGCGGTGCAGCGGGCAGACGATGTTCTTCGCATTGCCGCGGCCATTGAACATCAGCGCCTGGCGGTGACGGCAGACGTTGGACAGCACCTCGATGCCATTGGCATTGCGCACCAGCATGCGGCCTTCGTTTTCCGATGCCAGCGTGGCGAAGTCGCCCGCCTCCGGCACCATCAGCTCATGACCGACGTAGCGTGGCCCCTTCTGGAACAGTTGCTGGATCTCACGCTGCAGCAGCGCATTGTCAAAATAAACATTTACCGGAAGCTGAGCGCACGAGCGCGCCAGCTTGGCGTGGGTAGCCAGATCGGACATCCCAACCCCCCTTTTATAAAAGCACCGAGCCAAGGGACCTCGAAAATCGGCTTTTCGAGGACCCCAAAGAAGAGAAAGAATCCAAAGACCAGTATTTTGGATTTGGAAATACGGTATTTCGGACAGAACCGGAGATTATACCGTGTAACGAGCTCTACAGTCTCGGACCAGCGCGCGGCTGTGGCGCACAGAGGCAAAGAAATTGCCGGAATGGCATGGTTTTCATGGCGTTGAAGGTGCTTGCGCTAAAATATGAGCTTCCTGTCAAGATACTCAGCATCTGCGCGACCACCCCAAGGGTAAGGATTGTTCTAAAATACGCGATTAGACTTCCCCATGGCGCACAGGTTGCGTCATTCTGTGGGGTCGCTGCCCCAACACAACAAGTAACTATGGCAAACAATTCAAACGCGCAAGCGACTGCGCCGGCGTCCTTCGAGGCGGCCATGGCCGAACTGGCCCAGCTCGTCTCCCAGATGGAGGCGGGCCAACTGCCGCTGGAAGCCTCGGTCGCCGCCTATGCGCGCGGTTCCGAGCTGGTGAAGTATTGCGCCGCCCAGCTCGACAAGGTCGAATCCCAAGTGAAAGTACTCGAAGGCGACATGCTCAAGCCCTTCAGCGCCGACGGCGCGGGCGAGGGCGGCCAATGAGCGCCCCGTTCGCAGACTGGATGGCGGGCGTCCAGGCCGACGTCGAAACCGCGCTGTCGAACTTCCTGCCGGCCGCCGGCACGGAACCCGCCAAGCTGCACGACGCCATGCGCTACACGACGCTGGGCGGCGGCAAGCGCGTGCGTCCCCTGCTGGTGTACGCCAGCGGCGCGCTGTTCGGCGCCGACCCGGGGGCGCTGGCGCGCGCCGCCTGCGCGCTCGAGATGATCCACGTGTATTCGCTGGTGCACGACGACATGCCCTGCATGGACGACGACGCCCTGCGCCGCGGCAAGCCGACCGTGCACGTGGCGTATGATGAAGCGACCGCGCTGCTGGTCGGCGACACGCTGCAGGCGCGCGCCTTCGAAACCCTGGCCGGCGCCGACACGCTGCCGCCAGGCCGGCTGGTCGGCATGCTGCGCCTGCTGGCCGAGGCCGCCGGTTCGGCCGGCATGTGCGGCGGCCAGGCCATCGACCTCGACAGCGTGGGCCTGGCGCTCACCCTGGAGCAGCTCGAGCGCATGCACCAGCTCAAGACCGGCGCGCTGCTGCGCGCCTCGGTCCTGCTGGGCGCGCTGTGCGGCAAGGACCTGGACGCTGCGGAACTGGAAGCCTTGAAAGCCTATTCGAAGGCGGTGGGGCTGGCTTTCCAGGTGGTCGACGACATCCTGGACGCCACAGCGGATTCGGCAACGCTCGGCAAGACGGCCGGCAAGGATGCCGCCGACAACAAGCCGACCTATGTGTCGATCCTCGGCCTGGCGCCCTCGCAGGCGCTGGCCGAACAATTGCGGCGCGAGGCGCACGATGCGCTGGCGCCATTTGGAGAACAAGCACTGCGGCTGCGCGAACTCGCGGACCTGATCGTGCAGCGGAAGGCCTAAATGAACCTGTTAGATAACATCAACGACCCGTCCGACCTGCGCAAGCTGCCGCGCACCCAGCTCACGCCGCTGGCGCACGAACTGCGCCAGTTCCTGCTCGAGTCGGTCGCCAAGACGGGCGGACACCTGTCCTCGAACCTCGGCACCGTCGAGCTGACCATCGCGCTGCACTACGTGTTCGACACCCCGCACGACCGCATCGTGTGGGACGTCGGCCACCAGACCTATTCGCACAAGATCCTGACCGGCCGCCGCGAGCGCATGCCCACCTTGCGCCAGCTGAACGGCCTGTCGGGCTTCCCGAAGCGCGACGAAAGCATCTACGACACCTTCGGCACCGCCCACTCGTCGACCTCGATCTCGGCGGCGCTGGGCATGGCCGCGGCCGCCAAGCTGAAGGGCGAGAACCGCCACGCGATCGCCGTCATCGGCGACGGCTCGATGACCGCGGGCATGGCCTTCGAGGCCCTGAACAACGCCGGCGTCGAGGAAGACTGCAACCTGCTGGTGATCCTGAACGACAACGACATGTCGATCTCGCCGCCGGTGGGCGCGCTGAACCGCTACCTGGCGCGCCTGATGTCCGGCCAGTTCTACGCCGCGGCGAAAAACGTCGGCAAGACCGTGCTGCCGGCGCCCCTGCGCGAGCTGGCCAGCCGCCTCGAAGAACACGCGAAGGGCATGGTGGTCCCGGCCACGATGTTCGAGGAATTCGGCTTCAACTACATCGGCCCGATCGACGGCCACGACCTCGATTCCCTGATCCCGACGCTGGAAAACATCAAGAAGCTCAAGGGCCCGCAGTTCCTGCACGTGGTGACCAAGAAGGGCCAGGGCTACAAGCTGGCCGAGGCCGAGCCGATCCTGTACCACGGCACCGGCAAGTTCAATCCGCTCGAGGGCATCAAGCCGGCGACGGCGCCGGCCAAGATCACCTACACCGAGGTGTTCGGCAACTGGCTGTGCGACATGGCGGCCATCGACAGCCGCCTGGTCGGCATCACGCCGGCGATGCGCGAGGGCTCGGGCATGGTGCGCTTCCACGCCCAGTACCCGGAGCGCTATTTCGACGTCGGCATCGCCGAGCAGCACTCGGTGACCTTCGGCGCGGGCCTGGCGACCGAGGGCATGAAGCCGGTGGTGGCGATCTACTCTACTTTTCTCCAGCGCGCCTACGACCAGCTGATCCACGACGTGGCCCTGCAGAACCTGGACGTGACCTTCGCGCTCGATCGCGCCGGCCTGGTGGGCGCCGATGGCGCCACCCATGCCGGCAATTACGACCTGTCCTACCTGCGCTGCATCCCGAACATGGTCGTCATGGCCGCGTCCGACGAGAACGAGTGCCGGCAGATGCTCACCACCGCCTACCACTACCCGGGCCCGGCCGCGGTGCGCTATCCGCGCGGCGCCGGCATCGGCGCGGCTATTTCAGAGGAGCTGACCAGCATCGAGATCGGCAAGGGCGAGATCAAGCGCCAGGGCGAGAAGATCGCGATCCTGGCCTTCGGCTCGATGGTCGCCCCGAGCCTGGGCGCGGCCGCCGACCTGAACGCCACGGTCGCCAACATGCGCTTCGTGAAGCCGCTCGACGTCGAGCTGGTCAAGCAGCTCGCCGCCGAGCACGACTACCTGGTGACGGTGGAAGAGGGCGCCGTGATGGGCGGCGCCGGCGCGGCCGTGGCCGAAGCGATGGCGGCAGCCGGCATCGTCAAGCCGCTGCTGATCCTGGGCCTGCCGGATAAATTCATCGACCAGGGCGATCCGGCGGCGCTGCTGGCGTCGGTCGGCCTGGATGCCAAGGGCATCGCGGCCTCGATCCGCGCGCGCTTCGGCATGGCGGACGAACCGCGGCTGGCGGTGGTCAAGAACTGAGCTGCTCAGGCTCTTTGAAGAAGCGGCGCCTTGGCGCCGCTTTTTTTATGTTCCGCGGTGTGCATGGGTACGACAGCGTGGGTTCAAGAACCCACCCTACGCCTTTGCCGAAATACGTGGCTTCCGTTTGGTAGGGTGGGTTCTTGAACCCACGCGGTATGGCACGCGTGCATATCCCGACCTCTCAATCCTGCCAGCTTTGCGCCGAGTATCTTTACCGATAACTTTGACGGAAACGCCACAAGAAGCCCGCCCGATTTCCCCCGCCAGGGGAAACGCCGACGGCCGCATGAGACGACGGCCGCCGCGCGTCATACATCGTCTTCGACCAAGAGGGGAGATTGCATTGAAAAACAAGATCGGCCTGTTCCTGTTCGCACTCGGCCTGAGTGCGTCCTATGCCTATGCGGGTGACGACTATATCGCCTGCTTCGAAACCTGCTTCGCCAGGTACGACGCCTGCGTGGCGGGCGGTTACGGCGAGAACTTTTGCGGATACCACCAGAGCCGCTGCCTGGCGATGTGCGACGGCTGGGACGGCAACGGCGACATTCCATGATTGCTTGACCGCAGGTTGATCGCAGCGTCGGCGGGATGATCGAAGCCGTGGGCTTCGATCATCCCGCCTACTTGAACAACGCCTCGGCCCGCTGGAACAGGATCCAGGACGTGGCGATGACCTTGTCCCCGCTGACCGGCACATGCCCCTTGTGCGTGTGCGTGAACCCCGCAGGCGCGACGATCAGGCGCCCCTTGCGCGCCGCGATTCTGCGGCCCTGGTAGAGGAATTCGGTCTCGCCGCCTTGCTCCACGTCGTTGAGATAGAACTGGAACAGCAGCACCCGGTGCAGCGTTTCGCAGCTGGCGTTCTGCGGATAGATCTCGGAATGCCAGTGGTGGTAGCCGCCGCTGCCGCGCAAATACTTCTGCAGGTTGATGGGGCCGCAGCGGTACAGCGCCTGCAGCAGGGGCTCGATGCGCGCGGCGGCGAGCTCGTCGAAATTCTCCAGCGTCAGCGGCGTCGGCGCGCCGGTCGCGGGGTGGGCCAGGGTCGGCGCCAGCGAGCCGGTGACGAGCGCGCGGTAGCGATCGATGTACTCGCACAGGTGGCGCGCGACGGTGCGCGTCAGGAGCGCGTTGACGTCGTCCCATTCGCGCTGCTGGGCGATGGTCAGGTCGTAGCTGTCCTTCTTCGTCACGTCCACGCCCTGGCCGGTGCGCCCGCGCACCACCTTGTCGCTGGCGTCGAAGCGCGCCACGATGGCGTCGCATTGTTGGGGCGTCAGCGCGCCGTCGTAGATGCCGATGAAGTCGTCCAAGCCAGTCCCTTTCCGTCGAATCGATCATGCCTGTTCAAGTGTAACCCGGCCTCAACGGGAGCGGGTGCACAGCCAGACCGCGCCCGCCGTCACCAGGAAGCCCGCCAGCGCCAGCGGGTCCAGGGTCTCGCCCAGCACCGCGAAGGCCATCAGCGCGGTCGCGCCGGGAATCAGGTAGAACAGGCTGGCCACCTTGCTCGCTTCGCCCTTGCGCATCAGGACGAACAGCAGGCTGGTCGCGCCGATCGAATTCACCACCGCCAGCCAGCCCGTGGCGAACAGCATGGTCGGCGTCCACCGCACCGCGAAACCCTCGAGGCCGAGCGACAGCGGCAGCGCCACCAGCGTGGCCACCGCCAGCTGGATGAAGCCGCCGGTGCGCAGGTCCATCCCGGCGCAGAATTTCTTCTGGTAGAGCGTGCCGAGCGTGATGCCGGCCAGCGCCACCACGGCGGCGCCATAGGCGATCGGTCCGGCGCCGCCGGCCGCTTCCAGCTTGTGCCAGACCACCAGCAGCACGCCGAGCAGGCCGCCCGCCATCCCCAGCCACTGGCGCGCACCCGGCCGCTCGCCCAGCAGCAGCGCCGCCCCCAACGCCGTACAAACCGGCATGGTGCCGACGATCAGCGCCGATTCGCCGGCCGACACGCCCAGCTTCAAGGCCGTGTACAGGCCGGCGAACTGCAGCGCCTGGATCAGGAGGCCGACCATCACCAGGTGCCCGAACTGGCGGCGATTCGCCGGCCACGGCGCGCGCGCGGCCAGCGCCACCAGCAGCAGTACCAGCGCGCCCAGCCCGAAGCGCAGGCTCAGCAGGGTGAACGGCGCGGCATAGGGCACGGCCAGCTTGCCGACCACATAGCCCGAACTCCACATCGCAATGAACAGCAGGGGCAGGGCGAGGCCGGCCAGGCCGGCAGCCGCGGGGATCGAGAGCCTGATCGTTGTCATTGTTTTCTCCGGTAAGGTCATTGCTCCCAGCTTATGCCGGATACTGTTGCGATACAATCCTATCAATACAAAACACATTGTTTCCAAAGGCGATACGATGGCCACGATGGAACCGCGCGACTTTTCCGATATCTGGGCCTTTGTCCGGGTCGTCGAGAGCGGCTCGTTTTCCGAGGCGGCGCGCCGCATGGGCACCACCAAGGCCAACATCAGCAAGCAGGTGGCGCGCCTGGAAAAGACCCTGCAGGCCAAGCTCCTGCACCGCTCGACCCGCAAGCTCGGCCTGACCGAGGCCGGCGGCGCGATCTTCCAGCACGGGCTGCGCATGATCGAGGAAGCGAAAGCGCTCGAAGCGACCGCCGCCGGCCTGCAGGCGGGACCGGCCGGCACGCTGCGCGTGAGCGCCTCGGTGGCCTTCGGGACCAGCTGCCTGGCGGGATTGCTGCCGGCCTTCATGGCGCGCTATCCGGACATCCGTGTCGTCCTGAGCCTGGCCGACCGCTACGTCGACCTGGTCGAGGAAGGAATCGACGTCGCGCTGCGCCTGGCGCCGCGCATCGATACGCCGAGCCTGGTGGCGCGGCCGATTGCGCCGCTCCGCTACGTGCTGGCCGCCGCGCCCGCCTACCTCGACAAGCACGGCACGCCGACGCGCGTCGAGGAGCTGGGGGAGCACCGCTGCCTCGGCTTCGGCGGCGGCGCGCCGCTGACCTGGGAATTCGACGGCGCCGGCGGCAGAACGCGCATCAGGCTCGACACGGCGCTGGCGGCCAACAGCAGCCTGGCCCTGCACGCCGCCATGCTGCGCGGCGCCGGCATCGCGCTGCTGCCGGCGTATGTGGTCGACGAGGACCTGCGCCGCGGCGCGGCCGTGCAGGTGCTGCCGGAACTGGCGCCGACGGGCTTTTCCGGCGACCGGGTCTATGCGGTCTACCTCGAGAACCGCTTCCTGCCGCCGAAGGTAAGGGTGTTCATCGATTACCTGCTCGAGACGGTCGGGCCGCAGCAAGGCTGAGCGGCCGGCAACCACCGGCCGCGCGTGCCGGCGCCACGCATGCCACCCTGCCGGACCTGCCTCATCCACGATATTTGATATAGTTTTGCTAATCTATCGGAGATCGATCATGGAGGAAGCTGTGAAAAACGTGGATGTGAAAGTCACCGTGGATGTGCGCGTCGATCCGCTCGGCGTCGCCGTGTTCTTTGCGTCGGTTGCTGCGACGCTGTTCTTCCTCAAGAAGAACGTCAAGAGCGTGCCGCAGACCTCGGCGTCATAAAGCCATCAATCCCGGAGGAGGCAAGCGGCCGGCAGATCAACGCAGGCTGCCTTCCTCCACCATCGTCTCCTTGGCCACCTCGGCCACCTGCCTGTCGTCCTCGGTCAGCCGCACCGTCGTCCAGCTGCCGCGCGCAAACCACGCCACCGACACCAGCGCCACCGCGACGTTCGTCACCGGGAACGACCACCACAGTCCATCGGGTCCCAACGCAGTGTGCTTCGCCAGCACGTAGGCAAGCGGGAACTGGATCATCCACTGCGACACCATCGCGATGATCATCGCGCTTAGCATGTTGCCCGACGCGCGGAAGGCCGACACGATGCACAGCTGGATGCCGATCCCGCCCCAAGCCAGGCACATGATGCGGATGAAGTGGGCGCCGCCGGCGATCACCGCCGGGTCGTCCGGAATGAAGAAGCGCACCAGCCACGGCGCGCATAGCCAGGCGGCGCCGCCCAGCAGTGTCAGCAGGACGAAGCTGGCGCAGGCGCCGAGCCAGGTGATGCGCTCGGCACGCGCCGTATTCCCGGCGCCGATGTTCTGGCCGACCAGGGTCGCCACCGCCATCGCGATGCCCATCACCGGAATCGTGATCACCTGCAGGATGTTCGAGCCGACGCCATACGTCGCGATCGCCAGCGTACCGAAGCTGGCCACCAGGAAGGACATCACCATCAGGCCCAGCGCGCGCGTCGACAGCTCCACCGAACCGGGAAGGCCGAGGAAGAAGGCGCGTTTCAGGTATACCGGATCCGGCCTGAAGCCGCGCCACGCCAGGGCAATGCCATGCCGCCCGCGCAGGAACACCAGCATGCCGAGGCCCGCGGCGAGGGCCTGGGTGACCAGGGTGGCGTAGGCCGCGCCCATCACGCCCTGGCCGGGAACCGGCCCCCAGCCGAAGATGAACAGCGGATCGAGCACGAAGTTCAGCAGCACCGTGCCGGCGACGATCATCAGCGGAATGCGGGTCTGGCCGACGCCGCGCATCAACGCCTGGAACATCGCATACATGAAGACGAACAGGATGCCGACGAACGACACGCGCAGGAAACCCAGCGCGCCGCTGTAGACATCCGGCGCCACGCCGAGCAGATGCAGCAGGGTGGGGGCGAGCACGAAGCCGATCGCCCCGAACACGATCGAGGTGATCACGACCATCAGCATGGTCTGCGCCGCCACGTGGTTGACCATGTCCTGGCGCCCGGCGCCGACGTATTGGGCGGCCATGGTGGCGCCGGCCATCGCCAGGCCGGAGCCGAGCGCGATCACCAGGAAGGTGACGGGGAAGCTGACCGAAATCGCCGCCACCGCCGACGCGCCCAGGCGCCCGACCCAGAAGGCATCGGTCAGCTGGTAGCCGGTCTGCAGCAGGTTGGCGAGCATGATCGGGATCGCCAGCGTGACGAGGGCGCGCGGAATCGAGCCCTCGAGGAAGAGGGTTTTGCGGTCGGTTTTCATGACATCATGCTAAGCCAACGCGGCCCAGCATGATGTACGGTAGCGCCCTCAACCTTGACGATGCTCCGGCACGTGGATCGAGCGCGCCAGCAGATGCCCCGCCAGCCAGCCGCCGACCAGGCCGCCGATGTGGGCCGCGTTGTCGGTGTGCGGATAGATGAAGCCCATCCATAGGCTGAACAGCAGGAAGGGCAGCAGCGAGGCGCGCAGTTCCTTGACCACGGTGGGCGGCACGCCGCTGTTCTCGCGGCCGAGGAAGGCCAGCAGGCCGCCGATGATGCCGAAGATCGCGCCCGAGGCGCCGACGCTGTTCACCTGCGGGTTCCACAGCACGCTGGCGAGGCTGCCGGCCAGGCCCGACAGCAGGTACAGGCCGGCGAAGCGCACGCTGCCGAAGATGCGTTCGGTCAGGCGCCCGACCTGCCACAGCGCCAGCATGTTGAAGCCCAGGTGCAGGATGCCGCCGTGCAGGAACATCGCGGTGAACAGGCGCCACCATTCGCCGCGCAGGGTGCGCCGGCCGAAGTTCGAGCCCCATTCCACCAGCTGCTGCGCCTCCATGATCGAGGCCACGTTCGGCCGGATCTCGAACAGCTGGCGCAACGGCCCTTCCAGCGCGGCCTGGTAGCGCTGGCGCGCCAGCCACATCAGGAAGAAGATGCCAATGTTCGCGACCAGCAGCCCCCAGATCACCGGCGTCGACGGCGTCCAGTAGTCGATCCGGTCGTGGAACACCTCGTTCTCGGCATGGGCCTCGGCAAAGGAGGCGGTCTGGCGCTTCGGCAGCAGGGCGACGATGCGGTCGGCAGTGGCGGCGTCCGGCGCGCTGAAGCCGACCGTCAGGTCTTCCTTCACGCCGAGCACGTCGAACCAGACGTCGCTGCCGCTGGCATAGGCGTTGACGATGTCGACCATGCGCAGGCGCTGCTCCTGGCGCTGCGGCAGCCGGAACGAGCGGTGCCGGCTGCCGCGCACGGTGACGAAGTCGGCGCCGACCTCGATCGTGCCGTTGCCGCGGAACTGGAAGGGATTGCTCGGCCAGTTGGACCCGGCCATGTAGAAACGCACCTCGAATACGTGGGCACCCGCCATGCAAGCGTCCTTAGCCGCGCTTGCGTTCGTGGTTCCACAGCACGTCGCTGCCGCCGGCGAAGCGGTTCAGCACCCGCGCCAGCACGAACATCAAATCCGACAGGCGGTTCACGTACTGGCGCGGCTGCGGATTGATCGTGTCTTCCTTGGACAGCGCGACGATGGCGCGTTCGGCGCGCCGGCACACGGTGCGGCAGACGTGCGCGGTGGAGGCAGCGCGCGAACCGGCCGGCAGGATGAACTCCTTCAGGATCGGCAGGTCGGCGTTGTACTTCTCGAGCAGGCCGTCCAGGCGCGCCACGTGCTCGTCCTTGATCATCTGGTAGCCGGGGATGCACAGCTCGCCGCCCAGGTCGAACAGGTCGTGCTGGATCGAGACCAGTTCCTCGCGCAGGTCGATCGGCATGTCCTCGCACAGCAGCAGGCCCACGAAGGAGTTGAGCTCGTCGACTTCGCCCAGCGCGTGGATGCGCGCGCTGTCCTTGCCGGTGCGGCTGCCGTCGCCGAGGCCGGTGCTGCCGTCGTCGCCGGTGCGTGTGGCGATTTTTGAAAGTCGATTGCCCATGATTATGTCCAGCCTATAAAAAAAGATAGCCCGAGGATACGACAAAACGATGTAATTGTGCTTACAATCGCAGGATGAGCGCCTCCCTCCAAGTTCCTGTCGAGCGCCGGCAGCAGGTCGCCGCCGCCCTGCGCGCGAAACTGCCGGACCGCGTGGTCCTGCACGCCCCCGAAGACACCCGCCCCTACGAATGCGACGGCCTGGCCGCCTACCGCCAGTTGCCGATGATCGTCACGCTGCCCACGAACGAAGCCGAGGTGCTGGCCATCCTGGACGTCTGCCGCGAACTGAATGTGCCGATCGTGCCGCGCGGCGCCGGCACCGGCCTGTCGGGCGGCGCGCTGCCGATTCACGACGGCGTGGTGATCTCGACCGCGCGCCTGAACCGCATCGTCAAGGTCGATGCGTATTCGCGCACGGCGGTCGTGCAGCCGGGCGTGCGCAATCTCGCGATTTCCGAAGCGGCGGCCCAGTACGGCCTGTACTACGCGCCCGATCCGTCCTCGCAGATCGCCTGCACCATCGGCGGCAACGTGGCCGAGAACTCCGGGGGCGTGCATTGCCTGAAATATGGCCTGACCGTGCACAACGTGCTGCGCGTGCGCGTGGCCACCATCGACGGCGAGATCGTCGAACTCGGCGGCGAGGCGCTGGATGCCCCGGGCCTGGATTTGCTGGCCGTCTTCATCGGCTCCGAAGGCATGCTCGGGATCGTCCTCGAAGCCACGGTCAAGCTGGTGCCGAAGCCGGCCGTGGCCCAGGTGATCATGGCCAGCTTCGACGACGTGGTCACCGGCGGCAACGCGGTGGCGAGCGTGATCGCGGCCGGCATCATTCCCGCCGGCCTGGAGATGATGGACCGCACCTCCTCGCGCATGGTCGAGCCGTTCGTGCGCGCCGGCTACGATACCGACGCCGCCGCCATCCTGCTGTGCGAGGCCGACGGCACGGCGCTCGAGGTGGCCGAGGAGATCGGGCGCATGTCCGAGGTGCTGCAGGCGGCCGGCGCCAGCGCGATCGCGGTGTCGCAGAACGAGGCCGAGCGCCTGCGCTTCTGGTCCGGGCGCAAGAACGCCTTTCCGGCCGCCGGCCGCATCTCGCCCGACTACTACTGCATGGACGGCACCATACCGCGCAAGCACCTGGCCCACGTACTGACCAGCATCGAGCAGATGGAGAGCACCTACGGCCTGCGCTGCGCCAACGTGTTCCACGCGGGCGACGGCAACATGCATCCGCTGATCCTGTTCGACGCCAACAAGCCGGGCGAATTCGCGCGCGCCGAGGCCTTCGGCGCCGCGATCCTGGCGCTGTGCGTGGAAGTGGGCGGCACCATCACCGGCGAGCACGGGGTCGGCATGGAGAAGATCGACTCGATGTGCGTGCAGTTCGGGCGCGCCGAGCTGGACGCCTTCTTCGCCGTCAAGCGCGCCTTCGACCCGCACATGCTGCTCAATCCGGACAAGGCGATCCCGACCCCGCACCGCTGCGCCGAATTCGGCCGCATGCGCGTGAGCGGCGGCGTGCTGCCTTTCCCCGACCTGCCGCGTTTCTAGGAAGTCCAACAGCATGATCGAACAATTCAGGGACCGCGTGCGCATGGCCGCGGCCGGCGGCGGCAAGCTGCGCATCCGCGGCGGCGGCACCAAGGACTGGCACGGCCAGTCTTTCGAGGGCGAGATCCTCGATACGCGTGGCCACGCCGGCATCGTCGACTACGAGCCGACCGAACTCGTGATCACCGCGCGCTGCGGCACGCCGCTGTCCGAGATCGAGGCCGTGCTGGCCGAACGGAACCAGATGCTGGCCTTCGAGCCGCCGCACTTCGGCATTGATGCGACTTTCGGCGGCGTCATCGCGGCCGGTTTATCGGGCCCGCGCCGCGCCAACAGCGGCGCCGTGCGCGACTTCGTGCTGGGCGCGAAGCTCATGGACGGCAAGGGCGAGGTGTTGACCTTCGGCGGCCAGGTGATGAAGAACGTGGCCGGCTACGACGTCTCGCGCCTGCTGGCGGGCTCGCTCGGCACGCTGGGCCTGTTGCTGGAGGTGTCAGTGAAGGTGCTGCCGCGGCCCTTCGCCGAGACCACGCTGCGTTTCGCGATGAGCGAGATCGACGCCATCCGCAAGCTGAACGAGTGGGGCGGCCAGCCGCTGCCGCTATCGGGCAGCTGCTGGGTCGACGGCGTACTGGCGCTGCGCCTGTCCGGCGCCCAGGCGGCGGTGGACGCGGCCGTGAAGTCGCTGGGCGGCGAGCCGTTGCCGGATGCCGATGGTTTCTGGCTCGGGGTGCGCGAGCAGCGGCACGCCTTCTTCGCCGGCGAGGCGCCGCTGTGGCGGCTGTCGCTGCCGTCGGTCGCCGCCCCGCTGGCCTTCGGGAGCGGACAATTGATCGAGTGGGGCGGGGCGCAGCGCTGGCTGCGCGCGGATGCGGCAAGGGCAGGCGAGATCCGGCGCGCGGTGGCGGCGGCCGGTGGCCATGCGACCCTGTTCCGCGGCGGCGACAAGGCGGTCGGCGTGTTCCAGCCGCCGGCGCCGCCGGTGGCGCGCATCCACGAGCGCTTGAAGGCGGCCTTCGACCCTGCGCACATCTTCAATCCGGGACGGATGTACTGACATGCAAACCAATCTTGCCGATTTCATCAAGGGCACCCCGGACGGCGACGAGGCCGAAGCGATCCTGCGCGCCTGCGTGCACTGCGGCTTCTGCACCGCTACCTGCCCGACCTACCAGCTGCTGGGCGACGAGCTCGACGGCCCGCGCGGGCGCATCTACCTGATCAAGCAGGTGCTGGAAGGCGCCGAGCCGACCCGCAAGACCCAGCTGCACCTGGACCGCTGCCTGACCTGCCGCAACTGCGAGTCGACCTGCCCCTCTGGCGTGAAGTACGGCCGCCTGGCCGACATCGGCCGCCGCGTGGTCGAGGAACGCGTGCCGCGCACCTGGCAGAACCGGATCAAGCGCACCACGCTCAAGGAATTCCTGCCGCGCGCCGGCCTGTTCAAGCCCGCCTTCCGCGCCGGCAGCGCGCTGCGCGCGCTGTTGCCGAAGGAGCTGCAGGACAAGCTGCAGCCGGCGCGCGCCGCGGGCCCCTGGCCGACGCGCACCCATGCGCGCAAGATGCTGGTGCTGGAAGGCTGCGTGCAGCCGGCGATGGCGCCCAGCATCAATGCCGCCACCGCGCGCGTGCTGGACGCGGTCGGCGTGCAACTGCTGGTGGCGCCGCAGGCCGGCTGCTGCGGCGCGGTGCGCTACCACATGAACGACCAGGCCGGCGGCCTGGATGACATGCGCCGCAACATCGACGCCTGGTGGCCCTACATTGAACAGGTGGAGGCGATCGTGATGACGGCTTCGGGCTGCGGCGTCACGGTCAAGGAGTACGGCCACCTATTGGCCCACGACCCCGCGTACGCAGCCAAGGCGGCGCGCATTTCGCTGCTCACGCGCGACCTGTCCGAGATACTGCCGCAGTTCGAAGCGCAATTGGCGCTGCGGATGGCGGGGAAGGGCGCCCAGCGCGTGGCCTTCCACCCGCCCTGCACGCTGCAGCACGGCCAGCAGATCCGCGGCAAGGTCGAGGGCGTGCTGCGCGCGGTCGGCGTGGACGTGGTGCTGTGCGCTGACAGCCACCTGTGCTGCGGCTCAGCCGGCACCTATTCGGTGCTGCATCCGGAGATCGCGCACGAACTGCGCGAGCGCAAGCTGGCGAACCTGGCCGCCACCGGCGCCGGCGAGATCGTGTCGGCAAACATCGGCTGCATGACCCACCTGCAGTCGGGCACCGGGACTCCGGTGACCCACTGGATCGAGCTGGTCGACAGGATGCTGGCGCCCGTCGCGCCGGGCTGAGCCTTCCACCCCGCGTTCGGCTTCCCATGGCCGGGCCTTGCGCAGCCCGGCCGGCCGGCGTGGGCGCCGGCGCCCGCCGCATCCTTTAGCGCCTCCGTATCCCGCCTGGGCGGCGCCATGCATCGTCCATCGGGCATGTCCAGAAAGCCAAATTTCCTCTTTGTAAACAAATCGACGCCGAATTTAATTCGGGTTGTGAGACTTCGCGTAATTTCATTGTGGCAAATACACGACAAAAATCACGGAGATCGGCAGGAAATGCCAAAAGTTTCTGTTTTACCTTTGCAAGAGGGTAATGTTGTGCAACAGTATTTAACTGTCCTTGCACAATTCGTAGCATACGGTTGTGCTGGTGGACGGTTTATTAAAATAAGTTTAACAAACTGGAGTCGTTTTGAAGCACAAGAGTACTTTGAGTAAGAGCACCATCGCGATGGCCCTGACCATGGCATTCCCTGCCTTCGCCATTGCGCAGCAAACCAGCACGCCTGAAGTCAAGATGCAGCGCGTGGAAGTCACCGGTAGTAGCATCAAGCGCACCGAAGCGGAAGCTGCCGGTTCGGTCCAGATCCTGAACCGTGACGATATCGAAAAGACCGGTGAGGCGACTGCCCTGGGCATCCTGACCTCGACGGCTTCGATCGACACCAGCATCAACTCGTCCAACAGCTCCTCGGGCAGCTTCGCGACCGGTTCCTCGGGCGTGAGCATGCGCGGCCTGGGCAAGGTCTCGACCCTGGTCCTGGTCAACGGCCGCCGCATCGCGCAGTACGGCCTGTCCGACGGCGCCCAGCAGAACTTCACCAACCTCGACGCCATCGCCAGCGACGCGATCGAGCGCATCGAGGTCCTGAAGGACGGCGCATCGGCAATCTACGGCTCGGACGCCGTGGCCGGCGTGATCAACATCATCCTGCGCAAGGACTTCCAGGGCGCCAAGATCCGCGGCCAGTACAAGGAGCCTCAGCACTTCCAGGAAGACCGCAGCCGCAACGTGTCGGCGATCGTCGGCTTCGGCGACATCGACGAAGACGGCTACAACACCTACATCACCGCCGAAGCCTACAAGCGCGACGGCTACTCCCAGGCCGACCTGGCGCGCCACTATCCGTCGTGGCACCGCCTGACCCCGGGCCGCTCGACCTACGACGCAAAGAGCTCGTACTCGCCGACCGGTAACTACTACCTGAGCAGCACCAACATCGTCGCTGCACCTGGCTGCCCGCCCGAGGACATCGATCCGGTCGACCGCCTGTGCAAATTCGACACCACGCCGTACACTGGCCTGACCACCGACAGCAAGCGCAAGGCAATCGCCAGCAACACCAGCTTCCGCATCGGCAAGGACATCAACGCCAACTTCGAGGTGACCTACGCCGACGCGACCAACGAATACATCGTGGCGCCGTCGGCCCTGCAGCCGACCTCGAGCTCGAGCATCTGGTATGACGTGCGTGGCGGCAAGATGGTCGGCCCGTTCAACTATCCGAAACTGCCGGTCGGCCACGCGTCGAACCCGTACAACGTTCCGGTCGAGTTCCGCACCCGCCTGATGGACACCGGCGACGGCTTCAACTTCAACCGTACCGAGTCGGACCAGTGGCGCGTGATGCTGGCCCTGGACGGCACCATCGGCGACTGGGACTGGAAAGCCGCCGGCGGCTGGATGAAGTCCTCGGCAGTCAAGGGCACCCGTAACGCCAGCAAGGAAGGCTACACCAACGCCATCGTGAACGGCACCTACAAATTCGGCCAGCAGAACGACTACGCTGTGCTGGATTCGATGTTCCCGGTCCGTACCACCGAAGGCGCAGCCGACATCAAGTTCTTCGACGCCACCGTCACGGGCACGCTGATGCAACTGCCGGCCGGTCCGCTGAGCGTCGCAATCGGCACCGACATCCGCAGCAACGGCTACTGGATGAAGAGCTCGGAAAACGTCCTGCGCGGCGAGCTGATCGGCGTGTTCGGCCTGCAGGTCGACGACCGCGTCAACCAGTACGCCCTGTTCACCGAAGCCAATGTGCCGCTGACCAAGCGCCTGGAAATGTCGGCCGCCGTCCGCGCCGACAAGAGCGACAACGCCGACGCCCACCTGTCGCCGAAGCTGGGCCTGCGTTTCAACGCCACCGACAGCCTGCTGCTGCGCGCCACCGCATCGGGCGGCTTCCGTGCGCCGAACATCGTCGAATCGGGTAACGGCCTGGGCCGCAGCTCGGTCGCTACCCAGGTGAACGATCCGCGTCGTTGCCCGATCGCGACCCAGCTGAACAACCTGGTGCAGAACGCCGCCGGCGCTACCACCTCCGACAAGAGCCAGGCGAACAGCTTCCGCAACTCGGAATGCTCGGCCAACCTGCCAAGCTTCGTGTCCTCGAACCCGGACCTGAAGCCGGAAACCTCGCGTTCGTTCACTGGCGGTATCGTCTGGGAGCCGATCAAGAACTGGACCACCGCGATCGACTACTACTTCATCGAGCGCCGTAACGAGATCGGTACCCGTTCGACCGTCGACATCCTGAAGGGCGAGGCCGACCTGCCGGCCGGCCAGCTGGTCCGTATCGACAACAGCGTTGCCGACAACGAGTTCCTGGCGCTGGTCAACAAGTACGCGCCTGGCAACACCATCAACTACGGCGGCGTCGGCCAGCTGGGCATGGTGTACAACCCGTACGTCAACAGCGGCCGCACCCGCGTGTCGGGCCTGGACTTCGACGCATCGGGCCGCTTCAAGTACTCGGGCATGGACATCCGCCTGAAGCTGGACGGCACCTATGTCCTGAAGTACCAGGAATTCAGCGTGGCCGACAACGCCTATGACCGCAACATCGTCGGCACCTGGGACTTCGGTTCGCGCATGGCAGTCAAGGCCCGCGCCTACGTGAAGAAGGGCGATTTCGACCACGGCATCACCTGGAACTACGCGAGCGGCTACAGCAACAACAGCATCTCGTCGCCGACCTACTGCGTGACCCAGAAGGTTGCTGCCGAGTACATGGGCGATTGCGCACGCGTTGGCCGCAACACCACCGTCGACTACTCGCTGGCTTACTCGGGCATCCCGAACGTCAAGCTGAACCTGTACGTCTACAACGTGTTCAACGAAGGCCGTCCGATCGCATGGCGCGACGGCTGGAACACCACCTCGCCGCAGTTCCGTACCCTCGCGGTGGCGGCAAGCTACACGTTCTGATCGCTTGAACGCATGAGCCGGGACACCGGCTCGCGATGAAGTGCAAGAGACCAGGCCTCGGCCTGGTCTCTTTTTTTGGCGCTGTCACCGTTATGTGTTGAACATGCCCAGCGCCGCTCGCAGGAAGCGCTC
>NZ_DAMCPG010000044.1:0-41396 GCF_032106685.1 Massilia sp.
GATTTCGTTTGAGGAAGAAAGCAACATGGAACAAGCCGTCATCTCCGGTATCGCATTCCACCGTGATGAAGCCAAGATCACCGTCCTGGGCGTGCAGGACAAACCCGGAGTCGCTTTCCACATCCTGGGCCCGATCTCGGACGCCAACATCGAAGTGGACATGATCATCCAGAACCAGTCGGTGGACGGCAAGACCGACTTCACCTTCACCGTCTCGCGCAACGACTACCAGCGCGCGCTGGCCGTGCTGGAAGGCGAACGCGAAGCGCTCGGCTACACCCGCATCCTGGGCGACGCCAAGGTGTCGAAGGTGTCGGCGGTGGGCGTGGGCATGCGCAGCCATGTCGGCGTCGCCTCGCAAATGTTCCGCACGCTGGCGGATGAAGGCATCAACATCATGATGATCTCGACCTCCGAGATCAAGATTTCCGTCCTGATCGACGAGAAATACATGGAGCTGGCCGTTCGTGCCCTCCATAAAGCTTTTGATCTGGAGCAAGCTTAACTTTTTTCAAAAAAATTGGCCGCGCTTCCTTGACCAAATGAGGTGTGGCCATTAATATGCGTGCACTCAGCGACAACGAGCAACACTGTTAAGAGCTGACTGGAGGCGTGGCCGAGTGGCCGAAGGCACTTCCCTGCTAAGGAAGCATACGGGCTTAAACCTGTATCGTGGGTTCGAATCCCACCGCCTCCGCCAGAACACCGTCCCTGGATGTTCAGGGACATCAAAGAACCCGCTGTTCTCATCGAGACAGCGGGTTTTTTGTTGCCTGATGCTGTTCGCTTCGAGTTGGGCATTTTCCCGTCGATCGGAAAGCTGCCCGTCACCGGAGTACAGGCGCGTGACGTCCTCGACGCGATCCGGGCGGTCGAGCGTCGCGGTGCGCTCGAGATCGCGAGCCGCCTGGCCGCGAACTGCTCGCGAGTATTCAGGTATGCGATACGGTGCGGCCACGCCGACCTTAATCCAGCCGAGCACCTGCGCGAGATGCTGGCGCCCAGAGAGAAGGGCCACTTCGCCGCGATCGGGCCAGACGGGCTGCCGGCCCTGCTGCGTGCGCTGTATGTCAACGAAGCCTGCATGGGACTGCCGGTGCGGGTGGCGATGCGGCAGATGCTGCTGGCGTTTGCCCGGACCTCCGAGCTGATCGAGACGCCTTGGGCGTCTGATGAACAACAGTACGCTGTTCTAGGCGCTGGAACGGATGGGCTACAAGGGCGACATGACCGGTTACGGTTTCCGTTCGTTGGCGATGAGTACCCTGAAGGAAAGGCTGGGCTACCGGCACGAGGTGGTCGACCGCCAGCCCGTGCATGCCCAGAAGGACAAGCTGGAAAGCGCGTACGGCCGCGCCAAATACCTCGAGGAGCGACGGACCGTGGTGCAGCGCTGGGTCGACCATATCGATGCGTTGGCTGCGGCCTCGTTGACGCATGGACGACAGGGGTGAGATAGCGATGTGGCAGGCATGTGACGGCTACCGCATCGGCTGGAGCAGGCGCTGCCATAATGCGGCCAGGACCGCTCATCTGTACTCCGCCGCTTATGCTGAGCGTTACGGCGCCGCCACACCTTGTCAAGCGCGAGGACCTGGAAAAGGCCATACGCTTTATCAAGGATTTGGTGAAGGCTACTGACGCGTATGTGGAAAAGCACGCGTGATGTCGGCTGGACAAGGTAAAGAGCTAGTGTCCGGCTGAGCGGAAGAGGGGCTGTTTGTGAAGGCCCTGGCAACGAAGGCGCAGATCCAGCGCCTTGTTGTCTCACCACTCCAGCGACGTGATCAACCGCGCGCCGCATGCTGTTGAGTCACCGTCGTACGCGTACGGCTTGCCCTGATGCCGTGCACCAGAGCCATCCGGCTTGATCGCAAAGTTGCCTTTGCATTTCGGGCAGAAGGTCATGTCGTCTTGCAGTGCCGCGACCTTGCCCATTACGGTTGTGCCCGACGTTGCGCTGATGACCTGTCCGCCGTGGTCGGTTTTATCGTTCAGGCGAATCACTCCGCGGCCCTGATGTTTCATCGCTTGTCCTGCCCTTTGTCGACGTTGGTCGTATCGCTCTTGCTTGGAGGTAGAAAATATGAACCTTCCGGCGCTTTCGGTACCTTGACTCGGAATTTCAGTCCAGAAAGCAGTTTGTCCCACAGTGCGACAGCTTCGTCGTCGCTGAGTGATGTCGATTTAGCAGCACCAACAGTGTTATGTAAAACCTTGGTGTACATTTGAGCGCTAAACTCGGAGGGGTTAGCAACGTCTCTTGGCGTTCCGACTAAGGCCCATTCGAAATCATGGGCACCATCTTTTCGCCTGATCAACGACTCCTCGCCATGCCAATGCTGCACGTCGCGCTTTCCTTCACGCAGGACTGTACGGCTAGGATAGTGGATACCTTGATCATCTTTGGCCTCCTGGATGCGCGCGAGCAGGGAAAGCTTTGGTCTTTGATCTTTCTCGAACTCTTCAGGCGAATAATCACCATATGCGTTCTTATTCGAGCTCAGAGAAAAACTTACATCTGGCAAACTTGGGAGGACTATTCCTACATTGACCATTTCTTGTTCTTTATAAAAGGAGCCAGCCATGAAACCATGTTCGATGCAGTAGCCCGGATCAGCCGGAATCTCATCTGGTGTGCGAAGACGTAGACTCTTAGCTCGCATCGCCTCCCTAGTTGCCGCTACGTCTTCGGTTTCATTGTCTTCAATGGCGCCAACAAGAAGAAACGTAAGATCTCCTTTGTTAATATATGTGTTAAATAAGTAGAGGCCTTCAGATTTTGCAATTTCACTGGGGTAATACCGAATTTGCCAACTATTTTCGACAGGGCCTGCCTGGTTGTATCTGATCTCTAGAGTTTTGTCGTCGTCTTTTAACTTTGCTATATCATCCGCGATCCTGAGTTTGGCTGCACTCAACCCGCCAGGGAATACCTCTACCTCTGAAGGGAAAGAAGCACTTCCCCATACGAGTTCCGCTTCCTGAGGCACTTCCAATGCATAGCGGCCAAAGCATACCAGCTTAGTTTTTAAAAACAGCTTGCTTAAACGGGAGCTGAGTTCTACGGTTTCAGGCACGGCTTTCTCCTCATAGGAATAGCTGGGCGAACAGGCTTGTAACAGAACTAAAAAAAATAGAGTGACCCAACGGTTTGAGTGTCTCGATGACATAGTCATACTTCACTCCCACTTCGCCGTCTTGGCAATCTGTACGATCGAATACAACATGGATGCCAACACTTTCGGGTCCGAATAGCTCGCCTGATGCTCGTAGCTTTCGCCTTTTGTTTCGCCATGCACGAAGAGAGTACCGTTGATTAACTGGGCAGAACGCTCCGAAGGAACGGTTTCATCACCAGCTGCGTTAGGGGGTTGCAAAAGCAGAAATAATTTTTGATCTCCTGCCTGAACGGTAAGTTTCCCTTTGGCATCGTCAGCTAATAGCTTCCAGGTTTCGGGAGGCGGTAGTGGCTTGCGGTTTTTGCCGGGCTGCCATAAGAAATCTTGCGTCTTGAAGACAACTTCGCCATATGTTACGCGCTCGTGCGAGGCGCCAAAACTCGCATAGCAATTGGTAGGATGAAAGGTGGTTTCGATAGACTGGAGAAATTTGGCCGCCTTCTTCAGACGAATGCGTACGTTCTCCAACCCACCACCAAGCGCTTTCTGAATATTGGCAGGGTTAACCCATTTTGGATTGACTAGGCGCCACCACGCATCGTCGGATTGTAGATAAATACTGTCAAGCGAGGTTTCATCATTGCGCGGCCAGCTCCGAAGTGCTTTTCCCGATGCGTCTATTACCTTCAACCAGTCTTTTCCATACACAGCACCAGGCAGCATTTCTAAGGGCGCAGGCGTATTGGCGAGGATTGCGGTTGCGTGTTCGCCGTTGATGGCTATAACTTTGGCTCCGATTTGTGCCAATTTCCCGGCTTTATCCTGAAAACCAAAGCGCATCCTTTTGTATGCGCTACCGGCGCCCACCGTGGGCATCACATTGTGATATATGCCAAGCACCTTTATAGTTTTGTCGTTGAGCATATTGCCGTAGTCAGGATGAAGTACAGCACGAGCGACAAGGCCGCCCATACTGTGCGTCACGATTATCACTTCATCACATTTGAATCCACGCTCTTGATAACCTTTCACTAAGCCGCGAATTCGTTTGGCGATCACAGTGGCAGACTTGCCATTGC
Source organism: Massilia sp. (assembly GCF_032106685.1). Lineage (GTDB taxonomy): Bacteria > Pseudomonadota > Gammaproteobacteria > Burkholderiales > Burkholderiaceae_D > Telluria. Next base: position 4,202 of record NZ_DAMCPG010000044.1, read on the forward strand.
TCTGCAAAAAATTGTAACCCATAGCATGAACCGGATACCAACATTTCGATATTGTTCTAATATCGCTTTCGTTGATGGCGACACCTGCATTGGCACCAAGGTCTTTCGGGTCGCCTAAGAGTAGTCCAGAAATATGCCCGTACTTCCAACCTAATCTATCCATAGGTTTTCCAGAAATCGGATTCGTAGGGTTCTGTTGCCAGCATGGGTTAAGCTGTTTAGGTAAAAGCATATTGTTAAGAAAATACTCAGCTGTTTGTAGCATTTCTCCATATGAGCCGGCAAACAGTACTTCACTCCAGCCTCTCCAGCGGGCGACTTGTGCGGGACTTGCTGTCGGACTTTTTGCGCGCTTATTATTGAAGGATGGCAGGCTTCCGATCAGCGGTGGAATCGGGGCGAGAGAATCTGGTACATTCTGATGTCGGGCGTCCGCAACGAGCGTTTCTTTTCCATCTGGGTCGAAGCGGCTACTGTTTTCTGTATAATGATAATATTCCACTTCTGTTTCGTTTGGATCAAAAACGAGTTGGCGTTGCGCTGGCGTTGCGTTCTTGAACCAGTTGCCCATACCGCTTCCCCATAAAACGTCCTTCTGACCGGAAAAGGTCATAAGGTCGTCGGGACGCCAGGCGCGGTTATCGGTGCGATCTAATTCTTTCTGGTTTTGGCGCTTCTTACTCATGCGCAGATTGCTTCCCATCACGCCTGGCAAAAAAATGACGGGAATCACTTTTCCCGGCGGCACCACGACATCATGCCGGACGGTGTCTCCGACTTCAGTCATGTGGACTGTGTACTCCGCCCATCCACCCACGCCTTGAGTGAAATGCGCATGGTGATTGCCTCGTTCGTTGAGGTTGTTTTTATCGCTCATGGAAGTTCACCTTTCCAGCGAATCGTATAGCTGTCCATTCCTGTCCCTTTTTGTACCTCGGTACTGCCACTGGCTCCAGTCTTGGCTTCCTTGACTGCGCCATCATCCCGTACGAGTTCGTAGTCAGTGTTCTGTGCTGGCTTACCGTCAACCTGAAGGAAATTAACTTCCTGATCGAAGTGATAACCGGAGATTTTCTCGTTCAGCGACTGTGAGACACTCTTTGGAGGCAGGGTTTCAAGGTTGCCGTGAAAGAGAACAGGCGACGACGTGAAGAATTGAGTTTTATCGCTAATCTCAAGCATGTGATTGGCGCCGTGAAGTCTTACTCCTTTTTTGCCCCTGATGTTTACCCACTCGGATTCGCTGAGAAGCGCAAGCACCTTGTTAGCAATGATCTCCACGTCATCGCTTTGCGCTTGCATTGATACCTTGCCGCTTGCGGCGATTAGTTTCATTCCCGCTTTATGCACGAATAGCCTGAACGTCTTGCCTATGCTGGCGAACAGGCCGTCGGCGCTGGCGATCGAGAGGCTCTTCCCACTGGTGATTGCTGTATGACGGCTGCTTGCGATATGTGTCGACTTGGCGGTGCTCAGTTCTAGCCCGACGGGGCTCGATAAGACAAGGTGAGGCTCGGCCAGTTCCGGGAATTCTCCTTTGCCTGCACCTCGGATGGCCTCGTTTTGAGCCTTGATGTCGGCGACCGCATCGGCCTGCTGGGGCTCCTCCTGGGCGCCGCAGTGCTGCGCCATCTCGACCAGCTGCTCTTGGATCTGTTCAGCCATTCCTAGACGCTGAGTCGTTTCGCTCATATCTTTGATATGAGAGGCGGCATTTGGACGTGCTTCAGTTGTGATGAGCATGCCATGGCCGGCACGCGCTACGCCCCAAGCGTTTGTCGCTAATTCCCACCCTTCGCCGCGAACGTCTTTCCTTCCTGATGTGTCCTCAATTCGAGTGATATGCCCAACCGATAGCTGGCTGCACTGGTGGTCGCTCTTGATCTGCGCCTGGAGTTTGCCCGCGGTGTCGTCGAGTACCAGGTGATTGCCGCGCTTGCCGCTGCCTGCGAGTTCCCGGCTGCGTAGGCCGGCTAGGGCGGCTTGCTCCGGCAGCTTCCACGGTGGCATATGCGTCCCGTTGTAGAGCGCGCCAAGAATGAGCGGATGGTCGACATTCCCGTTCGGGTAGACGACGCCCACTTCCTCGCCCACGCGCGGCAGCCGGATCTGCCCGAACTCGTTGCCGGCGGCCGGGGTCATCACCCGGATCCAGGGTGAGCTGTTCTCGTCGTAGGTGTCCAGCCGGTTCCAGTGGAACTGCACTTTCACCCGCCCGTAGCCGTCCGTGTGGATCTCGGCGCCGGCGGGGCCGACCACGGTCGCGGTGTGCAGGCCCGTGTAGGTGCCGGGCTCGCTGTTGTAGTTGCGCCCCGGGCGCCAGCGGATGTCCTTGCGGATGCAGGTGAAGCGGTTCTCGTAATGCGAGGGCGCGCCCGGGCCGGCCTGGTAGTTGTTGGCCGCCTCGTGATGGACGACCAGGATGAGATAGTCGCGATCGCCGATGCCGCGGCGCGGTTCGGGGTCGTATTCGCGCGAGCGCGGCTCGGCGCTGAAGTGGCCGCCGAGCTTGAAGGTGCGGCCCGGCAGCACGCACCGGTCATTGCCTGCCGCCTCGAAGTACTGCGTGTCCTTGTCCTGCTCGACCATGCGCTGCGACGCCAGCTGCTCGCCATCGCTGCGCATGCGAAAGCCATACATTCCAGCGTCTTCGTAGACCTCGTAGGGGAAGACGTCGCCCTGGCTGTTGCTCGAGTCGGAGCTGGCGCGCTGGGCGCCCGGGTTCTTGTAGTCGAAGCTTGCCAGCGTCGTCTTGCCCGAGCCGAGCCGCCGCACCGCCGTCCACTCGTGGATGCCGTCGTCTTCCCGCGAGCCGTTCTCGTCGCAGAACGGAATCACGTCCGGGTCATCCATGCGGGTGGCGTCGACCGGTTCCGCGAGCAGGCTCTTGTCCGAAAGCATGAGCTTGTGGCCGTCGAAGCGGTGCTCGTACCAGTAATGCATGCCGAGCGCTTCCCAGCGGCGGTGCAGATGGTTGTAGTCGGTTTCGTTGTACTGGTTGGCGAGGGTTACCCGTGGATCCTCTTCGAAGACATGCATGTGCCACTCGGCCTGGCGGTAGTGCTTCAGGGTTTCCTCGGTGATCTCGCGCACGCTCTTGCCGTGGAAGCACACGCTGTCCTTGCGCAGCCGGGTGAACGCGAGCCAGGGCTCGAGCACCATCTGGTAGAAGGCGAAGCCACCGTCGGTGCGCAGGAAGCGGAACTCGGTGATGTAGCCGTTGAAGTAACGCAGCGAACCATCCTGGCGCACCAGGGAGACGGTCGCCATCCGGCCCATCAGCATTTTCAGGGGGATGCGAGCGTCGTCCGACAGCACCTCGACGTCGAAGCGGAAACCTCGCGAGACTTCCTCGTGCGCTGCCAACCTGTTCGGAAGCAGGATGGCGGGCGGACCATCCTCGAACGGGAAGTCGAGCCGCATGAGGCGGTTGTGCTGGGCCTCGCCGCTGAACGCCGACAGCGCGGCACCGGCCGCGATTACACCGCTTTTGCCCATTGACTGCCTCCGATGCCTGTCCGACGTAATAGTAAATGAACCTTGAAAAGATTCAGTACGCTTTCCCGCCTAATTTGCATGTGACCTTCACTCCGATGCGTGTTAGTTATCGTTCCATTCTCGGATGATCTGTAGGAGATCGTTGTATCATTTCTCTGGCCCTTAAATTTGTTTAAGTTATTCCTTCGATAACGGATATTGTTTTACGCCTTCCCCACATCGTCGGCATCAAGTTAATAGAGCCAAGTCGATTCATAGAAGTGAATGGCTTACATAAAGCGCAGCTTCAGCTGGGAAATCACATACAGCACGAAAGCTAATACAAGAGAAATCGTCAAGCCGGTGATCCACAGTTGTAACTTGCGGTCTTTTGGAAGAGCAACCCAGCACAAGCGGGCGAATACGATAGCTATGGCAATGAAAAACAATCCGTGCCACTTGTTACTAAACAGCATCAAGAAAATGCCATAGCCGAATGCTGCACCGGTCAGCAGTGAAAATATGGTTGCGCCCAACCATGCACTTGCTGGCTTCATTTTCTGCTGTGGTCCCATGGCGGATATCCTCGCTTGAACTGCTGTATTTGGATACATAGGCACCGAAATCGTCTTGCATGAAACATCCGAAGCGCATTTGAATGCGACGCATGCTCTATTCGGTGACTTGGCCAATGGTTGCCGACAGACTGCCGATCAATCTGCAGTCTCCGGTAGCCGCTCGGCGTGGCCGTAGCGCAAGTGGAAAAATGTCCAGCGGCTACCTTACCTTGATGTCGCTTTGTGGAAACTGATCAGGATCAATGCGTTTCTCTGCGCTATGTCTACAGTTTTCCTGGTTGTATTCTTTGACGCGACCGAAAGGAGGGCTGGCATGCCGAACAATCCAAGACAATATGGACGAACGCATGCCGGAAGCGCCGCCGGCGCAAGCACGATAGGCCGGCGGCCGCCGCCGATAGACGGATTGGTCAACGTTGGTCCGGCACTGGACTGCAGCTTTGTGACGAAGCTGTTCGGCCGGCCTTACCCGGTGCAGTTCCGCAACCAGGGTGCGCTCGATGCCTGGGAGCGTGCGCTCGGGGACACCGAGGTCTGGCGCCGCTGGCAGGAGCCCGGCACGCTTTGCTGGCAGATCAGGCAGGAACTCCTGCGCCAACTGGGAAGCATGCATCCCCTGTCTCCGGCAGCCGGGCAGCTGATCGCCGAGGATCGCCAACGGCTCGCAATCGAGGTCAGTACGAACCTCAAGTACCACCTGAGCCAGGGAACAGTGATCGAGGCCACGCCAGCGCTGGAAACGCTGCTGACGAATTCGGACGTCGACCTGAGCCTGCCGATGAGCATGGTGGCGCCGCCTTATCGCGCGCAGTACCTGCACTTCGGAGATGTGGCCATGCGCTACCTGAAGGTGCCGGCTTCGACGGCTCCCGACCGCTACTTCGACGGGGTTTTCTGCTTCCTGACCCCGAACGATGGGGCCCACCTTCCAACGGAGAAAGGCTGGACGCTGGAACTCGTCTTCGTCAGCAAGCGGCAGGACAGTTACGGTGGCCATGTCTCGCTCCTCGGCGAAACGGACCGCGGAAGCACCACGGTCGGCGACTGGCTGGATGAAGTCCTGGGCCCTTTCACGGCGCAGCCCGGGGGCGAATTCCATGGGCCGATGCACGCTGCGGTTAGCTACGTGGTGCGGGTGTTCCTGTACATGGCCCTGAAACAGGCGCGCATGACGGAGCACCGCGAATATGACGAGGCCGTTCGCCGTGCTGCCGGCCTGGGGGAGCGCAAGCGCGCCAAACTCCTGCAGAGATCCGCTTCCCTGTACAACGGCATTATCGTCGGCCCCGAGTCCCTGCCGCCGAACGCCGAGGCCGGCGCGGCGGGCGGCGTCATTGCGCCACACTGGCGCCGCGGCCATTTTCGGATGCAGCCTTGCGGGGCGGGCAAGCAGCAGCGCAAACTCATCTTTGTTGCGCCACTGCTGGTGCATGCGGACCAGCTGCAGGGCGAGATGCCCGCGCCCAGGTCTTACCAGGTAGGCGAGCCTGCGGCTACCGCGGCATAGCTGCGCCAGCGGGCTTCGCGGTCATGCGAGTAGACAGGCGAAGCGCCGAGCGTATTTCAGGGTGATTGGCGACGCCGGGTGTTCCGGTCAGGAAGGTGCCCCAGCCGAGCTTTGGCGGCGGCGTGCGCGTGCTTAAGGTGCATCGCTTGATACAGGGAGGCGCCAGCAGGAGGCGCACTTCGTAGCGCAGCGTCGGCACGGCGAACAGGTCGGCCATTTCTTCCAGCGCCGCGAGCGCATCCCCGCCGGGGAGGAAGGCCTGGGCCTGCGCTTCGTCCAAGGGGCCGATGTGCAGCCGCGCGCACAGGTCGTGGCGCCACAGGCGCACGCCGAGCGCCGCGCCGGCACCCAGCACCGGCATGGTGATGCCGAGCGTGCTGCGCCGGTTCTCGGGAATTGGATCCCAGCAGCCGACGAACTGTTCCAGCCTGACCGGCACCCCGAAGTAGGCCGTCAAGACGCGTTCGACGGTGCTTGCCGATACGGGCCGCGTGCGGAGCAGCCCGGAAAAGTAGGCGGCAGTTTCCTGTTTCACCTGGCCGGATGGCTGCCCGCGAGAGGCGCGTGATTTCACGCCGGCCAGGGCGGTCAGCATCGGCAGCAGGAGGTCCTGGCCGCTGATCTCCAGGCTGTGCTCGACCCGGTACTTGCCCCATGCCTCGTAGAACAGCCCGATCAATCGGTTCGATAGGACGTCGAGCAGGTCGCGTTGGCTGGTGTCCGCGTCGAGCGCCTTGCGCCCGGCGACGCGCTCGGTGTCGTGCAAGGGCAGCGTGCCGCTGGCTCCCAGCAGGCCGATGAAGGCCGGGGTGATATGGATGCGCTTGAGCTGGCCAGCGCGCAGCGCACTTGGGAGATCCTGCGCTTTCGGTTCGACCTCAAGCGCCTGGACCTCGCTGGCCGGGAACGACAGGGACAGGCTGTTGCGGAACATGAGGAGTTCCCGGAATGCGCGCTCGTAACCGACTCCCTGGCGCCGCAGCGCGCGCAACAGGAGGTTGATCAACTGCGTGAACGCGAACCGCTGCGGTTCGTCCAGCAGTTGCTCGATCACACCAGATTCATGCTTCCGCTTCGTGGCCTGCATCGGAACAGTTCCTTTCCACTTTGATGGGACAGGATGACGAGTTCGACAAAGCTGTTCATGTGGACGTACAGCGCGAAGAACTGGTCGAGGACCTGTGCGAATAGGTGCAGGCCGGCGCCGGCGTAGGCCTCCTCGTCGAGCGTGAGGCGGATCTCGGTGCCGTGCACCAGGGACGAGCCGCGCTTGTGCTTGATCCATGCCGTGGTCTCGCACTGCTCGAGGGCAGTGATGCCGCCGATCTGGCGACGCGAGACAGGGGAGGGCGCGAGGTCGTACAGTGTCAGCATCTCGCGCAGCCCTTCCGCTCCCTCCAGCGCCAGCGAGTGATGGTTGAGCGCCAGGTGCGAAATCAGGCGCCAATGCATGCCGGGGCCGTTCGTGAGCCGGGCCGGGCGGGTCGGCCTGCGCAACAGGCGAATCAGGTGCTTGCCCGCTGCGCCGGGAAAGAACAAGTCGCCGTCGGGCGCACCGATCTTGAGCGAGCAGGGCAGGTCGCGGTTCGTGCAGGTCAGCTCGATCGACAGGAAGTTCCTCTCGATCGCGAACGGGTCGCAATCGGCGTTGACGAGCGTGATCGATTTCTCGTGCCCGGGGCTGCAGACGGCGAGCGTCTCGTCGTGGCGCATCAGCCAGTAACGCCCGCCTTCCGGCCCCAAGTCCTGTGCGTGGCGCAGGGAATAGAAGGGCCGGAACTCGGTAACGGCGGCGTCGCTGCCGCGCTGGCGCACCATGTGCACCTTGTCGACCGAATAGACCTCGTACGCTTGCGGGAAACTGCCGTGCGCAAGCAGGGTGTAGTCGGCGGAGAGCTGGTCGTAGGTGACCGGCACGCCCGGTTGCCTGAACAGATTGACGACCGGCGTGCAGCCTTGCAGGAGCTGCTGCTTCGACAGGCCGGACAGCATCCGCGCCTTGTCTCCGTCGGGTCGGATTGCGGCGATTGCCAGGTGGAGCGTGCAGCGCGTGCAGCCTGCAGGCAGGCGCGCACGCAGCGCTGGCAGGTCAATGACGAAGAAGTTGAATTTTTCCGGGAAGGCGAAATACTCGGCAAGGATGCGGTAGGCGACATGGGATCGGGCGTCGAACGGGATGAGCGCCTCTTCGTCCGCAAAGCCGACCGGCTTCACCGGGACCACCGGCAATTTTTCCCAAGGCCCGTTCTCGTCGATTTGCAGGTACGCGGCCCGGGTGTGCATGAACATGACGTCGCGTAGCGCGGCGCAGAACGATGCGTCGCCGTCCAGGTACAGGCGCACGCTCGTGGCGTCGCCGAGCGGCTCGTTTGGTTGTGCCGATTCGAGTCGCAAGCTCAGCGAAGAGGTCACGTCCTCCGGCAGACGCGTTGCGCCCGGGGCGCAGATGAGCGAATCGAAACTGGCGTCGGCCAGGACTACCTTGGAAGGCTTGAGGTCGTAGACGGTCTGGAACGTGCAGGGGACGCCGGCCACTTGCGCGGACTCGAGCAAGGTTCCGCGCGGCACTGCGGGGACGGATTCGGCTTCCTCCGAGCCCCACTCGCCGAGCACACGGACGATCGCGCACGACGGAAACGGTCGCAGGTAGTGGGGGAAAAGCAGGTTGAGCAGCGCTTCGGTGAACTGTGGGTAGGAATCGTCCAGGCGCTTTGCGACCCGGGCGTTGAGCAAGGCCACGCCCTGGATCAGGCGTTCCACATGCGGGTCGTCGCAGGTATCGCCGCCCATCTGCAGTTTTGCCGCAACCTTGGGGTAGCGCTGCGCATATTCCCGGCACAGCGACCTGAGGATCACGAGCTCGCGCTCGTATTTCGTGAACAGTTCATCCATGGGTTCGGCGTTTTCCGCTTTCTAGTTCGTGCCTTCGATCGAATACTGCTGACGGGAGGGACGGAACACGGCATTGAAAGACATCGGCCCGGTCAGCGGAGCACTCTTGAGCCGCGCCGTGATCACGAAGTCGATCCGGTTGATGGCCCCTTTGCGTGGACGCAGCGTCACCGCGACCTTGTGCAGCCGCGGCTCATGGCGCTCGATCGCCAGCCGGACGGCCTTGCAGATCTCCTGCTGGTCGGTATCGCTGTTCATGCACATGCCGGCGAAGTCGATGAGCCCGTAGTTCACGATGGAGCCCGAGACCGCCGGATAGGATTCCAGGATCGCTGGCGACAGGGCAGAGCGAGTGTTGAGGAGTGCCTGCAGATCGCGGGTCACGCTGCGCATGGCTTCATCGAGTGCGCGGGCGCGAACGTCGCGCTTGTTGCCTGGTGCATGCACGCTCTCCTCGTCCAGACGGTCGAACAAGCCGGGCGTAAAACCTTGCATCGCGTTCTCCTCGACGTGGCCGGAAGCGACCACGGCAGCCATTATCGTTTCTTGAGTCAGCGAAATATTGTGTTTGCGCAACGGAGACTTCGTGGAGTCTCAACAGCGCGGACGGATGAGCAAGATCAACGACCGTACCGAAGCACAAAGTCATGCTTCCAAAAATCTGTGCAGGGACAACGTTACGGCGGAGGAAAGGATGAGCGCGATATCGAAGATCATGTGGTCGGAGGGCCTGACCTTGGGGCCGCAGCACTTCCAGTGCCAGGATCTCTACCACGAGGCACGGCTGCAGCGCATCGCGTCCGCCCTCAACCCTTACTTCTGGGGCGTGCGCTCGGTTCAGTGGAACCTGGATGGTCTTGGTCACAATCGGCTCGGCGCCGATTCGCTGTCGATCATCTTCCCGGACGGGGAGATCTACGAGGCGCCAGGCACCGACCTGTTGCCCGAACCGGTCGATCTCTCGCGCCTGCCTGCGGAGGTCCACACCTTCACCTTCCACGCGGCGCTTGCCCTGGTCAAGCCGCATGGTGGCAACGCCGACGAGAACGGGCGCTACGTACGCTGCGACCTCGGCACGCCCGACCTGTTCAGCGAGGCACTGGCGATCGAGGTGCCTTTCCTCAAGAAGCAGGCCAGGCTGCTGGCCGACTTCGAGACGCGCGCGCCGCACACGAGCGTGCCCGTGGTCCAGGTCTGCCGCGCGGAGCATGGCGGATTCGAGATCGTCCCATCCTTCATCCCACCGAGCGTCACCGTCGGCGCCACGCCAATGCTTGGGCGCATGCTGGAAGGCCTGGTCAGTGTCATGACCGCGAAGATCGAAGCGCTCCAGCGCATGCACCGCAAGGCGAGCAACGACGTCTATGAAGTCGGGACCGGCGATATCTCGTCGTGGTGGATGCTCAATATCGTGAGCACGGCGAACGCGCAGCTCATGCACTGCGCCAGGTCTCCAGGGCTGCATCCGGAAGCCATGTATCGGCAGATGCTTGCCGCGGTCGGCGGGCTGATGACCTTCTCCGATCGCTACAAGACGGCCGACCTGCCGGCCTACCGCCACGAGGCCCTGGACGAGGTGTTTGCCGAACTGGACGCATTGCTGCGCGACCTGGTCGACACGGTGATCGGAGCCAAATACTTCCTCATCCCATTGGTCGCCGACAGGAGCCGGCGCGCGTACTCGCAAGCGGTGCTCGACCCTGCAAAGATTACGCAACAGACGCAGCTCTACCTGGCCGTTACCGCCGATATCCCGGCGCTGGAGCTGGTAGCGATGGTCCCGATCCGTCTCAAGGTCGCCGCGCCCGACGATCTCGAAAGCATCGTCGGTTCGGCCCTGCCGGGCGTGCCGTTGGCGCATCTGCCACAGGTTCCGCCGGCGATCCCGGTTCGGCCCAACACCTATTATTTCTCCTTGTCGGCGAAAAGCGCGCTATATGAAAAGGCGCTGAGTGCGGGAGGACTGGCGGTCTATGCACCGGACGGGATACCCGGGTTAAAGGTCGAGCTGATCGCCGTTACCTGACCATCCGGTTCGTTCTAAAGGCATGCGCATCTGGTCAGGCTTGTCGAGCAAGAAGCTGATCCTGTTGCCGTGCGCCCTGTGTATTTCCTCGTTTGATACGGTCAATCTATCAGCATCAGAATCTTCTTTCGCCATGGTTTTCTAAGTGGAATATCCGATGCGAACTGGACAGCACAAAATTCCTTTGGGATGAGTGCGTCCTCGTTGGCGCGCTAAGAATGTTCTCGACGCAACTATTCTTCACTGCATGCTATCGGACTTGTCTTCTTGATGGAAAAGCGTTAGCCGGGCCGCATCTAGGGCGCGGCCGCGCAGAACGTCCACCTGTCGCTTTCGGCCTGGAAGTGCGAGCTGCTGGGCATCGAACATTTAGCAGGACAGTTGCTTCGGTGTTGATTCAATGAAGTGGTGCTTTCCGAACGGCACCGCGTGGCGATTCACTTCAACCAAATCACATAAACCTCCACCACCGCAAGCCCCATTCGCCCTCCTAACCACACCAACGCCCGCCATTTGCCATCCATCAATGTCCCCCACACTTCGCGATGGGAGCATACCCCTTGGTTTTCAGCAAATATGCGGAGAACGTATGGATGAGCTTCTGCGGTATTTCGAGGAAGAGCTGGGGTTGTTCGGTCAGTTCGCGCGCGAGTTCCGCAGCCGTTTTCCGAAGCCGGCGGGTGCGCTCCATATTGCCGGCGACAGCATCGACGATCCGGGCGTGGCGCGCCTGATCCAGTCGGTGGCGCTGATGAGCGCACGCATCCACAAGCGTCTCGACGACGACTATCCGAAATTCACCGAGGCCCTGCTGGAAAGCCTGTATCCGCACTACCTGCGGCCCTTGCCCTCGTATGCGATCGCCCAGCTGGCGCAGGACGGCTTCGATGGCCGCCCTGGCGCCGGCGCCGGCGAATTCGCGCTGCTGCCGCGCGGGACGGCCCTGCGCAGCGCCGCCGTGCAGGGCACCATCTGCCACTTTCGCACCGTGTATCCGGTGGTCGCGGCGCCGCTGCGGATCGTGCGCGCGGCGTTTTCGGCGCCGCTCGCCGCGGGACGCGGGCCGCGCGCGGCGCGCGGCGTGGTCGCCGGCGTCGCCATCGAGTTCGAAACCCGCGGCTCCTTCGCCGCGCTGTGGGCGCGCGGCATGGGCAGGATCAGGATCTTCGTCGATGGCGAGGCGTCGCTGCGCGCGGCGCTGCTCGACGCGCTGTTCCTGCACGGGGCGGGCGCCTGGGTGCAGGCAGGGGCGTCGACAGGCGCGCAGTCGGGAGCGCAGCCAGGAGCGGCGCCCTGGCAGGCGCTCGAGGCCTCGCCGCTGCGCCTGGCCGGCTTCGGCGACGACGACGCCGTCCTGCCCGATGCGCCGCGTTCGCATCCGGCTTTCCGGCTGTTGACCGAGTACTTCAGCTATCCCGAGAAGTTCGGCTTCCTCGAGCTCGACCTGGCGCCGGTGGTGCGCCTGCTGCCCTCCGGCTGCGCGCGCTTCACCCTGCACCTGCCGCTGCGCGCGCCGGGCGCCGATTCGCTCGAGGCGCGCCTGCTGGCGCCGCTGTCGGCCAGCAACCTGCTGCTCGGCTGCACGCCGGTGGTCAACCTGTTTCGCAAGGGTGGCGACCCGATCCAGCTGTCGCACACCCGCGCCGACTATCCGCTGGCAGCCGATGCGGCGCACGCGGCGTCCTACGAGATCCACAGCATCGACCGGGTGCGGGTGCTGCGCGACGCGCGCGGCGCGACCGGTGTGACCGAGTTCGCCCCGCTGTACGCGGTGCGGCATGAAGAGGCGGGCGCCGCGCCGGCCCGGAATTTCTGGGTCGCCCGGCGCGACGAAATGCTGGCCGCGGCCAGTCCCGGCCACGAGGTCCGCCTGGCCCTGGTCGACGCTGATTTCCGGCCCAGCGAGGTCGCGGGCGCCACGGTATCGACCGAGCTGACCTGCACCAACCGCGACCTGCCGGCGCGGCTCAGGACCGGCAACCCGGAAGGCGACCTGGTCGCCGACATGGGCGCCAGCAGCGCGTCCTGGCGCCTGCTGCGCAAACCCACGCCCAGCTACCGCTTCGACGCCAGGGGCGCGCACTGGCGCCTGATCTCCCATCTCGCGCTCAACCATGCGGGATTGACCGATGCCGGCCTGGCCGACCTGCAGAAAATGCTGACCCTGTACGACCTGCCGCGCTCGAGCGGCGCACGGCGCCAGATCGCCGGCATCGTCGGCCTCGAACACGGCGGCATGCGCGCCTGGATCAGGACGCGTCCGGTGTCGACCCTGATGCCGGGCGTCGGGATTCGCATGACGGTCGACGAAGAGGCGTTCGCCGGCGCCAGCCTGTACGTGTTTGCCCAGGTCATGGACCGCTACTTCGCCCTGAACAGCCAGCTCAACTGCTTTACCCGGCTCGAGATCGTATCGAGCCGCACCGGCCTGGAGATTTACACATGCGCCCCTCGCAGCGCCGCCAGCGCACCAGCGTGATCGAGCGCCTGCTCGCGGCGCCGCACAGCTTCGAATTCGCCCAGGCCGTCACCATCCTGCTGCGCTGGCTGGAAGAGCAGGGCGTGGCGCCGGAGCGCGCATTGCGCGACTGCCTGCGCTTCGAGAACAGCCTGCACCTGGGTTTTCCCCCTGGCGAGATCGAGGCGCTGCACGCTGTGCCCGCCGTTCCCGGCATGGCGGCCGGCGCGCCGGGAGATTTGAAGGACGAGGAGGGAGGCCAGGAAGAGCGGGACGATCCGGCCGGCCCACGGTTCCGCATGACCACGACCTTCATGGGGCTGCTCGGAAACCACGGTACGCTGCCAGCCCACTACACCGAACGGATCGCGCAGTGGCAGTATGACTGCCAGGACGAAGCGCCGCGCGCCTTCCTCGACATGTTTTCAAGCCGCATGCTGGCGCTGTACTACGCGGCCTGGCGCAAGTACCGGGTCGAGTACGCGGTCGCAGGCTGTGGCATGGATTTCCGCGCGCGCCTCCTGGCCCTGGCCGGCAGCGCGGGCGGGCAGGAACATGAGCGCGGCCCCGGCGTGTCGCAAGCACTGGTCGCCTATTTTGCCGGCATGCTGCAGCAACGGCCGCGCTCGGCGGCCTCGCTGCAGCGGCTGCTGGCGGGCTATTTCGGCCTGCCGGTGACGCTGGAAGAGGCGGTCGGCCACTGGAGCAGGATGGCGCCGCACGAACAGTCGGCGCTCGGCGCCGGCGCCCGCCTCGGCGAAAATACCCTGCTCGGGGCACGCAGCTGGCGGCCGGACCTGCGTGTCCGGCTGCGCATCGGTCCGCTGGACCGGGCGGCGTTCGAACGCTTCCTGCCCAGCGGCGACATGGCGGCGGCCCTGCGCCGCATCCTGGTCCGGTTCGGCGTGCCGGGCGTCGATTTCGAAGTGCAATTGCTGCTACGGGCGAGCGAGATCGGGCCGACCCGGCTCATGGGCGGCCTCGCGCCGGGCTCGCGGCTTGGCCGCGACAGCTTCCTGGTGACCGCCGCGGCCGTCGCCGACCGCGCCGACATGCGCTACCTGATCAGCCCCATCGCCCCGCTGCCGCCGCTGCCCGCGCGGCGGCGGAGACCGGGATAAGCCGGTTCGCGTAGTCCGCTTGTCCGCATACAGGCCGAAAACCGGGACCGCCAGCTGCCTCTCTCTGCCGCCAGGCGCCGCTGCGCTCGAGCCAGGCGCGCGAACAGGTCGCGGCCATCGGCTTCGGCCTCGCTGCGCGGTTCGTCGTCGGCGTTGCCGCAGGCCGCGACGAGCAGGCGCAGCAGCAACGGAAGCAGGCCGCGTGGCGCGATCGTCATCCATCCTCCGATGTAACACCGACGAGTTCCGGTTCGACGGCGGCGCCGCGCTTTGGTCCTGGCCCCGGAACGCGCACACTTGACCTTCCCACGATGGGAAGGCATATGCTGTGGGTATCGGAAGGAGAACAAGCATGGATGACAGGCTCGAACAACACGCCGGCAGCGGCGACACCAGCGTCGATATTTCCGGCATGACATGCGCCTCGTGCGTCGCCCGGGTCGAGAAGGCGCTGCGCGCCGTGCCCGGCGTGCAGGATGCCAGCGTCAACCTGGCCACCGAGCGGGCCAGCGTGCGCGGCAGCGCGGCCCCCGACGAACTGGTCGCGGCCGTGCGCCGCGCCGGTTACGACGCCGTCCTGACGCAGGCCGGCAAGCCGCGCGCCGCGGCGCCGAAGGCGGGCCTGCCCGGATGGTGGCCGGTGGCGGCGGCCGCGCTCTTGAGCATTCCCCTGATGCTGCCGATGCTGGGCGGCGCGATCGGTGCCGACTGGGCGCTGCCCGGCTGGCTGCAGTGGCTGCTGGCCACGCCGGTGCAGTTCTGGCTCGGCGCGCGCTTCTACCGCGCCGGCTGGAAGGCGCTGCGCGCCGGCGCCGGCAACATGGATTTGCTGGTCGCGATCGGTACCAGCGCCGCCTACGGCCTGTCGGTCTGGCTGCTGCTGTCCGGCGGCGAACATGGCGGCGAGCACCGCAGTGCTCACCTCTATTTCGAATCGTCGGCGGTGGTCATCACCCTGGTTTTGCTCGGCAAATGGCTGGAAGCGCGCGCCAAGCGCCAGACCGTGGAGGCGATCGGCGCGCTCGAATCGCTGCGTCCGACCGAGGCGCTGGTGCGGCGCGCGGGCGGCGACGTGGCGGTGCCGGTGGACGAGGTGCGGGTCGGCGACCTGCTGGTGGTGCGTCCCGGCGCACGCGTTGCCGCCGACGGCAGGGTGGAAGAGGGCCGCAGCCACCAGGACGAATCGCTGCTGACCGGCGAGAGCCTGCCGGTGGCCAAGGAGCCGGGCGACCGCGTCACCGGCGGCGCCGTGAACGCCGACGGCCTGCTGCTGGTGCGCGTGACCGCGGTCGGCGCGGCCACGCTGCTGTCGCAGATCATCCGCCAGGTCGAGGACGCGCAGGCGGTCAAGGCGCCGATCCAGCGCCTGGTCGACCGCGTCAGCGCCGTGTTCGTGCCGGTGGTGCTGCTGATTTCCTTGCTCACCTTCGTCGGCTGGGTGCTGGCCACCGGCGACTGGCAGGCCGCGCTCCTGAACGCGGTGGCGGTGCAGGTCATCGCCTGCCCCTGCGCCCTGGGGCTGGCGACGCCGACCGCGATCATGGTCGGCACCGGCGTGGCGGCGCGCCAGGGCATCCTGATCCGCGACGCCGAAGCGCTCGAGACCGCGCACGCGCTCGATACCGTGATGTTCGACAAGACCGGCACGCTGACCGAGGGGCGGCCCACCGTCGCCGCGGTCGAGGGCGCGGACCCCATCCTGGTGCTGGCGCTGGCGGCGGCCGTGCAGCAGGCCAGCGAACACCCGCTGGCGCGCGCCGTGCGCGACCATGCGCGCGAGCGCCAGGTCGCGCTGCGCGCCGCCGCCGATGCCCGCGCGCTGCCGGGCCGTGGCGTCCAGGCCGAGGTCGACGGCGCCACGGTGTACCTCGGCAATGCGCGCCTGATGGAAGAACTCGGCGCCGGCCTGGGCGCACTGCGCGACGCCGCCGCGCGCCACGAGCGCGACGGCCGGACTGTCTCGTGGCTGGCGCGCGGCGCCGCGGGCCGGGTCGAGGTGCTGGGCCTGCTCGCCTTTGGCGACCGCGTGCGTCCCGGCGCGGCCGCCGCGGTGGCGCGCCTGCGGGCGATGGGCGTGACGCCTGCCATGCTGACCGGCGATAATGCCGGGGCGGCGCAAGCGGTCGCGGCGGCGCTCGGCATCGAACGCTACGCCGCCCAGGTGCTGCCGGGCGAGAAGGCCGAGCACGTGCGGCGCGAGGCCCAGGCCGGGCGTGTCGTGGCGATGGTCGGCGACGGCATCAACGACGCCCCGGCCCTGGCCGCCGCCAGCGTCGGCATCGCGATGGCGGGCGGCACCGACGTCGCCATGCACACGGCCGGCATCACGCTGATGCGCGGCGAGCCGGGCCTGGTGGCGGACGCGATCGACGTCTCGCACCGCACCTACCGCAAGATCCGCCAGAACCTCGGCTGGGCCTTTATCTATAACGTGGTCGGCATTCCGCTGGCCGCCTTCGGCCTGCTCAATCCGATGCTGGCTGGCGCCGCGATGGCGCTCAGCTCGGTCAGCGTGGTGAGCAATGCGCTGCTGCTGCGGCGCTGGCGGCCGGAGGCTGGCGCAGCGGCGCAAGCTTCGACCGATACTGCAACCGAATCTGCAACCGAATCGGCAACCGATACTTCAACCCACGGGGCGACCGTGCCCCCATCCAAAGGAGAAAACACCATGTATGAATTGACCGTCGAAGGCATGAGCTGCGGCCACTGCGTCGGCCGCGTAACCAAGTCGGTGCAGGGCGTCGACGCCGCGGCGAAGGTCGAGATCGACCTGCCGACCAAGAAGGTGCGCATCGACAGCGGCGCCGACCTCGAGCGGATCGCGGCCGCGATCGACGAGGCCGGCTATCCGGTCACGGCGCGCGCCGTGGCGTAACACAAAGGGGGGGCGGCAAGGAAAGACACGCAAGGCTTCATGCGGATCGGATGACGCAAGCACGATTGACAAGGCATGCTTTTATTCATATATCTCTGTCATTGACAAGCGCAGAGGAAAGGCCTGAAAGTGCTTCGATTCCGATTCCGATTCCGATTCCGATTCCGATCCCGATTCCGATCCCGCCCCCCGGCCTGCCTGCCGATCGCGGCTGCCTTGTTCGTCCATGTGGCCGCCGCCGGCGCGGCGCCCGGGCACCTGCCGCCGCCCGGCCTGTACCGGGTCGACACCGATACCCGGGTGCGGGAACAGGTCGGTCCGCACGAGGCGACGCTCGAGTACCGCACCGACGGCCGCAGCGGCGACCAGGCCAGCCGCGCGACCATCGCCGGACAAAGCGACGGCGGCAGGGTGAGCAAGGGCAGCGGCCCGGTCACCCAGTGCATCAGGAGCGGAGCGCCGGCCGTGCCGCCGCCGGGCGCCAAAGGCGTCTGCAAGACCCTGTCGCGCACCCACGGCGCCACCGGTTTCGTGCAGGTGGCGGCCTGCCCGGCCGGGAAGATGACGTTGACGATCCGCCGCCTCGACGACAGGACCTGGGAGACGATCGAGGAACTGGACATGTCGAGCGGCACCCGACCCGACCTCGGCGGCACGCGCACCCTGCTCGAGATGGCCGCGCGTCACGGCGAAACCGCGCGCGACCGCGCCGAGGCCGCCGAGACGCTGGCGAAGCTGCCGCAGATGGAAGCGGCAATGACGGGCGGCCAGGCCCGTGCCGACGCCATGCTCCAGGAAGCGCTCGCGAAGGCAAGGACGCCGCAGGAGCAGGCAATGGCCCGGCAGGCGATCGCGCGCATGAACGGGCAGGTGCCGGTCCGGTCGCGCACCCGCGGCACCATGACCCGCATCGCCGATCGCTGTCCAGCGCGCTGACCGGCAGAGGCCGGGTCCATCGCCGGCCCGGCTGTCCATCCCGACCTACCTCTGCGGGCCGCGCGCGCCGATGAGGGTGGCATGCATGTTGATTGCCAGCATAAATACGGGCTGGTAAAATTTTGTACTTTAGTCAAGCCAAGGACCACGCCGATGGCCTGGATCGCCCAGCTCTTCATTCCGCGCCGCCGCAAGAACCGGCGCGAGCTCGCCGACCGCGCGGCCGAGGTCGTCCAGCACGTGCTGTTCGACGTCGGCGTCGACCGCTTCCTGAACGGCACCCTGCTGGTCGACCGCCGCTACCGCGTCCGTTTCTTCAGCGGTAACGTACCCGGCGGCGGCGCCCTGGCGGCGGTGCCGGTGGCCGTGCTGGCGCGGGCACGGACCTTGCGCGCGCACGC
The DNA here is from genome assembly GCF_032106685.1 of Massilia sp. Classification (GTDB taxonomy): domain Bacteria; phylum Pseudomonadota; class Gammaproteobacteria; order Burkholderiales; family Burkholderiaceae_D; genus Telluria. The sequence goes on from NZ_DAMCPG010000044.1 coordinate 22,473, forward strand.
GGCCCAGCTGCCGCTGTCGGCCGGACTGCCGCAGGGCGTGGTCGCGCCGCTGGTCGAGGAACTGATGGCCGCGCTGCTGGCCCAGTCCGCGCTGCTGCGCGCCTTGCCCGAGCGCCGCTACCGCATCGCCGAGCGCAGGGCCGCGGCCTCGAAGTAGACGCGCCGGATCGTCGGATCGAATTCGCGCACCGCGCTTTCCAGCCGCGCGATCGCCAGGTCCACCTCGTCGATGCGCATGCCGCGCCGGAAGCGCACCGCCGCCGTCAGCAGGATCTCGTCCGGGCCGAGCTGCATCGTCATCAGGCGGCCCACGTCTTCCAGCGCGGGGTCCTGGCGGAAGATGTCCTTCAGCCGGCCAGTCTGCTCGACGCCGACGCTTTCCCCGACCAGCAGGGCGCCGGTCTCGCGCGCCAGCGTGACGGCGGCGCCCACCAGCAGCAGGCCGATCAGGATCGAGGCGGCCGGGTCGATGTAGGGGTTGTCGAGCAGGTGGCCGAGCCAGATGCCGGCGGCGGCGATCACGATGCCGAGCAGGGCGGCGCTGTCTTCGATGAACACGGTGAACACCGATGCGTCCTTGCTGGCCTTCACGGTCTGCCAAAGCGTGGCGCCGGGCCGACGTTTGCTGTTCAGTGCGCGCCGCGAGACGTTCCAGCTGTATCCTTCGAACAGGAAGGCGACGCCCAGCACCACGTAGTTCCAGAACGGGTCGGTCAGCGGCGCCGGTTCTTGCAGGCTGTGGATGCCGTGGTAGATCGACAGGCCGCCGCCGAGCGAGAACACCGACAAGGCGACGATCAGGGCCCAGAAATACACGGCCTTGCCGTAGCCGAAGGGGTGGCGCGCGTCGGGCTTGCGGCCGGAGATTTTCTCGCCGACGAGCAGCAACAGTTCGTTGCCGGTGTCGACCGCGGAGTGGATGCCCTCGGCCAGCATGGCAGCGCTGCCGGTGACGGCGGCGACGGCGAACTTGGCGGCCGCGATGCCGAGGTTGGCGACGATGGCGGCGTAGATGACCTTGCGGCTGTCGCCCGCGCCCGGGTCGTCCTGCGGCGTGCTGTTGGGCTGGTCCTTGGGCTGGTCCTTGGGATTGTTCTTGTTCTCGTTCATGGGGAAAGGAGTGGTGGGTCGTGAAGCCAAGTCTAGCCAGTTCGCCGATTTTGCCGGGCACGGCTGAAACGCGGCCGCAACTTCGGCCGCAGCCTGCCGTGCCGGCGGAGCGGCCATGAGCACCCGCAACCTGCGATCGCTGTTCGCGCCGCGCTCGCTCGCCCTGGTCGGGGCGTCCGACCGGCCGGGCAGCCTCGGGGCCACGCTGCTGGCCAACCTGGCTTCAAGCGGTTTCAAAGGCACCGTGTACCCGGTCAACCCGAACCGCACCGAGCTGGCCGGCCAGCCGGTCTATCCCAGCGTGGCGGCGCTGCCGGCCACGCCCGACCTGGCCATCGTCTGCACCCCGGCCGCCACCGTCCCCGGCATCATCCGCCAGCTCGGCGAAAAGGGCACGCGCGCCGCGATCGTGCTCAGCGCCGGCCTGCACGAGGCGCGCGACGAGCGCGGCCGCTCGCTGAAGCAGGTCATGCTCGACGCCGCCCATCCCTACCTGCTGCGCATCCTCGGGCCGAACAGCGCCGGCATGCTCTCGCCCGCGCTCGGCCTGAACGCGAGCGTGGCCAGCAGCGGGGCGCTGCCCGGGCGGATCGCCTTCGTGTCGCAGTCGGGCGGGTTGATGATGGGCGTGCTCGACCGTGCGCGCTCGCGCGGCATCGGCTTTTCCCATGTCGTGGCGACGGGCGACTCGGCCGACGTCGACCTCGGCGACGTGCTCGACTACCTGGCCAGCGACGGCGCCACCGCCGCGATCCTGCTCTACGTGGACGAGCTGCGCTATGCGCGCAAGTTCATGTCGGCGGCGCGCGCGGCGGCGCGCAGCAAGCCGACCCTGATCCTGAAGGCCGGCCGCCACCTGGACGGCGCCGGCGCGGGAGCGCATGCGGCCACCGAAAGCGGGACCCTGGTCGGCGCCGACGACGTCTTCGACGCGGCGATCCGGCGCGCCGGCATGCTGCGCGTGTCGACCACCGAGGAACTGTTCGCGGCGGCCGAGACGCTGGCGCGCGCCAAGCCGATGCATGGGCAGTGCCTGGCGATCCTGGCGAACGGCGCCGGTCCCGGCATGCTGGCGGCCGACGCCCTGGACGGCAGCGCCGGCAGGCTGGCCCCGCTGGCGCCGGAGACGGTCGAGCGCCTCGGGGCCCTGGTGCCGCCGGGCGGCTCGCGCGCCAACCCGGTCAACCTGCTCGGCGACGCCGAGCCGGAGCGCTACCGCCAGGCGCTCGAGATCCTGTTGCAGGACAAGGGCGCCGACGCCGTGCTGGTCATCCATTCGCCCACCGCCACCGTCGACAGCACCGAGATCGCCCGGGCGATCGCGCCGCTGGCGCGCGGCAGCGCACGCAACGTGCTGTCGTGCTGGCTGGGCGGGGACTCGGTGGCGCAGGCGCGCGAGTTCGCCTCGGACGCCGGCATGCCGACCTTCGACACGCCCGAGGACGCGGTCGCCAGCTTCCTGCAGATCGTGCACTACCGGCGCAACCAGAACCTCCTGATGCAGGTGCCGCCCTCGATCACGGGCACGCTGGCGACGGGCCGGGCGACGGCGCGCGCGCTGGTGCGCGAAGCCCTGCAGGCCGGCCGCACGCTGCTGACCGACCCCGAGACCAAGGCCATCCTGCGCGCCTACGGCATGGCGCTGGTCGAGACGCGCAGGGCAAGCAACGTCGAGGAAGCGGTGGCGGCGGCCAGGAGCATCGGTTTTCCGGTGGCGGTCAAGATCCTGTCGCCGGACGTGATGCACAAGTCGGACGTCGGCGGCGTCGCGCTCGACCTCGATTCCGAAGAGGCGGTGCGCTCGGCGGCCGAGCGCGTGCGGCGCCACCTGGCGCGGCTGCGTCCCGACGCCCGTTTCGAGGGCTACGCGGTGCAGGCGATGGCGCGCCGGCCGGAAGGGCGCGAGCTGATCCTCGGCGCGGCGACCGACCGGGTGTTCGGGCCGGTGATCCTGTTCGGCCAGGGCGGCATCTCGGTCGAGGTCACGGACGATCATGCGGTGGCGCTGCCGCCCCTGAACGCGGTGCTGGCGCGCGACCTGGTCGAACGCACCCGGGTGGCGCGCCTGCTGGCCGGCTACCGCAACCGCGCGCCGGCCGACATGGATGCGATCCTGGCGACCCTGGTGCAGGTTTCGCGCCTGGTGTGCGACATCCCCGAGGTGGTGGAGCTGGACATCAACCCGCTGCTGGCCGACGCCGGCGGCGCCGTGGTGCTCGATGCCCGCGTGCGCCTGGCGCTGCCCGACCGCGCCGGTTCGGCCCTCGACCGGCTGGCGATCCGGCCCTATCCGCGCGAGCTGGAAGAGACCATCGACTGGAACGGCGGCACGCTGCTGCTGCGCCCGGTGCGCCCGGAGGACGGCACCGCCCACCTGAAGTTCTTCGACGCGCTCACGCCCGACGACATCCGCTACCGCATGTTCGTGCGCATCCGCGAGCTGCAGCCTTCGCAGCTGGCGCGCTTCACCCAGATCGACTACGACCGCGAGATGGCCTTCATCGCCACCCGCACCGGGGCGGACGGCGAGCCCGAGACGCTGGGCGTCGGGCGGGTGGTGGCCGATCCCGACAACACCTCGGCCGAATTCGCTGTGACGGTGCGCTCGGACCTGAAGGGCCACGGCCTGGGGCGGATCCTGATGGGCAAGCTGATCGACTACTGCCGCAGCCGCGGCACGCGCGAAATCGTCGGCGAGGTGCTGCCGCAGAACAGCCGCATGATCGCGCTGGTGAAGAAGCTCGGCTTCGAGGTCACGACCGGGGAAGAAGGCGTGCGCAAGCTGCGGCTGGTATTGCAGTGAAATATTATTTCAGAAGATAGCTAGAAATGAAATAATATTTCACGTGCGCCTGGTGACGCTCAGCGCCTGAAGCGCACGTCTTCCTGCACCACTTTCGCGTCGCCCTTCGGCTTCTTCGGTTTCTTCGGCTTCTTGATGACCTGGCCGCTGGCATTCGTCTCGGGCACGCGGTGGTCCGGTTCGAAGCCGTCTTCCTCGATGCGTTTGAGCGTCTGTTTCGTCAGCAGTTCGATCGCGGCCAGCTGCTCCACCTCGTCGGCGCAGACCAGCGAAATGGCTTCGCCCGAGGCGCCGGCGCGGCCGGTGCGGCCGCTGCGGTGCACGTAGTCCTCGGCCACGATCGGCAGGTCGAGGTTGACCACCACCGGCAGGTCGTCGATGTCGAGGCCGCGCGCGGCGACGTCGGTCGCCACCAGCACCTTCACCTCGCCGGCCTTGAAGCGTTCCAGCGCGCGCAGGCGCGCCGGCTGCGGCTTGTCGCCGTGGATCGCGTCGGCGGCGATGCGCTTGGCCTCGAGCAGGCCGACCAGCTCGTCCACGCCCTTGCGGGTCTTGGCGAACACCAGCACCTGGGGCCAGCCGTGCTTCTTCAGCAGGTGCAGGAACAGCTCGGGCTTGCGCTTCTTGTCGACCGGCACCAGCCACTGCTTGATCGCGCTTGCCGTGGTGTTGCGCGGCGTCGCCTCGATGCGCACCGGTTCGCGCAGCAGGCGGTTGGCCATGGCGCGGATCTGGTCGGAGAAGGTGGCCGAGAACAGCAGGGTCTGGCGCTTCTTCGGCAGGGCGGCGAACACCTGGTCGAGCTCTTTCGAGAAACCGAGGTCCAGCATGCGGTCGGCCTCGTCCAGCACCAGGGTCTGCACCTCGTTGAACTTCACCGCGTTCTGGCGGTGCAGGTCGAGCAGGCGGCCGGGCGTGGCGACGATCACGTCCACGCCCTTGCGCAGGTTCATCATCTGCGGATTGATGCTGACCCCGCCGTAGGCGACCATGGTGCGCAGTTCCAGGCCGGCGCCGTAGGCGCGGAAGCTCTCGTGCACCTGCTCGGCCAGCTCGCGGGTCGGGACCAGCACCAGGGCGCGCGCCGCGTTCGGGCTGACCTTCGAGGTCTTCTTGAACAGGCGCTGCAGCAGGGGCAGGGCGAAGCCGGCGGTCTTGCCGGTGCCGGTCTGGGCCGCGGCCATGACGTCGCGTCCAGCCAGGACGGCGGGAATCGCCTGGCTCTGGACGGCGGTCGGGGTCTCGTAATCGAGCGATTCTAGGGTGTGGACGATCTGGTCGATCAGGCCGAGCGAGGCAAACGACATGGAAACCTTGGGCAAAAATGAACAGCCGCTAGTTTACCCTGCCGCGCGCCGGCGGGCACGACCAAACGACACCAGGCCGGCATCAGCGGTCGACGAACATGCTCGATGGCGCGGGCACGGTCGGCTTGACCGGCTCGTGGCGGTCCTTGCAGCCGCTGGCCAGGACGCAGGCCAGGGCAAGGGCGGGCAGGCGCAGAGCGTGCAGTTTCATGGCGAACCTCCTTGGCGCCGATCATAGCCAAAACCGCGTCCGGGCCGCGCGCAGTATGGGCTTAGAAGCTGTAGGACAGGCTGGCGCGCAGCACCGGATAGAACTTGTAGTCCGAGGCTTCCTCGGCCAGGCGCGCTTCCTCGGCCGCCAGGTCGCCGGCAAGCTGGCCGCACAGCCCGGCCTGCACGGTGCAGTTGACGCTGCGCAGGCTGACGCGCGCCTCGTCCTGGTAGAACACGCCGAGGTCGGCGCCGAAGCGCCAGCCGCGCGTCGTGGCGAAGGGATTGCCCCAGCCGATGCCGAGGTAGGGCGCGGCCTTGCGGAAGTCCACCTTGCCGACCAGCTGGCCGACCTGGGCGGCGTCGTAGGTGGTGCCGTTCACGCGGAAGCTGCCGCTGCGGTCCGGCCTGCCCACGGCGTCGAAGCGGGTGTCGTTGTAGAACACGCCGCCCGAGAGGCGGAAGTTGCCGCCGGCGCGCGGATACCAGTCGAGCAGGGCGTCGAAGGTCTGCAGCTTGCCGTCGAGCTCGTAATCGACGTCGTCGGTACTCTTGCTGAAATCGTGCTTGAAGTAGTTCAGGCCGAGGCGGGCGTTCAGGCTGGGGGAGAGGCCGAATACCAGGTGGGCGCCGGCGCCGGTCGTGCCGAGGTCGACGCCGGCGCCGACCTGGGCCTGGGCGGCAGCCGTGGCCAGCAGGCCGGCGAGCGCCAGGGAAATGCGGTGACGGGACATGAAAGGCTCCTTGCAGTGCGTAGGGGCCGATTGTAGCGAGGAGCCCGTCTGATTCATGCCACAGAGGCCATTGGCGCGCGACAAGTTGTAAATGTGTGTTGCAGCATACTGAAAAGTAACCTTTCGCCTGATAAAGTTCATATCAGACAAGATATCAAGAGGACCCACGATGACATCTCCCTTCAAGCTGCTGTTCGCCACCGTCGCCCTGGCCGCCTGCGCGGCGCCCGCGCTGGCCCAGACCAACGTCAGCATCAGCGTCGGCCAGCCCGGCTTCTACGGACGCCTCGACATCGGCGATTTCGGCCGTCCGCCGGTGATCTACGAGCGTCCGGTGGTCGTGCGCGAAGTGCGCCACGTGCGCGTCGAGCCGATCTACCTGCGCGTGCCGCCGGGTCACCGCAAGAAGTGGAAACATTACTGCGGCCGCTACGACGCCTGCGGCCGTCCGGTGATGTTCGTGCGCGACGACTGGTACACCAACACCTACGCCCCGCGCTATCGCGAGCGCCACTACCGCGTCGTCGAGCGCCATCACGACCGCCACGACCGCCACGACCGTCATGACGACCGCGGTCATGGTCATGGCCATGGCAAGGGCCACGGCAACGGGCACGGCAACGGGCACGGACACGGCCGCGGTCACTGAGCGCCGGCGCAGGACCGGGCCGCAAATTCAGGGCCCGCGCCACGTGCTTTTCGCCGCCGGTGTAAACTGGAGGCGGTGTCATGTGGCACAGCATCCGGAGCAAGACTTTGCAGAGTGAAATCGTAATCGTCGGTGGCGGGGCAGGCGGCCTGGAACTGGCCTGCAAACTGGGGCGCAAGCTCGGACCCTCGAAGGTAATGCTGGTCGATTGCCGCCTCTACCACATCTGGAAGCCTTCCCTGCACGAGGTGGCGGCCGGCACGCTCGACATCCATCAGGAGGGCCTGTCCTACCAGATGCTGGCCCACGATAACGGCTTCACCTTCGTCTACGGCCCGATGACGCATCTCGACGCCGCGCAGCGCCGCATCACGGTCGGCGCCGTGCGCGCCGCCGACGGCGAGGACGTCCTGAACGAGCGCCAGATCGGCTACGGCTCGCTGGTGATGGCGGTCGGCAGCACCGCCAACTATTTCGGCGTGCCGGGCGCGCGCGAAAACACGATTTCCCTGAACGTCACCGAGGACGCCGAGCGTTTCCGCCTGCGCCTGCTGCGCCTGATGGCGGTGGCCGAGCAGGCGCGCGAGGAGCGCGCCGATGCCGTCGCCGCCCTCGACGTGGTGATCATCGGCGGCGGCGCCACCGGCGTCGAGCTGGCGGCCGAACTGCGCGAGGCCTCGGGCGTGTACGCCACCTATGGCTTCTCGCGCCTGCAGGTCAAGCGCGACGTGCGCATCACCCTGCTCGAGGGCGCGCCGCGCATCCTGGCGCCGCTGCCCGAGCGGGTTTCGGCGGCGGCCCTCAAGCTGCTCGGCGAACGCGGCATCCAGGTCGTGACCGATTGCCGCGTGACGAAGATCGAGCCCGACAAGGTGCTCGACAACGCCGGCAACGTGTATCCGGCCAACCTGGTCGTATGGGCGGCCGGCATCCGCGCGCCCGAATTCCTCGGCACGCTCGGCCTGCCGGTGAACAAGGGTGGACAGATCGAGGTCGACGGCAACCTGCGCGTGAAGGGTGTGTCCGGCGTGTATGCGCTGGGCGATTGCGCCGCCTGCATCGACGCGGCCGGCAAGCCGGTGCCGCCGCGCGCCCAGGCCGCGCACCAGCAGGCCGACTACCTGCTCAAGCAGTTCGTGCGCATGGCGGCCGGCAAGCCGTTCGACGAAAAACCTTACCGTTACCGCGATTACGGTTCCCTGGTTTCGGTGGGCAAGACCACCAGCGTCGGCAACCTGATGGGTTCGCTACGCGGGACCAGCTGGTTCGTCGAGGGGATGCTGGCGCGCTTCATGTACACCAGCCTGCACCTGATGCACCACCAGGCGGTGCTCGGTTCGATGCGCACGGGCCTGCTCGCGCTGGCGCGCTTCCTGATCCGGCGCACCACGCCGCTGGTCAAGCTGCACTAGCAGGGTGGGCGGCTGCACGCGGTAGCAGGCGTCGTCGCGGCGGCGATGCCGCCCACGCGTTCAAACCGCGGTTGAATCCACGCCGCGGCTGTTTAAGCTGTTGTTGAACGCGTGGGCGGCGCACATGCCAGGGGCAGGCGTTTGCCCTGGTGGAGCCGCCCACCCTACGGCATCTGGCGCGGCAGGCTCGTAGGGTGGGCTCCCGAGCCCACGCGGTACGCCGTTTGCGTGCCGCAACGCCCGCGAAAGCGACCGGCGCCGGCCTTACCCGGGCATTTGGCGCGGCAACACCATGGTCAGCGCGGTTCCGGCGTCCGGCGCCGGCGCCAGGGTCAGGCTGCCGCCGAGCGCGCGCGCGCGTTCGCGCAGCAGGCGCAGGCCGTGGCAGTTGAGCGATTCCGACGGCGCGGCGCCGCCGCCCAGGCCGATGCCGTCGTCGCGCACGGTCAGCATCAACTGGTCGCCGTCGTCGTCCAGGATCACCTCGACCTTCTTCGCCCGCGCGTGCCGCAGCACGTTGCGCAATCCTTCCTCGGCGCAGCGCAGCAGCGCCACGCCCTGGGCGCGCGGATAGGCGTCGTCGTCGTCGGGCAGGCTGGCGCGCGCCTGGACGCCGTGTTCGGCGCCGAATTCGGCGACCAGTTCGAGCAGCGCGGCCTTGATCCCGAGGAACTCGAGCTTGTCGTTCCACAGCGACAGCTGCACCTTGCGGTTGGTCTCGATGATGTTGTTGAGCAAGCCTTTCATCTGGTTGGCGCGCTCGACGGCTTTACTGTCGGTCAAATTCTTGGACAACAGGCCCAGGTGCATGGTGAGCGCGGTCATCGAGGAGCCGAGGCTGTCGTGCAGCTTGCGCGCGAGCAGGCGCCGCTCTTCGTCCCAGCAATTCATCAGGTGGCCGACGAGCTCTGTCAGCTCGGCGTTGCGTTCGGCAAGCTGCCGATCCAGTTCCGGGTGGGGGTGGTGCGGGTCCGGTGCGGTCATCGTAGGCTCGGTTAAATGTTTCCAGAATCATACAACAGCTTCGTACAGGAAGCGCGCACTGGGACCCAGCGTGCGTTGCCGAACGGTAGGCGCGGGCGATTCGGATCACGCTTGAGCTTCAGGATCTTGTTGAATACACAAACCATTTCAGGGAGCGCACATGCCTAGCAATAAGACCAGTAACGCCACCGCCGCCGTCGATGCCGTCGAGCTGCTGACGAAGCAGCACCGCGAGGTCGAGGACCTGTTCGAGCAGTTCGAAAAGCTCACCGACCGCGCCAAGGCCAGCAAGAAGAAGATCGCCGACCAGATCTGCAACGCCCTGATCATGCACACTACGATCGAGGAAGAGATCTTCTACCCGGCCACCCGCGAAGCCAGCAAGGGCGAGGAGGAAACCGAGGACATGGTCGACGAAGCCGTGGTCGAGCACGCCTCCGCCAAGGACCTGATTGCCCAGATCCAGGAAATGGACCCGGACGACGAACTCTACGATGCGAAGGTCAAGGTGCTGTCGGAAATGATCGAGCACCACGTCGAGGAAGAAGAGAAGGAAATGTTCCCGAAAACGCGCAAGCTGAAGCTGGACATGGAAGCGCTGGGGCAGGAAATGAAGGCGCGCCAGGAAGAAATCGAAGCGTCGATGTAATACCGCGGACGGGACAGGGGCATGCGAACACGCTGCCCCTTGTAGGGCGGGCGGCTGCACCCGGCTGGATGCATACTCGCGACGGCGACGCCGCCCACGCGTTCAAATCAAGGTTGAAACCACGCTCCGGCTGATCATCCCATTGTTGAACGCGTGGGCGGGAAACCCGCCCACCCTACGTCCCATTCACGATTTAACGACGAGGTCGGCGACAACGATGTTCGCCGATCAGGCCGCGTGGACCCGATGTCCACGCCCCGGCTCAGCCGGCCGCCGCCCGCAGCGGCGCCGGCTCGCCCAGCGCGCCCAGCAATTGGGCGATGTCGACCGGTTTCACCAGGTGCATGTCGAAGCCGGCTTCGAGCACGCGGCGCTGGTCATCGGCCAGGCCGTAGCCGGTCAGGGCGATCAGGCGCATCGCACGCGTCTCGGGATGCGCGCGCAGGCGGCGCGCCACTTCGTAGCCGTCGATGCCCGGCAGGCCGATGTCGACCAGGGCCACCTTCGGCAGTTCGGCCATGGCCAGGGCCACGCCGTCGAGCCCGTCGGCCGACTGCAGCACCGGGTAGCCGTAGACGTCGAGCATGGTGGCCATCATCTCGCGCCCGTCCTCATTGTCTTCGATCAGGAGCACGGCCGGCCGGCCGGCGTCGCTCTCGGGCGCCGCCTCGGCCGGCGCGCTTTCGTTCGCCGGTTCGGCGCGCGGCAGGCGGATCGTGAACGAGCTGCCCGCGCCGCCGCCGCCGCTGGTGGCGGAGACGCTGCCGCCATGCAGCTCGACCAGGCGGCGCACCAGCGACAGCCCGATCCCGAGCCCGCCCTGGGCGCGGTCCAGGCTGATCGAGCCCTGCACGAAGACGTCGAACACGTGCGGCAGCAGGTCGGGCGCGATGCCGACGCCGGTGTCGCTGACGGTCAGCAGGACGTCCTCGTCCTCGGCCGCGAGGCCAATGTCGATGGTGCCGCCGGCGGGCGTGTACTTGAGCGCGTTGTCGATCAGGTTGGTGGCGATCTGCTCGAGGCGGGTCGGGTCGCCGTCGACCCAGTTCGGCGCCAGGTCGACATTGATGCGGTAGCCGGCGGTGCGGCCGGTGGCGCGGAAGGTGTCGAGGCAGGCGCCGACCAGGCTGGCCATGTCGACCGGACGGCGCGCCAGCAGGATCTTGCCCGACATCGCGCGCGACAGGTCGAGCAGGTCGTCGACGATGCGCGACAGGTGCTGGCTCTGGCGGCCGATGATCTGGCGCGCGCGGCCCGCCATCTCGGGGCCGGCGCCGGGCATGTCGATCAGGGCGGCGGCGCTGCTGATCGCCGACAGCGGATTGCGCAGTTCGTGGCCGAGCATGGCGAGGAATTCGTCCTTGGCGTGGCTCTTGCGCTCGGCCGCCTGGCGGTCCTCGATCTCGCGCATCAGGCGCTCGTTGGTGGCGGTCAGTTCCAGCGTGTGCTGGGACAGTTTCTCGGCCTGGCGCCGCAGTTGCTCGTTCTTGTTGGCCAGGGCCACGAACACCGACACCTTGGCGTGCAGGATCTGCGGGATCACCGGGGTGAACAGGAAGTCGGCGGCGCCGCGCTGGTAGGCCTTCAGGCGGTCGATCTCGTCGGCCAGGAAGGCGGTGACGAAGATGATCGGGATGTCGGCCGAGCGGGCGCGCTGGTGGATCGCCTCGGCGGTCTCGAAGCCGTCCATGCCGGGCATGTTGACGTCGAGGATGATGACCGCGAAATCGTGCAGCAGGACCTGGCGCAGCGCCTCCTGCCCGGAGCGCGCCGAGAGTACCGTGTACCCGGTCTCCTTGGCCCACTGGTCGAGCAGGCTGGTCAGTGCCAGCAGGCTGGCTGCGTCGTCGTTGACGACCAGAATCTTCGGTTTATCGGTGGTTGGCACGTCGTTCCTGCTGCGTTATCGAAGGCAATGGCCGAGGGCGATGAATCTGTCTGCGTATCCCTCATGATCCGGCAAGGATAGCAGAGTGTTTCCGCTTTCCGGTAGTAAAGACACGGTTGTGCGGCGTCGAATGATAGCACGGCAATATGCAATGTTTGCCAGCAATCGTGCGCGCGTTTGCGCCCGCCCTTGCCCGGCATGTACGGCACCGCACATACGTGCGCCGAAGGCCTGTGCGATAGTGGAACCGTGTCCAGTTCAACCGTGTCAATGGAGGACAGGCGCGCCCACTTGAAAGGACAAATATGAATATCACCACGATCGTCAAGGAAGCGTTCCACGGCAAGTCGCCGCGTGAACTGATGGATTGTCCGCTGACCGCATTGTGCGGCGTCGGCGAGAAAGAGGCCAAGGCATTGCAGGACGCGTTCGGCGTCGCTACCGTCGGCCAGCTGGCGCGGCTGGAGCTCGTCGCCAATGCCGTTGCGCTCAACATGATGGCTGGCGCCGGCGGCGGCCGGCCGCAGGGCGAGGTGGCCAAGGAAACCCTGCTCGACGACGCCGTCGAGATGACTTTCCCGGCCAGCGACCCGATCTCGGTCGATTCCGGCATCACCCGCATCGAAGTGGCGCCGGACAAGGTCGACGCCGCCCGCGACCACCAGAACGCGGACGCGATCGCCGCCCACAACGAGGAAGCGGTGGGCAAGCCCTGCGTCGGTACCGAGGGCAAGCAGCCTGGCAGCGCGTAAGCGCGACCAGGCCGGCGGCCGCGCGCCGCCGGCGCGGCACACGACATATCACGGCGCCCGTCGCCCGCATCGAGCGGGTGGCGGGCGCCGTCGTCGTTGGCGGAATTTCGTTGGACGTAGGGTGGACGGGGTTCCCCGTCCACGCGTCGATGGTTGGCGGCAAGATCATCGCGCCCGATAGCGGAGCCGTTAACAATCGACGCGTGGACGGCGGAGCCGTCCACCCTACGTGCGCCTGATAATTCAGCCGCCAACGATCGATGCAGGAGAGAATCAGGCCATGCGCCGGTCCAGGAATGAAAACGGCGCCGGGCTGGTGGGCCGGCGCCGATGAAAGGGGCTGGGCTGCCCGCGGGCGGCTGGCGGGTCAGCGGTGCTGGGCCAGCTCAGCCACCTGCTTTGGGGGCGTGGCCTTCACCGCGACCTGGCGCGTGCCGCCGGCGGTGGAACAGTAGCGGTTCTTGCCGGCGCGCTTGGCTTCGTAGAGCGCGTAGTCGGCGATGCTGATCAGGGCGTCGACCGATTCGGCGTCGTCCGGGTAGATGCTGATGCCGATCGAGGTCGACAGGCGCAGCGTCAGGTCGTTGATGAAGAAGGGCTCGGACAGGGCCTCGACCAGCTTGGCGGCCGGTCCCTGGGCATCGGCCAGGCAATGGATGTCGCCCAGCACCACCATGAATTCGTCGCCGCCCAGGCGCGCCACCGTGTCTTCCTTGCGCGAGGTGGCCAGCAGGCGCTGCGACACCATCTTCAGGATCTCGTCGCCGTAGGCGTGGCCATAGGTGTCGTTGATCGCCTTGAAGCCGTCCAGGTCGAGGTACATGATCGCGGCCTTGGCATGGCTGCGGTTGGCGTGCTGCAGGGCGGTCTCGATGCGGTCTTCCAGCAGGCGCCGGTTCGGCAGGCCGGTGAGGGCGTCGTGCAGGGCCAGTTCCTGCTGGGCGCGGCTGTACTGGGCCAGCTCCTTGTAGAGCAGGCGCACCTCGAGCATGTTGTGGATGCGCTTGTGGACTTCCAATAAGTCGAACGGCTTGCTGATGAAGTCGCGCGCGCCCGCTTCCAGCGCCGCGATCTTGAAGCTCGGCTGGGCCGTCAGGGCCAATACGGGCAGGTAGCCGCCTTTTTCGATTTCCTTCAGGCTCTTCATGACCTGGAAACCGTTCAGGCCGGGCATCTGCAGGTCCAGCAGGATGAGGTCGTAGTTGTGCTCGCGGTGCAGCGGGCACACCTGTTCCGGCTCCATGGTCGAGCTGACGTTGGTGTAGCCCTCTTCGCGCAATATCTCTTCCATCAGCTCGATATTGTCGGGCGAATCGTCCACGACCAAAATTTTGGCGTTCAAAATGTCTTGTCTGCTCGGCATGCTTCTTCTCGTCTAAATAGGTACTGGAAGGAAACAAATTTCACACAGGAATCCGACTTTCCCATCTATCCTAGTCTAGCAAATGCCCCGGAATTTCTTGTAGGACAGCGCCGCGTGCGCGGGTAGGAACATCACAACCGTGTCCGGGCCGCCGGCGGGCGCACCAGCGACGCCACGGTCGCGATGAGCTCGCTCGGCTCGACCGGCTTCGAAATATGGGCGTTGAAGCCCGCTTCGAGGGCGCGCAGGCGGTCTTCCGAACGCGCGAAAGCGGTCAGGGCGACGGCCGGCAGCAAGCCGCCGCGGTCGCGTCCGAGGCCGCGCACCCAGGACAGCAGTTCCAGCCCATCGACCTCGGGCATGCCCAGGTCGCTGATCAACAGGTCGGGCAAGTCCGCCCGCAGCACGTCGAAGGCTTCGCGTGCGCTGGCGGCAATGCGCACCCGGGCATTGCAGTCGGTCAGGATGCGCGCGATCAGTTCGCGGGCGTCGCGGTCGTCGTCGACCACCAGCACCGAGGCGCCGTTCAGGTCGCGCAGGGTCAGTTCCGGCGTGGGCGGGGGCGGGGCGCCGACCAGGCCGGCGCGCGAGCGCGCGGTCTGCGGCGCCGCCTTGGCCAGCGGCAGCTCGATCGAGAAGCTCGCGCCCAGGCCTTCGCCGGCGCTCTCGGCGCGCACCGTGCCGCCGTGCTGCTCGATCAGGTGCTTGACGATCGACAGCCCCAGTCCCAGCCCGCCGTGGCGCCGCGTCATCGAGGCGTCGGCCTGGCGGAAGCGCTCGAACACGTGGGTGATGAATTCGGGGCGGATGCCGGCGCCGGTGTCGCGCACGGTGATGGCGACCGAGCCGTCGCGCTGGGTCAGCTCGACCGTCACCTGGCCGTCGCGCGGCGTGAACTTGATCGCGTTCGACAGCAGGTTCCACACCACCTGCTGCAGGCGCGCCGGGTCGCCGGCGATCATGCCCAGGCCGGTGTCGTAGCGCTTCTCCAGGCGGATGTTCTTGGCGTCGGCCGCCGGGCGCACGGTCTCGATGGCGGCGTCGACAAAACTGGCCGGCGACAGCGTCTGCATGTCGAGCAGCACCTTGCCCGAGGTGATGCGGCTCATGTCGAGCAGGTCCTCGATCAGCTGGGCCTGCGAACGGGCGTTGCGCTCGATGGTCTGCAGGCCGCGCTGCAGGTCGGCCTCGTCCTTGCCGCCGCGGCGCAGCACCTGGGCCCAGCCGAGGATGGCCGAGAGCGGCGTGCGCAGCTCGTGCGACAGGGTGGCCAGGAATTCGTCCTTCATCTGGCTGGAGCGCTCGGCCTCGGCGCGCGCCTCGCGTTCGCTCTCGAGCAGGATCTTGCGCTCCTCGGCGGCCTGGCGGGCCGCTTCGTAGAGGCGGGTGTTGTCGAGCGCGACCGCGGCCTGGGCGGCGATGCCGCGCACGATGCGCTCGGTGCGCTCGGTGAACACGCCGCGTTCGGGATGGCCGAAGAACATCGTGCCCATCGCCTCGCCGCTGGCGGCCACCACCGGTACCGACAGGTAGCTGCGTACGATCGGCTTGTCCGAGAACATGCCGAACTGCGGCGAGGCCGGCCCGTGCCGGTCGTCGGCGCCGATGTCGTTCGAACGCACCAGGCCGGCGCCGCGGAAACTCGGTCCGAACAGGGCGGTGGCGTGCGGCTCGCCGAAGCTCTGGAATTCGTTGGCGCTACCGCCGGTCAGGGTGTAGAGCGAGAAGGTCGGCTTCTCGCCTTCCTTGCCGTGGTAGAAGAAAGCGCCGAAGCGGGCCCCGGCGATGCCGCTGGCGGCGTCGGTCGCCACCTGCAGCAGCGAGCGCAGGTCGCGCGTCGATGCCAGGGCGCTGCCGGTGCTGTTCAGCAGTTCCAGCACTTTCGACTCTTCGCGCAGGGCCTGCTCGGCGCGCTTGACCTGGTCGACGTCGGTGTTGGTGCCGAACCAGCGCACTACCATGCCGCGCCGGTCGCGCACCGCGTTCAGGCGGGTCAGGAACCAGCGGTACTGGCCGTCGGCGCCGCGGATCGGGTATTCCATCTCGAACGGCTCGCCGGTGCGGATCGAGGTGCGCCAGTGTTCCTGCATCGCCGGCAGCACCTCCGGGTCGACCGTGTCTTGCCAGCCCCAGCCGGTGGCGCTGTCAGGCGTGGTGCCGGTGTATTCGTACCAGCGCTCGTTGAACCAGACGATGGCGCCGTCGGCCTGGGCCATCCAGGCCAGCTGCGGGATGGTGTTGGCCAGGGCGCGCAGCACTTCCTCGCTCTGGCGCAGGCTGTCCTCGGCGTTCTTGCGCGAGGAGATGTCCTGCACCACGCCGGTCATGCCCACCACGCTGTCGCGCTGGGCCACGTTGGCGTAATCGGCGCGGCCGACCAGGGCGATCCAGCGCGCCTGGCCGCCGTCGGACAGCAGCCGGCATTCGATGTTCAGGTCGGAATGGGTGGCGAAGGCGTGCAGCACGGCGCGCCGCACCGCTTCGCGGTCGCCTTCGTCCAGGCGCGCGCGCAGCGCCGGCCAGGCCAGCGGGATTTCCGCTTCCAGCCCGAGGATGCCGGCGGCGCGTTCGCCCAGGGTCACGCGGTCGCTGGCCGCGTCCCAGCGCCAGTCGCCGAGGCGGCCGGCGGCCAGCGCCACCTGGAGGCGGCTGTTGCCGTCGATCAGGGCCTGCTGGTCGGCGCGGCGCTGGGTGATGTCCTGGAAGTAGAGCGTCAGGCCGTCGGGCGAGGGGTAGAGGCGGGCCTCGATCCAGATTTGCAGGCGCGGGTAGAAGAACTCGCGGCTGCCCATCTGGCGCGATTCCATCGCGCGGCGCAGCTCGTTGGCGAGGTTGCTGCCATGCAACTCCTCGAATTCCTCCCACAGGTTCCTGCCGAGCAGGCCCTGACGGGTCTTGTTCAGGGGCGCGAGCATCGTCAGCGCGCGTCCGTTGATGTACGTGATGCGCCAGTCGAAGTCGACCGCGCAGAAGGCGTCGGTCAGGCTCTCGAGCATGTTCTCCATGCGTTCGTTGGCCTGGCGCAGCGCTTCCTTGGCGGCCATCAGCTCGGCTTCGGCACGCTGGCGCGCGGCCAGCACGCTGCTGGCGTTGCGCAGGGCGGCCGAGCGCATGATCTCGAGGTCGTCGCGGTTGTCGCTCATGGGTGCATTCCCACCGGGATCCCCGCCGCGATCCCCATGGCCATGGCGCGGACGCACGCGTGCTCCCGGTCGCCCGGGATGGATGGGCGCGTGCGCTTGCCGGTGGTTTCAGTGGACATCATGGTTCCTTGCTCGGTGCGGCGCCGGGCGCGTGCGCAGGCGCCCGCGGCGGCGGGGATGCGCGCACGGACGCGGCCTGGAGCCATTCTAGCCCAGCCGCGACGGCCGCCCGCACACGCTTGGGCGGCACTCAGGCGCCCACCCGCGGTTGGCCGGCCACCTTGTTCAGCGCATCCTGGAGCTGGTCGAGTTCGTAGGGCTTCTGCAGCGACTGGTAGGGGAATTCGAGGTGGCGCAGCAGCATGTCGCCGTAGCCCGAGGCGAAGATCACCTTCAGGTGCGGGTGGCGCCGGAGCGATTCGCGCGCCAGGTCGACGCCGGACATGCCGGGCAGGCTGACGTCGGTGAACAGCACCTGGTAGCGCTTGCCCGCCAGCCGCGCCAGCGCGTCGTCCGGATGGGCCACGCCGTCGGCCTCGTAGCCGAAGGCCTTGAGCATCTCGCACACCAGGTATTGCGAATCGAGGTTGTCCTCGACCACCAGGATCTGCAGGGCGCCGCCTTCATCGAGCGCGCCGGCCGTCTCGACGGCGCTGGCGGGGCCGAGCGCGCACAGCACGCCGCCGACCTGGCCGTCCGCCGCGACCGGCGTGAAATGCAGGTCGTAGCGGGCCGGATCGGCCGCTCCGAAGCCGACCGCGGTGTTCGCGACCACGGCCGCCTCGCCGCGCCAGGCGCGCGCCAGGCCTTCCTGGCCGGCGGAGAGCGGCGGCGGCATCACGGCCGGCACCGAGCCGCCCGGCACGCGGCCGAAGCCCGGCCCGGCCAGCGCGCCATAGGCTTCGTTGCACAGGAGGATGGACTGCGGCCCCCATTGCAGCAGCATCGGCAGCGGCGTATTGAACATCAGATCCGCGGCCAGGCGCAGCGCTTGCGGCCAGCTTGCCGGGTCGCCCAGCGTACTGGTGCTCCAGTCATATGCGGAAACAGTGAGGGCGGACTTACCGGAAGAGTGCATGGGAAACGGCCTGTTGTGTATTCGAAAACATGGCCGAATCCTACACTAAATAGCGGCGCACCGTCCGCGCGCTTGCGTTGCCGGTGCGCACGTCTCAGCGCCGTCCGGACGCCGCCCAGGCGATCGCATCCTCGAGGCGGTCATTACCCCAAAACATTTCGTCGCCGGCGAACATGGTCGGCCCGCCGAACACGCCGCGCGCCTGCGCTTCCTCGGTGCTGGCGCGCAGGCGCGCCTTGTTCGGCTCCAGCAGGGCCGCCGCGACGACGCCCTGCGGGTCGGCCACCAGGCCGTCCAGCGCGCGCAGGACGTTCGCAGGGTCGTCGATGTCGAGATCCTCGACCCAGTTCTGATGCATCACGCGGCGGCAGAATGCGCCCATCCAGGCTTCCTGCGCGCCGAGCGCCGCCACGCGCATCGGCAGCACCGCCTTGCGCGGGAAGACCGAGGGCCGCACGAACGGCAAGCCGTATTTGCGCGCCTCGCGTTCCATGTCGCGCCACATGTAGCGGCCCTTGGCTTCCTGCAGGACGAAGGGAGAAGTGTTCCAGCCGAGCTGGCGGAAGATCGGGCCGAGCAGGAAGGGGCGCCAGCGCAGGGACACGCCCTGGCTGGCCGCGAGCGCCTCCACGCGCATCAGCGCCAGGTAGCTGTAGTTGCTGCCGAATTCGAACCAGAATTCGAGTTCCCGGGGGTGCGCGGCGATGTGCGGGTCGTCCAAGGCGGTCTCCTGATGGGGTGGATACCGCCGATCATAGCGCCAGCCCGGCCGTGCGGCCAAAAAAAGGGGCGCTGTCACCGTTTCCTGTTGGGTTAACTGAACTGTCGAGCCGCGGCGTGGT
>NZ_DAMCPG010000045.1:0-41276 GCF_032106685.1 Massilia sp.
CCCGGGCCGGGCGGCGCCCGGATGCCCACCCAAGCGGAACAGTCTAGAAGCGGTACTCGAGCGTGGCCGAGACCGTGCGCGGGTTGCCGTAGAAGGCCGTCAGCGTGCCCTCGTTGCCCAGGGTCGGGAAGAAGTAGCCGGCGGTCTTGTAGCGCTCGTCGCTCAGGTTCTTGCCGTGGATGCCGGCGCGGATCTTGCCGTCGGCACGGGTCCAGACGATGCTCGCGTCGTACAGGGTGTAGGACTCCTCGTCCAGCACCGAGGCGTACTCGAACTGGTGGATGGCGCCCTTGTAGGACGCGCTGCCGATCAGCGACAGCTTGCCGTTGCGGCCCAGCAGCGGCAGCGCGATGTCGTAGTTGGCGCGCAGGTTGGCCGAGCTCTTCGGGGTGTTCTGGAAGAAGCGCTGGTCGGCCACGTTCAGGCCGTTCACGATGTATTCCTTGTAGTCGGCGTCGATGTAGCTGTACATGCCGGCGATCATGAAGTCGCGCGTCAGGTTGGCGATCGCCTCCAGTTCCAGGCCCTTGATCTTGGCCTTGCCGGCGTTGGTGGTCACGCCGGCGAAGCTGTCGTCGCGGCCGTCGCCGTTGGTGTCGATCGCCACCGAGCCCGGAATCTGCACGTCCTTGTAGTCGCTGTAGAACACCGCGGCGTTGGTCGTGATGCGGCCGCCGTCGAAGGCCGACTTCAGGCCCAGCTCGTAGGTCCTGATGGTCTCGGGCTCGTAGCCGGCACGCGCCTGGGCGTCGGTCAGGCGGGTGCCGACCATGTTCAGGCGCGGGTCGAAGCCGCCGCCCTTGAAGCCTTCGGAGTAGGAGGCATAGGCGTTGTGGTCGCTGCTCAGCTTGTAGTTGACGGCGACGCGCGGGGTGAACTTCTTGTCCTTGCGCTTGAGGGTGCCGTTGCGGTAATCGGTGTCGGTGCGGAACAGGATCGCGCCCGGGTTGCCCATCTCGGGCGAACCGCCCAGGCCCAGGAAGATCTGGCGGTAGATCGAGGCGGTGCGCTCGTCGACCGTGTAGCGTCCGCCCAGCGAGACCGACAGGGCGTCGTTGACGTTGTAGCTGCCGTCGAAGTAGGCGGCCCAGGCCTTGGTGTCGATGTCGCCGCTGGTGAAGGTCGAGCTCGGGAAGGCGCCGGCCAGGATGGTGTCAAACTTGTTGAAGGCGTTGGCGTCCATGTAGTAGACGCCGGCGATGCCCTGCAGGCGCTCGCTCGTGTAGCTCAGCTGGAATTCCTGGCTGAACTGCTTGTTGGTGTACAGGGCCGGCACTTCCATGTCGACGGTCGGCAGGGCGTCGAAGTCGATCGGCGCCCACGACTTGTCCTTGCGGCTGGCCGTGATCGACTTGACGCTCAATTGGTCGTCGATCTGGTATTCGACCAGCGCCGAGACGCCGTGCGCCTTGACTTCCTGCTCGTGGCCGAGGGCGCGGGTCAGGTTGGCGCGGGTGTCGTAGACGTTCTCCAGGATCGGCGCGCCGCTGGTGCGGCCCACCGTCAGGCGATGGCCGTTCTTCGGATTCGACTCGTCGCGGGTCGCGTCGCCGGCGATGCGGATGAAGAGGTCCGGCGTCGGCGTGAATTCGGCGGACAGGCGCATCGCGGTGACGTCCTTGTCGTAGTTCTCGGCGCCGGTGTACAGGTTGGTGCCGAAGCCGTCGCGCTTGAAGCGGGCGACCGTGCCGCCGACGCGGACGGTGTCGGAGACCGGGGTGCTGGCCGTCGCCACGCCTTCGATCTGGCCGTAGGTGCCGGCGGTGGCGCGCAGGCGCAGGTCGGGTTTCGGGCCGAGCTTGCGGGTCACGTACTTGACCGCGCCGCCGATGGTGTTGCGGCCGTACAGGGTGCCCTGCGGGCCGCGCAGCACTTCGATGCGCTCGACGTCGTAGATGTCGGCCACGGCGGCCTGCGGACGCGCCAGGTAGATGTCGTCGATGTAGATGCCGACGCCCGACTCGAAGCCGGCCAGCGGGTCGGCCTGGCCGACGCCGCGGATGAAGGCGGTGAGCGTGGAATTGGTGGCGCGCGAGGCTTTCAGGGTGGTGTTCGGCAGCGCCAGCGCGAGCGCGGTCACGTCCGGCGTGGCCTGCTTGGACAGCTGGTCGGCGGAGAAGGCCGTAACCGATACCGGCACGTCCTGCAACGACTCTTCGCGGCGACGCGCGGTGACGACCACTTTCTGGATCTCGGCGGCGGCTTCTCCGTCAGGCGCCGGGGCGCCGGCGGCGTCCTGGGCCTGGGCAGCACCCATTGCGCTGCTGGACAGGGCCAGCAGGGCGGCGGCGGAACGGTTGAGCAGCTTCATTTTTTTCTTTGTCAGACGCATCGTTGTCTCCTGATTTTGGAATGGCGGACATGCTCGCGAACAGCTCGCGCTTTCGGCTCGATCCTGCACGCCCAGCAGTGTGCCTCGCCTGGTTCTGGCTGAAAAGATAACAATCCGCCCACCGACTGTGCGAATTTGCACAAGCCGATGCGCGGTCGTGGTGCATTTCTCGCCGAGGGAAAATGCTGCGGTTGCACAATTTGCGCGTCCGCAGTGCAAGGAATGGGTTTTGATTGCAGAGGGAATGTGCACTAGTGCACAATATGTCATCTTGATATTAAACAAGCGCGCCGATGAATACCCTGCCTGAGTGGACCGACCTCCGATTCTTCCTCGAACTGGCGCGCGCGGGCACGCTGTCGGGCGCCTCGCGCCGTCTCGACGTCGAGCACACGACGGTGGCGCGGCGCATCGACCGCCTGGAAAAGGAACTCGGCTCGACCCTGTTCGACCGCTCGCGCGAGGGCTACGAACTGACGGAAATGGGCCACGCGCTGCTGCCGCATGCGGAAGCGATGGAAGGCGCCGCGCTGGCCGCCGCCGAGCAGCTGGGCGGGGCGGAAGTGGCGGCGCACGGCGTGGTGCGCCTGGGCGTGCCCGAGGTGTTCGGGGTGAAGGTGGTGGCGCCGCTGCTGGCCGATCTGCTCGACGTCAATCCCGAGCTGTCGATCGACCTGCTGGCGCTGCCGAGCTTCGCCAATCTCGCCAACCGCGAGGCCGACCTCGGCGTGATGCTGGACCCGCCCACCACCGGCCGCTACATGGTCACGCGCCTGGCCTCGTTCCGCTTCTACCTGTACGCTTCGCCCGGTTACCTGGCGAAGCATCCGCCGATCCGCGAGCAGGCCGACCTGGCGAAGCATTATTTCGTCGACTACGTGCAGGACCGCCTGGCCAGCCGCGAACTGTCCTACATGGGCGAACTGGGCTTCACGCCGCGCCGGCGCCTGTGCTGCTCGGGCATGACGGCGCAGATCGAGGCGGCCTCTCTCGGCATGGGCCTGATGATGGCGCCGCCCTACGCGGTGCCCGACGACGGCCGCCTGGTCAAGGTCCTGCCCGACTTCTTCGCCGAGCGCTCGTTCTGGCTGGCCGCACCGACCGACCTCTACCGCCTGCGGCGGGTGAAGGTGGTGTGGAACCTGCTGCGCGATTATGCGGATAGTCAGCCGGGGCTGTTCGTGTAGGGTGGGCGGCTCGACCGGGGTGGGAGCGTCGCCGGGACTAGTGCGCCGCCCACGCGTTCAAACCGCGTTCGCATTGACGCGCCGCCGCGTTCATGCCGGCGTCGGTTGAACGCGTGGGGGCGCCCCTGCCGCGTCTGCTTGCCCGACCAGCTGGAGCCGCCCACCCTACGTGAAGGCGGGCACGTTCAGCCCTGGCTACGGAAAGGCGTGCGTTCGTTCAGCTCGTCCAGGTAGTCGTCGATCCCGCCCGCTTCCCGCTCCAGGAAGCGCTCGATCGCATCCGAGAACGCGGGATGCGCCAGCCAGTGCGCCGAATACGTGCGCGTGGGCAGGAAGCCGCGCGCCATCTTGTGCTCGCCCTGGGCGCCGCCTTCGAAGGTCTGGATGCCCTGTTCGATGCAGAACTCGAGCGGCTGGTAATAGGCCGCCTCGAAATGCAGGCAGGGCACGTGCTCGATCTCTCCCCAGTAGCGCCCGTACAGGGTGTCTTCCGTGTGAACGACGAGCGAGGAGGCGATCGGCCGGCCTTCGCGCTCGGCGATCACGAGCAGGATATTCTCCGGCATGGACCGGCCGATGCGCAGGAAGAAATCGAGGTTCAGGTAGGGCGTCGAGTAGTGCGCCGCATAGGTGTGGCGGTAGCAGCGGTTGAAGAAGCGCCAATCGGCTTCCGTCGCGTCCACCCCGCGCACGCGCCGCAGCGTCACGCCGGCGTCGCGCACCTTGCGCCGCTCGGCGCGGATGTTCTTGCGTTTCTTTTGTTCCAGCGTCGCCAGGAAATCCTCGAAATTGGCATAGCCCCCGTTCAGCCAGTGGAACTGCACGCCGCTGCGCAGCAGGAAGCCGGCGTCCTGCAACTGGCGCGCATGTTCCTCGGGCGGGAACAGGACGTGGGTGGACGAGACCTCGGTCGCCTGCTGGGTGGCGACCAGCACCTCGATCAGGGCCGTGCGCGCAGCGGGGGCGCGCGCCAGCAGGCGCGGTCCCGCCACCGGCGTGAAGGGCACCGCGGCGAGCAGCTTCGGGTAGTACGCCAGGCCGTGGCGCCGGTAGGCGTCGGCCCAGGCCCAGTCGAACACGTATTCGCCGTAGGAGTGGCCCTTGACGTAGAGCGGCAGGGCGGCCGCCAGGTCGTCGCCGTCGTAGAGCGCGATGTACTGCGGCTGCCAGCCCGTTTCCGGGCAGGCGCTGCCGGATTCGTGCAGCGCGTGCAGGAAAGCATAGGACAGGAAAGGGTTCGGCTCATCCTGGAGCGCGAGCAGTCCATCCCAGCTGGATTGCCCAATCTCGGACAAGGAAGAAACGACATGCGTGCGATAATGATTAATTGCGTTCAAAATTGCTTCCATAACTAGAAGAAGTGCGGTGAGAAGGTCCGCTCCCGCACTGCTCGCTATGCGAAAGACTCCGAGATGAACAACCGATTCTTTAACCTGTATTCACACCAGTTCGCCCGCGTGGCGGTGGCCATTCCGCGCTGCCGCATCGCCGATCCGGCCTACAACGTCGAGCAGACCATCGCGCTGGCGCGCCAGGCGGCAGAGCAGGGCGCGGCCCTGGTCGCCTTCCCGGAACTGGGCCTGTCGGCCTACAGCTGCGAGGACCTGTTCCACCAGCGCGCGCTGCTGGAGGCCTGCGAAGAGGGGCTGGCCGCCGTGGTCGAGGCTTCCCGCGAACTGCCTGTGGCGATGGTAGTGGGCCTGCCACTACGGGTCAATCACCAGCTGTTCAATTGTGCGGCCGTGGTCGCGGGCGGGCGCGTGCATGGCCTGGTGCCGAAGAGCTTCCTGCCGAACTATGGCGAGTTCTACGAGTCGCGCCAATTCAGCGCCGCCGACAGCGCGCATGTCGACAGCGTCGAGCTGTTCGGCGAACTCGTCCCCTTCGGCCCGAACCAGGTGTTCGAGGTCGAGAACTTCCCGCTGCTGCGCTTCCACGTCGAGATCTGCGAGGACGTCTGGGTGCCGGTGCCGCCGTCCTCGTTCGCGGCGATGGCCGGCGCGACGGTGCTGGTCAACCTGTCGGCCTCGAACGTGCTGGTCGGGAAGAGCACCTACCGCCACCAGCTGGTCAGCCAGCAGTCGGCGCGCTGCATGGCGGCCTACCTCTACACCTCGGCCGGACGCGGCGAATCGACCACCGACATGGCCTGGGACGGCCAGTCCATCATCTACGAAAAGGGCGAGCTGCTGGCCGAATCGCAGCGCTTCCTCGACGAGTCGCACATCATCTTCGCCGACGTCGACCTGGAGCGCCTGTCGCAGGAGCGCATGCGCGCCACCACCTTCGCGCAGTCGGCGCGCCGCCACGCGGACGAGGTGAAGAAGTTCCGCGTGCGGCGCTTCCCGCTGGCGTTGCCGCTGGAGCGCACGCTGCCTTTGGCGCGCGAGATCGAGCGCTTCCCCTACGTGCCGGCCGACCGCGCCTTGCGCGACGAGCGCTGCACCGAGGTCTACAACATCCAGGTCCAGGCCCTGATCCAGCGCCTGTCCTCCAGCGGCATCGAGAAGGTCGTGATCGGCGTCTCCGGCGGCCTGGACTCGACCCACGCGCTGCTGGTCTGCGCCGCGGCGATGGACCGCTTGAAGCTGCCGCGCACGAATATCCTGGCCTATACGATGCCGGGCTTCGCCACCAGCGGGCGCACGCTGAAGCAGGCGCACGACCTGATGCGCGTGGTCGGCTGCACCGCCCAGGAAATCGACATCCGCCCGAGCTGCCTGCAGATGCTGAAGGACCTGAACCACCCCTTCGCCGAAGGCAAGGAGCAGTACGACGTCACCTTCGAAAACGTGCAGGCGGGCGAACGCACGAACCACTTGTTCCGATTGGCGAATCACCTGGGCGCGATCGTGATCGGCACCGGCGATCTGTCCGAACTGGCGCTGGGCTGGTGCACCTACGGCGTGGGCGACCATATGTCGCACTACAACGTGAACGCCAGCGTGCCGAAGACCCTGATCACGCACCTGGTGCGCTGGGTGGCCGAGACCGGGGCGGTCGTGGCCGGCGGCGCCGAGGTGCTGCTGAACATCCTCGGCACCGAGATCAGCCCCGAGCTGGTGCCCGGGAAAGAAGGCGACGACAAGCCGGCCCAGATCACCGAGAGCGTGATCGGCCCCTACGAGCTGCAGGACTTCAATCTCTACTACACGCTGCGCTACGGCTTTGCGCCGAGCAAGGTGGCCTTCCTGTCCTACAGCGCCTGGCATTCGCGCCTGGCGGGCCGCTGGCCCGACGAGAACGGCGCGCGCAACGAATACGACCTGGGCGCGATCAAGCGCAACCTCGGCATCTTCCTGTGGCGCTTCTTCAAGACCAGCCAGTTCAAGCGCAGCTGCGTGCCGAACGGGCCGAAGGTCGGCAACGGCGGCTCGCTGTCGCCGCGCGGCGACTGGCGCGCCCCGAGCGACTCGGAAGCGACCGTCTGGCTCGACGAGCTGGCGAATATTCCGGACTAGATGCGCCGGATTGAACACCCATTATTAGATAAGGAGCAGACATGAAACAGATTACCTGCGTGATCAAACCTTTCAAGCTGGACGAAGTGCGCGAGGCCCTGGCCGACGTCAACGTCACCGGCCTGACGGTCACGGAAGTGAAGGGCTTTGGCCGCCAGAAGGGCCACACCGAGCTGTATCGCGGCGCGGAATACGTGGTCGACTTCCTGCCGAAGGTGAAGATCGAGGTGGTGGTCGACGACGGCATCGTCGACCAGGTGGTCGACGCCATCATCAAGGCTGCGCGCACCGGCAAGATCGGCGACGGCAAGATTTTCGTGCAGGACGTGCAGCAGGTGATCCGCATCCGTACCGGCGAGACCGGGCCGGACGCAGTGTAAGGTTTGGTAGGGTGGGCTCTCGAGCCCACGCGGTGATCGTTATCGGCAAGACCACCAGGCGCGACATCGGAGCCGCCGGCATTCCCCGCGTGGGCACAAAGTGCCCACCCTACCGCCCCATCTGGATATCGAACTTCCAGGTAATCAAGCGCAGCACGCTGATGAACAGTGCGCTGCTCCACAGCGCGAAATCGTGCGACACGCTGGTGTACAGCCCCATCAGCAGGAACATCCAGTTCCCGAGGAAGGCGCAGATCGCATACGGCTTGCCGTCCCTGAACACCATCGGCACTTCGTTGCAGACGATGTCGCGCAGCACGCCGCCGAAGATCCCCGTGATCACGCCCATCATCGAAGCAATAAATAAGGGCATGTTCGCGTCCAGCGCGGCCGAGACGCCGGCGATCGAGAACAGGCCGAGACCCACCGCGTCGGCGATCACGATCAAACGTTCTGAGACGATGTGGCGCAGGGTGCGGATCAGGGGCGACGCAATCAGGGCCAGCACGAAGATGGCGATCGCGTATTCCTGGTGCGTGACCCAGAACAGCGGACGGCGGTCGAGCAGGATGTCGCGCAGGGTGCCGCCCCCAAAAGCCGCGATGAAGGCGACCGTAAACACGCCCACCAGGTCCATGCGTTTGCGGCGCGCTTCGATGAATCCGGAAAACGCGCCGACGAGGATCGCCACGATCTCGATGAACTTGATGAGGGTCATGCAGGGCAGGGTGCTGTTGGCATGATGCAAGCCTAACATGCCAACAGCATCGCGCGAAAGCGCGGCGCGTGCCTGGAGCCTAACTCTTCAGGTCGGGCCGGCCCGCTCCATCTCCGCCAGCGGCAGGCGCACCGTGAACACGACCTGGCCGTGCTCGTGGCGATAGGCGATTTCGCCCTGGTGTTCGCGCACGATCTGGGCCACGATGTACAGTCCCAGGCCCATGCCGGTGCGGTTGCGCGGGTTGTGCAGCGAGCTGCGCTTGAAGGGATTGAACAGCGAAGCGGCCACGTCCTGCGCGATCGGGGCGCCGCCGTTCGCCACCTCCAGCACCGCCCAGCCGGGCTCCCGCGCCAGCGTGGCCACGATCGGGCGGCCGACTTCGCCATGGTGGCGCGCATTGCTGAGCAGGTTGGACAACACCTGGCCCAGGCGGCCGCCGTCGGCGCGCACGCAGGTCGGGCCCGGGTTGGCGAAGGAATAATCGATGCTCGGGTAGGCCATGCGCGACTCGTCGATCACGTCCTCGACCAGGGCCGCGAGATCGAGCGGTTCGAACACCATGCCCAGCCCCATGCCGCCGTCGATGCGGCTCATGTCGAGCACCTGGCCGATCAGGCGCTGCATGCGGTTGCTCGAGGACTGGATGCGCCGGCCCAGGGTTGGCTGCACCGCACCCCGTTCGAGCAGGGTGCCGGCCATGTTGATCGAATGCAGCGGGTCGCGCAGGTCGTGGCCGAGCATGGCCAGCAGCTGGGCGCGCGTCGAGTCGAGCTGGGCGCGGCGCGCGTTCGAGGCGCGCAGCAGTTCGGACTGGGTCAGGCGGGCGTTGGCCAGCACCGTGGCTTCCCACGGATGGGCGTGGCCGCGCACCGTTTCGTGCCAGGCGTCGAAGGAGCCGCGCGGCGTCAGGCGCTCGCCCAGGGGGCCGACCTGCGCCAGCTTTTCCGGACGGCCGCCCCAGGAGACGTGCTCGATCTGCTCGGTGCGCAGCAGCAGGCACCAGCCGCCGCCGGGCGGATCGAACGGCAGGCCAAGCAGGCCGACCCATTTGCCGACGCTGGCGTGCACGTCCTGCGGCCACTCGCCCAGCTTGTCGCGCACCAGGATGTCGCTGGCGTCGGCCGGCATTGCGCGCACGATCGCCTCGGCGGTCTCGCGCTCGATCGGGCCGTGGCTGATGATCTTGCCGTTGTGGACGCTCACCAGCGCCTGCGAACGTGTGGCCGCCAGCAGGTCGTCGGCATGGCGCGCCAGCGCATCGAGCGGTTCCTCGTCGATCAGCAGCGATTCGACCAGCGCGGTGCGTACCTTGGCCGACTGCTCGACCAGTTCGGCGTCCGAGCGCGCCTCGATGCTCTGCACGGTCGAGGCCATGACCTGGGCCAGCACGTCGGCCGCCATGCGGATCGCGTGCGGCACCCGCTTGGGCGCCATGTGGTGGCAGGCGATCAGGCCCCAGAGGCGGCCGTTGATGACGATCGACACGCTCATCGAGGCATGCACGCCCATGTTCTGCAGGTACTCGACGTGGATGGGCGAGACGCTGCGCAGCACGCCGAAGCTCATGTCGAGCGGCGCGGCGCCCGGCGCGCCCAGCAGCGGCACCGGCGTGTACCCGATGTCGGCGATCATGCGCAGGGTGTTCAGCACGTACAGGCGGCGCGCCTGGGCCGGGATGTCGCCGGCCGGATAGCGCTGGCCGAGGTAGGGAGCAAGGTCGTCGCGGCGCGCCTCGGCCACCACGTCGCCGCTGTCGTCCTCGCGGAACACGTAGGCCATGACGCGGTCGAAACCGGTGAACTCGCGCACCTGGCGCACCGCGGTTTCCAGCAGGCCCTCGATGCTGCGCTGGCGCCGCACCCGTTCGATCGAACTGTGCGCCTTCACCGCGAACATGGCGACGGTGTCGGCCGGGACGTCGCGGCTCTCGAACTCGGCGATGACACGCCCATGGCTGCCGTGGACGATGGCGTCGTAATCATGCCCTGCGATGCTCACCGCCGCCACGGCAGGCGCATATTCGCCCTCGGCCAGCAGGTCGATGCATTCGGCGATCAGGTCAGTACAGGCGGGCGGCAGGGGCAGGGTAGTGTACGCCAGGCCGAGCTGCAGCTGGCCTGCCAGGATCTCGGGAGCGTTGGCGCTCCAGCCTTCGATGCGGCCGGCCGCGTCCAGGAACAGCAGGAAACCGTGCGGCTGGATCGATCCGGGAATATGGATGGGTTCGTCCGCACAGGAAGCCAGGTCCACCTGGCTGGGCACGGACATCGGAGTGGCCGGAAGCGACTTCAAAGAATGTCCCTTATGTTGAGGGTGGGCCGCATGCGCGGCTACAGTCGCATTCTACAACGCGAATCCGGCGCGACACTGGGAGTTTGTTTCAGGAGGTAATCGGCATTTCACAAATCCAGCGCCGGCTTGAGAAGCACGATCAGGGCGCCGTTGCCGCCGTCGTTGCGGTTGGCCACGCAGAAAGCGACGACCTCGTCCTTCTGCACCAGCCAGCTGTGCACCACCGAGCGCAGCACCGGCTCGCCGCCCGGCGAGCCGTAGCCGACGCCGTGGATGATGCGCACGCAGCGCACGCCGCGGCGGGTCGAGCGGCGCAGGAAGTCGCCGAGCTGGCCGCGCGCGACGTCGCGCGTCATGCCGTGCAGGTCGAGTTCGTCCTGCACCGGCCAGTGGCGCTTGCGCAGCTTTTTCACGACATCGGGGCCCACGCCCTCGCGGGCGTAGCTCAGGGTCGGGTCGTCGTCGAGCAGGCCGTCGACGTCGAACAGGTCGGACAGCGATTCCTGCAGCACCAGGGCGTCGTCTTCCTCCTGGCTCAGCCTGCGCTGCTCCGGCGTGGCGCGCAGCAGGGCTTCCTGTACCGGGCGGTAGACGTAGCGGTCCGATTCCGGCATCCGGGTGACGCCTTCCATGGCGCCGCGGAACTCGACCGCGCGCTCGCGCGCGATCCGTTCCTGCCGCTCGCGCCTGGCCTGTTCGATGGCGCGCAGGCGCTCCTCTTCCTTGAGCTTGTCGCGCAAGGATTTGAGGTCGGCAAAATCTTTCAAGCCCGCCATCGTGCTCCCTTTATTCCCCGAGGGCCTCCAGGTAGCGCTGGGCGTCGAGCGCAGCCATGCAGCCGCTGCCCGAGCTGGTGATCGCCTGGCGGTAGATGTGGTCCTGCACGTCGCCGGCCGCGAACACGCCCGGCACGCTGGTGGCCGTGGCCATGCCCTCGGTGCCGCTGCGGGTCTTGATGTAGCCGTTGTGCATGTCGAGCTGGCCTTCGAAGATCATGGTGTTCGGCTTGTGGCCGATCGCCACGAACAGGCCGTGCACGGTCAGGTCCTTGACGGCGCCGTCCGCGGTCGACTTCAGCTTCAGGCCGGTCACGCCGCTGTCGTCGCCGACGACCTGCTCCAGCGTGTGGTTCAGTTCAAGCGCAATCTTGCCTTCGGCAACCTTGGCCATCAGGCGGTCGACCAGGATCGGCTCGGCGCGGAACTTGTCGCGGCGGTGGATCAGGGTGACTTTCGAGGCGATGCCGGCCAGGTACAGGGCTTCCTCGACCGCGGTGTTGCCGCCGCCGATGACCGCCACTTCCTGGTTGCGGTAGAAGAAGCCGTCGCAGGTGGCGCAGGCCGACACGCCGCGGCCCATGAAGGCTTGCTCCGATTCCAGGCCGAGGTACTGGGCCGAGGCGCCGGTGGCGATGATCAGGGCGTCGCAGGTGAATTCGTGCGAGTCGCCCAAGAGGCGGATCGGCTTCTCGTTCAGGAAGGTCGTGTGGATGTGGTCGAACACGATCTCGGTGTTGAAACGCTCCGCATGCTGGAGCAGGCGCTGCATCAGCTCCGGACCCTGCACGCCCAGGGGATCGCCCGGCCAGTTTTCCACGTCGGTGGTGGTCATCAACTGGCCACCCTGCTCGACGCCGGTGACCAGCATCGGGCTCAGATTGGCGCGGGCGGCATAGACGGCGGCGCTGTAGCCGGCCGGACCGGAACCGAGGATCAGGACTTTGGCGTGTTTCTTAGTGGTCATGGGGAGCGAATGAATGATGTGGAAAATGGGAAACTGGGGGCGCGGCGAGCAGAATCAAGGTCGCCGGAAACAACAACGATTATAGACGATGATGCGCACAAGCATGAATGATGAGGCCGTCTCGGCAATATATGCCTTAGAATGGATGGATTCCGCATTCCGCGAACAGAACAGCATCACCCAGCATGAGCAAGAAGAGTTCCGCCCCTCCCTCGAACGTCCCCCGCAATCCGGCACGCGCGCCGCTGCCGGGCAGGCTCGCGCGCCTCCTGCTCGAGGCGCGCTGGATCGCCACGGCGGTCGCGTTCCTGTATTTCGTCCTGATCCTGTTAAGTTACAACAAGGCCGATCCCGGCTGGTCGCACGCCAACACGGTGGCGTCCATTGCCAACCTCGGCGGCAGCGCCGGCGCCTGGCTGGCCGACCTGCTGCTGTTCATCTTCGGCTTTTCCGCCTGGTGGTGGGGCGTGCTGTTCCTGCGCGTCGTCTGGCGCGGCTACCGCCGCCTGACCGACAAGAACCCGCAACCGCGCGAGCCCGAGCACCAGGACGAGTTCATCATCCGCTGGATCGGCTTCGCCCTGATGTTCGCCGGCAGCGTCGGCCTGGAATACCTGCGCATGTGGTCCTGGGACGTCGACCTGCCGCGCGCCCCCGGCGGCGTGCTCGGCCAGCTGCTCGGCCACGCCTCGCAGGCGGCCTTCGGCTCCACCGGCGCGACCCTGCTGCTGCTCCTGCTGTTCGGCCTGGGCTTCTCGCTGTTCTTCCAGGTCTCCTGGCTGGCCGTGGCGGAGCGGATCGGCGAAACGCTCGAGCTGACGCTGGACTGGTTCCGCCTGCGCATGGAGGACCGCGAAGACCGCCGCCAGGGCGAGGCCGCGGCCGTCAAGCGCGACGAGACCGTGGTCAACGAGCGCGCAAGGCAGGGCGAGAAGCAGGGCGAGAAGCAGGCCGAGAAGGCGGCGCCGGCGCTGCGCGCCGAGCCGCAGCTCGATGCTGCGCCGCCGCGCCCGATCGCTGCCCCGAAGGAGCCGCGCTTCGATGCGGACGAGGACTTCGACGCGAAGCCGCTGCCGGCCGCCACGGCCGCCAGGACGGTGCCGGCGCCCGGCGCCGAGCCGAGCCTGGCCCCGATCAAGATCGAACCGGCGATGCTGTCGGTGCCGAAGGGCGAGCGCGCCCAGAAGGAACAGCAGACCCCGCTGTTCCGCGACCTGCCGGGCGACTCGACCCTGCCGCCGCTGGCCCTGCTGGACGAGCCGCCGGCGGCCCAGGAAGTGGTGGCCAACGACACCCTGGAATTCACGAGCCGCCTGATCGAGAAGAAGCTGTCCGACTTCGGCGTCGAAGCCAAGGTCGTGGCCGCCTATCCGGGCCCGGTTGTCACCCGCTACGAAATCGAGCCGGCCACCGGCGTGAAGGGCAGCCAGATCGTGAACCTGGCGCGCGACCTGGCGCGTTCGCTGTCGCTGACCTCGATCCGCGTGGTCGAGACCATCCCGGGCAAGAACTACATGGCGCTCGAGCTGCCGAACCCGAAGCGCCAGATCGTGCGCCTGACGGAAATCGTCGGCTCCAAGGTCTACAACGACAGCGCCTCGAACCTGACGGTCGCGCTGGGCAAGGACATCGCCGGCAAACCCGTGGTGGCGGACCTGGCCAAGATGCCGCACCTGCTGGTGGCGGGCACCACCGGTTCGGGTAAATCGGTGGGCATCAACGCGACCATCCTGTCGCTGCTGTATAAAGCCGATCCGGCCGACGTGCGCCTGATCCTGATCGACCCGAAGATGCTGGAAATGTCGGTCTACGAGGGCATTCCGCACCTGCTGGCGCCGGTCGTGACCGACATGCGCCAGGCTGGCCACGCGCTGAACTGGGCGGTGAACGAGATGGAGCGCCGCTACAAATTGATGTCGAAGCTGGGCGTGCGCAACCTGGCCGGCTACAACGCCAAGATTTTAGACGCGCAAAAGCGCGAAGAGCACATCCCGAACCCGTTCTCGATCTCGCCGGACAACCCCGAGCCGCTGGAGAAGCTGCCGACCATCGTCATCATCATCGACGAACTGGCCGACCTGATGATGGTCGTCGGCAAGAAGGTCGAGGAACTGATCGCCCGTATCGCCCAGAAGGCGCGCGCGGCCGGGATCCACCTGATTCTCGCTACCCAGCGCCCGTCGGTCGACGTCATCACCGGCCTGATCAAGGCCAACATCCCGACCCGCATCGCGTTCCAGGTGAGCTCGAAGATCGACTCGCGCACGATTCTCGACCAGATGGGCGCCGAAACCCTGCTCGGCATGGGCGACATGCTCTACATGCCGCCGGGCACCGGCCTGCCGGTCCGGGTGCACGGCGCCTTCGTGTCGGACGACGAAGTGCATCGAGTTGTAAAACATCTTCAATCGATGGGCGAGCCGAATTACATTGAAGGCATTCTCGAAGGCGGCACGCTGGAAGAGGGTGGGGCCGGCGGCGACGGCGCCATGGCCGGCGAAGGCGGCGGCGAGTCCGACGCCATGTACGACCAGGCCGTGGCCGTGGTGTTGAAGCACCGCCGCGCCTCGATCTCGCTGGTCCAGCGCCACCTGCGCATCGGCTACAACCGCGCCGCCCGCCTGCTCGAACAGATGGAACAGAGCGGCGTGGTGTCGACCATGCAGTCGAACGGCAACCGCGACATCCTCGTCCCGGCCGCCAACGCCGAATAATCGGGGTGTCAGGGGTTTCGTAGGGTGGGCACCTGTACCCACGCGGTCGTCCCTTCGAACACCCCACCGTTAAAAGGATCACGATGAAGAACAACATGAAAACCACCCTTGCTACCCTGATCGCTACCTTGGCCAGCTCTGTCCTCGTCAGCAGCGCCGCCCACGCCGCCGCCCTCGACCAGTTCAAGGCCTTCGTCTCCGGCACCAAGTCCGCCAAGGGCGAATTCACCCAGCAGCAACTGCGCAAGTCCGCCAACAGCAAGGCCACCCCGCCCTCGAGCGGCAGCTTCGTCTTCGCCCGTCCCGGCAAGTTCATCTGGAACTACCAGAAGCCCTACGAACAGCTGCTGCAGGCCGACGGCGACCAGCTCTACATCTACGACAAGGACCTGAACCAGGTCACGGTCAAGAAGCTGGGCAATGCGCTGGGCTCCTCGCCGGCCGCGATCCTGTTCGGCAGCAACGACCTGGAAAAGAACTTCACCCTGTCCGAAGCCGGCACCCGCGACGGCCTGGAGTGGCTGAACGCCGTGCCGAAGGCGCGCGACACCACCTTCGAACAGATCAGCATCGGCCTGCGCGACGGTATTCCACAGGCGATGGAGTTGAAGGATACCTTCGGCCAGACCTCGGTGCTGAAGTTCACCAACTTCCAGCGCAACCCGTCGCTGGGCGCCCAGCAGTTCAAGTTCGAGATCCCGAAGGGCGCGGACGTCATCAACAACTAAACAATTGTTTGGGTAATCCAACAATTGTCGGAAGCGCTCCATGCGGAACAGGGCTTCCCCGCGTACGCCGTAGAATCGCTCCACGATCAACGGCGACGCGAGGAACCCCCATGAAGGCAGTCCGCATCCATCGTTACGGAGGACGCGAAGTCCTCTCCATCGACAATATCCCGCTCCCCGACATCGCCCCGGACGACGTGCTGGTGCGGGTCGTGGCCGCCTCCATCAATCCGGTCGACTGGAAAGTGCGCGAAGGCTACCTGGCGCAAATGATTCCGCACGCGCTGCCGCTGACCCTCGGCTGGGACGTGTCCGGCGTGGTGGAAACGGTCGGTACCCGGGTCACGCAGTGGCAGACCGGCGACGCCGTCTTTGCGCGCCCGGACATCGCCCGCAACGGCACCTATGCCGAGTACGTCGCGGTCCGCGCCAGCGAATGCGCGCGCAAGCCGCGCACCATCTCGCACGTGGAAGCGGCCTCGCTGCCGCTGGCGGGCATCACGGCCTGGGAAGCGATGATGGATACCGCCCGGGTGCAGGCCGGCCAGCGCGTGCTGGTCCAGGCCGGTTCCGGCGGCGTCGGCTCGCTCGCGGTCCAGCTCGTGAAAGCCGCGGGCGCCACCGTCATCGCCACCGCCTCCGGCCGCAACCGCGCACTGGTGGAGTCGCTGGGCGTGGACCAGTTCGTGGACTACACGACGACCAAAGTGGCCGAAGCCGTCGAGCCGGTCGACGCCGTGTTCGACACCATCGGCGGCGAGGTGCAGGAAGCGGCCTGGTCCATCCTGAAGCCGGGCGGCATCCAGGTCTCGATCATCAGCCCGCCCAGCGAGGAAAAGGCGACAGTGCTGGGCGTGCGCGCCGGCTTCGTCTTCATCGGGCCGAACGCGCCGGTGCTCGAACGGCTGGCGACGATGGTCGACGGCGGCCGGTTGCGCCCGATCGTGGGCGCCGAGTTCGCGCTGGAGGACATCGCCGCCGCGCATGCGCTCAGCGAAAGCGGACGGGCGGTGGGCAAGATCGTGCTCTACGTCGGCAAGCCTTGAGCCTGGTTTCATGGAGGTTGTGCTGCCGCGTGCGCCTGCGTTTGCATCAAGCGTGCGCGCCGTCACGCGGGCGTAGCGCCCTCGCGGCGCCTGCGCGCATCGGCTACACTAGCCGTATGCACAATACCTTGCACCCGAATCATGCTGTTGCGCGGCGCGCCGGAGGCCGCCGT
The DNA here is from genome assembly GCF_032106685.1 of Massilia sp. Taxonomy (GTDB): domain Bacteria; phylum Pseudomonadota; class Gammaproteobacteria; order Burkholderiales; family Burkholderiaceae_D; genus Telluria. Next base: position 16,778 of record NZ_DAMCPG010000045.1, read on the forward strand.
GGATGACCTTTTCAAGAACGAACCCGCGCCGCCGCTGGCCGAGGCGCTGCGCCCGCGCACGATAGACGAGGTGGTCGGCCAGAGCCACCTGCTGGGCGAGGGCAAGCCGCTGAACCTGGTGTTCAAGTCGGGCAAGCCGCATTCGATGATCCTGTGGGGGCCGCCGGGCGTCGGCAAGACCACGCTGGCGCGCCTGACAGCCTACGCCTTCGATTGCGAATTCATCGCGCTGTCCGCCGTGCTGTCGGGCGTGAAGGACATCCGCGCCGCCGTCGAGCAGGCCGAGCAGTACCTGGCGCGCGGCAAGCACACCATCCTCTTCATCGACGAGATCCACCGCTTCAACAAGTCGCAGCAGGACGCCTTGCTGCCCTTCGTCGAATCGGGCCTGGTGACGCTGATCGGCGCGACCACCGAGAACCCCTCGTTCGAGGTCAACTCCGCGCTGCTGTCGCGCTCCCAGGTGTATGTGCTGAAAGCCCTGGACGAGGGCGAGATGCGCCAGCTCCTCAAGCGCGCCCAGGAGCGGGTGCTGAAGCACCTGACGTTCGACGAGGTGGCGGTGAACACCCTGGTCGGCTATGCCGACGGCGACGCGCGCCGCTTCCTGAACCTGCTCGAACAGACCAAGACCTCGGCCGAGACTTCAAGCGTGACCCACATTACCGGCGACTTCGTCGACAACGCTCTGACGCTCAATTCGCGCCGCTTCGACAAGGGTGGCGACAATTTCTACGACCAGATCTCGGCCCTGCACAAGTCGGTGCGCGGCTCGCATCCGGACGCGGCCCTGTACTGGCTGTGCCGCATGCTCGATGGCGGCGCCGACGCCAAGTACCTGTCGCGCCGCATCGTGCGCATGGCCTGGGAAGACATTGGTCTCGCCGACCCGCGCGCCCTGCAGATCGCCAACGACGCGGCCACCACCTATGAGCGCCTGGGCTCGCCCGAAGGCGAACTGGCGCTGGGCCAGGCCGTGGTGTATCTCGCGATCGCGGCCAAGAGCAATGCCGGCTACAACGCCTTCAATGCCGCCATGGCGTTCGTCCGCAAGGACCGGTCGCGCGAGGTGCCGGTGCACCTGCGCAATGCGCCGACCAAGCTGATGAAGGAGCTCGGCTACGGCCATGAATACCGCTACGCCCACGACGAGCCGCACGCCTATGCGGCCGGCGAAACCTACCTGCCCGAGGGCATGCTTGAACCGGGCTGGTACCAGCCGGTGCCGCGCGGGATGGAAGCGAAGATCGCGGACAAGCTGGCTTTCCTGCGCCAGCTCGACGCCGACGCCCAGGACGATACGCAGGAGTGAAGCGGGCAGGGTGGGCGGCCTGATGCATGCACCGCAATTCGATGACCGAATCATCCAAATAAATCGGGTCGGCTTGGTACAATTGTGGTTTCGACATAGCCAAGTCCAACCCGACATGATTGACATCCAACTTCTCCGCAAAGACATCGACAACGTCGCCGCCCGCCTGGCGGCCCGCAAGTTCCAGCTCGACGTGAGCGCCTTCAACGCGCTGGAAGCGGAGCGCAAGGCGATCCAGACCCGCACCGAGGAACTGCAGGGCAAGCGCAACTCGCTGTCCAAGCAGATCGGCATGCTCAAGGGCAAAGGCGAGGACACCACGAGCGTGATGGCGGAAGTGGCCGGCCTGGGCGACGAGCTGAAGGCCAACGAGGTCGCGCTGGGCGAGGTGCAGCGCAAGATGGCCGAGTTCATGGAAGCGATCCCGAACCTGCCGCACGAGTCGGTGCCCGCCGGCCAGGACGAAACCGGCAACGTCGAGGTGCGCAAGTTCGGCACGCCGCCATCCTTCGACTTCGAAGTGAAGGACCACGTCGACATCGGCGAAAAGCTGGGCCTGGACTTCGACACCGCGACCAAGCTGACCGGCTCGCGCTTCTCGGTCATGAAGGGCGGCATCGCGCGCCTGCACCGCGCGCTGGCCCAGTACATGCTCGACACCCACACCGAAAAGCACGGCTACACCGAGTGCTACACGCCCTACATGGTGAACGCCGATTCGCTGCGCGGCACCGGCCAGCTGCCGAAGTTCGAAGCCGACCTGTTCTCGGTGAAGAAGGGCGGCGCGGAAGGCGAGGGCGAGCACTTCTACTTGATCCCGACCTCGGAGGTGTCGCTGACCAACATGGTGCGCGACGAGATCGTGGCGCTCGACGCGCTGCCGATCAGGATGACCGCCCACACCCCGTGCTTCCGTTCGGAAGCCGGCAGCTACGGCCGCGACACCCGCGGCATGATCCGCCAGCACCAGTTCGACAAGGTCGAGTTGGTGCAGGCCGTGCATCCGGAGCAGTCCTACGTTGCGCTGGAAGAGATGGTCGGCCAGGCCGAATTCATCCTCCAGAGCCTGGGCCTGCCTTATCGCGTGATGCTGCTGTGTACCGGCGACATGGGCTTCGGCGCCGCCAAGACCTACGACCTGGAAGTCTGGCTGCCGGCCCAGAACACCTACCGCGAGATCTCCTCGCTGTCGAACACCGAAGCCTTCCAGGCCCGCCGCATGGCCGCGCGCTTCCGCAATGCCCAGAACAAGCCGGAGCTGCTGCACACGCTCAACGGCTCGGGCCTGGCGGTCGGCCGCACCCTGGTGGCGGTGCTGGAGAACTTCCAGCAGGCCGATGGCAGCGTGATCGTTCCGGAAGTGCTGCGTCCCTACATGGGCGGGCTGGAGCGCCTGGCGCCGGCGGCCTGAAGCCGTATCGCTCGCGGCTGAATTTGCTCTTCCGTTTTTGCGGGAGCCTCGCTATAATGCGTGTCTCTTGCAGCGACCGCGCCGCACCGAATTAGGAGAGGTGGCAGAGTGGTCGAATGTACCTGACTCGAAATCAGGCGTACGGGTGACCGTACCGTGGGTTCGAATCCCACCCTCTCCGCCAGTAAATGAAAAAGGCTCCCCATGGGAGCCTTTTTTATTTGCTGGCGGAGAGGAGCAAGGCCCCTGCGGGCCTTGCGTGTGGGATTCGAAGCTTGGCGCGTACTCGCGCCAAGGCGGCCCGCGGCACGTGGGCGAATCCCACCCCCTCTGCGACCGCAGGGAGCCTAAATCGCTTTCGGGTTTTTTTGCTTTTATAGCTCTGCTTTTGTGGTCTGCAAAGCAACAAGCTACAGTCACCCACGCAACCCATCCCCCATTCCCACCGCCCATCGCAATTCCCGCCCAGCCCGGCTGCTCGAATGCTATCGTTCAGCATCTGCAAAACCCATCCCAACGAAATGCACACCCGACTCGCCCTGATCCTCCTGCTCGCCGCCGGCAGCGTCCACGCCGCCGACAGCCAGCCTTCCGGAAAACCGATGGCCTGGCCTTACCGCCTGCTCGAAACCGCCCAGGACGCGTTCGAGCAGCGCGCACCCATGCAGGCCCCAGGCGCGACGCTGGCCTTCAGCCTGCCGAAAGTGCCGCCGGAGCAGGGCGATAACCAGGTCGAGCTCGTGCAAGGCGACCAGCGCATCGCCTTGCCGATGGTGTCCGGCGCCTCGTTCGCATTACCGCGCGATCTTGGCCGGGTTGACGGCGCCGCCACGGTGGTCGCAAACCGGCATTTCCGAAAAGGCGAGACGCTGCATCCGAACATCGCGGTACGTTCGCCCGGCCTTCCCGATAACGTCAGGCGCATGGGCGACCTGCGGCTGGCCTGCGCGGCGCAAATGGAGATGGCCAAGGCGGAAGGGTTCAAGTTCCGCGCCGTGCTCGCGGCCGCCGGCATGTTCGGGCTTGGCGTATGCAAGGAACTGGAAGTGACGAAGATCGATGTGCCGCAGGGCGCTTACGACACCGTCACGATCGAGGATGGCGCACGCCGGCTGGTCCAGGGCACGGTGCACGCAAGCGTGCCGCGCCTGGGCGATGGCACCTGGTCCGACGAGGCCCGCATCAGCTACAGCCTGGTTGGCCGCAGTGTGCCGCAGGCTAAATAAAAATTTACGCACAGAACATCTTTCCCCTTCCCACAACCGCCAAACCTTCGCTATAATGCGGCCTCGCTTGCAGCGACCGCAACGCACCGAATAAGGAGAGGTGGCAGAGTGGTCGAATGTACCTGACTCGAAATCAGGCGTACGGGTGACCGTACCGTGGGTTCGAATCCCACCCTCTCCGCCAGTAAATGAAAAAGGCTCCCCATGGGAGCCTTTTTTATTTGCTGGCGGAGAGGAGCAAGGCCCCTGCGGGCCTTGCGTGTGGGATTCGAAGCTTGGCGCGTACTCGCGCCAAGGCGGCCTGCAGGATGTAGGCGAATCCCACCCTCTCCGCCAGTAACAAGAAAAGGGCTCCCGATGGGAGCCCTTTTTGTTTCAGCCCAGCTTTACCCGCCGACCGCCATCTCCACCAGTTCCGCCATCCTGTACGGCTTGGCCAGGTAACGATACCCGCGTTCGTGCCCGGCCAGCAGATCCGGCGCGGTATAGCCCGACGTCAGCACGATGACGACGTGCGGATGGCGCTCGCGCACGATGCCGGCCAGTTCCAGCCCTGTCATGCGCGGCATCATCACGTCGGAAAACAGCACATCGATCGCGCCGTCGCGCTCCAGCGCCTCCAGTGCTTCCCGCGCCGAGTAGGCGACAATGGTTGCGAAGCCGTGGGCATCCAGCAGGGCGCACGCCAGGTCGGCCAGGTCGCGCTCGTCGTCGACCACGAGGATTTTTCGTGGCCCGGCAACGTGGGCGGGGGCGCCGCGCTTGTCCGGGCCCTCCGCTGTCGCGCCGGCTTCCTCGCCGGTCTGGCGGGGCGGCAGGCCGGCCGCGAAGGCCTGCGGCATTTGCCGGGCATGGTGGCGCAGGGCGCGATCGTCCGTGGCCGGCGCGGGCAGCGCGACGGTGCATGCGAAGTTTTCCCAGGCCTGGAGAGCCGGCTCCAGATTGCCCGGAATAAGTACGCCCGGTCTTTGTTGCGTCATGGTGGCGCGCCTTTCTATTTTCCGTTTCGGCGAAATGCGCGTAGTGCGGGGCAGCCGATTCTAACAGTCATTTCAGGGATAGAAGCGCAGGCGCCGAAATCCCACAAAAGACAAAAATAAATCCGAAATGATTAGGCGAACCGGCCGTGCACCTGTATATTGAATCGGGCACTGCATCAAGCCGCTGTTATTGTTGGTCTCTCTCCTGTCTTGCCTTTCGGCAGTCCCGTTTGATTTCCTTCCGTTTCACCTCTTCTTGGTCGTTCGTGCACCCGGGCGCTTTTGCCCATGCAACCTAAAGGATATTAAACATGACTACCCAAACCGGCACCGTCAAATGGTTCAACGACGCCAAAGGCTTCGGCTTCATCGCCCCTGACGCAGGCGGCGCCGACCTGTTCGCGCACTTCCAGGACATCCAGTCGCAAGGCTTCAAGAGCCTGGCCGAAAACCAGCGTGTCTCTTTCGTGCGATCGACCGGCCCGAAAGGCGAAAAAGCCGGCAATATCTGCGCAATTTGAATTTGCCAGCCTGAATGCCGGCGCGCACCACGCAGATAGCATGGGCGCACCGGAACAAGGAAAGATTCGCCTTGCTTGATTCATCGATAGCGATCAATCGAACAATGGCGGAAATAAAGAACGGATTCACGGTAACGTGAATCCGTTTTTGCGTTGTTGCGTTGTCCATTTGCCGATGCCTGCCGATTCGGCAAACCGCGGCCAGGTCGGGTATAGTCATGCGCCGCCGATCTTGCGCTGCCTTTCCCGCAGCCGGTTTTTTTCATCATGAGTATTGCCTTGCCAACTGTCCTGTTCAACACCGCCCTTGGCGCCGGCCTCGGTTTTGCCGGCGGCCTGCTTGGCATCGGCGGCGGCCTGATCGCCATTCCCATGCTGGCCTGGCTGTACGGCATGGACCAGCACCTGGCCCAGGGCACGGCCCTGGTCATGATCGCGCCGAACGTGCTGATCGGCGTCTTCCGCTACCACCAGAAGCACCGCATCGACCTGCGCGCGGTGGCGGGGATCAGCGTGTTTTCCATGATCGCCGCCTACGTCTCCGGGCGGCTGGCGAGCGGCATCGATGCCGGCGCCTTGCGGGTCGCGTTTGCCCTGTTCCTGGTGGCCCTGGCGCTGTACTTCGGCTTCGACCTGCTGCGCAGGCGTCACCCGGGCAAGGCCCATGACGCCCCGCGCCGGATGCCGAATGCGGCCTTGCCCATGCTGGGCATCGCCAGCGGCGCCATGTCGGGGATCTTCACCATCGGCGGCGGCCTGGTGGTGGTGCCGGCCCTGGTCGGCCTGTTCCGCATGGAGCAGACCCGCGCGCAGGGAACGGCGCTGGCGCTGGTGGTGCCCAGCTCGCTGATCGCCCTGTTCGCCTACGCCCAGGGGCAGCACGTGGCCTGGGACGTCGGCCTGCCGATGGCGGTGGGCGGCATCGCGAGCGTGTCGGCGGGCGTCGCGCTGGCCCACCGCTTCCCGCCGGCGCGGCTGCGCCTGCTGTTCTGCGCGGTGCTGCTGGGGACGGCGGCCACGATGCTGGCCGCGATGCGATGACACCGGCCACGCCGGCCTGTTTCGCTTCAGCGCCCGCGTGCCTGCCTATCCCGCCTGGACCGGTCCGCGCACGCAGCGCATCTCGATCATCTCCGCTGCCTTGACGCCGCCATCGGCCGCGTCGATCGCCGTCAGCACTTTCGCCAACGGCGCCGCCAGCCCGGTCACGATCCAGGCCTGGTTGCGGCCGTTCGCCTTGCCCTGGTACAGCGCCCAATCCGCCAGGCGCAGCGCTTGCTGCCAGTCCGGCGCGGCATCGAGGCCGCCGGCGCCGGGCAGGGCGATCACGCCGGCGCTCACGGTCATCGGGACGCTGCAGGCGCCGGCATCGACGGGCGCGCCGCCGATGGCGTCCAGGATGCGCCTGGCCAGCTCGCCGGCGTGAGCGGGATCCGTGCCCGGCGCATGGACCAGGAATTCCTCGCCGCCCCAGCGCAGCACCATGTCGGTGTCGCGCACCGCCAGCGTCAAACGCCGCGCCACCTCGACCAGGACCGCGTCGCCCACGCCGTGGCCCCAGCGGTCGTTGATGCCCTTGAAGTGGTCGACGTCCATCAGCAGGAAGCAGTCGGCGTCGCCGGCCGGCCGGCGCCGCTCGGCCGCGCCCTGGGTCTCCCGTGCGCGCATCTTGTCGAGGAAGGAACGGCGGTTGTACAGGCCGGTGAGGGCGTCGCGCAGCGAATGGAATTCGAGCTGGGTGTTGAGCTGCTGCAGGCGCGCGGCGCTGCGTTTCGCGCGGCGGTAGAGCACGAACACGACCGCGCCCGCCAGCACCGTCAGCACCGCCGCGAAGCTGGTGACGAACTGGATCAGGCGGCGGCTGCGCAGCTGGGTTTCCTTGGCCTCGTTCTCGCGGTGCAGAAACTCGATCTGGCGGGTGCGCTGGCTGGCGTCGAATTCCTCTTGCAGGGCCGCGATCGCGCGGTCGCGCTCGGCCCTGGCGCTGGTCTGCCGCAGCTGCTGCTGCAGGCGCACGGTCGCCAGCGCGTCCTTGTAGAGGCCGGCGTTCTCCTGCATCCGGCTCTTTTCGTCGTACATCGCCTCCAGGTCGGCGAGGGCGCCGGCCTTGCGCAGGTCCTCGATCACGCCGTCGATCCACGGCGTGCCTTCGGCGATGCGGCGCTGGCCGAACAGGGCGAAGCCAAGATTCGCCTTGGCCATCAGGGTCAGGTTCTCGTTGTTGACCCGCTGCGACGCCGCCAGCGCCAGGCGCGCCTCGTGCTCGGCGCTGGCATAGTCCCGGCGGCGCAGGTAGTAATCGGCGATGTTGCCGCGCACCTCGGCTTCCAGCCCCGCCAGGCCGCCGCGCTCGGCCGTCGCCAGCGCATGCCGGAAGCCGGCCAGCGCTTCGGCCGGCCGGTCCAGCCGCAGCAGCGCCATCCCCTGCAGGAACTGCAGCGAGCCCGTGGTGCGCGGCGGCAGGCCGGGCTCGCGCAGTCCCAGGCGCGCGGTCTCGAGGGCCTTGCCGGCATCGTCGGCGTTGATGTAGACCTTGGCGATGCGCGACTGCAGGTAGGCGCGGCTCTCGGCCGCATCCGCATCCGGCCGGTCCTGCTGCAGCTTCAGGCTGCCGAGGAAGGCCGCGATGGCCTTGTCGTATTGCCCACGCGCGTTCAGGACATCGCCCTGGACTTGCGCCACCGTGACCTTCAGCTCGCGCGGCGCATCCCGCGGCATGTCCTTCAGGATGCGCTCGAGTTCCTCGTGGGCCTCGTTGGCGCGGTTCTCGTCGACCAATTGCTTGACCAGGCCCAGCCGCGCGAGCACGGCGCCGGGACGGTCGTGGTTGGCGAGCGCCAGCGCCAGCGCCTCGCGGTCGGCGCGGTAGACCTGGTCGAGCTGCCCGGCATCCTCGCGCAGCCAGACCTCGGTGCGCAGCAGTTCGCGCCGCAGGGCATACGGCGCGTCCTTGCCGGCCGCCGCCTGCAGGGCGACCAGGCGTTCCAGCGCTTGCTGGGCCGAGGTTTCGGACAAGGCGCGAATCGCGTGCAGCTCGGCTTGCGCCTCCTGCTGGCCGACGGGGGCCGCCCACAGGCTGGCGCAGAACAGGGAAGCGGCGGCGGACAGGGCGAAACGGGCGGCAAGCGGCATGGCGGGCGATCGGCGGCGGAACAGGCGCGGGACGCGCAGGACCGGTAATTATCTATGGAAATCTAAGTTGATTCACGGAAATAGCGCTCGGGGCGCCGTCGCGCAACGCGATGATGTCGGCGCACAACACTTTGACGCGCCGGCCCGTGACGCGCCGGCCCGCTTCGCGTCATGCAGCCAGCGTCGCCCGCAACCACACCGCCGCGATCCGCTCCACGTCCTCGTAGCCCTCGCAATCGAGCTGCCCGCCGAAGATGTCCGGATCGAGCTCCTCATACGTCCAGCCGGCGCAGCGCGCGTCCAGCTTCGGCCGCACCGTCTCCAGGAATTCGTCGCGCCCGTCGACGATGGCGATCCCGGTGTAGAGCAGCAGGCTGCCGCCGGGGTTCAGGCGCGCCAGGGCCGCCTCGACGATGGAGACCGACAGCCCGGCGCCGCGCATGTCGCCGCCGTGGCGGTAGCGCAGCTTCGCGGGGTCGAGGATGTAGGGCGGGTTCGACAGCACCAGGTCGAAGCCGCCGTCCAGGCCGTCCAGCAGGTCGGAATGCGCGGTCGGCACGTTCGTGCGGCCCGCCAGGCGCGCATTCACGGCAGTCAGTTCGAGCGCATGGTCGTTGATGTCGGCGCCGACCGATTCGCAGCCGGGAAAGCGGCAGGCCACCTCGATCGCGCCGGCGCCGCTGCCGGCGCCGATGTCGACCGCGCGCCGCGGCGGCGCCAGCGTTTCCATGGAGCGCTGGAGGGCGGCGATGTAGCGGTAGGTGTCGGGCCCGAAGAAGACCGCGTCGTCCGCGCGCGTCGGGAAGGCGGAGTGGAAGTAGAGGCGCGCGCCGATGGTCGAGGCGCGCACGGTGGCGCACAGGCCGTTCTTCGTTTCGCGCAGCACGCCGGCGCGGCGCATCAGGGCCAGGATCTCGCCTGGCACGGCGTCTTCGCGGAACGGGCGGCTCCAGCCGAACACGCCGCGCAGGTCGCGCGCCCGCGCATTGCCGGGACGGTCGTTCACGCGCCGGTGGGTGGCGGGGGTGACGGTGACGAAGCGGTAGCCTGCGCCTTGCAGGGCCTGGCCCAGCGCGAGCAGGGCATCGGGGTCGTGGATGGTGGAGGTCATCCCGCGAGCATCCGGGATCGGCGGTCCGCCCTCCGTACGCTGACGCACATAGCGCAGGCGCCGCAGCGGCGCTCTTATGTGAATATCCGAACATACCTTTGCGCCGGGCGCGTCCATACTGGCAGCACGCCGCGGGCCGGCATAAGGGGTGCCGGCCGGGCGCGCTACCGCACAAGGATCATCATGAAGCCACTGCTGCCGGACCAGGAACACCTGCGCGTCGACCGTGAAGTCGAGCGCGAACGCCACGAGCGCCACCTGCACGACGAGGTGCGCGCCCATCTCGACCTCGACGGCGAATTCCGCCTGAAGGATGCCCGCGAAAGCATGAATTCCACCAACCTGCGGCGGTCGCGATGAGGTGGGAAGGAGACCGCGAAAGCGAGAACGTCGAGGACCGCCGCGGCGGAGGCGGAGGCGGATTCGGCGGCTTCGGTCTGGGCGGGCGCTCGATCGGCCTGGGCACGGTGGCGATCGCGCTGGTGGCGTCGTTCTTCTTCGGCGTCGATCCGCGCGTGGTGCTGAGCTTGCTGGGCGGCGGCGGCGGGCCGGCGCCCCAGGTGGCGCAGCAGCGCGACCCGAACGCGCCCCAGGCCACCGACCGCGAGTCGCGCTTCGTGCGCACCGTGCTCGGCTACACCGAGGACGTCTGGACGCCGCTGTTTCGCGCCCAGGGCGCGACCTACCGGCCGCCGACCCTGGTGCTGTTCAACGACTACACCCAGACCGCCTGCGGCGCCGGCAACAGCGCCACCGGGCCTTTCTACTGCCCGGCCGACCAGAACGTCTACATCGACCTGAGCTTCTTCCGCCTGATGCAGCAGCGTTTCAACGTCGGCGGCGAATTCGCCCAGGCCTACGTCATCGCGCACGAGGTCGGGCACCACGTGCAGAACCTGCTCGGCATCTCGAGCCAGGTCCACAAGGCCCAGCAGGGAGCGTCGGAGACCGAGGGCAATGCGCTGTCGGTACGGCTGGAGCTGCAGGCCGACTGCCTGGCCGGGGTCTGGGCCTATCACGCCAACCAGAAGGAGGCGATCCTCGAGAGCGGCGACGTCGAGACGGCGCTGGCCGCGGCCACCGCGATCGGCGACGACGCCCTGCAGAAGCAGTCGCGCGGCGTGGTGGTGCCGGATTCCTTCACCCACGGCAGCTCGGCGCAGCGGGTGCGCTGGTTCCGGCGCGGCATCGACAGTGGCGACGTGCAGCAGTGTAATACCTTCGACACGCGCCAATTGTGACGCCCGCTTCTGGCAGGAACAAGCGGTTTCCTGCGGTGAATAAAATGCGACTAAATGCGAAATATGCCACCAAAAATTTGCATTTATTGCCGTGCGCGTATCGTAATCGATAGAGTTTTGACATAAGTTTGGAAGACTCATGCGTCCGCCGATGGTGGCTGGACGCACAAACCATCGAGGAGGATTCTATGCTGGCAATGAACTACCGCGGGCCCTACCGCGTTCGCGCCCAACACAAGCCCGACCCCGTGATCGAGCACCCCGGCGACGCCATCGTGCGCGTGACGCGCTCCTGCATCTGCGGTTCCGACCTGCACCTGTACCATGGCATGGTGCCGGACACCCGGGTCGGCCACACCTTCGGCCACGAATTCATCGGCATCGTCGAAGACGTGGGCGCGGGCGTGCAGAACCTGAAGGTGGGCGACCGCGTGCTGGTGCCCTTCAACATCTTCTGCGGCTCCTGCTTCTTCTGCCAGAAAGAACTCTACGGTAATTGCCACAACATGAACGCCGAATCCACCGCGGTCGGGTCGATCTACGGCTATTCGCACACGGCCGGCGGCTACGACGGCGGCCAGGCCGAATACGTGCGCGTGCCGATGGCCGACGTCGGCCCGATGGTCATTCCCGACGACATCGTCGACGACGACGCCGTGCTGCTGACCGACGCGCTGCCGACCGGCTACCAGGCGGCCGAGATGGGCGACATCCAGGAAGGCGACACCGTGGTCGTGTTCGGCGCCGGCCCGGTCGGCATCTTCGCCGCCAAGTCGGCCTGGCTGTTCGGCGCCGGCCGCGTGATCGTGGTCGACGAGGTCGAGTACCGCCTGGAATTCGTCAAGAACTACGCCCAGTGCGAAGTGGTCAACTTCAAGGACGTGGGCGACATGGCGCTGCACATCAAGAAGATGACCGACTGGCTGGGCGCCGACGTCTGCATCGACGCGGTCGGGGGCGACGCCGCCGGCAGCATGGCCCAGACCCTCACCGGGCGCCTGATGAAGATGCAGGCCGGCGCCGCCACCGTGCTGCACTGGTGTATCAATTCGGTGCGCAAGGGCGGCAACGTGTCGATCGTCGGCGTCTACGGCCCGACCTTCAACATGGTCCCGATGGGCAATGCGCTGAACAAGGGCATCACCATGCGCATGAACCAGGCCAGCGTGAAGCGCCACCTGCCGCGCCTGATCGAGCACATCCGCGCCGGCCACATCGATCCCAAGCAGATCATCACCCACCGCGTGCCGCTGGAAGAGGTGGCGGACGCCTACCACATCTTCTCGAGCAAGCTCGACAACTGCATCAAGCCCATCCTGATCCCGCCGCGCGCCCATGAGATCCGCGCGGTGAAGGCCAGCGCAACGATTTGAGGAGGCACGCATGGATCATCGCACCGACGTCAAAGAGCACGACCACGACCATCACCGTCATCACGATCACCAGCATCGCGACCTCGACCACCCCGAGCACCACGGCCATACCCACGAGGTGCAGCCGCAGCTGCGGGCGCAGCGCCCGACGCGCGAGCAGCTCAGCCACATCAAGGGCTGGGGCGCCGACCTCGACCGCGCCAACCGTCCCGGCGTGCCGATGGAGCGCACCCCGCCGCGCTACACCCCGGCCGACATTCCCGAGCCGGTGCCGCAGCGCCAGAACGTCGAGGTGCTGGTCTCGACCGAGCGGCCCGGCATCACGCAAGTGTTCGGCACCGTGCAGCCGCCTTCGGGCCTGTCCGGCATGCTGCGGCGCGCCGCCTTCACCATGACCGAGAACAACATCCGGCGCTGGCTGGTGCTGCTGCTCGCCGACCGCGTGAACGTGGTCGAAGGCGTCGTCGAGGACCTGACCCAGGGCCACGTGCCCAACATCCTGGGCGAGATGGGCATCAAGTCCGAGTGGGAGCACAACAAGAAGGGCCTGGTGAAGAAGGCGGCGATCGCCGGCGCCATCGGCGCGGCCGCCTGGTACCTGATGAAGCGGCGCGACGAACGCTACTGACCAGTCTTCGTCGCCGCATCATTAACAAAAGGAAGCCCCATCCGTTGCGCCCAAGCGCTCCGGATGGGGCTTTTTGCGCTTGAGCAAAATCGTCGATTCGCGGCTCGTCCACACTGCTGGAGTGACCGGTCTACGCCTGAGGCCGGCATCTTCCGACTGGAGACGAGATGAACCTGCGTGCAACCCTGCTGTCCGTAACGCTCGGCGCCCTGTTCGCAACCGACGCGGCCGCCGCCCCCATGATGAGCGCGCCGAAGGCGGCGACCGCCCAATCGAATGCGGCGCTGGTGGCCAGGCTGGCCGCGCAGCGCGCGGCGCGCGGCCTCGACAACAACCATGGCTTCCTGGTCTCGAAACAGCACCCCGGGCTGCAGGGCACCCAGGTGGTGCGCGCCGCCCACACCTACAAGGGCCTGCGCGTGTTCGGCTCCGAATCGGTGGTGGTGGTCGATGCGGCCGGCGCGATCCAGTCGGAAGCCGCGTCGAACCGCCGGGCCCACCTCGGCCGCGGCAACGCCAACCGGCTCGGGCCGGCCACGGCCGACTTCAGCGTCAGGCCGGCGATCCCGCCCAAGGCCGCGATCGACGCCGCGGTGGCTGCCGCGACCGCCGGTTCCGGCGCCGCGCCGGGCCCGAAGGCGACCCACGTGGTGCCGCCGAAGGCCGAGCTCTTGATCTATCCGGTGATGAAGATCGAACGCGTACCCGAGGCGGCCGGCAAGCTGGAGTCCGAACTGAATGCCCTCGACGTGGTGGAAGTCGTCGACCACTACGAGCTGGCCTACCACGTGCGCACGCGCATGCGGCGCGCCGGCAAGCCGCTGTACTTCGACACCATCGTCAGCGCGAAGGACGCCCACATCATCGACCGCTGGAGCATGCTGCAGACCGTGACCGGCGTCGGCAAGAGCCAGTACAACGGCGAGGTGCCGATCAGCACGACGCAGGTGGGCGACACCTTCCAGATGCGCGACCCCGAGCGCGGCACCGGCGGCGCCTACGGCGCGATGGCGATCACCAACGCCAACAACACCAGCAACGCCGGCAAGATGTACACCAACACCAGCAACACCTGGGGCGACGGCAAGCAGTACGTGCGCGGCGGCAGCACCACGGACGCCAACGGCCAGACCGCGGCCGTGAACGCGATGTGGGGCCTGATGAACACCTACGACTCGCTGAAGAACGTGCTCGGCTGGCAGTCGCTCGACGGCCACAACACCGCCAGCTACATCGCGGTGCACGTCAACACCGCCTACGACAACGCCTACTACAGCGACACCTGCCGCTGCATGTTCATCGGCGACGGCTCGACCTTCAGCAGCTTGGGCGCGATCGACGTGATCGGCCACGAGATGGGGCACGGCGTGACGGCGGCGACCTCGGACCTGGTGTACTCGGGCGAATCGGGCGGCCTGAACGAATCGAGCTCGGACATCGGCGGCGAGATCGCCGAAGCCTACGCGCGCGCCGGCGGCAAGGGCGAGGCGATCCCGAACGGCGGCAACGACTGGATGCTGGGCAGCGAGATCGGCCGCAACGGCACGCCGCTGCGCTGGATGTACAAGCCGAGCAAGGACGGCAGCAGCCCGGACGCCTGGAGCACCTCGCTGCGCCGCCTCGACGTCCACTACAGCAGCGGGCCGAACAACCGCATGTTCTACTTCCTGTCCCAGGGCTCGAAGGCCGACAAGGACGGCGACTACTACAGCAAGTACCTGGTGAAGTCGCCGGCCGCGATGACGGGCATCGGCACCGACAAGGCCTTCCGGATCTGGTTCAAGGCGAACACGACCAAGTTCACCTCGAGCACCAACTATGCGGATGCGCGCGCGAAGATGATCGAGGCCGCGCAGGAACTGTATGGCGCGGGCAGCGCCGAGGCGATCGCGGTGCAGCGCGCGTACGCGGCGATCAACGTCGGGGCCGACGTGGATGAGGTGGGGTTGTAGGGTGGACACCCGTGTCCACGCTGTCGTACCGATGCGCCCACCAGCCAGGCCCGCTGTCCGCATCCTATAGAATGGCGCGATCACAAAGGCCGCCTGGTTCGTGGTCCAGTCGCCGCATTGCAGGCCGTGAGACCGCGTGGACACAGGTGTCCACCCTACAAAGGCTGAGCCGGTCAATCACCGCTTTTGCTGACGCGCTTTCGTAGGGTGGGGTCTCGACCCCACGCCGTCAAACGGTCGATCAGCCGCGCATGACGGCTGAGTTAGCGACGTGCGGGCGCCGCACCGCGTGGGGTCGAGACCCCACCCTACAACCCCGGACCCCGCAGTGCTAGTCGCCCAGCATCGGGTAGGGATTCACCGGCGTGCCTTTCCACCACTGCTTCTCGGGCGTGAGCGCGAAGATGGCGAAGTGCAGGTGCGGGGCGCTCGGGTCGGCGTTGCCGGTGGCGCCGACGTAGCCGATCAGGTCGCCGCGCTTGAGCTGCATGCCTTCCTTGATGCCGTCGGCGTAGCGGTCCAGGTGGGCATAGTAATAGGCGTATTTCTCGGCCGGGTCGAACTGGTAGAGCGTGATGCCGCCCGGTTTGCTGTTGAACAGCTTGGCGACCTTGCCGTCGCCGGCGGCGCGCACCGGGGTGCCGCTTGGCGCCATGATGTCGAGCGCTTCGTGGTGGCGCTCCTGGCCGCGCGGCTGGTCGAAGGTGTCGCTCAGCTGGCCGTAGGCGATGCCTTCGACCGGGACCAGCAGCTTGGCCGGCATGCTGCCGCCGGCCGTCAGCTCGGGTGCGGCCGGGGTGGCGGTCGAGGCTTGCGGCGCCGGACGGATCGGCAGATCGGCGTCCGACAGGTCGGTCTGCACGAGCGGGCTGTCAGCCGTGGGTGCGGTGGGTGGATCGGCTGGCGGCGCGGGCAGGGCGCCGCCATCGGTGACGATCGGATCCGGCGCGTCCGCGATCTCTTGCAGGTAGACGAAAAGTCCGCCGGCGCCCACCAGCACGCCCAGCAGGAATGTGACCAGCCATCTCATGCGAGCCTCCCTCTAGTTGATTACTCCTGAAGCACCACGTTCGTCCCCGCCGCGACCACCTGCGCCACTTCCGCGGCGCTCCAGTTGGTCAGGCGGATGCAGCCGTGCGACTCGGTCTTGCCGATAAATTTGGGCACCGGCGTGCCGTGGATGCCGTAGTGCGGCTTGGACAAGTCGATCCAGGCCACGCCGACCGGATTGTTGGGGCCGGCGGCGATCGTGGTCTTCTTGTCGCCGGGCGACGCGTCCCAGAACAGTTTCGGGTTGTAGTGGTAGGTCGGGTTCGGGTGCACGCCTTCGATCTTCCAGTTACCGATCGGCAGGGGATCGTGCTCGCTGCCGGTCGAGGCCGGGTATTGGGCGACCAGGCGGTCGCTCGCGTCGTACAGCATCAGCACCTTGCGGCTGTCGCTGACCACGACCTTGGACGCCTGCGGCAGCGGCGCGCCGCCGTGCACGCTCGGCACCACGATCTGTTCGCCGGCGCGGCTGAAGGTCTTGCCGGGGTTCAGGCGCGCCAGCAGGTCGGGGCTGGCGTGGAATTTTTCGCCCAGGCCTTCGAGTGGCGAGGCATAGCCGAGCTTGTCCAGCTTGGCCTTGTCCATCATGTCTTCGGGGATTTTCTGGAAGGGGCCGGCGACGTCCTCGTTCGTCAGCACGTAGGTGGTGAGGGTAGGCGTCGTGTCCTGGTTCAGCGCGTTCCAGGTGGCGTCGTCGAGCTTGCCGGTCGCTTCCAGGTTGCGCGTCTGCTGGAACGTGGTCAGCGCCTGGCGCATGTTCGAGCCGTAGGCGCCGTCGATCTCGCCGGGCGAGAGGTGCAGGCGGTCGAGCAGGACCTGGGCGCGCAGCAGGCGCTCGAATTCGGCGCGCTCGGTGGCGCCGGCGTCGGCCGGCGCCGGCTGCTGGGCGGCCTGGAGCGGGGCCGCGTTCGGCAGGCCCGGCTGGACGGCGGGGGGATTCTGGGCAGGCGCAACCTGGGCAGATGCGACCGGAAGGGCGCCGGCAAGGACGGCGATGACGATGGGGGTAATCATTTTCTGCATTTGGCACCTGCGATACTTACTGAGAGAAACCTCAGCCTAGGCGCGCCCACCGGTTCGGTCTGTGCGGAAACGTACTGAGGTGCCTTGCCGCCGCTATCGGCTGTATCGGCTGTATCGGCTGTATCGGCTGTATCGGCCGACGCGCTACAATCGCGCCATGAGCCACGATGCCACATCCCATTCGATCACGCTGCAGCCGCTGGACCGCGGTTTCCCCAGCGGCGGCGCGACCATCCTCGAGGCTGCCGAGGCGGCCGGCTTCGAGCTGCCGAATTCCTGCCGCAACGGCACCTGCCGCACCTGCATCTGCCGCCTCGAGGGCGGCGCCGTGCGCTACCTGGTCGAATGGCCCGGCCTGTCGATCGAGGAAAAGCGCGAGAACTGGCTGCTGCCCTGCGTCGCCGTGCCGACCGCCGACGTGGTGGTCAACGCGCCGCTGGCGAAGCGGCTGGCGTGGTAGCGCGGGCCAGCGCCTTGTCGATCGCGGCCGCCACCAGCGGCCAGGCGAAGGACGTGGCCGCCACCTCGTCGTAGTGGCTGGCGCCGGGCAGGATCACGACCTCGGCGCTGTCGCCGGCCGCTTGCGCGCGCGCCGCATAGTCGTGGGCGACGCGCGGCGGCGAGATCGTGTCCAGTTCCCCCGTCACCAGGATCGTGTGCACGCCATTGGGCATCAGCTCGGCGGCATTGGTGTCGGCATACACGTCGGGCCGGCCCGGACCCGGCTGGCCGGCCAGTTCCGGCGTGTCGCGTCCGCAGCTGGTCTTGATCAGTTCGCGTTCGCGGCGCAGGTCGGCCAGGCCGCCCAGGCTCACCACCGCGCGCACCGGCAGCATACGCTCGCGGTACAGCGGGCTGGTTTTCGGCAGGCGCGCGCGGCCGGCGATCCACTGCACCAGCTGCCCGCCGGCCGAGTGGCCGACCGCCACCACGCGGTCCAGGTCGAGCCGGTGGGCGCCGGCCTGGCCCCGCAAGAGGTCGAGCGCCGCGTGCATGTCCTCGTACATGCCTGGATAGCCGCCTCCGGCCTCGTCGACGCGCCGGTATTCCACGTTCCACACCGCAAAGCCGCGTGCGCGCAGGGCGCCGGCCATGTTGCGCAGCTGGGTAATGCCGCCGAACTTCTCGGTCCAGCAGCCGCCGTGGACCAGCACCGCGACCGGGAAGGGGCCGGCGCCCTGCGGCACGAACAGTTCGGCATATTGCGAGGGCGCGGCGCCGTAGGCGATGCGCGCATCGGGGGCGGGGCCGCTCAGGGCCATGTAGTCGTCGAGCTTCATCGGGGCGGCGTCGGCGTTGGCCATCAGGGGGGCCGGTAGCAGGGCGGCAAGGATCATGGAGCGCAGCTTCATCGAGGGAAAATGTTGAGGGAAAGCTGCACTATACCGGGGCTTTCCCCGATGCGCACGATTGAAAACCTTTCCCGTTCTTCCATGCTAGTCTGCGCAAAACGTCAATGTTTTCACAACCACGGGAGGACGAAGATGAGCCAGTCGAAATCGGGCGGCAGCCCGCAGAACAAGCAGTCGGACAACATGTCGGAACAGGACCTGGCCAAGCAGCGCGCCGGCAAGGAAGACAAGAGCAGCCATGACGCCAAGTCGCGCGTGAAGGCCGGCACCGGCGAGGGCGCCGGCGGCGGCGCCAAGCAGAAGCAGAATCACTGACACAGAGGCAAGCAAGGCGTCGCAGGCGGCCCGGGGCCGCCTGCGACGCGCGCATTCACAGAAAGGACGACGATGGAAACCAACGACCCGCGCGAACGCCCTCCGCTGGGTGCCCCGCTGCATGCCCATTCCACGCCCGACCCGGAGCAGACCCCGACTCCGCCCACCATCCCGGTCCCCGACGACGTGCCCGATCCGGCGCACGCACCCGTCGAGGAACCCGTGATTCCCGAGCCGCCGATCCGGGCGCAATAAAAAAGCGCGCAGCCCGCGCGCCGATCCTGCGTCGCCGCGCTCAGCCGCGCGCGGGCGCGCCGCTCATGCAAGCGCGATCCCCTGGCGGACGGCCAGGGGCCCTCCGCCAGGATGTTCCGATTTTACCGCAGCCTTCAGGCCTTGCCCTCTCCCTGGTCCTTCTTCTCGCCCGACGGCAGCGGCGGGATCTGGCGGATCATCTCTTCGGTTTCCTTCTGCGCCGGCGTCTTCTCGCCGCTGCCGATGTCGTCCTCGTGCAGGATGGCGCCGCCCCTGGCCGCCGGGTCCGAACTTTGTCGTGGATTGCTCATGGTGTACTCCTTGCGTTGACAATGTTGGAACAATCCTAACAGCCAGGGATCGCAATCGGCGCGCAATAGAGTCGCCGCGGATGTTGTAATTCACACAAAGTTACAATTATGTTCGGTGTCGAACGTTCCCTGTTTGTGAGTTTTTTTATAATATTCATTCACATTGGGTTCAGTTACGGAGACACACAGATGGGCAATTCGCTGCACAACAAGATCTACCTCGGCCGCAACCATGGCTTCACCTCGCGCCGCTTCCAGGGCGTGCTGGCGGTGGCCGGCATCATCGGGGCCGGCCTGGTCTGGGTTGCCCTGCGCACGCTGCGCTAAGCGGTCGATTGCCGCCAGGCGGGATGGGGCAAGGCCGCTGCAAGTGCCTGCGATGGTTGTCGCCAGGGCTTGCGGCGGTTACCATGTCGGCCGCACCGAACCATGAAAGCGGCAATGAAGAACGAAAAACTGACGACTGACGAATACAACGCGCTCGAATTCATCCGCGGCGGCGCGCGCAGCGACCGGGTGAATGCCTGTGTCGGGCGCAACGCGAAGCGCCTCGCGGGCCTGAAGATGATCCAGTACGGCCGCAACGGCAGCCTGGCCCTGACCGACAAGGGGCAGGAAGTCCTGTTCCTGCGCAGCTGCATCGAAGCCCTGCAGTCCCTGTCCCAGGACCCGGCCGCGCCGGTCGCGGGCGACGTCGTCCAGTTCCTCAGCCGCAAATCGCACATCGCGCCGCGCGCCGAGGGCGGCTTCGAGGTCACGGCCAAGGGCCAGGAATCGCTGGCCGACATCCTGGCGCAGCAGCCGCGCAAGTAGGCGCTCGGCGGTATTCGTAGGGCGGGCACGCCGTGCCCGCCCTACGGCGCGGCGCCGCCCAGGTTTCCTCAGCCGCGCCGGCGCCGGTGCGGATACACGAGCGTACGCACGGCGATTTCCGCCGGGACGTTCATCGCCGCCAGGAATTCGGCCGCGCGCTGCAGGCCGAGCGTGGGAATCGAGGCCACCGCCTGGTTGACCAGGTCGCGCGTGCGCAGGTCGGTGCGGGTGACGCGCGGCCTGGCCGCGGACGCCGGGTGGCCCTGTACTTCTTCCATCTTCACATCAGCTCCGTTAATTGCAATAGAGACATTGCTATTGTAGAGGAATGATGTAGAGATTGCTACGAAGAATTACCTAGCAATATGGTCAGGCGGTGACCGGCTCGGGCTCGGGTTCGGCCGCGGCGGTGTCGTCCGGCGCCAGGCCGCGTCCCTCGACCAGCAGTTGCTCGAATTCGCGCGCCGGCAGCGGACGGCTGAAGTAATACCCCTGCATCTCGTCGCAGCCGTGGCGGCGCAGGTAGTCGAGCTGCTCGCCGGTTTCCACGCCTTCGGCGATCACGGCCAGCTTCAGGTTGTGGGCCAGCGCGATGATCGAGGTGACGATGGCCTCGTCGTTGGCGTCGCGCGTGATGTCGGCCACGAACGAACGGTCGATCTTCAGCACGTCGATCGGGAAGCGCGACAGGTAGGACAGGCTCGAGTAGCCTGTGCCGAAGTCGTCGATCGACAGGTTCACGCCCAGCGCCTTCATCCGGTGCAGCAGTTCCACCGCCGGCGTGACGTCGCTCATGAACAGGCTTTCGGTCAGCTCGATCTCCAGGTAGCGCGGTTCCAGGCCGGTGTCGCGCAGGATCTGCTCGATGCTCTCGATCAGGCCGGCGGCGGCGAACTGGCGCGCCGACAGGTTCACGGCCACGCGCAGCTTCTCGAAACCGGCATCCTGCCAGGCCTTGTTCTGGGCGCAGGCGGTGCGCATCACCCAGGCGCCGATCGGCACGATCAGCCCGGTTTCCTCGGCAATGCTGACGAAGCGGCTCGGCGGCACCATGCCCAGTTCCGGATGCTGCCAGCGGATCAGGGCTTCCATGCCGACGATCTTGCCGCTCTTCATGTCGAGCTGGGGCTGGTAATACAGCACGAATTCGTCGCGCTCGAGGGCGTTGCGCAGCGCGCCTTCGATGCGCACGCGTTCCAGCGACTCCTCGTTCATCGCCGGGGTGTAGAACTGGAAGTTGTTGCGGCCCAGCTTCTTGGCGCGGTACATGGCGATGTCGGCGTGCTCGATCAGGGCGTCGGCCGGCGTGCTTTCGCTCGGGTAGACCGCCACGCCGATGCTGCAGGTGACGAAGAATTCCTTGGTGCCGAGCATGACCGGCTGGGCCACCGCATCCATCACGCGCTGCACGATGTCGACCGTCAGGTGCTGCTCGCCGTGCTCGGACAGGATCACCACGAATTCGTCGCCCGACAGGCGCGCCACCGTGTCCGAATCGCGCAGCGAGGAGCGCAGGCGCGCCGCCACCGTCATCAGGAGCACATCGCCGGCCTTGTGGCCCATGCTGTCGTTGACGAACTTGAAGCGGTCGAGGTCGATCAGCATGACCCACACCGGATTGGCGCTGCGGGTGGCGTAGGCCACGGCCTGGCCGAGCCGGTCCTGCAGCAGCGAACGGTTGGGCAGGCCGGTCAGCACGTCGTGCTGGGCCACGTGGTGCACGCGCTGCTCGGTGAGCTTGCGCGCCGTGATGTCGGAGCCGGTGCCGCGGTAGCCCTGGAAGGTGCCGTGCTCGTCGAACACCGGCTGGCCGCTGACCAGGAACCAGCGCGTGTCGCCGTTGTCGTCCAGGACCTGGTATTCGAGGTCGTTGAAGGCTTCGTGGGCCTTCACCTGGGCGATGTGGGCGCGCCCGGATTCGGTGTCGGCCAGCCCTTGCATGTATTCCCAGCGCGTCTTGCCGAGCACGCGCTCGACCGTCACGCCGGCCTTTTCGGCGAAGCCGCCGGTGATCATCGTGAAGCGGTAGTTGCGGTCCTGTTCCCAGTACCAGTCCGAGGACATCGCCACCAGCTGGCGGAAGCGCTGCTCGCTCTGCTGCAGGGCCTTTTCGGTGCGCTCGCGCGCGATCATGTCGTCGACCAGGCGCCGGTTGGTGCGCTTCAGGTCGGCCGTGCGCTTGCGCACCAGCTGCTGCACGCGCCGGGTGCGCACGCCGGCTGCCTGGACCCAGGCCGCAGTGAGCAGGCTGAGCAGGATGCCGCCGGCCAGGATCGCCAGCG
This sequence comes from Massilia sp., assembly GCF_032106685.1. Classification (GTDB taxonomy): domain Bacteria; phylum Pseudomonadota; class Gammaproteobacteria; order Burkholderiales; family Burkholderiaceae_D; genus Telluria. Next base: position 39,066 of record NZ_DAMCPG010000045.1, read on the forward strand.
AGGCCAGGTGGTCGGCCGCGAACGGGCGCGGCAGGGCGATGACTTCCACCAGCCAGGGGCGGCCGGCGGCCTCGATCGTGCGCACCAGGCTGGAGCGGTGTTCGGGGGCGATCCAGGCGCCCATGGTGTCGCGCGGTACCGGGGCGTCCTCGGCGCGGGTGCTGAAGATCAGGCTGGCCGGGTCGGGCTTGTCCGAGGCGTAGACCGACATCACGATCTGCCTGTCGCCCAGCAGGTTGGCGCTGGCCAGGGCGTTGTGCACCAGGTCGCGCGCACGCACGATGATGGTGGTGTCGCCGAGCGGCTTGCCGCTGCGGTCGCTCAGCGGCATGACCAGCTGGAAGCTCGGCTGCGGATAGGTGTCCTGGACCAGCTGGAACAGCTCGCTGGCGACGGCGCGCCCTTCGGCGCGGGCGCGGGCCACCGCTTCTCGGATCTGGGGACGGGTGCCCGAATCGAAGCCGAAGGCCGGTTCGTTGCCGGCCATCGGCTCGAGGTAGTAGACGACGTGGTACTGCGCTCGCCGTTCGGCCGGCACGCTCAGGCTGTCGCGCACCTGGCTGATCACCGTGCCCGGCAGTACGCGCTGCATCTCGGCCTCGACCGCGGCGCGCTGGCTGTCCTCGACCGTGCGGTGGAAGTTGAAGGCCTTGATGTAGGGATGGCGCTGCAGCAGGGGCGAGGTGAAATCGTGGAACTGGTCGCGCGTCACCGGCGCGCCCAGGCTGAACAGCTGGTTGGTGACCGTGACCACCTCGACCGCATCGTGCAGGCCCTGGCGCACCGTGGCTACGCGCTGGTCGGCGCGCTGGCCGAAGGAGAGGGCCAGGTTGTCGTATTCGAGATGGCTCACGCCGACGAACAGCGCGCACGAGGCGGCCAGGCCGGCCCCGAAAGTGAGGACGGCCGCGCGGGTGAGGGAAAACGACAGGCGACGCACCATGTTCTGTTCCAGAAGAATAATTTGCTTGCCCAAGAGCACCAAAGCCCCGAAGTGTGTCATACAACGGCGGCTTTCGGCAAACACTTCCGCGCCCCCGCCCGCGCATGCGCGCCGCTGTCGTCCGGATCAGACAGGACGCCATGCCAGCCAGGCAACCACGAGGCGCGCCAGCAGGCGATGCAGCAGGCGATGCCGGAGGCGGTCCGGCCAGGACGGGCGCGCGCTGCGCCGACGCGCCAGGCGGGCGTGACGGGCGGCCCGCGACGCCAGCGCGGGGTCGGCCGCGGAGCCGGGGCCGGGCGGGCCCGGGGCGCGCAGGGCGAACAGGATGTGGTTGTTGCCGGCGATGCCGTCGAGCTGGCAGACCCGCCCGCCGAAGGCGGCGTCGATGCGCGCCTGCAGCGCCGCGTACTGCGGGTCGTAGCTGAGCAGGTTGGCCACCAGCACGCCGCCCTCGCGCAGCGCGCGCCGGCAGGCCGCGTAGAACGCGGCGCTGCCCAGCGCGGCGGGCATGCCGGCGGCGTCGAAGCCGTCGACCAGGATCACGTCGGCGCTGGCGGGCATGGCCGCGATGTAGTCGGCGGCGTCGGCATGCACGATGCGCAGGCGCGCGTCGTCGGGCGGAATGTGGAATTGCTCGCGCAGGGCGATCACCTCGGCGCTGATCTCGAGCACCGTGATGCGCGTGCGCGGCAGGTGGCGGTGGCAGAACTTGACAAGCGAGCCGCCGCCCAGGCCGACCATCAGGATATGGCGCGGCTGCGGGACGAACAGGACGAAGCACATCATCGCGCGCGCATACTCGAGCACCAGGGCGTCGGGCCTGGAAAGCAGCATCTCGCTCTGGATGTCGCCGGGCTGGAACTCCAGGGTACGGCGGTTGCCGCGCGTGCGCACCAGCGGTGCGCCCTGGCGTTCGTGTGGGCGGGTGGCGTCGGACTCGTGGGGCATGGCGCAAGTATATCGATCCGTTGCGCGCTCGGCAGCGCCGCCGGTGGCTGCGGGGCGGCTCTGCCTTGTTCGCAGGCATTAAATTCTGATAAGCTGGCCTTTGCCGCCACACGGAGTTCTTCATGTTCCTGGATCACCCATCGATCACCGCCACCAACAGCCTGACCGAGCCCGACCGCATCGAGCGGCTCGACCGCGTCTACGGGTATGCGATGGCGCTGGCCGACAGCGCCGGCAACACCGGTTTCGTCGAGCGGGTGACACAGCTGCACGACCACAAGGGCACCCTGATCGTGTTCTGGAACGAGGCGCCGAGC
>NZ_DAMCPG010000046.1:0-38051 GCF_032106685.1 Massilia sp.
CGGCCTACCACGAATACACAGGAAGCCCACGAATTTCGGTTCGTGGGCTTTTTGCGTTTTACTTCCCCCGGATGGGCAGTACAGGTGGGCGAAAGGTACAGCTTGTTCACCGAGCACTCCCGCTTCAGGGATAGGGAAAATCCAGGTAGCCAGCCCTGGGGCGCAGCCAAGACAAACGCACGTGCGCGCCTCGGCCGGGAGGTGATGCTAAAGTGTCTACAAATATGAATATAGGGTTCCCCCGTGAAAGCGCTCCATAAACTCAGCACCGTCGGCTACGTCCTGGCCGCCCTCCTGTTCTTCACCTGCGGCTTCGCGCTCATCGTGCTGGCCGGGATCGAGATCTGGTCCGCCCTGCGGCCCGGCGACGAGCAGTCGGTCCCGGAACGCTTCCAGCTGATCCTCGAATGCGTGGGCCTGCTGACCATCGCCGTCGCCGCGCTCGAACTGGGGCAGACCGTGCTCGAAGAGGAAGTCCAGCGCACCGTGCACACCAGCGCGCCGACCCGGGTGCGGCGCTTCCTGTCGCGTTTCCTGATCGTGGTCGTGGTCTCGCTCGCGGTCGAGTGCCTGATCGGCGTATTCCAGTTCCTGCACACCAAGCCGGAACTGCTGCCGCACGTGGCCTCGATCGGGATCGCGGCGGCCATCCTGCTGGCGGCCTGGGGCCTGTTCATCCGCCAGAACGTCGATGCCGAAAAGCTCGAACCCGAAGCGATGCACGAAGCCCAGGAAGAGGACAAGGAAGTCGAAACTTGAACAGCGCGCTTATTGCGGGCGCGGTCCACGCGTGAAGCGCCGCGGCACCAGGCGCCGCAGCGGCGTCCCGACCGCCTCGCGGAAGCGCGGGCTGTGCAGGCAGATGCCGCCGGCCAGCCCGACCAGACAGCCCAGCACGGTGTCGATGAAGCGCGCGCCGATCAGGGCGCCGGCCGAACCATGACCCAGCACCGCGGCTTCGGCCAGCAGAATGGTCAGCGGCGTGATGAACACCGTCGCCAGCGCATAGTGGCGCACGATGGTCGACTCGATGACGAAGGTGAGCATCATCATCAGCAACGCGATGCTCCAGTATTCCAGCGGCAGCAGCAACAGGCCCCAGGCCAGCAGCAGGCCGACCGCGGTGCCGATCGTGCGCTGCAGCTGGCGGTTCCAGACCGCGCGCAGCGACGCGCCCTGGATCACCGCCAGGCAGCTGACCGGCACCCAGTAGGGCTTTTCCAGCTGCAGCAACTGGGCCAGGGCCAGCGCCAGCCCGACGAAAACGCCGATGACCACCGAATCGAACACCACGAAGTCGAAGGTGGCCGCGGGCAGCGGCGCGATCGGCAGCGGCGCGCGCCGGCGCAACATATATAAACTGTAGAAGAAGGCGATCAGGCAGGCCAGCAGGCTGCCGAGGAAGATCAGGCCGACCCGCAAGGGCAAGTCGGCCGGCGGCACCGGCGAATAGGCGCCGATCGAGGCGGCCATGATGAAGAACAGGCTGCCCGGCGGCACCACCCGGTAGAAGCGGCAGACCATCGTCACCAGGATGCTGGCGAAGACCAGCGCGGGAATCATCAGGCCGGGCAGGAAATGGCTCATCACGCCGAGCGCGTAGCAGGCCGTCATGCCGAAGGCGGCCGCCATCACCATCACCATGCGGTGCGACATCGGCGTATTCGGCAGGTAGATGAAGACCAGGCCGCCGAGGGACGCGACCAGCCCGTAATCCATGCGCCCGCTCCAGGCGCCGATCAACAGCGGCAGGCCCGAGGCCAGCGCGGCGGCGAACGGCATCTGCCAGGCGCGGTCGCTGGCCTGGATCGTGGCCAGCCCGCGCAGCTCGTCCTCCAGCAGCGCGCGCAGCCCGGCTCGTTGGGGTGGTCTGGTCATGATGTGGTCATTGTGGCACGGCTGGCGCGCGCGGGACGCACGGCCTCTGCCATCGAAAACGCGGCTGCGCATTGCGTTTTCTCACTACTTTGCAGAAACACTTGGAATTTCGCCAGAGTCTGGCTATAATCTTGCCTTCTTCGGGTCGTTAGCTCAGCTGGTAGAGCAGCGGACTTTTAATCCGTTGGTCGCAGGTTCGAATCCCGCACGGCCTACCAAAGAATTCAAGTTGTAAAGCATCGACAAAAACGCCAACCCAACAGGGTTGGCGTTTTTGTTTCCACTTCCGTTTCATCGTTCGGCAGCCCATGGCCCAGACCATCACCGCCCCCGTCCACCACGAACTGCTCATCAAGAAGAGCCGCTTCATCGCCTGCGTGCAGCCGATGGCCGACCGTGCCGGCGCCCAGCAGGTGGTGGCCGGCCTGCGCGCCCAGCACCCGGGCGCGGCCCACGTCTGCTGGGCCCTGCTGGCGGGCGGCCAGTCGGCCGCGGTCGACGACGGCGAACCGAGCGGCACCGCCGGACGCCCGATGCTCGACGTGCTGCGCCACCAGGACCTGGAAGGCGTGCTGGCCACCGTGGTGCGCTACTTCGGCGGCGTGAAGCTCGGCGCCGGCGGCCTGGTGCGGGCTTACACCGACAGCGTCGCCCAGGCCCTGCTGCATGCCGAGAAGGTCGCGATCGTGCGCAAGACCATCCTGCGCTGCAGCGCGCCCTACCCGCTCGAAGGCCTGGTGCGGCGCGAGATCGACGCCGCCGGCGCCGTCCTGCTGGACGTCGCCCACAGCGACGAGGTCACCTTCGCCTTCAGCCTGCCCGAACAGGCGGCCGGCGCCTTCAGCGCGCGCCTGAACGAAGCCGGCCACGGGCGTATCGCCTGGCTGCGCGAGGATGCGTGAACGGCAGGGCTGAACAGCGCGCCCGTGCCCACATCATCGCATCGCATACCCGTCATCACGACTCGAAAGCTGACTGCGCGTCGGCGAGCCGCTATAGTGGCCGACCACCTACGACCGCATCCGGCGCGTCGCGGGCCATACCGCACCTGTAAAGACACCCTATTTTGATCAAGAAAAGCCTGTTCCCACTGGCCCTGGGCGGATTCGGCATTGGCATGACCGAATTCGTCATGATGGGCATCCTGCCCGACATCGCCACCGGCCTGCACATCAGCATTCCCCAGGCCGGCTACCTGATTTCCGCCTATGCGCTGGGCGTCGTGGTCGGCGCGCCGACCCTGGTCGCGCTGATGGCCGGCCGCCCGCCGCGCAGCGTGCTGATCTGGTTCATGCTGATGTTCGCCGCCTTCAACGCCCTGTCGGCGCTGGCGCCCAACTTCGGCATGATGATGGCCTCGCGCTTCCTGGCCGGCCTGCCGCACGGCGCCTTCTTCGGCGTCGGCGCGGTGGTCGCCAGCCGCCTGGCCGATCCCGGCAAGGTCGCCGCCGCGCTGGCGACCATGTTCACCGGCCTGACCCTGGCCAACGTGCTGGGCGTGCCCTTCGGCACCTGGCTCGGCCACAACCTGAGCTGGCGCCTGGTGTTCCTGATCGTCGCCGCGATCGGCCTGGCCACCGCCTTCAGCCTGAAGCAACTGGTGCCCTTCTTCGAAGCGACGCCGAGCGCCGGCCTGAGGAAGGACCTGAAGATCTTCCGCAAGCCGGCCCTCTGGCTGGCGCTGGGCATCACCTCGATCGGCACCGGCGGCTTCTTCGCCTGGTTCAGCTACATCGCGCCGCTCTTGACCGAGGTCGCGCATTTCGCGCCCGGCCAGATCCCGCTGATCATGACGGTGGTGGGCGTGGGCATGACGGTCGGCGTGACGCTGGGCGGACGCCTGGCCGACCGCTTCGCGCCGCTGAGCGCGGTGGCCCTGCTGCTGGCCAGCATGACGATCCTGCTGCTGCTGAACGGCCTGCTGGCGGGTTCGCAGCCGGCCATGCTGGTGCTGGCCTTCGCCACCGGCGCCAACGCGCTGGCCCTCGGCCCGCCGATCCAGATGCTCCTGATCGGCCACTCGCGCGAAGCCGAGATGCTCGGCTCCTCGCTCGGCCAGTCGGGCTTTAATATCGGCAATGCGCTGGGCGCCTTCCTCGGCGGGATTCCGCTGACGCTGGGTTATTCCTACGCGTCGCCGCAGTGGGTCGCAGCCGGCCTGGCGGTGATCGGCGTCGTCCTGTCGCTGTGGATGCTGTCGGCCGGCGGCCGCGCTCAGGCGGCCCTGCGCGCGCGATAGGCGAAGCCGGCCGCGCACAGGCCGGCCAGCAGCAGCGCCAGCGCGCCCGGTTCGGGCACCTCGGCGTGCCCGCCGCCGCCGCCGCTGCCCGGCGGCAGGTTGAAGCCGGGCACGTCGACCGGCGGGAAATAATGATTCGCATTGACCTGGATCGTCGAATTCCAGGTATCGACGATCACGTTGCCGTTGATGACGCCCCAGTTGGCGTTGACGGTCGCATACGGCGCCAGCACGCTGCCGATCACGCCCTTGACGTTGACGTTCTTCGCCTCATGAAAATTGAACAGCACGTTGTAGGCGCTTAGCGGCTCGAAACTGATGCCGCCCTCGTTGAAGGTGCCGAGGTCGCCGCTGATGTTGAAGATCAGGGTCTGGCCTGCGGTGAGGTTTTCCAGCGTCCAGCTGCTCGACGTGCGGAACATGTCGGAGCTCACGTTGAAGATATCCACGCCGCCGCTGCCGCTGCCGCTGACCTTCACCCCGCTCCACAAGGGAGCGACGGTGCCGGTCGCATCCAGCTCGGCGATCGCCCGCGTCAGCGTCTTGTAGTATTGCTCGGCCGCGGCGAAGTCGACCGGGTTGGTCGGCAAGGCCGTCGGCGTCGCCGCCCATTGCATGCTCGTGGTCCCGCCGACATACACGCCGCCGTGGTTGATCGCGCCGCCGGTCACGCTCAAGTTCCCGCCCGCGACCACCGCGTATTGCCCGAAGGCCGGACGGTTGTTGGCGTTGATCGAATAGCTCGACACCGTCACGTTGCCGCCCGCGACCACCGCGCCTTCGACGTCGCTCGAGGTTGCCGCGAAGTCGCGGATCGCATACAGGTTGGCGCCGCCGATCATGCTGCCCAGGTCGATGACGCCGGCCTGCGCAGTACCACCCAGGCTCAGGGATAGAAGACTCAAGGCAAGCTTGGCGGCGCGCATGGTGAATTCCTGAAAGAAATTTATATTTCCAAATAGTAGCACTCAAAAGTTGCCGTAGATCATCATCCTCAGGAGATTTTTGTCGTACTCCAGCGCGCCGGCGCCTCAAGCCAGCGCCGCCACCACTTCGCGCGTCGACACGACGGTCGCGAATTCGCGGTGCAGGCTGGCCAGCGCAATGTCGTGCATCTGCTCTGCGCCGTAGTGCCGGCCATCCGGCCCGGTGCGCTCGAAGGTGGCGCAGGCATCGCCGACGATATAGGTCTCGAATCCGTAGTTGCCGGCCATGCGCGTGGTCGTGGACACGCAGTGGTCGGTCGTCAGTCCGGCGATGACCAGCGCCGTCACGCCCGCGGCGCGCAGGCGCGCTTCCAGGTCGGTGCCGATGAAGGCGCTGTTCACGTCCTTGTGGAGGACAGGCTCGCCCGCCAGCGGCTGGGCCTGCGGCTTGAAGGCGAAGCCCGGTCCATCGATATGAAACAGGCTGGCCGGGCGCTCGCGGCGGTGCTGGATGTGGAACAGCGGGCGGCCGCGCGCGCGCCAGTGGCCCAGCAGTTCGGCGATGCGCGCTTCCGCATCCGGATTGTTGCGTGCGCCCCAGCTGGGGTCGTTGAAGGCTTGCTGCACGTCGATCAGGATCAGTGCGGTCGTCTCGGGCAAGGTGGTCATGGGGTCCTCGTGAAGTGAATGAAGCCGCCATTCTTCGCCCGCGCCCATCCCGGCTCAACCGAAATACTGGATAATTGCCGGCCTGACATGAACGATTTCGATGACCGATGCGCCTGAGCCAATTGAGGATGTTCGCCGCCGTGGCGGAACACGGCAGCTTCAGCGCCGCCGCGGCCGAGCTGGGCTGCACCCAGTCGCGCATCAGCCATGCCATCGCCGGGCTCGAGCGCGACCTCGACGCGATCCTCCTGCTGCGCTCGCGCGGCGGCTCGATGCCGACCGAAGCCGGCCGCTGCGTGCTCGACGGCGCGCGCGAAATCCTGCGCATCGAAGCCGACCTGTACCGCCGCGCCCACGATACGGAGCCGCTCGCCGGGCGGGTGCGCATCGCGTGTTTCCGCAGCGTCGGCACCCACCTGCTGCCCCACGTGCTGGAAGCGCTGGCGCAACGGCATCCCCGCCTGCACGTCGACATCGACGACAGCTGCGCCGAGCGCCTCGACGTCACCGCCGCGCTGCGCGAGGGACGCGCCGACATCGGCATCGCCCAGCTGCCGCTGGAAGGGGATTTCTCCAGCCTGCCCTACCTGCAGGACGATTACGTGCTGGTGGTGCCCGCCGGGGCGGCCGTGCTCGATGGCGCCGGCTGGCCGGACCTGCGCGCCCTGCCCTTCATCCGCCTCGGCTGCACCGGCGCGGCCGCCATCCTGGAGCGCTGCCGCGCCGCCGGCTTCGCGCCCGAGCCGGCGCGCACGCTGGCCAACGACACCAGCATCGCGGCGCTGGTGGCGCGCGGCATGGGCTTCTCGATCCTGCCGCGCCTGGCCATCTACCCGGAACCGGAAGGTGTGCGCGCCCTGCCGCTGCCGATCCCGGCGCGGCGCCAGTTCGTGATTGCCACCCTGCGCGGCCGCGGCGACAACCCGGCGCGGCGGGCCGTGACGCGGCTGCTGCGCGAACACGCCATCGCCGCGTCCACGCCGGCCTGGCGCGCCGGCGTCGTGCGCTGGGGCCAGGAAGCGGCCGGCCGATCCGGGTAGGCGCCGGCGCGTAGCCGCTTGCGCCCGGCAAGGCCATCGGCAGGAACGGTCAGCGGCCGCTGCGCTCGAACATGGTCGCCATCATCTCTAGCGGCAGCGGAAACACGATCGTCGAGCTCTTGTCGCCGGCAATGGTCGACAGGGTTTGCAGGTAGCGCAGCTGCATCGCCCCCTTCTCGCGCGCCAGCACCTCGGCCGCCTGCATCAGTTTTTCCGAGGCCTGCAGTTCGCCCTCGGCGTGGATCACCTTGGCGCGGCGCTCGCGTTCCGCCTCGGCCTGGCGGGCGATCGCCCGCACCATCGATTCGTCCAGGTCGACGTGCTTGATCTCGACGTTCGCCACCTTGATGCCCCAGGCATCGGTCTGGGCGTCGAGCACCTGCTGGATGTCGATGTTCAGGCGCTCGCGCTCGGCCAGCATGTCGTCGAGCTCGTGCTTGCCCAGCACCGAGCGCAGCGTGGTCTGGGCCAGCTGGCTGGTCGCTTCCAGGTAGTTCGCCACCTGGATGATGGCGCGCTCGGGGTCGATCACGCGAAAGTAGAGCACCGCGTTGACCTTCACCGAGACGTTGTCGCGCGAGATCACGTCCTGCTTCGGCACGTCGAGCACCACGGTGCGCAGGTCGACCCGCACCATTTGCTGCAGCACCGGGATCAACAGGATCAGGCCCGGCCCCTTGACCGCCCAGAAGCGCCCCAGCTGGAACACCACGCCGCGCTCGTACTCGCGCAGGATGCGCACCGACAATGCAAACAGCAGCGCCAGCAGGAATACCAGGAAGGCGGCGCCGAAGCCCAGTTCGAACAGCATGTCGATCTCCTCAATGCCCATTCGCGGGCTTCCTGTCCGGTGCCCGCGCACCGGGCGTTCCGGCGTCAAGCGGCGCGACCAGCAGCACGCGCCCGCGCCGCCCCACCACTTGCACCCGTTGCCCTTGCGCGAGCGGGGTGTCGGTCAGCACACGCCAGGTCTCGCCGCCGACGTTGGCCCAGCCCTCGCGCGCGGCGTCGCCCAGCATCTCGGCCATTTCGCCTTCAAGCCGCGCCGTGACGCCGGGCGCCGGCCGGCGTCGCGTGCGCAGCGCGACCTGGGCGGTGGCGCCGACCAGCAGCGCGGCCGTCACGCCGACCGCGGCGACAAAGCCCAGCGGCATGCCGAAGCCGGGGGCCTCGCTGTCCATCAACAGCAGCGCGCCGATGACGAAGGCGACCACGCCGCCCAGGCCGATGACGCCGAAGCTGGGCAGGAAAGCCTCGGCCACCATGCAGGCCAGCCCGAAGCAGATCAGCGCCAGGCCCGAGTAATTGATCGGCAATAGCTGCATGCCGTACAAGCCGAGCAGCAGGCAGATCGCGCCCATCACGCCGGGCAGCACCGCGCCCGGGCTCATGAACTCGAACAGCAGGCCGTACACGCCGACGGTGAGCAGGATCAGGGCCACGCTCGGGTTGGCGATCACGGCGAGCAGGCGCGTGCGCCAGTCGGGCGCCGCATCGACCACGCCCGCTCCGCCGGCCTGCACCCGCCAATCGGCATTGCGCACGCGCACGACGCGGCCCTCGCTCAGCGCCAGCAACTGCGCGACGTCGCGCGCGACGAGATCGACGACACCGGCGGCGAGCGCGTCGCCGGCCGACAGGCTGCGCGACTGGCGCACCGATTGCTCGGCCCACTCGGCGTTGCGGCCGCGCAGCTGCGCGAGCCCGCGGATATAGGCGGCGGCGTCGTTGATGGCCTTCGCCTCCATGGTCGAGGGCGGCTTGTCCTTGTCGTCACCCTTGTCGTTGCCCGTATTCGGCGGGCCGGGGCCGACGGGGCCGACCTGGACCGGCGTGGCGGCGCCCAGGTTGGTGCCGGGCGCCATCGCCGCGATGTGGCAGGCGTAGAGGATGTAGGTGCCGGCGCTGGCCGCGCGCGCGCCGCTCGGGGCCACGAAACAGGCCACCGGCAGCGGCGCCGCCAGGATGGCGCGGATGATGCTGCGCATGGCGGTATCGAGCCCGCCCGGCGTGTCGAGCTGGAGCACGACGAGGGCGCGCCCCTCGGCGCCGGCGCGCGCGATGCCGCGCTCGACGTAATCGGCATAGGCCGGCCCGATCGGGCCGTCGATCGTCAGCAGCGCCACCGACGGCGTGCGTGCGGATGCCTGCGCGCAGGCCGGGGCCAGCGCCAGCAGGAATACCAGGCAAAGCAGTTGTCGCCATAACGGTTGCAGCCACCTGGGCGTTATCGCCCGAAGATTGGACGCGAAACCGTCGGACACGATGCTTCCGAACACGATGCCTCCGCACGGGACGAACGTCCCTTGCGCTTAGAACTGCTGGCCTCGTCCTTGGTTCCCGCGCCGTGGCCGGGGCTGTCTTCAGACCAGCAGCGGCCCGTCCATCGCCATGCGGGTTTCGGCCGCCTCGCGCCGGATCTCGTCGAGCATTTCCTCGTCGAGCACGAAGTCGAGCGCGCTGTCGCCGTGCGCCGGCGGCTCGGGCGCCGCGCCCAGGGGCGAAGGCACCGGGGCGAACTGGTTGGCCAGCAGCAGGGTATCGAGCAGGGTCGCGGGCGGCATGTTGATCCAGGCGCGCCGCATCTCGCCGATGGCGTCGGCCACCGGGGCCGGCACCGCCAGCTTCCTGAGCACCTCCAGGCCCACCACGTCCTCGCACAGCTCGCCCCACTTCTCGGGATCGTCGTCGAGCAGGCCCGGGAATTCGTCGGCGCGCGAGAGCAGGTAGAAGCCGCCGACCTCGTGGATGATGCCGGCGAACAGGGCCGTGTCCGGATTGACGAAGGTGACGTGGCGCGCCAGCGACTGCGCCAGCGTTGCCACGTGCACCGTGTGCTCCCACAACTGCTCGGCCTTGGCGCGCAGGCCGGGGTCGTTGATGCGGCTGCCGAACTGGCGCACCACCAGGCTTGCGACCAGGGCCTGGAGGCGGCGGTAGCCGATCCGGATCACGGCCGCGCGCACGTTGGTGACGGTCGGTCCGGCGCCGCCGAAAGCGGCCGAATTGGCCAGCGCCACGGTGCGCGCGGCCAGCTGCGGCTCGGCCAGCACCAGGCGGATTGCTTCGTCGAGCGGACAGTCGGGATCGTCGAGCGCCTGCTGCAGGCGCAGCACGGCGTTGACGCTGGTGGGGAAGGTAATTTCACCGCGGGCCGCCTGGGCCACGATGTATCCGAAGGCTTCTAGTTTGTTCACCCGAAAATTATACCCGGCGCGGCGCGCGGCCAGCCGATCGCGCCGCCCATGCGGCCTGAATGAGGGCGTGCGTGGCGCGGCAGCGACGAAAAAGAGCGCGCGGCCATCGAACGACGGCCGCGCGCGCGGGTGAGGTGCGGCGAGGGCGGCCGCAGCGCCTGCCTACCGCCACTGACTACTGCGAGGCTTACTTGACCTTGATGGCGCTCTTCACGCTGGTCACGCCGTCGACTTCCCTGGCCACCTTCACGGCCTTGTCCGCCTCGGCCTTCGACTCGACGAAGCCGCTCAGCATCACCACGCCCTTCTCGGTCTCGACGTGGATCGCCATCGACTTCAGGTCCGGTTCCTTGAAGATGCTGGCCTTCACCTTGGTGGTGATGGCGGTGTCGGAAGCGGCCAGCGCGGTGCCGCGGGTCGCGTCGCGGGTGTTGTCGGCCGCCTTGTCGGTGGCGCGGTCGGTCTTGTCGGCGGCGGTCGACGCCGCCTGGCGGGTCTTGTCGCCGGCGGTGTGCATCGCTTCCTGGGTGTTTTCCCTGGCGCTCGCGGCGGCTTCGCGGGTCTTCTCGCCGGCGTTGTCGAGCGCGCTCTCGGTCTTCTGGGCGATGGTCGCACCGGCCGCGCGCAGGCGCTCGCCGGCGCCGTCCAGGCCGGTCTTCTCGGCCACGGTCGCGGCAGCCTGCTTGGTCTTGTCGACGGCGGTGGCGGCGGCTTCCCTGGTCTTCTCGGCGGCGGTCGAGGCGACGGCGCGGGTCTTGTCGCCGGCGTTCGCCGCCGCGTCCTTCGTATTCTCGGCGGCGCGCTCGGTCGCGTTCTCGGCGCGGCCGGCCAGCGTCGTCACGTTGCCCTTGCTGTCGATCAGGCAGCCGGTGTTCGCGTTGCCGGTGGCCTGCTCGCACTTGGCGACAGCCGCGGCCTTGGCCGGATCCTTGGTGTCGGTGCTGGCGACCAGGCCGGCGCTGCCGCTGGCGCCGGTGGCGCCGGCGCGGGCGTCGGCCCGGGCGTCGGCAACTTCGCGGCCGGCCTTGGCGTCGGCCAGCGCGGCAGTGCGCACCGACTTGGCGTTGTCCATGCAGCTGTCCTTCTCGGCGCCGCTCTTCGCGTCGCACTTGGCCTTGGCGACGTCGTACTCGGCCTCGGCGACCTTGCTGCGCGCCTTGGCCTTGCCTTCGGCGCTGGTGTTGTACTTGGCGACGGCCTGCGCCTCGGTGCGGGCACGGGATGCCTTCGCCTCGGCCATGCAGATGTCCTTGTCGTTGCCGCTCTTGGCGTCGCACTTGGCGGTCGCCGCCTTGTATTCGGAAGCCGCCTTCTGGGTTACGTTGCGGTAGGTCGCCGGATCGTGGTTCAGGGCGGCGGTCGGTGCGGCGGCAAAGCTGGCGCCGGCCGCGGTGGCCAGCAGAGTGGCAAGCAACGTTTTCATGACGGAGTCCCTTGGGTCGGTTGTTGTGTTAACGCCATTAAACGCCGCACCCCTGTATGTATCTGTGCGTCACCGAACACTTGTCGGAAAAACCATATTTTTTGCGGTAGCGCGTGCTGCGCCGCCGGGATGGTCCTGTGCGCCCTCAATCGGCGCGCAGCAGGCCCTCGCGCCACAGCGGCGCCGCATCCTCGAAGGGCGCGCCGGCCGCGCCGAAACGGCCGGCGTCGCGCGCCAGCTCCACCCACAGGCGGGTGTCGTGGCCGCCGCGCGCCACCGGCTGCTCGCGCCGCACGGCCTCGAACCAGGCGTGCACCCGGCCATAGGCCTCGGGGTTGCGGTGCCGCGTCCAGGCCAGGGCGGCCAGGTCGGCATAGGCTTCCTCGCGGCGCGCTTCGCGCATCGCTTTCGAAGCAGCCAGCAATTCGCCGCTGGCAGCGCTTTCCTCGCCGACTTCGACGAAGCCGGCCGGCAACACATTCCAGGCGCCTTGCGCGTGGCGCCAGCAGTGCGCGACCTCGTGCGCCGCCATCGCCTCGATCAGCTCGCCCTGGCGCTCGGCCGGGACGCCGGCCAGCACGCTTTCCGCCTGCGGGTTGCCGCGCAGCGTCAGCACCAGCTTGCAGCGCCCGTCGTCGTAGCCCATGGCCAGCGGCACGTCGTTCGGACGCGCCCGCGGCTGGACGATGATGTCGATCGGGAGATTCAAACTCCGGGAATAGGACAGGACCGGGCCCGCCGCCTGCAGCCAGCGCTGCTCGAGGGCGGTCAGTTCGGCGGACTGGGCGCAGGCGGAAGCAAACAGTGCAGCGGCGGCGAAATACTTGGACATGGAAGAGATCCGGCAGTGATGAAATGCTCTAAGGCAATTCTAGGACCGAGGATATCTTCCCAAACGGAAATATTTTTGTGCGTGTTCAAGCCGACAACACCAACGCCCGGCTTTGCGGCGCCAACGCAACAGCCCGGCCCTGCGCCTGTGTCATTTTGAAGACACTGACCACCTGGGCCAGCGCCGCGGCCTCGTCCTGGAGCGCGCCCGCGGCCGCGCTGGCCTGCTCGACCAGGGCGGCATTCTGGCGCGTCGCCTCGTCCATGCGCCCGATCGCGGCATTGACCTGCTCGATGCCCGCGCTCTGCTCGGCGCTGGCCAGGCTGATCTCGGCCATGATGTCGGTGACCCGCTTCACGCTGGTGACGATCTCGTCCATCGTACTGCCGGCCGCATCGACCAGGCGCGCGCCGGTGTCGACGCGCTCGACCGAACTAGTGATCAGGTCCTTGATCTGGTGCGCGGCCGCGGCCGAGCGCTGCGCCAGGTTGCGCACCTCGCTGGCGACCACCGCGAAGCCGCGGCCCTGCTCGCCCGCGCGCGCCGCTTCCACCGCCGCGTTGAGCGCCAGGATATTCGTCTGGAAGGCGATGCTGTCGATCACGCCGACGATGTCGGCGATCTGCTTCGACGAATCGTTGATCGCGGCCATGGTCTGGACCACCTGCCCGACCACCGCGCCGCCGCGCAGCGCCACGCCGGACGCCGATTCGGCCAGCGCGTTGGCCTGGCGCGCATTGTCGGCATTCTGGCGCACGGTGCCAGTCAGTTCCTCCATCGCGGCGGCGGTCTCCATCAGGGTCCGGGCCTGGCGCTCGGTGCGCCGCGCCAGGTCCTGGTTGCCGGCGGCGATCTCGCTCGAGGCGTCGGCGATGGCCAGGGTGCCGGCGCGCACCTGCGAGACGATGCCGACCAGGCTGTCGCGCATGCCCCGCATTGCATGCAGCAGGCTGGAGCGGTCGCCCGGCGCGGTGTCGACCCGCACGCCCAGTTCGCCGGCGGCGATGCTGCCGGCGATGGCCGCCGCATAGTCCGGCTGGCCGCCGAGCTGGCGCAGCAGGCCGCGGCTGATGATCCAGGCGCCGAGCGCGCCGATCGCCACCGCGACCGCGCACAGCAGCGCCATCCAGGCCAGGAAGCTGCCCGACAGCGCGCGCGCACCTTCGGCCGCGGTCTTGTTCATGGCTTCCTCGAGGTCGATCAGGCGGTTCACGCTGGCCAGCCAGGCCACGAAGGCCGGGCCGGCTTCCCGCGCCAGCAGGGAGCGGGCGCCCTCGAGGTCGCCGGCCAGGCGCAGTGCGCTCACCTGCGCGATCAGGGGCTGGGTCTTGCCTTCCTCTTCCTTGATCGCGGCCAGGGCGGCGCGTTCCTCGGGCAGGATCTCGCCGCGCGCGGCGAACAGCGCGTCGAGCGCCAGCGCGGCCTGCTCGTAGTCGGCGGCCAGGACGCGGATGCGTTCCAGGGCCGGCTGGGCGCCGGCGTTGTCGGAGGCCAGCACCACGTCGCGCAGGGCGATGGCGCGGTCGTGCACGCTGCCGCGGAAGTTGATCGCGTGGCGCTGCTTAACGTTGTTGACGTCGTTGATGTGGTTGAGGGCGGCGTCGATCTGGCCGACGCGGCTGACCGCGAGCGCGGTCAGCACCATCATCAGCGCCAGCACGGCGCCGAAACCGAGCGCAAGGCGTGCGCCGATGGTCAATCTGGAAGAGGACATGTTCTGCTGATGTATTCACGCGGAGAAAACGCTCCGCCCGCGCATGCGACAATTGTTTGCCACATGGAAACAAATGTGAATATAGCAGAAATTATCGAATTTGATTGTCGGCTCGATTGAATTTGGCAAGGAGATAGCGAAAATCCGACGTATTCATCAGATTTCCGCTATCAGCAGCCGTTCAGCGCGTAGCCGGCGCGGTCAGGGCGGCGGCCGTGACGAAGGCCGGGCGGATGTCGTTCGGCACCGCCTTCATCTTGTCCAGGGCCTTCTGCACGTCCGGGCGGATGACGACGTAGCGCGCCATCATCGCCTTGGCGCGCGTGTAGTCGCCGGTCGCCTCGATGGTCAGGAATTCGCGGTCGAGGTCGATCACGGCCTGCTTGATCTTCTTGAAGTCGACCGAGAAGGTGCCGTCGCCGTGCGAGACGAAGGCGCCCTTGTCGAGCAGGTAGTTGACCTGGATCGCCATGCCGCGCGCGTGCGAATCGGTCAGGCCGAAGTGCAGCGTGCGGAAGCACGACGCGAGGAAGGTGTTGTACAGCTTGCGCTCGGCCGCCTCGCCCTGCCCCAGCGTGTCCTTCAGCTGGCCCTTCTCCATCATGTAGGCCAGCGCCCACAGGCCGGTGACGTCGGCCTTCGCTTCCTCGATGGTCGAATAGGTCTCCTTCAGGTCCTGGCGCGGCGTCGATTCCTTGCCGTTGCGGCGCGTCACGTGCGGGCCCAGGCCGTGGGTGATCTCGTGCGCCAGGATGTGGGTGAAGAAGGAATCGAAGTCGAGGTCCTTCTGGTCCTCGGGACGCAGCACCAGCTTCGTGATGGGTTTCAGGGTCGATTCGAACTTCGCTTCCTGGATATTCTTGAGCATCACGCGCTTCGAGCCGCGCTCGCGGATGATGCGCTCGTCGTTCGGCAGGTTGTAGGCGGCGGTCTGCACGCCCATGTTGCCGTCGCCGGCGCCGTAGACCTGGTTCACCACCACCATCGGCGCCATCGCCCCGACCTTCGGATTGCGGTACTGCTTGTCGAGCGGCAGGTTGTCTTCCAGCTCCTGCATGTGCTTGCCGAAGAAGTTCAGCTTCTGCGTTTCCTTCGGATCGCGCACGCTGACGTAGGCCTCGAACGCGGCCTTGTAGCCGAACAGCTCGTCGTTATAGGTCTCGTAGGGCCCGATGGTGATGTCGACCGGGCTGTCGAGGTCCATCCAGGCGAAGTCCGAGGCCAGGTAGTCGTTCGACAGGAAGGCGTCGGCGCGCAGGTTGAGGAATTTCTTCAGCGAGGCGTTGTCGGTGTGGCTGGCCGCCTCGCGCAGCAGCTTCGCCAGCTGCTGCAGTTCGGGCTTGTACTCGTCCGAGTATTTCACGGTGCGGAACTTGCCGTCCGGGCCGCTGCGGATCACGGTGAAGTACCACTGGGCCGCTTCGCGTTCCTTCGCCGGCAGCGAATTCATCCACGCTTCCAGCGTCTCCTTGCGCGCGCCGGCCGGGTAGAAATTGGCGGCGTCGGGCTTGCGTGCGGGGATATTGATGCCAGCGTACTCGGCAGGCATGAAGGAGCGGTTGCCGTCGATGATCGACCAGGGTCCCTTGTTCAGCCAGAAGTAATCCTGGCGCGCCTTGCCCAGCGGCGAACTGTCCTTCTGCAGGGCGGCCCACAGGGCCTCGTTATGGGCCCAGCGCTGGCGCAATTGCAGGGTGTCGACGATCTTCGCCGCTTCGATCAGTTTGACGATCGCGGCGCGGTCGCCGCTGGACAGCTTCGAGGTATCGGCGCGCAGCTCGACCGGCACGAAACGCTTCGCCATGACGTTCAGTTCGGCCACGCTGGCCGGGCCCGGCTTGACGCTGGGGGCGTCGGCGGCGATCACGGCGCCGGCCGCCATGGCCAGCACGATGGGTGCGAGAAGTTGTTTCATGGGTCCCCTGGTTGATTGGCATGCAAGCGGGGAATTGTAATACCGTTAGGGGGCGATTGGGGCGGCGTGGACCGTAGGGTGGGCACCCCGTGCCCACGCGTTACGCACGTTCGATCGCACCGGCGGCGGTGAATCGTCGCCCGCGAAATCCGCAAGGATCAAACACGGTATGCGCGCGTTTCGTCCAATTTCGAATATCGCGAGCGAGGCAGCCCCGCCAGCGGTGCAAGGACGCGGCCGTAACGCGTGGGCACGGGGCGCCCACCCTACGATTATCGAACAGTCGCCAGCGCCGGCGCCTGCGACCAGCCGCCGCCCAGGGCGCGCGCGACGGCCACCGAGGCCAGCAGGCGCTGGGTGCGGATCTGCGCCGCCGCGCGGCTCGCCGCCAGCGCGCTGCGCTGGGCGTCGGTGACGTCCAGGTAGGTCGACACGCCGCGCTCGTAGCGCGCCTGCGCCACCAGCAGCGCGCGGCTTGCCGCTTCCTGCGCCTGGGCCTGCACCTCGCCCTGCTTCTGGCGCTGCTGCACGTCCGACAGCGCGTCTTCCACTTCGCGCAAGGCCGTCAACAGGCGGTTCTCGTGGTTCGCCACCGCCTCGTCGTAGCGCGCCTTCGACAGCGCCAGGTTGGCGCGGTTGCGGCCGCCGTCGAAGATCGGCAGCGACAGCGCCAGCGGCCCGATCGAGAACTGGCGCGCGCTGCCGCCCGCCAGGTCGCGCAGCGATTCCGAGGCATAGCCGAAGTTGCCGGTCAGGGTCAGCGAGGGATAGAACGCGCCCTCGGCCACGCCCACCTGGGCGTTGGCGGCCTTCAGGTTGGCCACGCTCGCGGCCAGGTCCGGGCGCTGGCCCAGCAGGCTGGCCGGCAGGCCGACCGGAATGCTCGGGGGCAGCGGCAGCGCGGGTTTCGCTTGCGGCGCCACCAGCGGCGTGCTCGGCGAGACGCCGACCAGCACCGCCAGCGCGTGCTCGACCTGGTTGCGCTGGCGCTGCACCTCGTGCAGGTCGGCTTCGGCATTCGCCCGCTCGATGCGCGCGCGCGAGACGTCCAGCTCGTTCGACAGGCCGGCGTTGAAGCGCGCCTCGATCAGTTCCTGGGCTTCGCGCCGGGCCGACAAGGCATCCGCGAGGATGGCTTGTTCCGCATCGAGTCCCCGCAGTGTCCAGTAGCTTTGCGCCACCTGGCTCGACAGCATCAGGAGCACGGCGTCGCGGTCGTCCTGGGCCGCCAGCGCCTGGGCGTCGGCCGCCTCCACGATGCGGCGCACGCGGCCCCAGATATCGAGCTCGTAGGACAGCGCGGCGCCGATCGAGAAGTTGTCGCCCTCGATCGAACGGCCGCCGAGCGCCTGGCCCTGCGCGGTCTCGGCCG
The DNA here is from genome assembly GCF_032106685.1 of Massilia sp. Taxonomy (GTDB): domain Bacteria; phylum Pseudomonadota; class Gammaproteobacteria; order Burkholderiales; family Burkholderiaceae_D; genus Telluria. The sequence continues at coordinate 17,206 of NZ_DAMCPG010000046.1, forward strand.
AGGTGCGCGAGTTCGACACGCCCGCGTTTACCGACAGGTTCGGCATCTGGCCGGCGCGCACCACGCCCAGCTGGGCCTGGGACTGAAGCAGGCGCTGGGCCGCTGCGCGCACACCCGGGCTGCTGCCCAGGGCGCGGTTTTCCAGCTCGTTCAGGGTGGCGTCGTCGAACACGGTCCACCAGCTCGCCGACAGGCGCGCATCGTCCGCCGGCGCTGCGGAAGCGTGGCGGAAAACGGCGCTCTCGACACCTTTCGGGGCCACGAAATCCGGACCGATCGTCGAGCAGCCCGATACCAGCACGGCGGCGGCTATCGCAGTTGTCACGGCAGGCGCCGCACGGCGCGGGAGGTTCTTGGCAAAGGTTTCGAACATCGTTTTTCTCTTCAATCGAATGGGTTCAATGGCCACCGCCGCCGGCGCCGCCGGGGGACTTGACCTTGTCGGCCAGCCAGACCACGGCGACGCAGGAGATCAGGATCAGGCCGATGATCCAGAAGCCGTCGTTGTAGGCCATCACATAGGACTCGCGCCGCACGATGCGGTCCAGCGCGGCAATCGCCTGGTCGGCGGCGGTCGCCGGGTCGATGCCGCGCGAGACGAAGGCCTGGGTCATCTGCTCCAGGCGCTCCTGGGTCGCCGGCGCGTAGCTCGACACCGCTTCGCCGATGCGCGCCGAGTGGAAGTGTTCGCGGTTGGTCAGCGACGACGCCAGCAGCGCGATGCCGACCGAGCCGCCCAGGTTGCGCGTCATGTTGAACAGGCTCGAGGCCGACGGCATGTCCTTCGGCGCGATGCCCTGCATCGCGAAGTTCGACAGGGTCAGCATCACGAAGGGCTGGCCGATGGCGCGGATGATCTGGGTGAGCATCAGCTGGTCGTAGCCGGTGGTCGCGTCCATGTAGGCGTTCATCAGGCAGGAGCCGCCGAACATCAGCAGGCCGAAGCTGCACATGATGCGGTTGTCCACTTTGGAAGACAGGGCGGCCGCGAACGGCATCACGATCAGTTGCGGCAGGCCGACCCAGGCGATCACTTCGCCGATCTGCATCGGGGTATAGCCGGCGATCTGGCCGAGATACAGCGGCAGCAGGTACGACGACCCGTATAAACCCATGCCGATCACCGCCGACAGCGCGGTCGCGACCAGGAAGTTGCGCTGGCCGTAGAGGCGCAGGTTGACGAAGGATTGCTGGCGGATGAAGCTGTTGGCGATCCAGCCGAGGATGCCGACCAGGGCCAGCGCCGCGAAGGTGACGATGAACCGCGACTCGAACCAGTCCTTCGAGTTGCCCTCTTCCAGGAAGATGGTCAGGCAGCCCAGGCCCATGGCCATCAGGAAGATGCCGAGCCAGTCGGCATGGACCAACTGGCCGACCTGCATCTTTTCCTTGTCCAGGCCGTAGACCATGCCGGCGATCAGCAGCACGCCCGGCACCCAGTTGATGTAGAAGATCGACGGCCAGCCGTACAGCTCGGACAGGTAGCCGCCCAGGGTCGGGCCCATCGCCGGCGCGAGCGTCGCGGTCAGGCCGAAGATCGCCATGCCGACCGCGCGCTTGGAGCTCGGCAGGCGCGTCATCACCAGGGTCATCGCCATCGGGATCAGCGCGCCGCCGGTGAAGCCCTGCAGCATGCGGAAGACGATCATGCTTTCCAGGTTCCAGGCCGCGCCGCACAGGGTCGAGAAGACCAGGAACAGCGCGGTGGTGCCGATCATGTAGTTGCGCACCCCGAAGGCGCGCGCGAACAGCGCCGTCATCGGGATCACGACGATCTCGGCGCACAGGTAGGCGGTGGAAATCCAGGAACCCTCTTCCTGGGTCGCCGAGAGCGTGCCCAGGATGTCGCGCAGCGACGAGTTCGTGATCTGGATGTCGAGCACCGCCATGAAGGCGCCGAGCATGCCGGCGGCGACCGCGATCCAGGTGCGCAGGTCGACGCGCGCGCCGGCGGCCGGCGCGCCCGGGAAGGCGGCTGGCGCGGCCTTGGTCGTACTGGTCATGGTGGTCCTTGGCTAGGTGTTGGCTAAGCGCTTACTTCGCCGCGGCCGTACGGGTGGCCTCGGCCTTCTGGCGCAGGTCGATCTCGGCGACCACCGACATGCCCGGCACCAGGCGGCCGGCCAGGCGCTGCTGGTCCTGCTGCGACAGGGTGATCTTGACCGGCACGCGCTGGACGATCTTGGTGAAGTTGCCGGTCGCGTTATCGGCCGGCAGCAGCGCGAACTGGTTGCCCGAGGCCGGCGAGAAGCTGTCCACGCGGCCGACCAGGTGCTCGTCGGGCAGCGCGTCGACCGCCAGCTCGACTTCCTGGCCCGGCTTCAGGCCGGCCAGCTGGGTTTCCTTGAAGTTGGCGGTGACCCAGACCTTGTCCTCGACCACGGCGACCAGTTGCTGGCCCGGCTGCACGCGCGCGCCGACTTCGACGCTGCGGCGGCCGATGCGGCCGTCGACCGGCGCCAGGATGCGGCTGTAGCCGAGCTGCTGCCGGGCGTCCTTCAATTGCGCCTGCAGCACCTTGATCTGGGCGTTCAGCACGTCGCGCGCCGAGGCGGCGGCGGCGATCTGGGCCTTCGCCGCATTGGCGGTATCGCGGCGCGCGGCGACGTCGGCGGTGGCGGCCGCCTTGGCGGCGTTGGCGGCGTCCACCTCGGCCTTCGAGACCGCCTTCATCTGGGTGGTGTACAGCTGGCCGAAGCGCTCGGCGTCCTGGCGCGCGCGCACCAGCAGGGCCTGCGACTGGCCGACCTGGGCGGCGGCGGCCTCGGCCTGGGCGCGCACCTGGGCCACCTGGGCCTCGGCCTGGATCACCTGCTGCTTCGCGCTGGCGATCTGGGCCTCGATCTGCTCGACGCGCACGTGCTGGTCGGCCGGGTCGAGCTCGGCGATCGGGTCGCCGGCCTTGACGTGCTGGTTGTCTTCGACCAGCACGCGGGTGACGACGCCGGCGATGCGCGAGGACACCGGGTGCACGTGGCCGGCGACGTAGGCATTCTCGGTCTCGACGAAGTTATGGCTGCGGTACCACATGCGGCCGCCGGCGACGATCGCGGCCAGCGCGATCAGCGCGACCACGGTCAGCACGCGCTTGTTGGGCGGCGTCTTGCCGGCGGCGGCGGGCGCGGCGGGTGCGGGTGGAACGGCGCCGAGCGGCTTGTGCTCGACCGAAGTCTGCGGTTGGGACATGAAAGCAACTCCGAAAAAGGAATAAGGGTTGTCCTACATTATTCGGCATACTCCCCAGTTCGTCAAGAAATGAAACGATTGCATTTCATTTCTGCGTGCTTTACAGTGATGCCATGAGCAAACCATCGCAAGCAAGTGTTTCCCCCTGCGTACGTAGTGCCGGACGGCCGAAGGCAAGCGACGTCGAAGCCCGCACCCAGGACCTGATCGACGCCGCCGCCGCCCTGTTCCTGGCCAGCGGCTATACCCGCACCAGCCTCGAAGCCATCGCCCGCGCCGCGCGCGTCGCGGTGCGCACCATCTACGTCAAGTTCGGCGGCAAGGCCGGCCTGCTCAATGCCGTGCTGATGTCGCGCCGCGACCAGTTCTTCCGCATGCGCGACATGGACAAGGACCTGCGCCCGCTGCGCGACGTGGTCGGCGACTTCGCCCACCAGTTCTACGACCTGCTGTGCACGGAACAATTGATTGCAATGCAGCGCGTGGTGATCGCCGAGGCGCCGGGCAACCCCGAGCTGGCCGAGACCTTCTACAGCGCCGGTCCGCGCCTGACGCGCGACATGCTCGACCGTTTCTTCGCCCGCCCGGACGTGCGCGCGCAACTGCGCCCCGACCTTCCCTTCGGCCAGTTGTCGGCCATCCTCACCAGCACCATCGCCGGCGACAGCGTGCAGCGCTTCGTGTTTCCGGACGCCCAGCCGGCGCGCGAAGAGGCACATCGCCTGCTCGACGAGCGGCTGGAATTGTTGTTCCGCGGGATATTGAAATAAGGATACTGCTGAGCAAATGTGCGTCAACGCACCGACCTGGTGCGCCCGCTGTGCGAACCTGACCACCTTATCAAGGAGGATGTCATGGATCTCAACAAGAACATCACAGCGTTCAATCGCGGGGAGGCGGCATGAGCAAGACCTCCCGTTACGAATGGCGCGACCAGCAGGCCGCGCTGCACGAGCGCATGAAGGGCTTCCTGCAAAACCCCGGCAACGAACAGCTGGAAGCGGTTGTCGCCGAAATGCGTGCCTATGCCGATGCCGCCAAGGCCGGTCATATCGACATTCCGAAGACCTGGACTGCTTACTGAGCTGATCCGGGCAGTGTGATGACGCGATGCCGCCCGGCGTGAGCCCGGCGGCATTTTTCTTGGGTGGCTCCCGGACACCGCATGCCTAGACGAACAGATGCTCGTACTGCGCCTGGTAATACCACTCGACCAGGTGGTCGGGGCGGATCGGCTTGCTGATGAAAAAACCCTGTCCGAGGTCGCAGCCGATGTTGGCCAGCAGCTTGATGCCGGCCTGGGACTCGATGCCCTCGGCGATGACGGTCATGCCCAGCTTCTTGCCGAGCGCGATGACCGTTTCCGCGATCGCCAGCGAGCGGGCATCGGTGTCGATGTTCAGGATGAAGGACTTGTCGATCTTGAGTTTGTTGATCGGGAACTGCGAGAGGTAGCTCAGGCTGGAGTAGCCGGTGCCGAAATCGTCGAGCGCAATGCTGACGCCGTCGTGCTTCAGGCGCGCGAGCATGTCGGCGGCATCCTCCACGTCGCTCATGATGGCGCTCTCGGTGACCTCGAACTCGATAAAGGTGGGATTGACGCCGCTGCGCTCGATGATGCGCGCCGCCCGCTCGCTGAAGTCCTTTTCCCGGAACTGCACCGCCGAGACGTTCACCGCCATGCGCAGCGGCGGCAGGCCCAGGTTGCGCCACTTTTCGTGCTGCTGGCAGGCTTCCCGGAGCACCCATTCCCCGAGCGGCTTGATCAGGCCGATGCGCTCGGCGGCGGCGATGAAGCGTTCCTGCGCCATGGTCGACGCCTCCATGCCGCGCCAGCGCAGCAGCGCCTCCACGCCCACGAACTTCCTGCTGCGCAGGTCGATGAAAGGCTGGTACACCAGGTCGAAATCGCTTTCCGTGATGCTGTGGCGCAGCCGCTGTTCGAGGTCGAAGGTCTGCCGGGCGTGCAGGTAGATTTCCTGCGTGAAGAACTGGCAGGTATTGCGCCCGGCATTCTTGGCGTGGTACATCGCCGCATCGGCGTGGCGGATCAGGGTATCGAGATCGTCGCCGTCGTTCGGGTAGACGCTGATGCCGATGCTGGGCGAAGTCCGCAAGTCCAGCGCGTCGATCCGGTAGGGCTCGCGCAGGGTATGCAGGAAGGCCGTTGCCATGCGCAGGATGGCATCGTCGGCACGGATGTCGGACAGCACGGCCACGAACTCGTCGCCGCCGAGCCGGCCGACCAGGTCGTTGCCGCGCAGCCCGGATTTCAGGCGCTGCGCCACCTGCTGCAGCATCTTGTCGCCGATCGTGTGGCCATAGGTATCGTTGATCGGCTTGAAGCGGTCGAGGTCGAAGAACAGGATGGCGATCCTGTCGCCATGGCGCCGGGCCGATGCCAGCAGGTGCGTGCCCAGCTCGTAGACCAGGGCCCGGTTCGGCAAGCCGGTGAGCGGATCGTGGCGCGCCGCGTGCAGGATCTTTCTTTCGGCTTCGCGGCGCTCGCTGATGTCGGCGATATAGCTGACCACCAGCCGGCCGGACGGCACCTCGGCGACCGCCAGGCTGGCTTCGGCCGGGAACAGGCTGCCGTTCTTGCGCCTGCACTGCAGTTCCTGCAGCTCGCTGACCGGCCCCAGGGTATCGGCGTTGAAGAGATTGTTCAGGCCCTCCCCCCTGAGCTGGCGCAGGCCATTGACCACCAACACCTCGAACGACTGGCCGATCAGCTCGCCCGGACTGTAATCGAACAGCTCCGCCACGGATTCGCTTGCGAAGCGGATCTTGCCGTCGCTGCCGATGCCGAGCACGGCGGTCGGCGACGCGCCGAGCAAGGCATGCAAGGTATGTTCCCGCTCCTGCGAGGTGAGCAGGAAAGCCTGCGCCCGCTTCTCGGCACGCTCGAGTACGGCGGCCATGGCGCAGATGAACAGGCAGACAGTGACGAACACGACCATCGCGCCCATGTCCTGCGGCCGGCTGATGGTGAAGGTGAATTCGGGCGCCACCAGCAGGGGCGCCAGCAGCAGCGACACGCTTGACGCAAACAGCGCCGGCCGCCATCCGCCCAGGATGGCGCTGGCCATGACGGGAAGGTAGAACAGGCCGAAAGGCGTGCGCTCCGCAAGGAAGCGGCGCCCCTGGTATTGCAGGAAGGCGCAGGCGAGCACGAGCAGGAAGGTGACGGCAAAAGGATGCCTGGTCCTGATGCCGGGTCCCGGGAATACCTTGTTGAGAAACATGCCGCCGCTCCTGGCTCGACACCTTTCCCGACGCCAACGGGTACGCCGGGCAAAGGACAACGGCACTAGCTTACGCTGCTGGCATAAATTTGCCAGGCAAGCGTGTGCGGCATCCGGCCCCTGGATGCCTGGAGCCAGCGTTCAAGGGATGTGCTCGGCCTCGGGAGGCGGCACGACCCAGCGGTGCATGCGCTCCTCGTAGACGGAAACAGTCGGAGAAGGAAAGCCGGGATCGGCAAAGGCGCCGACCGGGATCGCGAGCCACTCCTCCTGCCCCTCGGCCTCGTAGTAGACCGTGGCCCCGCATTGCGGGCAGAAGTGGAAGGTGGCGCGCGTGCCCTCGTCTCCCACGCGCGTGTACCGCTTCGACTGCCCGGCAATCGTCACGTTCTGGCGCGGAAACCTGGCCTGCTGCCCGAACACGCTGCCGGTGCGGCGCTGGCAGGCCAGGCAGTGACAGATCGAGACGCGCACGGGGTCGCCGCTGACGCGCGCCGCCAGCTGGCCGCAGCTGCAAGATGCAAGTCGGGTCGACATGTTTCCTCCTGCCGGTCGAGGTTCTGGTCTCGGTTGATCTCCTGCCCTACATCATGCCGCAATACAGCAAGTTGAACATCCGGATGCACGGGCGCGTCATCAGGCCGGCGACACTTGCCGGAGCGGACGCCAGGGAATCGCCTGCGGCCGGTTCAAGGACGCGGGCGGTTTCCACCGAGCAGGAACACCAGCGGCGCCTCCAGCCGCGCCGCCCACGCCTTCTCGTTGTGGTCGTCCTCCGGATACACCTTGCTGAGGTAGTTTGCGTCCGTGTAGCCGCGATCGCGCGCGATCTGGTCGACGAAGACCTGGTAGGGGCCGTACAGCGCGTCGAGGCCGACGCCGCCGTGGTCCTGGTACAGCTTGTGCCCCTGCGGCGCCGGCAGCTTGCGGTTCAGGTAGTTGAAGGCCGCCAGCGGCAGCGCGGCGTTCGGCTTGCCGATGCCGGGCCAGTGGGTCGACAGGCCGGCCGCGCCGCCGAACACCTGCGGGTATTCGCTCATCGCGTAGACCGAGATCAGGCCGCCCATGCTCGAGCCCATGACGAAGGTGCCGGCGGCGTCCCGGCGCGTGGCATACCTGGCGTCGACGAAGGGCTTCAGCTCCTGCACCAGGAAGCGCAGGTAGTCGTCCGCCTTCGGCGCGCTCTTCAGGCTTTCGCGCTGGAAGGCCGCGCGCGCCTCGGGCGCCATCTCGTCCAGGAACTTCTGCGGGAAATACTCGAAGTAACGGTTCTGCTCGATGTTGAAGACGGCGACGACGATGGTGTCGTCAACCTTCCCTTCGCGCATCAGGCGCGCCAGCGTGTCCTGCACGCCCCAGGCGGTCCCGTTCCAGGTGGTCCTGGCGTCGAACAGCATCTGGCCATCGTGCATGTAGAGCACCTGGAAGCGCTTGCCGGCGCGCGCCTTCTCGGCATAGCCGTCCGGCAGCCAGACCTCCACCGGGCGCGGCTCGATGAACGCCGAGGGCGGCAGCGCCAGGCGCTCGAGCTTGCCGACGGCGACCTGCGCCATGGCCGGGGCGGCGGCGGGTGGCGCGGCCAGCGCCGGCAGCGTAGCGGACAGGACGATGGACAGGCAGAGGCAGGCTGGTGCGAACGGCTTCACGGGGGCTCCGGCAAGAAGATGGATGAACGATACGGATCAGCCGGCATTATGCCGGACAAGGCCCTGCCCGGCCCTCGGAGGCGGCGCTGACCCGACTTTGTCCCGCATCTTGCATTGTTCGCCCGCGTCCGGCGCCATCCCGGGACATGCGGGCCCAGCCAATGATTATCCTGCCCCAACGACCTTGATGCAGAGGAAAGATGGCAGCAGAGCAAATTTGCCGAATTTATCTATACCGCACACGGTTGACAAGGTTGATCATTGTTTAACTTTATTTCCGGTATGATGGGCTGCAAATTCATCAATTTTCGACCATCCATATCTCGGCGGAGGAAACGCGCATGACTACGCAAGCACGACGGTTCGCCAGGCTCGATGTGGAAAACCGGGAAGACCTCGCGGGAGCCGAACTGGCCCTCGTCCGCCAGGAGCTCGAAGAGCGCCTGGCGTTCCTGCTGACCGACTGCGGTCCGCCGTCGGACCCGCTGGCGGGCGCCATGCGCGCCGCCGCGCTCGGCGCCGGCAAGCGCATGCGCCCGCTGCTGCTGATGCTGGTCGCGCGCGACCTCGGCTGCGATTCGCCGGCCCTGACCGACGTTGCCTGCGCCGTCGAGCTGGTGCACGCCGCTTCCCTGATCCTCGATGACCTGCCCTGCATGGACGACGCCCGGCTGCGCCGCGGCAAGCCGACCATCCACGTCCAGTTCGGCGAGGACGTCGCCATTCTTGCCTCCATCGCCCTGCTCAGCCGCGCCTTCGGGATCCTCGGCGCGGCCCAGGACGTGCCGCCCGCCGTGCGCGCGCGGCTGGTGGCGCGGCTGTCGCAAACGATTGGCGCCCAGGGCCTGGTGCGCGGCCAGTTCCTCGACCTGCAAGGCGGCGCCCGCTCGCCCGAGGAGATCGCCACCACCAACGAACTCAAGACCGGCGTACTGCTTGGCGCCGCGGTCGACATGGCGGCCATCATTGCCGAAACCGACGACTGCGTGGCGCAGGCGCTGCGCAACTTCGCGCTGGCCGCCGGCCACGCCTTCCAGATCCGCGACGACTTCCAGGACGGGCCCGGCATGGACAGCGCCGTCACCGGCAAGGACACCGGCAAGGACATCGGCAAGGCAACGCTGATCAACACGCTCGGCTTCAAGGAGGCCCGGCGCCGCCTGATGGAGCACCTGCTCGAGGCCGACCGCTGCCTGACCGACGCCATCGGCAGCAAGCAGGGCACGCGGCGCTTCGTGGGCAGCCTGTTCGGCCAGGACGCGCAGCTGCATTTCGCCGTCCAGGAACCCGGCTACGCCGTCCACCATTGACCACGCTGGCGCAGCGGTAAAGGACTTTCGCATGGCCCACTTCGGCGTGGTTGCACCGGCCTTCTACAGCCACTACAGCGCGATGGCGGCGCTCGGCGCCGAGCTGGCCGCGCGCGGCCATCGCGTCACCTTCCTGCAGCAGGCCGACGCCGGCGCCCACCTGAAGAATCTGCCGCTGGGCTTCCATGCGCTGGGCGCGGCCACGCATCCGGCCGGCTCGCTGACGGCGTCGGTACGGCGCGCGGCCAATCCCGGCGGCCCGCTCGGCCTGCGCCGCGTGATCCAGGACATGGCGCGCACCACCGACATGCTGTGCCGCGAACTGCCGCCGGCGATCGAGGCGCTCGGCATCGAGTTTCTCCTGTGCGACCAGATGGAAGCGGCCGGCGGCCTGGTGGCCGAAGCGATGAAGCTGCCCTTCGCCTCGGTCGCCAACGCGCTGCCGGTCAACCGCGAGCCCGGCATCCCGCTGCCGGTGATGCCCTTCGCCTATGAGGACAGCGAGCGCGCGCGCCACATCTACCAGGGCAGCACCCGCGTCTACGACTGGCTGATGGCGCCGCATGCCGAGGTGATCGAAGCGCACGCGCGCCGCTTCGGGCTGGGACCGCGCCGCGCCCTGCACGACTGCCTGTCGCGCTTGGTCGAGGTCAGCCAGACCACGGAAACCTTCGACTTCCCGCGGCGCGCCCTGCCGGCCCACTTCCACCACGTCGGACCGCTGCGCTTTTCGACAGGTATCGCCGGCGCCGCGGGCACGCCGGGCAAGCAGGCCATGCCGCCGGTCGCGCCCGGCCGCCCCTTCGTGTTCGCCTCGCTCGGCACCCTGCAGGGCGGGCGCTACGGCCTGTTCCGGCGCATCGTGCGCGCCTGCCGCCGGCTCGACGTGCAGCTGTTGGTGGCCCACTGCGGCGGCCTCGACGCGCGCCAGGCGCAAGCCCTGACGGAGGCCGGCGCCGACTGGGTCTGCGCCTTTGCGCCGCAGCAGGAAGCCCTGGCGCGCGCCGACGCCGTGATCTCGCACGCCGGCTCGAACACGGTCATGGATGCGATTGCCCACCGCACGCCCATCCTCGGCCTGCCGATCGCCTTCGACCAGCCCGGCGCGGCGGCGCGCATCCGCCATGCCGGCATCGGCCTGACCGTCGCGCCGCACTTCGCCACGCCCGGCCGCATCGCCAGCCGTTTGCAGCGCCTGCTCGACGAACCCGGTTTCGCGCAGCGCATGGCGCCGCTGGCCGAGGACCTGGCGCGCGCCGGCGGCACGCCGCGCGCCGCCGACATCATCGAAGAGGCGCTGGGCTTGCATCGTCCGGCTGCGCACGAGGACACGCCACAGGGCGTGGCCAGCCTTGGATAAGCCCGGCGCGGCGCAAGGCGAATCCGCCTGGGACCTGATCCTGGTCGGCGGCGGGCTGGCCAATGGCCTGATCGCCTGGCGCCTGCACACGACCCGCCCGGCCCTGCGCATCCTGCTGCTGGAAGCGGCCGGCCACATCGGCGGCAACCACACCTGGTCCTTCCACGACGGCGACTTGAGCCGGGAACAGCACGCGTGGCTGGCGCCAGTCGTCTCCGCGCGCTGGCCGCGCTACGACGTGGTCTTTCCCGAGTTCGCGCGCACGCTCGACAGCGGCTACGCCAGCGTGACCTCGAGCGACTTCGCGCGCGTGATCGAAGCGGCGCTCGGCCCCGCCCTGCGCCGCAACGCCCGCATCGACACGCTCGGCCCCACCAGCGTCACCCTGGCCGGCGGCGAAACCCTGCGCGCGCACGCGGTGATCGACGGCCGCGGCGTGCGCGCCACCAGCCGCCTGGCGCTGGGCTACCAGACCTTCCTCGGCCAGGAAGTGCGCCTGGCCGCGCCGCACGGCCTGACTGCGCCCATCATCATGGACGCCAGCGTCGAACAACAGGGCGGCTACCGCTTCGTCTACGTGCTGCCTTTCGATGCGCACAGCCTGCTGATCGAGGACACCCACTACGTCGACAGCGGCGCCTGGGAACCCGAGCGCCTGCGCGCGAACATCGCGGCCTATGCGCGGGCGCGCGGCTGGCGCATCGCCGAGCTGCTGCGCGAGGAGCACGGCTCGCTGCCGATCGTGCTGGCCGGCGACTTCGACGAGTACTGGCGCGACCTGGCCGGCCAGCCCTGCGCCGGCCTGCGCGCCGGCCTGTTTCACTCGACCACCGGCTATTCGCTGCCGCACGCGGTGCGCCTGGCCGAGCGTATCGCGGCGTTGCCGGATTTCAGCGCGCCGCGCCTGTTCGCCGCGATCCGCGACGAGGCAGGCAAGGCGTGGCGCCAGCAGCGCTTCTTCCGCCTGCTCAACCGCATGCTGTTTTTGGCCGGCAGTCCCGATCAACGCTGGCGCGTGATGCAGCGCTTCTACCGCCTGCCGCCCGGCTTGATCGAACACTTCTATGCCGGCCGCCTGAGCCTGGGCGACAAGGCGCGCCTGCTCACCGGCAAGCCCCCCGTACCCCTGCTGGCCGCCTTCTCGGCCGCCTGCAAGATCCACCCCCGTCAGATCAGGAAACCCGAATGAACGAACGCAAAACCGCCGTGGTCGTCGGCGCCGGCTTCGGCGGCCTGGCCCTGGCCATCCGCCTGCAGGCCAACGGCATGCAGACCACCCTGCTCGAGAAACGCGACAAGCCGGGCGGGCGCGCCTACGTCTACGAAGACCAGGGCTTCGTGTTCGACGCCGGCCCCACCGTGATCACCGATCCGTCCTGCATCGAGGAGCTGTTCGACCTGGCCGGCAAGCGCATCGAGGACTACATCGAGATGCTGCCGGTCGCGCCCTTCTACCGCCTGTGCTGGGAAGACGGCAGCCACTTCGACTACCTGAACGACCAGGAAGCGCTGGACCGCCAGATCCACGCGCGCAACCCGGCCGACGTCGAGGGCTACAAACGCTTCCTCGCCTATTCGAAGGCCGTGTTCGAGGAGGGCTACGTCAAGCTCGGCGCAGTGCCCTTCCTGTCGTTCCGCGACATGATCCAGGCCGGCCCGCAGCTGGCGCGCCTGCAGGCCTGGCGCAGCGTCTACGGCATGGTCTCGCGTTTCATCCAGGACGAGCACCTGCGCCAGGCCTTTTCCTTCCATTCGCTGCTGGTGGGCGGCAACCCGTTCGCCACGTCCTCGATCTACACGCTGATCCACGCGTTGGAACGGCGCTGGGGCGTGTGGTTCCCGCGCGGCGGCACCGGGGCGCTGGTCAGGGCCCTGGTCAAGCTGTTCGAGGACATCGGCGGCCGTATCGAACTGAACGCGCCGGTGGCGCGCATCGAAACGCAGGGCGAGCGCGCCACCGGCGTGCGCCTGGAAGACGGGCGCCTGTTCGCGGCCGACGCCGTGGCCTCGAACGCCGACGTGGTGCACACCTACGCCAAGCTGCTGGGGCACGACGCGCGCGGCGTGGCCGAGGCCCAGGCGCTGCGCAAGAAGCGCTTCAGCAATTCGCTGTTCGTGCTCTACTTCGGGCTGGACCATCACCATGCGCAACTGCGGCACCACACGGTCTGCTTCGGCCCGCGCTACCGCGAGCTGATCAAGGACATCTTCAACGGCGAGACCCTGGCCGACGATTTCTCGCTCTACCTGCATGCGCCCTGCGTCACCGACCCTTCGCTGGCGCCGCCCGGCTGCGGCAGCCACTACGTGCTGGCGCCCGTGCCCCACCTGGGCAATGCGCCGATCGACTGGGAGGTCGAAGGCCCGCTCTACCGCGACCGCATCTTCGCGTATCTCGAAAAGCACTACATGCCGGGCCTGCGCAGCCAGCTCGTCACCAGCCGCATCTTCACGCCGCTCGACTTCCGCGACCAGCTCAATGCCCACCACGGCTCGGCCTTCTCGCTCGAACCGATCCTGACGCAAAGCGCCTGGTTCCGCCCGCACAACCGCGACGGCGCACTGTCGAACCTCTACCTGGTCGGCGCCGGCACCCATCCGGGCGCGGGCGTGCCCGGCGTGATCGGCTCGGCCAAGGCCACCGCCGGCCTGATGCTCGGGGAGGCAATGGCATGAGCGAAGCCCTGATGGCGCACGCCACCCGGACGATCGAGGTAGGCTCGAAAAGCTTCGCCACGGCGGCCAGGCTGTTCGATGCCGAGACGCGGCGCGGCGTGCTGATGCTGTACGCCTGGTGCCGCCATTGCGATGACGTGGTCGACGGCCAGGAGCTGGGCTTTGCGTCGAACGCCCCGGCGCCGCACGACGCCGCCGCCGGGCTGGCCCTGCTGCGCGAACAGACGCGGCGCGCCTATGCCGGCGACGCCATGCATGACCCGGCCTTCGCCGCCTTCCAGGAGGTGGCCCTGAAGCACGCCATCGAGCCGCGCCATGCCATGGATCACCTGGCCGGCTTCGCCATGGACGTCGAGGGCGCGCGTTACGCGACCATCGACGACACCCTGCGCTACTGCTACCACGTGGCCGGCGTGGTCGGGCTGATGATGGCCTCGGTCATGGGCGCGCGCGACCCGCGGGTGCTGGACCGCGCCTGCGACCTGGGCCTGGCCTTCCAGCTGACGAACATCGCGCGCGACATCGTCGACGACGCCGCCATCGGGCGCTGCTACCTGCCGGCCGCCTGGCTGCTCGAGGCCGGCATTCCGCCGGACGAAGTGGCGCTGCCGCGGCACCGGGCGGCGCTGGCGAAAGTCGCCGCGCGCCTGGTCGACCATGCCGAGCCCTACTACGATTCGGCGGCCGCCGGCCTGTCGGCCCTGCCGCTGCGTTCGGCATGGGCGATCGCCACCGCGCGCCGGGTCTACCGCCAGATCGGCATCGAGGTCAAACGGCGCGGCGCCCAGGCCTGGGACCGGCGCGCGGGCACCTCGAAGCTGACGAAATTGTGGCTGCTGCTGCGCGGCGGACTGGACGCGCTCAGTTCACGGATTCGGACGGGGGCCGCGCCGCGTCCGGCGCACCTGTGGCCTCGCCCCGGTGGCGGCGCTGCAGGCGGCCTCCATGGTGTGCCTGCAACTGCCGCTTGAGCGTCTCGACCGGCGGCGCGTACAGGAAACCGAAGGACACCGCGCCGTCCTTGCCTTCCACCGCGTGGTGCATGCGGTGGGCCTGGTAGAGGCGCTTCAGGTAGCCGCTTTTCGGCACGTAGCGGAAGGGCCAGCGCCGGTGCACCAGGCCGTCGTGGGCAACGAAGTACAGGAAGCCATAGGCCGTCATGCCGGCGCCGATCCATTCGAGCGGATGGTGGCCGCGGGTGCCGGCGTAGATCAGGGCGATGGCGACGCCGGCGAAGACCACGGCGTACAGGTCGTTCTTCTCGAACCACCCGTCGCGCGCTTCGTGGTGCGACTTGTGCCAGCCCCAGCCGAAGCCATGCATGACGTACTTGTGCGCGACGATGGAAAAGATTTCCATCGCCACGACGGTGAGCACGACAATCGAGGTATTGAGCAGCATTTCAATGACGGCCAAGGAAACGGGAATGATTCAAGCCTACCATGGCGCACGGCGCGCACGGCTGGGATTTCCCTCGTCCCGGCTGCAACTTTTAACGGATAAAGGATAACGCATGTTTTTCAGGACAGTTCTGGGTTGCACCCTCTTCTGCGCGGCAACGGCCGCATCGGCGGCCACCGTCGAGGTGCGCGTGTCGGGCGTGAGCGCCGGCAAGGGCAAGGTGAACGTCGCCGTCTGCGACCGGGAGCGCTTCCTGAAGCAGTGCAGCCACAGCGGCTCGGCGCCGGCGAAGGCGGCCGAGACGGTCGTCACGCTGAAGGACGTGCCCCCCGGCACCTGGGCCGTGCTGGCCTACCAGGACGAGAACGAGAATAACGAACTCGACCGCAACTTCATCGGCATCCCCAGCGAAAACTACGGCTTCAGCCGCAACGCGCGCGGCAAGTTCGGGCCGCCGGGCTTCGACGACGCGGCGATCGAGGTCGGCGGCGACCGCACGGTAGCGCCGGTGACGTTGAAATAACCCTACCCTGCGTCGAACACCCGCATCAGGAAATGCATCTTGCGCGGCGCCCGGTGGCGCTCGTGGATCTCGCGCGTCAGCACCTCGACCCGGCGCGGCTGCAGCGCCAGCTGGCGCACGTCGATCGGCGCGCCGGCGGCCAGGTTGCCGGCGAACTGGGCCGCGAGCTGCTGGGACACGGTCCCGGTCAGCGTGACCGGCGCCCCGTGCAGCGTCGTCTTCAGCTCGAAGCTGCGCGACTCCGGCAGGACAAACACCGTTCCGACATATTCTTTGCCGATCTCTTCCATGATTGTCTCCTTCGACGCGCACTGTGCCACCGCGCCGCGTTGGCAAGGTCTGCACTTTTCCCTTCATGATAGCAAGCCGGCGGCGCGGCACAACGTCCGCGGCCTCCCTGCGCACAGGCCCGGCCTGCTTGCGCTGCCGCTTGTGTTGCCGCTTGGGCTGCCGCTTGTGTTGCAACTCGCGCCGTCCCGCTGCAACTGGCGCCGCCCCGCGCCCCGCTCGTCGCAAGGGCGAACGGCCCGGCGGGCGGCTCGCTACAGTGGCCTCATTCGAACCCACCGGAGACCACCATGCAAGCACGCCGCACCGCCGCCCACCTCGTCCTCGCCCTTGCGCTGTCCGCCGCCGCGGCCGCCCATGCCGGCGACCTCGTCATCACCGTCGAGGGCGTCAAGAGCAGCGAAGGCCAGCTCATGGTCGCGCTCTACGACTCGGCCGACGGCTTCCTCAAGCGGACCGTGAAAGCCGGCGCCGCGCCGGCCGCCAGCGGCGCCAGCACGGTCGTGATCAAGGACCTGCCGGCCGGCAGCTACGGCTTCGCCGTCTTCCACGACGCCAACGGCAACGGCAAGATGGACCAGAACATGATGGGCATTCCGGTCGAAGCCTATGCCTTCAGCAACAACGCCCTTGGCAACATGGGCCCGCCGAGCTTCGACCAGGCCCGCTTCACGGTCCCGGCCGCGGGCGCCGCCGTCACCGTCTCCCTGCGCTGAGGCCGTCATGGACCGCCGCCACTTCCTCCAGGCCGGGATCACCCTGGGCGCGCTCGCCGCCGCCGGCAGCGCCCGCGCCGACGCCGAGACCCTGCGCCGCTTCCACGCCGCCCTCTCCCGCGACAGCTCGCTCGCGGTCTACGCCGACCTGGCCGGCGAGCAGTCGGGCGCGGCCACCGTCAAGGGCCGCCTGCCGCGCGACCTGCAGGGCAGCTTCTATCGCAACGGCCCCGGGCGCTTCGAGCTCGGCGGCGAACGCTACCACCACTGGTTCGACGGCGACGGCTTCGCGCAGCGCTGGACCATCGCCGGCGGCAAGGTCGCCCACCATGGCCGCTTCGTCGAGACCCGTCGCTTCCTCGACGAATCGCAGGCCGGCCAGTTCCTGTATCCCTCGTTCGGCACCCACGTGGCGCGGCGCGGCGTGCGCGACAACGACACGATGAACGCCGCCAACACCAACCTGCTGCCCTTCAACGGCCGCCTGTATGCGCTGTGGGAAGGCGGCTCGGCCACGGAGATGGACCCCGACACCCTGGCGACGGTCGGCATCAAGACCTGGCGCGAGGACGTCCAGGCGATGCCCTTCTCGGCCCACCCGAAGCTCGACCCGGAGGGCGGCATGTGGAACTTCGGCGCGCTGCCTGGCGCCAACCGCCTGGCCCTGTACCGGATCGGCGCCGACGGCGCCCTGCAGCGCACCGCCGTCGTCGAGGTGCCGCAACTGGCCTTCGTCCACGATTTCGTGGTCAGCGCCAAGCACCTGATCTTCGTGGTGCCGCCCTACGACCTCAGCGCCGACCGCGGGCGCAGCCTGGCCGAGCGTCACATCTGGGCCGGCAGTGGCCCGCAGGCGCGGCCGACGCGCATCGTCGTGGTGGCCAAGGACACGCTCGCCGTGCGCCAGGTGTTCGAGCTGCCGCCGCAGATGGTGTTCCACTTCGGGAACGCGTGGGAAGACGGCGCCTGCACCCGCTTCGACCTGGTCCTGCACCAGGGCGATGCCCTGGCCGGTCTGGGCAGCCTGATGCATGGGGAGCGCCAGCCGAATACGCCCGGCCGCAGCCAGGCGGTGCAGGTCTGCCTCGACTACGCCAGCGGAAAGGCGACCACCACCCGCCTGCTCGGCGCCAGCGAGTTCCCGCGCGTGATGCCGCAGGTGGTCGGCCAGCGCCACCGCCGCCTGGCCCTGCTCGGCTGCGACCGCGCCAACCGCGAACTCGTGCTCGACACCGTGCACCTGGTCGACACCGACAGCGGCAAGGCCGACAGCTACCGCTTCGACGCCGGCTGGCAGGTCGAGGAACACGTCCTGGTCCCGCGCCGCCATGCGCGCTCGGAGACCGATGGCTACCTGGTCGGCGTGGCGCAGGACACACGCAGGGGCATCACGGCGCTGACGGTGTTCGACGCCGCCCATGTCGGCGATGGTCCGCTGGCCGTCGCCAGCTTGCCTTATCGCACCGCGCATTGCTTTCATGGTAATTTTGCGGGCTCATGAACCATTTCGCTTCCATGGACAACACCGAATCCGCCGCACAAGGCAGGCATCCGCTCGAAGCCATCCTGCCGCTGCGCCGCGCGCAAGCGTCGCCCTGGCGCGACCTGTTCTTCACCTTCGTCTGGAATTGCCTGGTCGGCACGGTGCTGGCGGCGGCCGACCAGCTGCTTGCCGCGCGGCCCGCGCCGATCGTGCCGAGCTGGCTGGGCATGCTGGCGGCCGCCAACATCGTGGGCTTCCTGATCCATGGCGCCCTGTCTGCCGTGTACCGCTGGGCGCCGCGGCTGATGACGGGCAAGCGCCAGACCCGGCGCCTGGTGCAGATCGTCGTGGCGGGCGTGTGCGCCGTCGTCGGCATCGCCCTTGCCCGGGTCCTGCTGTCGGGCGACGATCCGCTCGGCCTGATCCGCTCGCACGCGCTCACCAAAATCGCGGTCTACGCCGTCGTCACCGCCGTGATCATGCGCATCTCGCTCTCGATCGGCGAACGGCGCGCCGAGCGCGCGACCCAGGCCGCGCGCCAGCAGGAGCAGATCGCGACGGCCGGCCGGTTGCTGTCCGAGGCGCGCCTGCGCGCCCTGCAGGCGCAGATCGAGCCGCACTTCCTGTACAACACCCTGGCCAACGTGGTCAGCCTGATCGACACCCAGCCGGCGCAGGCGCGGCGCATGCTGGAGCGCTTCATCGACTACCTGCGCTCCAGCCTCGCCGCCAGCCGCGCCGAGGCCGCGACGCTCGGCGGTGAACTCGACCTGGTGCGCGCCTACCTCGACGTGCTCGCGGTGCGCCTGGGCCCACGGCTGCGCTACCGGATCGAGGCCGAACCTGACTGCCGGGCGCTGCCGATCGCGCCGATGCTGCTGCAGCCGCTGGTCGAGAACGCCGTCATGCACGGGATCGAACCCAAGCTCGAGGGCGGCGAGATCGTGGTGCGCGCCAGCGTCGTCGGCGACGCCTTGTGCGTCGAGGTCGGCGACACCGGCATGGGCCTGAACGGCGCGCCGCCGCGTCCGGGCGGCGGGGTGGGCCTGGCCAACCTGCGCGAACGGGTGCGCCAGCTGCACGGTCCCGGCGCCGGGCTACAATTACTCGAAAACCAACCCTGCGGCGTGCGCGCGCGCCTGCTGCTGCCATTCACCAAGGTGCCGCCATCGACTTCCCACGCGCCCTGATCGCCGACGACGAACCCCACCTGCTCGATTACCTGGCCGCCCAGCTGGCGCAGGCCTGGCCGGAACTACGCATCGTGCGCGCCGCCAACGGCGTGCAGGCACTCGAACTGATCGACGCGCTGGCGCCCGAGGTCGTCTTCCTCGACATCCGCATGCCGGGCTTGACCGGCCTGGAGCTGGCCGCGCGCCTGTGCGCCGGCGGCCGGCCGCCGCGCGTGGTGTTTACTACCGCGCACGAGGAATATGCGCTGAAGGCCTTCGAGCATGCCGCCTTCGACTACCTGCTCAAACCCATCGGGCTGGAGCGCCTGCAACGCACCGTCGACCGGCTGCGCGAGACCCTGCGCGCATCGACGCCGGCCCCGAGCGTGGCGCCGGACGCCTTGCAGGCCCTGCTGCGCCAGCTCGGCGCGGCCGGGGGCGCGACCGCACCCGTGCCGGCGCCGGCGCCGCTGCAATGGATCCGCGCCGCGCAGGGCCAGGAAACGCGCCTGATCGCCATCGACGAGGTGATCTACTTCCAGAGCAACGACAAGTACACCAGCATCTTCCTGCAGGACGGCGAAAGCCTGATCCGCACGCCGCTGTCGAAGCTGAAGGAACAGCTCGACCCGCAGCAGTTCTGGCAGATCCACCGCGGCGTGATCGTCGCCGCCCGCCACGTGGCCGGCACCCGCACCGACTTTCGCGGGCGGCTGCACGTCAGGCTCAAGGGGCGCGAGGAACAGCTCGTGGTCAGCCGCAACTACGTCGACCTGTTCCGCCAGATGTAGAGCGGGCGGCCTGTACCGTGCACCCGGGCGGGCTGTCGCAAAAAATCGACTGGCATGTCGCCACCGAGCGCCTAGAATGATTGGTGCCCCGCGGCGTCCGTGGCGGATGGCGCGGCTTCGTGCACCTTTCGAAGGAGTAGCCATGTTGCGCAAACTGATCGCCGAATTCATCGGCACCTTCTGGCTCGTGCTGGGCGGCTGCGGCAGCGCCGTGCTGGCCGCCACCTTCCCCGAGGTCGGGATCGGCCTGACCGGGGTGTCGCTGGCCTTCGGGCTGACCGTGCTGACCGCGTCCTATGCGCTCGGTCCGATCTCCGGCGGCCACTTCAATCCCGCCGTCACGCTCGGTCTCTGGGCGGGCGGACGCTTCCCCGCCAAGCTGATCGGCCCCTACATGCTGATCCAGGTCGCCGGCGCCATCGCCGCGGCAGCGGTGCTGTACGCGATCGCCAGCGGCAAGCCCGGCTTCGACGCGGCCGCCGGCTTCGCCGCCAACGGCTACGGCGAGCACTCGCCAGGCAATTACGCGCTCGGCTCCGCCATCATCTGCGAAGTGGTAATGACCTTCATGTTCGTGCTGGTCATCCTCGGCGCCACCCATGCGCGCGCCCCGGTCGGCTTCGCCGGCCTGGCGATCGGCCTGGCCCTGACCCTGGTGCACCTGGTCAGCATCCCGGTGACGAATACCTCGGTCAACCCGGCGCGCAGCACCGGACCGGCCCTGTTCGCCGGCGCCTGGGCGGTCTCGCAGCTGTGGCTGTTCTGGCTCGCGCCCCTGCTCGGTGGAACGCTGGCCGGCGCCCTGTACCGGACCCTGCTCGAACGCGAAGAGTCGCCCTCGGTGACCGGCGAACGCCGCACCATGCGCGGCGAGCGCCGCGGCGCGCTGGTGACGGCGCACCGCTGAGGGCACGGACAGCATATCGTCGCGTGGGCACGGGGTGCCTACGCCGGCCGTGCCCACCCTACGACGCCCGCTTCGACATGCACGCCAGCGGTGCACGCCGAGCGTCGCGGCACAGACGCGTACCGATTGCGCCTCGAGCATG
>NZ_DAMCPG010000047.1:0-35691 GCF_032106685.1 Massilia sp.
CATCTGCAGCACGCCGCCCATGGCCAGCGATCCCGGCGCGCCGCTGCGCACGTCCGGCACGTAGCGGTAGAAGCCGGACTTGCCCGAGGAATCCTCGGTCTGGTAGACCATGCCGGTCACCGGATCGACGGCGGCGGCCTCGTGCGCGAAGCGGCCCATGCCGACGATCGGCAGGCCGGTGGTCAGCTTCGGATCGGCGTGCACCTCGAACACGTAGCCGTGCTTCTTGCCGGCCGGGCTGATGGCGTCCGAACCGACTTCCTCGCAGCTGAGCCAGGTGCCCCAGGGCGTGATGCCGCCGGCGCAGTTGGTCTGGGTGCCGCCCAGGCTCGGCGTCATGCTGACCCAGTTCCCGTCGCGGAAGACCAGGTTGGTGGTGCCGCCACCGAAACGGTTGCTGGACCCGGCGCTGCTGGCTCCGCTGTCGTAGACGCCGGGCGCGTTCAGGAAGTTGCCTGGTGCGGTAGAGCCGATCTCGTGATTCCGCACCAGCACCAGTTCGCTGCTGCGGCCGACCTTGCGCGCGACGACCACGCCCATGCCGTCGTGGCCGCCCGGGCAAGCTTTGCCATCGATCATCAGGTCGCCGCGCCAGCCGAAGCTTTTATAGGTGAAACCCGGCGGCAGTTGCAGCAGCGGCAGGCCGGTCGTCATGTCCCTGGCCGGGGCAATCGGGCCGTAGGGGCTGGGGATGAGGGTCGTGGCGCCGTTGGCGGCCAGTGCCTGTTGCGTCTGCATTGCGGCAAAGGCGCCGACGAAGGGCAGTGCCGACGCACTGGCCATGCCTTTGAGCAGGTTGCGCCGCGACGGCGAGAGGTCCTTGTTTGTCATGCTGAGCATTCTCCAAAGTGGGATCGGCCGGACTGGTCCGGCGATGGACTGGAGGGCTGGCGACGGCCTCGATGGCGGCGTCACGCGGGCCCGGCCTGCGCTTGCGCCGCGCAGACCGATGCATTAAAACAAACAAAAATGTCGTGCCGATGACAGCAAAATGACAAGCCGAGGAAATTGCTTCCCCGTGTGCGGCGCGCAGGCGCTTGCGCTCGGCGATCGGTCGCGCAGCGCAGCAAAGGACCCGGCCAGGCTCAGCTGCCGAAATGGAAGAAGATGCCGACGGCCAGCTCGGCCCAGAGATAAACGAAAGCCAGCACGATCGCCGCCACCCAGAGCAGGCGCTGCCGCATGCTGGCCAGCTTGCCCACGGCTAGTTCGAGGGCGAAGCCGACGCCGAGCAGAAGGACCGCGGCCACGACGAAATCGAGCGCGGTCCAGTCGACTTCCCTGGTGAACTGCATGGCCACCAACGGCAGAAGCAGGATCGCGCCGGTGCCGGCGAGGACGCGCAGCACGTTTTTCTTGCCGAAGCCAGGTGCGTTACCGCCATGGCCGTTAGTCAATGTGCTCATCGTCATCCTCCGGATAGGTGATGGTGCTCGGGATGACCAGTTTGCCAGCATTACAGGCCGTGTTCAACATGTCGCGACAGGGACGTAAAAAAAGCGGGCAGTGCCCGCTTTTCGATGGTCGGGGACCGATCAGGCTTTGGTACGGCGGCGCACGGCGATGCCGGCGCCCAGCATGGCGATGCCGAACAGCGCCAGCGAACTCGGTTCCGGCACTTCGGCGTTTTCGGCCAGCTTGAACTGGCCGTTGCCGCCGATGAAGAAGTACTGGCCCGGACGGTTGCGGTAGGTGGTGCCGTTGCAGCCGGCGCCGCTGAAGCCGGCGAACTGGCAGGCGACTTCGCTCACCAGGCGGCTGGACGGACGGCCGACCGTGTTCGCGTTGGTGAAGGCGAACGAGAGGACCGATTCTTCCGACAGGTCCTTGCCGTTGGCACGGAAGAAGTAGCCGCTGTCGAGCATGCCCGGCTCGGCGCTGGCGAAGACACTGACCTGGCCGTTGTTCACCGGGCTGCCGTTGGCATCGACGAGGCCGCCGCCGCCCACGAGCACGTTGAAGGTGGCGATCTGGTTACCGAGGTTAGCGCCAAAGTAGCCGGAGGTGCTGCCGTACTGGCCATTGGTCGGGTTCTGGTACATCTTGATCGTGCCGCCGGTGAAGCTGAAGGCGCCGCCGAAGGTGCCGGTGCCCATTGCCTCGAAGGTGGCGGTGATATTTCCGCCGGCATAGGTCTGCGGGAACAGCTTGCCGTTGCTGTCGGCCTGGGTGATGTTGAAGACAGCCGTTTCCTTGAAGGAGAAGCCGCCGTTGCCGGTCGACGTCAATTGGATGAAGGCATTGCCGTTGACGTCCAGGTATTCGTTGATGACCTGGCCGCCGGCAAAGCCGCCGCCGCTTGGGTTGAACACCCAGTTGTTCAGGACCGGACCCGCATGCGCGGCGCCAGCCGTGGACAGTGCGACAGCCGTGGCGCAGATGAGTTTCTTGAAGAGTTTCATTGTCGGTTTTCCGTTGAGTATGGTTGTTGATCAACAACCTGTCCTTCATGAGAGCAAGGGATGTGCCAGAGACCGGAGCATGAATAAAATCAAGCACTTGCTTCAAGCGGAATGCATGCGCGTAAATACATGTAAGATTTTCCGACGCGTTGCAGCATTCAGAAACTCAACAGTAATGTCCTGCGCATCAGCCGGGACAAGGGCGAGGCCTGGCCTATAATGCGCACATGGTCGGGATGACGAAAAGATGGGTCGCCTATGCCTGGATCGCCGGCCTGGCCATCCTGTTCAACGCGCTCGCCCCGGTCGTCTCGCACGCGCTGAGCCTGGCGTCGCCAGCCGCGCCCCAGGTCGAAATCTGTACCGCGATGGGCATCGAAATGGTGCCGATGGGGGGCGCATCGGAATCCCCCTCTTCCGACCGCTTCCTCAAGGGGCTCATGCACTGCGCCTACTGCGCGCCGCATGCCGGCTCCTTCGCCCTGCCGCCGCCGGCGGCGTTTGCCCTCGCCGTCCTCGGCGGCCATGACTTCTACCCTCCTCTTTTCCATCGCGCCCCGCGCCCGCTGTTCGCGTGGTCCTTCGCGCAGCCGCGCGGCCCGCCCGCATCGACCTGACGCTTTGTCAATTTGCAGTAGCTGCCGCGTTGTCATTCGCATGACAGCGCAGGCGTGACGCATCCGCACACCCGACGCGGCACTTCCCGCCAAAGGTTCGTCGTATGCGTCGACGCTGCTGTGTCGCCGAACTCGCGCTGGTCAGCGAGCGGTATTGGACACGCCCCAGGCTGTCACACGATCGGAAAACCACCATGAACCCGCATGCTCCCATTGCAGCGGCGCCGACGCGCCCTGCCCGCACACCCATTCATCTTGCCTGCCTGCTGGCCGCCGGCATCATCACGACGCCCGTCTTTGCCGACGATACGCCGATCCCGACCGTGCTCGTCACGGGAGCACTGGAGAACGGCAAGCTTAGGGACGACACCGCCACCGGCTCCAACCTGGGCCTGTCGCGCCTGCAGACGCCGGCCAGCGTCGACGTCATCACCCGCGGGCAACTCGAGGAAAGGGGCGACGCCAGCCTGGTCGAAGCAATCACGCGCGCGCCCGGCATCAGCGGCATGCCCCACCCCGGCAACGGCGGCTCCTCGCTGGCCGCGCGCGGCTTCACCGACACGGTCTCGGTCATGCGCCTGTATGACGGCATGCGCCAGTACGGCGGCGCCGGCATCACCTTCCCCTTCAGCACCTGGGCTGTCGAGCGCATCGAAGTGCTGCGCGGCCCGGCCGCGGTGATCTACGGCGAAGGCGCGATCGGCGGCGTCGTCAACGTGATCCCGAAGCAGCCGACCCGCGGCGCCGTGCACAACGAGGTGCAGGCGGCGCTCGGCAGCGAAGGCACGCGCCGGCTGGCCTTCGGCAGCGGCGGCGCCCTGGACGAACGCTGGTCCTACCGCATCGATGCCAGCGGCGAGCGTTCCGATGGCTGGGTCGACATGGGCGACACCAGCAACCGCGCGGTCTCCGGCGCGCTGCGCTTCGACGTCTCGCCCGAGCTGGACCTGCGCCTGAACCTTGCCCACGGCCGGCAAAAGCCGATGCGCTATTTCGGCACGCCGCTGGTCGAGGGCCGCCAGCTGGAAGCCCTCGGCGGCAAGAACTACAACGTCGCCGACAGCCGCATCGACTACAAGGACACCTGGCTGGATGCGATGGCGAACTGGCGTCCGAACGAGGCCACGACGGTACGCAGCCGCCTGTACCGCATCGACAGCCGGCGCCACTGGCGCAACGCGGAGGCCTACGTCTACAACCCGGCGAGCGGCCTGGTCGACCGCTCGGACAACACCGAGATCCTGCACGACCAGACCCAGACCGGGAACACGACCAGCGCCACCTTCCGGGGCCGGCTGCTCGGCATGGACAACCTGGTGTCGGCCGGCTTCGACATGAACAAGGCCTCGTTCACGCACACGAACAACACCTATGTCGGCTCCTCGGGCGCCGTCGATCCCTTCGATCCGGAACCGGGGCTCTTCACCAGCCCGGTGCCGACGGTTCCCCGCTACCGGACCGAGGCGAAGCAGTACGCGCTTTTCCTTGAAGACCGCCTCGCGCTGACGACGCAATGGTCGCTCCTGGGCGGGCTGCGCTACGACCATGCGGACCTCGAGCGCCAGAACCTGGTTGCGGGGAACCTCGCTTTCGACAAGACCTTCGCCGACGTCGGCTGGCGCCTCGGCACCGTCTACGCGCTGACGCCCGACTTCACCGTTTACGGCCAGCTGGCAAAGGCAGCCGACCCGGTCGGTTCATTGCTCTTCCTGTCACCGGCGAACAGCCGCTTCGAGAACGCCACCGGGCGCCAGCTGGAACTCGGCCTGAAGCGCGCATTCTGGAACCGCCAGGGCGACTGGACGCTGGCCGTGTACGACATCACCAAAGACAATCTGCTGACGCGCGACCCGGCGAACCCGGCGCAAAGCATCCAGGTCGGCGCGCGCTCGTCCACTGGCATCGAGGGCACGCTCAGCATGCCCCTCGCGCGCCACTGGTCGCTGGACGTCAACGCCTCGATCCTGCGTGCGCGCTTCGACGATTTTGCCGAGCTTGTCGCCGGCGCGCCCGTGTCGCGCGCCGGCAATCGCCCGCCGGACGTGCCGCAGCGCACCGCCAACCTCTGGCTGCGCTGGGACTTCCAGCCCGACTGGAGCGCCGGCGCCGGCCTGCGCCACGTGGGCGCGCGCTTCGCCGACAACGCCAACACGCTGCGCATGCCCTCTTACAGCACGGTCGATGCCTCGCTGCGCTGGAAGGCGTCGGCGCAAACGAACCTCACGCTGCGCGGCTTCAACGTCTTCGACAAGCGCTACTTCACCACGGCGTATTACACGCCGACGCAGTGGCTGATTGGTCCGGACCGCCGGGTCGAGCTGGTGCTGGATCACCGCTTCTGACCGGAGTTTGAAGATGAGCTTCGCATCGAAAGCCAAGCGCATGACCTTCCTGGTCCACCGCTGGACGGGCGTCTTGATGTGCGTGCTGATGGCGCTGTGGTTCGTCAGCGGCATGGTGATGCTGTTTGTCGGCTATCCCAAGCTGACGCCGTGGGAGAGGCTGGGTGGCTTGCCTGTTCTCCCTTCTTCTGGCTGCTGCATCGGGCTCGAGGCGGCGCTGGCGCAGAGCCGGGCGCCAGGTGAGGTCACGAGTATCGTGCTGACTTCGATTGGCGGGCGGCCGCACTATGTGCTCTCTGAAGGCGACGGGGGCCGGCTTGCAGTCGATGCCGTGACCGGCGTCCGCCTTGTCGTCGGCCCGGCGCAGGCGCTGGCGGCGGCGCGTTCCTTCATGCATGGCGTCGGCGGCGAATACGCCGGTCTCGTCATTGAAGACCGCTGGACGCATTCGCGCTCGCTCAATCCGCACCGGCAGCTGCACGTGGTCGACATGCGGGACGCGGCGGCGACGCGGCTGTACGTCTCCTCGGCGACCGGCCAGGTGGTGCTCGACGCGCCGCGTGCCGAGCGCTTGTGGAACTTCGTCGGCGCCTGGCTGCACTGGCTCTACATGTTCCGCGATCGGCCGACCGATCCGGTATGGAGCTGGACGGTGATCGTGTTGTCTGGGATCGGCGTGGTCGCGGCCTTCACCGGCGCGCTGAACGGCATCTGGCGCTGGCGCTTTGCGGGCACGTACAAGAGCGGGTCGAAGTCGCCTTTCCGGGAAACTTACCTGCGCTGGCATCACATCCTCGGGCTGGTGTTCGGCACGGTGCTGCTGACCTGGATCTTCAGCGGCCTCATGTCGATGAATCCGCTTGGCGTCTTCGATGCCAAGGGGGCGCGGCCGGATGCAGGGGCGTACGAAGGCGGCAGCGTCGCTTCCGTGCGCCTGCCTGTGGACGTTCCGCAGGTGCTGGGAATGTTGTCGGCGCAAGGCTTCCGGACGGGCGAGCTGGAGTGGCGGGTGCTGGCTGGAGAACCGTATATCCTGGCGCGCGATAGTCGGGGAGACACGAGGCTGGTGCTGGCCGCAGCCGGCGTTTTGACTGTGCTGGAGCGCTGGCCCGAGCATCGCCTGGTCGAGGCGGCGCGGTGCCTGATGCCGGCGCCGATGACGAAAGTCGAAGTGCTGGGCGCCTACGACGCCTATTACTACAAGCGCCAGGTGCAGTCGATGTACGGGGCGGATGAGCGGCGGCTGCCGGTACTGCGGGTCACCTTCGGCGATCCGGACGCGACTTGGGTGCACCTGGATGGCTACACGGGACAGGTGGAATCCAGCCTGGATCGCTCGGAGCGCGCCGGCAGGTGGCTCTTCAACCTGCTCCATAGCTGGGACTTGCCGGCCATGCTCGCCCCGGACCGGGTGCGCGAAGGGGTGCTGCTGGCGCTTGGACTGGGCGGGATATTGCTGAGTGTGACCGCAACGGTACTCGGCCTGCGCAGGATGGGCAAATGGTCGGGCAAAGGCGCGCGGCAAACATAGACGACAGACGCCTGCTTCCTGGCCGTACGGCCGCGTTGGCCTCCTACCCTTCCGAGCCCGGCACGCCGGCGTAGGCGGATCGGGCTCATCGCTTCACCCCGAGCGCAGCCAGGCGCGCTTCGCTTTCGCGCACGGCGAGCTCGGCCTGCCGCTGCTCGCGTGCGTCCTTGCGGTGCATGTAGATGGCGTTCAGGCAGAACGTTAGGATGGCCGTCACGATACCGACGATCACGCCGATCTCGGTCAAGGTCAGCGAGGCGCCGATGGCGCTGATGGCGCCGGCGTAGCTAGTCAACTCCGGTACAGTTATTTTAGTCATGTTGCTGCCTTTCGATCTGGGCAAAATGTCTCGCCAGGACGCGCCTTCACGAAGATGACGCTGCTGCGCTCGCATCGCCTGCGCGAGGTGAAGCGGGGTAGCGCGGCTCCGCGGGCGCGTCACCATGGACGTGAGCTGGCCTGCTACGGAACATGTAGTTTTTTCGTCTCGTAAGGATTATATTAGTCTGACTAATGAGCTTGGTCAACAGTCCGACTAATTGTACAATGTAGTTTTTCTTACCCCCTGCGAGTATGCCTGCCCTTCCCCTTACCCAAGAGCAACTCGACGATGCCGCTCGCCTGAAGCTGCGTTTCGCTGAATGGCAGAAGCGTCAGAAGGAAGCCGGCCGGCCGGCCTCCCAGGAAGCGGCCAGCGAAATGCTGGGCTTCAATCAAAGCGCCCTGAGCCAGTACCTGAACGGGCGCATTCCGCTGAACGTCGATGCGGCCACGCGCTTCGCATCGGTCCTTGGCTGCCCTGTTGCCGACTTCAGCCCGCGCCTGCAGGCGCAATTGAGCGAATACGTTTCCGCGCTCCTGGCCGATGCAAACGCAGCAGACGGAAGGCATGGCCCCTTGTCGGGCGCAAGGCGCGTCGTCGCCGGAGACGACCCCGACACGGTCGACATCAAGCTCGTCACGTTGAAGCTGCGCGCAGGCGTATCGCGGTTCGAAACCGTGCCCATGGTGGAGGACGGAGGCGCCCTGAAAGTGCCGAAGTCCGACATCGCACGGAGCAAACTCAACCCTGATGTCCTGATTGCGATCCAGGTGCGGGGCCAGAGCATGGAGCCGCTGATGTTCGAGGACGACGTGATCGTGATCGATCCCACCGACAAGGAGCTCGTCCATCGCGAGCTGTACGCCTTGAACTTCGAGGGCGACTGCTGCGTCAAGCAAATGATCAAGCGTAACGGCGAATGGTATCTGCACTCGGTCAACCCGGATTTCGGGCCGGTCAATGCTCGCAGCGGCGACTTCAGCGTCATCGGCCGCGTGGTGTACCAGCCCGGGCGCTTGCTGACCGGGAGGATGTAACAAGACGGTCTTTGTTGGCCGCCTTGTCCTCGGCATTGATCGCCGCAACATACGCGATGGACGGAAAACCCGTTGGGATTGACGTTAGCGGGCGAGAAGTTGCAGCCAACGAAGGAAGGACGCGCACGTAACGCGTGGGCACGTCGTGCCCACCCTACGACTGCTTCGCCATGAGGGAAAAAATGAGGCCAACCCGAAGGTGCTCCATCGCGAATCCTGCTTTGATAGAAAGGATTCGCCCACGTGCCGCGGGCCGCCCTTGCGCGAATACGCGCAAGGCTTCGAATCCCGCGCGCAGAGCCCGCAGGGGCTCTGCTTCTCTCCGCCATGAAACAAAAAAAGGCCAACCCGATGGGTTGGCCTTTTTTGTATTCCTGGCGGAGAGAGGGGGATTCGAACCCCCGATAGGCTATTAACCTATACACGCTTTCCAGGCGTGCGACTTAAACCACTCATCCATCTCTCCTGATGGTTTTTCGCGTACGATGCCGCGAAGCCGCCCATTATAACAAGGTTTCTCGGCTGTACAAGAGCATCCTGACAATCAGTACGCCATCGCCCTCGTTCCCGATATCGTGCGATCATCTGCGGCGACACCGACCACCCACAGGAGCCCACGATGGACATGAAGAAAATCAACGCCGGCAAGCTGCGCGCCATCGGCTACGACGCGCGCGAACGCCTGCTGCGCGTGGAGTTCGACGACGGCACGGCGATCGACTACAGCGGCGTCGGCGCCGAAGTCTGGCGCAAGCTCTCCACCTCGGGCTCGCCCTGGAGCTATTATCGCGACAACATCGAAGAAGAGTTCGCCGGCCGCCGCGGCCGCGCCGGCGTCGATGCGGGAAAGAAGACCATCGACCGCGACGCGCTGATGAAAGCCTTCGGCGGCGAGCCGGACGGCGCGTAAGCAAGCGGCACCAAGCAAACAAGCCTGCGTACAAAACAACGCCGCCCCATCGAAACGGGGCGGCGCCAACGCATTAGCTGTTCACGCGCCCGCCGGACCGGCCGGGCGCCACGCCATCAGGCCTTTTCCCTCAACTGCTCCAGGATCGCCGGATTCTCCAGCGTCGACACGTCCTGGGTGATGGTCTCGCCCTTGGCCAGCACGCGCAGCAGGCGGCGCATGATCTTGCCGGAGCGGGTTTTCGGCAGGTTGTCGCCGAAGCGGATTTCCTTCGGCTTGGCGATCGGGCCGATCTCCTTGCCGACCCAGTTGCGCAGTTCGGTCGCCAGTTTCTTCGCGTCCTCGCCGGTCGGGCGCACGCCCTTCAGCACCACGAAGGCGCAGATCGCCTCACCCGTGGTGTCGTCGGGCTTGCCGACGACGGCCGCTTCGGCCACGTGTGGGTTGGCGACCAAGGCCGACTCGATTTCCATCGTGCCCATGCGGTGGCCCGAGACGTTCAGCACGTCGTCGATGCGGCCGGTGATGGTGAAGTAGGCGGTGTCCTTGTTGCGGATGGCGCCGTCGCCGGCCAGGTAGTACTTGCCGCCCAGCTCTTCAGGGAAGTAGCTCGTCTTGAAGCGCTCCGGGTTGTTCCAGATGGTACGGATCATCGACGGCCATGGGCGCTTGACCACCAGGATGCCGCCCTGCCCGTTCGCCACGTCGGCGCCGGCTTCGTCGACGATCGCGGCCATGATGCCCGGCAGCGGCAGCGTGCACGAACCCGGCACCATCGGGGTTGCGCCCGGCAGCGGGGTGATCATGTGGCCGCCGGTCTCGGTCTGCCAGAAGGTGTCGACGATCGGGCAGCGCTCCTGGCCGACGTTCTTGTAGTACCACATCCAGGCTTCCGGATTGATCGGCTCGCCCACCGAGCCCAGCAGGCGCAGGCTCGACAGGTCGTAGTTCTTCGGATGCACCTTCTCGTCCACGTCCGAGGCCTTGATCAGCGAGCGGATCGCGGTCGGGGCGGTGTAGAAGATCGTGACCTTGTGCTTGGCGATGGTTTCCCAGAAGCGGCCGGCGTTCGGGTAGGTCGGCACGCCTTCGAACACGATCTGCGTGCCGCCGACGGCCAGCGGGCCGTAGGTGATGTAGGTGTGGCCGGTGACCCAGCCGATGTCGGCGGTGCACCAGAACACGTCGTCGGGCTTGATGTCGAAGGTCCACTTCATCGTCAGCGCGGCCCACAGCAGGTAACCGCCGGTCGAGTGCTGGACGCCCTTCGGCGTGCCGGTCGAGCCCGAGGTGTAGAGGATGAACAGCGGGTGCTCGGCGTCGACCCATTCCGGCTCGCACTCGGCACCCTGGCCGTCGACCAGTTCGGACAGCCACATGTCGCGGCCTTCCTTCCAGGCGATGTTGCCGCCGGTGCGCTTGTAGACGATGACGTCCTTCACCGACTCGCAGCCGCCCAGGGCCAGCGCCTCGTCGACGATGGCTTTCAGCGGCAGCGCCTTGCCGCCGCGCTGCTGCTCGTCGGCCGTGATGATGGCGACGGCGCCGGCGTCGATGATGCGTTCCTGCAGCGACTTCGCCGAGAAGCCGCCGAACACCACCGAGTGGGTGGCGCCGATGCGGGCGCAGGCCTGCATCGCGGCCACGCCTTCGATCGACATCGACATGTAGATGATGACGCGGTCGCCCTTCTTGATGCCGCGGGATTTGAGGCCGTTGGCGAACTTGCAGACGCGCTCGTGCAGTTCGCGGTAGGTGGCGCGGGTGACCGCGCCGTCGTCGGCCTCGAAGATGATGGCGGTCTTGTCGGCGTTGCCGTTCTGCAGGTTACGGTCGAGGCAGTTGTACGAGGCGTTCAACTGGCCGTCGCCGAACCATTTGTAGAAAGGCGCGTTCGACTCGTCCAGCGTGCTGGTGAATGGCTTGTGCCAGTCGAGGTTCTCGCGCGCCAGGCGCGCCCAGAAGCCTTCGTAGTCGGCTTCGGCCTCGGCGCACAGCTTGTTGTAGGCATCCATGCCGGAAATGGCGGCAGTGGCTGCGAACCCGGCCGGCGGCGGAAACACGCGGTGTTCCTGCAAGCCATGGTTTTCCTGATTGGTCTCGTTCTCGGCCATGCTAGTCTCCATTAGTAGTTTTGCCAGTTACCTTAGGCTGTCACGCTTACCCGACCCTTACATGCGCCGAGGGTGCCACACCTTCCCTTATGAGTGCGATTTTACCAACCCTGGCGCAAACCGAGGCGGCCTGCTGCAACGCGACAAAGGAGGTGTAAAATGATGGGCTGAATTTTGCCGGAACCCTGGAGCCGCACTCGATGTCGCAAAACCCGCCCACACTTGAACAACGCAAGCTCTCCCCTCTTAACAACCTGATCTTTGCCAGCCGCTGGCTGCAGCTGCCGCTCTACCTGGGCCTGATCCTGGCGCAGTGCGTCTACGTGTTCCATTTCTGGGTCGAGCTGAAAGACCTGATCGGCGCCGCCTTCGGCAATGCCGATTCGCTGCAGCATATCCTCGAGGCCGTCGGCATGACGAGCGGTCCGAAGAAGCTGACCGAAACCACCATCATGCTGGTCGTGCTCGGCCTGATCGACGTGGTCATGATCTCGAACCTCCTGATCATGGTGATCGTCGGCGGCTACGAGACCTTTGTCTCGCGCATGAATCTGGAAGGCCACCCGGACCAGCCGGAATGGCTGTCGCACGTGAACGCCTCGGTGCTGAAGACCAAGCTGGCGATGGCCATCATCGGCATTTCGTCCATCCACCTGCTGAAGACCTTCATCAACGCGGCGAACTACTCGGACAGGGTCTTGATCGCCCAGACGGTCATCCACATTGCTTTCCTGCTCTCGGCCCTGGCGATTTCCTGGACCGACCGCATCACCACCGCAACGCACCACCAGCCCAAACAGCACTAACGTCACCAGTCCCTAACATCACACGAGAATAGTCATGACAGTCATCAAACAGGAAGACCTGATCGAATCGGTCGCCGCTGCGCTCCAGTACATCAGCTATTACCACCCGGCTGACTACATCCAGCACCTGGCGCGCGCCTACGAGGCCGAGCAGAGCCCGGCGGCCAAGGATGCGATCGCGCAGATCCTGACCAACTCGCGCATGTGCGCCGAAGGCAAGCGTCCGATCTGCCAGGACACCGGCATCGTCAACGTGTTCCTGAAAGTCGGCATGAACGTGCGCTTCGAAGGCTTTGGCAGCGGCTCGATCACCGACGCCGTCAACGAAGGCGTGCGCCGCGCGTACAACTTCCCGGACAACAAGCTGCGCGCCTCGATCGTCGCCGACCCGCACTTCGAACGCAAGAACACCAAGGACAACACCCCGGCCGTCGTGCACATGGAACTGGTGCCGGGCGACACCGTCGACGTGAAGGTGGCTGCCAAAGGCGGCGGCTCGGAGAACAAGACCAAGTTCGTGATGCTGAACCCGTCCGACTCGCTGGTCGACTGGGTCCTGAAGACCGTGCCGCTGATGGGCGCCGGCTGGTGCCCGCCGGGCATGCTGGGCATCGGTATCGGCGGTTCGGCCGAGAAGGCGATGCTGATGGCGAAAGAGTCGCTGATGGAAGACATCGACATGTACGAGCTGAAGCAGCGCGGCCCGCAGAACAAGCTGGAAGAACTGCGTATCGAACTGTGCGACAAGATCAACGCGCTGGGCATCGGCGCCCAGGGCCTGGGCGGCCTGACCACCGTGCTGGACGTGAAGATCAACATGTACCCGACCCACGCGGCATCGAAGCCGGTGGCGATGATCCCGAACTGCGCCGCCACCCGCCACGCCCACTTCGTACTGGACGGCTCGGGCCCGTCGTACATCGAACCGCCGGCGCTGTCGACCTGGCCGGAAGTGCACTGGACCCCGGACACCCAGAAATCGAAGCGCGTCGACCTGAACACCCTCACCAAGGAAGAAGTCGCGTCCTGGCAGCCGGGCCAGACCCTGCTCCTGAACGGCAAGATGCTGACCGGCCGCGATGCCGCCCACAAGCGCATCCAGGACATGCTGGCCAAGGGCGAGAAGCTGCCGGTGGACTTCACGAACCGCGTGATCTACTACGTCGGCCCGGTCGATCCGGTGCGCGAGGAAGTCGTCGGCCCGGCCGGCCCGACCACCGCGACCCGCATGGACAAGTTCACCGACATGATGCTGGAGCAGACCGGCCTGATCGCGATGATCGGCAAGGCCGAGCGCGGCCCGGTGGCGATCGAATCGATCCAGAAGCACAAGTCGGCCTACCTGATGGCGGTCGGCGGCTCGGCCTACCTGGTGTCGAAGGCGATCAAGTCGGCCAAGGTGCTGGGCTTCGAAGACCTGGGCATGGAAGCGATCTACGAGTTCGAGGTGCAGGACATGCCTGTCACCGTGGCCGTCGATTCGACCGGCACCTCGGTGCACCAGACCGGTCCGAAGGAATGGGCAGCGAAGATCGAATCGCTGAAGAACATTCCCGTCACCGTCGCCTAAGTAGGGTGGGCGGCTTCGCCGCCCACGCGTCCAGCTGAAAGTCGTATGGACGCGTCGCCCTCTTACTGACAATGACGATCTCCACCCCCTCCCCCAGCGCCCCGATCGGCATCTTCGACTCGGGCGTTGGCGGCCTGTCGGTCCTGCGCCACATCCGCGCGCAGCTGCCGCACGAACACCTGCTGTATTTCGCCGACTCCGGCTTCGCCCCCTACGGCGACAAGCCCGAGCACCTCGTGGTCGAGCGCGTGCTCGCCATCGGCAACTTCCTCGTCGAGCAAGGCGCGAAGGCGCTCGTCGTCGCCTGCAACACCGCCACCGTGGCGGCCATCGCGCGCCTGCGCGAACATTTTCCCGGCATGCCCATCGTCGGCGTCGAACCCGGCCTGAAGCCCGCCGCGGCCAGCACCCGCAGCGGCATCGTCGGCGTGCTCGCCACCGAGCGCACCCTGTCCGGCGCCAAGTTCCTGCAACTGCGCGACCAGATCAGCGCAGCCACCGGCGCCCGCTTCCTCCTGCAACCCTGCCACGGCCTGGCGGACCAGATCGAGTTCGGCGAACTGGACTCCGACGCCACCGACGCCCTGCTGTCGCGCTACGTCCTGCCGCTGCTCGATGGCGGCGCCGACACCCTGGTGCTGGGCTGCACCCATTACCCGCTGGTGCAGGCATCGATCGAGAAGATCATCGCGCGCGCCACGGATCGCCATGTCACGCTGGTCGATACCGGCGAGGCCGTGGCGCGCCAGCTCGCGCGCCTGCTGGCCAACGCCGGCCTGGCACGGACGGCGGACGTCGCCCGTCTCGACGGCTACACCAGCGCCAGCGCCACCGCCCTGTCGGCGGCGTTCGCCAGCCTGCTCGGCCTCGATCCGCCCGTGCACGAGGTCGAATCCGGGCCTGGCGGAACAATGTTGATCGGACCGAACAATTAGATTTGCCAGTTTGCTCCGGAGTTTGTATAATCTTGTTCTGTCTTCGCTGCACTGAAGACAAAACGTAAGACAGTGGTGGCTGTAGCTCAGTTGGTAGAGTCCAGGATTGTGATTCCTGTTGTCGTGGGTTCGAGTCCCATCAGCCACCCCAAGAATTCCTTTAGATTCAGTGGATTACGAGTATCCGAAATTTTCGGATTGTGAATTTTCCAACGAAGGCTCGGATTTTCCAACGGGCTTAAAATCGAAAGCCACCATTAGGTGGCTTTTTTATTGCTTCTCCTGTTGCACCAGGTGCACTTTTGATGCTATTGAGAACATCTTTCAGTCTTTCCTGGTCTACTGAAGATGGCATCGACTCTGCCACGCTAGAATAACGTTAGCTGGCGGCGAAGCGCCCGACCGCTGAAGAGTATGCATTGAAACAAGCAAACCTTTCCCAGCCGAATTATTATAGGGACTATAGAAGACTATAATTGCCTATAATCGATTATCTGGGCATCCGAGGATCGGGACCTTTCCCGATAAAGTAACGGATAAGCTGACGCAGCACCACCGCTTGTGACTCTCCTGTAGCGTCCACGGCTGCGTTAAAGTCTTGCCGCAGTGTTTCGTCCACACGTACTGTCACAACTGCCTTCGCAGCCTTCTCAATCGGTTTTGGGTCTATGTCGTACAGGCAGAGCAACCCCTTCCCTGTGCGTACAAGATGTTCTAGGGATCCGTGGCGATACACAGACACAATCTCTTCCTCTTCTCCGTCCGCTTTCTCCCTGATGATCATCCCATACACTTCTGCAGGCGAGCGAAGAGAGTCGCATGAGATCGAGGCGAAGAGAGTGCGGCCTTCAAGCCGGTTGCAGAATGCCAGGAGCGTTGTCCCGTCAGCTTCGATGCGGTAGTTCATGCCTGCAGTCAGCAAACCGACCTTGATCAGCCGCTGTACTTCTATGTTCGGATGGAAGGCAATAGAGCCCATGAAACCCCTCTTCAGTGTGTGACGCGCCTATAGACCTCTTGGTAGACCTCGTCGAACGGCCCAGGACATGTCTCTAGATCGAAGTGAGTCACGTAGCCTACGGCGATCAGTTCTGCAAAACCGACATCTGTATACACCGCATCTAAGAGAGCGAACCGCCTCGCGCCAGGTTGTAGATGGATCACGCTAACCGCATACCTCCCGTCCTTGCAGAGGAAGACAGTCGAGACAAGGAACCGTCCTTTGGTGCGGTAGTGTGGCGGCGTGATGACCTTGATCTCTTCCAGCTCTTGAATCTGTTCGCAGTGATCGTGTTTCCCGCGCGACTCTTGATCGACTGCTAGACCACGCTCTGCTGCTAGAAGCACTTCACCTTCATCCAGGACACGTGGCACTACAATGAAAAAACGATATGCTGCCTCTCCGATATCGAACGCCTCTGCCACGTATTTAAAGTCCTTCTTCCAACTGTCTTCTTTGTACTTCACTTCTAAAGAAAAGACAGCGTCAGCAGTGATCTTATAGCTGAATTCACTTTCTTTGACCGCACATTCATACTTCTCGAAAGTGCCATCAAGTACAGCATCCATGATCGCCCGACGCTCTGTTTCATAGCGAAAGCTCTCATCGTACGAGTAGATCCGCTGACACGGGAAATCGTCAGAAAGCTCATCAAGAAACTCTTCACGTGCCATTATGCCTCCGCAAGCTTGCAATGTAACTATGCTACCGCTGCGGCGCGCCCGCAAAAAGTGAATTCTTGAGAAAATAAAGCTTATCGAACTTTTCGCACCCATCCGCGAAAAGCGTATTTCAATGCTCGTGCGTCATGCAGTGCATGATGCTCTGCCTGCTTGTGCCGTACGTGGAATTCATACTGCTTCAGTTTATTTACGTATGAAGGACCGAGGTTACGCAGTACAACTCCATCCGGCATATCGCCATCGAAAATCTGATCAAGCATCTTGCGATCGTATTCAGAGTCATAACAAATCAAAACTGGCCTGTCTTGCCTGATTATCTCGATCCAGCTCCCTAGCTCAGCTCGCACCTCCTCCAGAAACAAAGGCTTCTTACCTTGATTCAGCAAGGGGAGCACGGTCGCACGTACAAAGTCGCTACACTCCTCCAGCGGATATTCGACTTCTGCATAGAACTCATCCCCACCTAATGCGACAAGCGCAATACTAATCAACTTTGGATTTTTAAAATTAGTGAACTCGGTGTCCATAAACAGCGTTTGTTGCGACATAACAATGCCCCTTGATCGTCAGCGACACCAGAGTTATCGGTAGTTCACTACCACTCTCCGCCAGAATGTAACCCGTGCTACGGGCTTGGTATCTCCGAGCAAAAGGAGTCGCGCATCAAAATTCAAAAATATCTTTAATTGCGTCCTCTTCCGGAAAAGCTCCACAAATTTCGATCTATTATAAGTTTAAACAGCTTGAATGCTGACGAAATATACTAAAACTTAGGAGTGAATTATGGATCTTGACGACTTTCATGACTTAGCTTTCTTTTACTACACTCTGCAATCGATATATCATCTTGAAGATATTCCTATTTCTTCACTAGAAGAGCTGGACATTGATATGATGCAGCGGCTCTCAAAAGCAGCACGATTTGACGGAATCATGCTAACACTTTCCGTCGACTCATACGACAAAAATTTAGTTGTTGATCAGTTCAAGCCTGACAGGCAATCGAAACCCCTTGTGCCTTTTGATGAGTCCCCAGAGTCCGCGATCTATATAAGCAACGATGCCGACGTTAATGAGGTACTACAGACGCTCCAGAATATGTCTGCACGATATGAATCGCTGAATCCTCCACCTTTTAAAAAATACAACGACGATGATGGCCCATCTGGCGATATACATACCGTCACGGTGGAAGAATTTCTACGAGGGAATTTAGAGGCGAAAACGAAGCATGGAATCTTCATGCGAGACAACGGCATGCACAACGTAGCCATCCCTACTTCGTACAAACGTATTCAACTGAAATTAATTAAATAGAAAAACTTATCATGCCCACTTCCGCACTACAGCTTATGATTGCTCAGCAGAAGACGAATCCGCTTCTACAAGAACGTTGAGCGTCTTGCCACAGTTGCGTTAATCGCCGGCACTATTGTCGCTGGCGGCTTTTTTTAATCATCAGCGCTGCTCACGCTGTAACGAGCCCGAAAGTCTCCATCGCCGTTATCTGCTTTAGGCTTCGATCTCATTTCAGGCCTCTGCCAAGGCAGGAATACCATGGGCGAGATAGTATTCCATCAATATCCGCATGGCTTCTGACTGCGACCTACCGCTGCGCTTACACTTCTCGGCAAACTTCGCCTTCAGCTCACGATTGAAGCTTATGGAGAAACTCTTTTCCTTTTTCGGCTTCTTTGATGGCGATATTTTAAGGCTCATATCCTGAAACACTTCTTTGCCAGCTCGGACAATATAAAACTCGCTGTTTTTCTCGGCTTCTATTACCGCATCTCTTACCTGCATTACGTGGTCTAGGTCGAGGTGATGAAAAACTGTTCGCGGAATTTTCTCCTTCATGTGTTCGTCGATCGAGCATGCAAGGAGAAGGTACCCTTCCGCACTAGCTCCTCGATCCATGATCGAGAAATAGTATTGAGCCGTATGGATTTTTACTGAAATCTGTATATAGACGTCTTTGCTAGTCATGGTTTTCCTCCCGAAAGTTAAATGTCTACACAAATAATTGTACCGACATTTTCTGATCTCACTTTCATGGAAACGGCCTAACATAGATGAATCCTAATTTATCCGCGTGATTTTCGCAAAAATACAACCATTCCAATAACAGCCATAATATCCGAATTTATTTTCTTGTGATTTTCGCGATAGAAGTTACAACTTTTCTTACGCTTTGGAAGACTGTATGATGGCTGCACCAATAATTTGACGAGGTGCACGTGGGCTTGTTCGACTTCCTTAAACCAAAACGGAGCGCCGCCATGGTAGGGCTCCCGCCTTCCGAACCACCGCTGACCGAGTTAGATATCTTCCAAGATCCTCACTACCTAGCACTATGGGTAAACAGGTACTTTTTGGAGAACTATCCTCTCGAAAAGAACTATGAGCTAGTCCCAGATGATGAGACACGAGAGTCGCTGGGCATCACATTCGCCCAACGGGAGCGTTGCGCTCGCGAGTATTCAGTGCTTCGTATCTCTGGCGTCTCATGCTTCATCAAGCGCGCCTACGACGACGTATTCTGGCTTACGTTCTCCAGTGACATAGCAGCCCCGTTGACACGTCAGATATTTAGTTCTGGCTGGGAAGAGCGGCTTAAAGACACTGCTGAGGCTCTGGATCGGTATGTTTCACTGATGTCGAACGGCAACTTGAGTGAGTGCAGCCAGTTCTACATGACCCGTCTCTATGATGACAATAGCAAATTTCTAAGGATGAAAATTGCTGGCATTGGTGATATTGCTCCGAGTCAGATCATGGACGCCTATGAAATTATGCAGGACGCGTACACAACCGTAATGTCAAAATAGATTGCTCTCTCGCATCCATTCTTGTAGAGCTCGTAGCTGCTCCGCAAGTTCGTCAGCAGTCTTAGTTAAGGCGTACAAGCGCTCTTCAGTTAATTCCTGAATGTGTTCCTTAGCTGCTCTAGGAACGACTGCGAAAAAGCGCGCCGAAGTGCGCTTTTTTCACCTCTTTAACTTATATTCGAAGCCTCGTTTACTTTTTACCTCGACAGGTTCAGCATCACTCCCTTCATTTTCGCTTCCATTCAATGCTGACATAATTGCATTGAATCGCTTTGCCACCGCGTTAGCAACGTCCAGGTTCTTTTTCTTTATCCAGTGATAAGTCTCACCAACGAGATTTCGCATAGCTTCCACAGCTGTCTCTAATGCGAATATCTTACTTCTGTGCACGATAAGCTCATTTTCTAAAGATTGAACTTTATGGGTAGCCGACTCCAATTTCGCTTTCAATTTTTCTTTTTCTAGTTCCATTTCCTTGAATTCTGCAATAACCGTAGACGGTGTTCCTTCAATAAATCGAGAAATGCGTTGCTCGCGCCCAGCTAGTTCTTGTGCTGCGGTTAGTACGATCTTCGACTTTTCGATTATTCGCTTGCTCTCCTCTTCTGCTTCAAATCTCAGCCGCTCGCTCTCGATCATTTCACGCTCAATGGCCTCTTGGCGACGATCAAATTCTGCTTCGCGGCGGGCCTTATCATCTGCTGCATCGAACAGGTGAGTGTAAAAATCCTCTTTTAATGCACGTTCTTCGATTTCACGTTGAGACTCGAAGTACGCCAACTCAAGCTGCTGCAAACGAATTCTCTCGTTCTCTTCATCGA
Organism: Massilia sp.; assembly: GCF_032106685.1. GTDB lineage: Bacteria > Pseudomonadota > Gammaproteobacteria > Burkholderiales > Burkholderiaceae_D > Telluria. Next base: position 19,919 of record NZ_DAMCPG010000047.1, read on the forward strand.
TCTTTGCCTGCTTTGCTGCCACGCCCATCAACGCCTCTTCAGCAATCTTTTTCTGACGTTCTGACTCAGCCATGCGCAATCTCAGCATTGTCTCGTCTCGTGTCCAGCGCTCGCGACGTGGACCAGTCCTCAGCAGTCCGAACTTTTTGGAGATCTTGTCGTGGATCATGTCTTGCCAGTCGACCAGGGCTTGCGCTCCCATGGCTTTACGGGCGCCAGTCGCATATTTTTTCCCGTATTTGTCGACCTTCTTTTTCGTCGCGTCGTCAGTTGAGTTAGCCCTTTTACGCTCACCTTTATCTGCTGCGTATGCTTTATCGACAACTCCGAAATCTTCACCATCAAGCGGAACTACATAGAAGTGATAGTGCAGCGCGCCCTGACTTTCCGTTATTTCGTCGTAGTGTGCTACTACGCTGCGCAGTCGTTCGCCGTATATTTCTTTTAGCCTCTCGACTCCGTAGGCCAGAAATTCGTTGAATTCCTCTACTAGTCGGTGCGGAGGCCAGCTGATAACGCCTGCAACCATCGCTGGAGTGTCAGGCCGCATCCGCTTGCCGTTTGATTGTTTTACGGTCGTTATCCAGTGCGCAGCGAGTGCCTCCACTTCGAGAGGATCGCATCCATAGGCGACAGTTGGCGGCTGCGGTTCTAGCACGTGCGGAAAATGTTTTTTCCAGTCGATTGGTTCACGTGCTGCCTCACGCAAGATGTCGGCTACAGACCAGGCACTACCTGAGCGGGTCTTGCCATAATCCGTGTGGTGATGTCCCAAGCGTTTGTTTTTTGAACTAGGTGCTAAAGAAAAGCGTTCGTATCTAGCGAACTGAAACCCGTTGGTTATCGAGTCTTTAGCCTCTCTTTGCGTAATTTTGTTTGCCATGATTTGTCTCCCGTTATTTCCTAGTCTTTGCTAGTTCTTATTTGCAACTTTAGTTGCTTTTGTATTAATAACGATAGCACATCAAAAAGGCAAAAATTCTCGGTTAGCTTATTTCTGACGTTTATTTTGATTTTGTGAGGTATGAGTAACCGACTCTTACCTCTCTGCGAGAGGTGTCGGCCCACTACGTGGGACGTGCGCTCCTCTATCGAGGAGTACAGGCTTTCAGCCGGACAGTGCCATGAGCTAATGTAATGGCTCGACTTCCCCGCTAGTGAAATAGCTCTCACGCTTAGCGGCGGAGCGCCACTGTGTGTGGAGCACCCGTCCGAACGAGTCTTTCAGACAGACACTGACGTGGACGTCGTGGCCGAAGGGAATTGTGTTCGCGGTTTGCTTATCGCACTCCCATTGCACCAGCACTGGCAGCAATGTAGTTCGCAAAGGTGCGTTTTCCACACTGCGATTACCCTCGCTTAACATTTTGGTTGCACTTACGTGCCTCGACCTTATATCGCAGTGTGTTTATCGCACCGCCTCTTCACTCATTCGCAAATTGAGCCGGATTGCACCGCGCGCAATAGCTCATATAACTCTTGTGGGGCTGCAGTAAGGCCCCGCGATCATTGATACGCGGCCTTCAGTCTCTTTGTGATTGGCAGTGGCCCGGAGATAACACGCTACAGGCAACCAGAAGCGTCTTCGCAAAGAGGTGCTTGGCAGTGGGATCAGCCCGTCTGCAACCACGGTCGCTATCGTAATGTTTGGACTGCTGCTGTGTATGCCCGCTATCGTCCCAAAGTCTACGTTCCTCCGGAGGCCCCTACTCATTTGACTATGCCAGCTTTCTGGGAGCCCCAGATGGAACCTTTGGTCTACCTACACGAGACCATCTTAGAGAAGAGTAATTCCGAACCGTTTAACGATAAGCGCAAACACCCCGAAGCAAGCCATCGTAATTAGCCCGCAAGAACCCAGAGTCCACCAAAATCCGAAACGCTGCAGCAGCCAAGGGAACGCCAGGAACATTGGCAGAGTCGGCACCACATACCAGAACGTGTACCACGCGTGGTTTGCGAGCTTGACCTCTGGCTGATTCTCGATATGCAGCCACACCAAGGTAAGCAGTGTGATCATTGGTAAGGCCGCGACGAACCCGCCCAACCGATCACTACGCTTTGCGGCTTCTGAAACAAGCACGACAACTGCCGCAGTGATCAGGTATTTGGTGATGATCCATTTCATAGTTGTTCCCCGGTTTGCTATGCTGAAGTCTTCCGGTGGCCACCGCAGCGACCACCGGGAGCTGGCTTACTTTACGGAGAAGCGAACGCTGACCGACTTCTTGTCGGCAAACATCACGGCTGCAACCGCTTTGCTTCCTGGTTCCAGCTTTGCACTCCCTACAGCGACCAGCGTATTGCCCCCGCCAGACTGAAGTGGTACTTCTGTCTTCGCCGTGCCCTTTAGTACGGTCAGAGTACCGGTCGCGCCGACGGTCGGCAGATCCTTGCCGTGATCGTCAACATAGATCGTAGCGCCGCCGTCCTTGGCCACCAGTTCGAACGCCAGGTCGCCTGCGCTCTGCACGATCCCGCCGTGCTTCGGCTTTGCGCCATGCGCGAAGGCGCTACTCGACAGAAGGACGCCTGCAGCGAGGGCTACTACCGCAAAATACTTTTTCATCTTCAAACTCCATTTAGGTGTGGCAGCTCAGGATGGGCGCCGCCACTAGGCCCATGTCCGTCAATACGATTCCTTACCTCCGTCGGCCAGTAGCCGCTCCAGTGCCTTGCGGCCGACCTTCCAAAAGATGAGCGGCGTGAGCAGCGAATCGAGCAGGGTGGAACTGATCAGGCCGCCGAAGATCACGACCGCGACCGGATGCAGAATTTCCTTACCCGGAGCGTCCGCTGCAAGAAGCAGAGGCGTCAATGCGAAGGCCGCAACGAGCGCCGTCATCAGGACCGGCGTCAGGCGTTCGATCGAACCGCGCACAATCATCGGCCAGCCGAAGGTTTCGCCCTCGAACTTGCAGAGGTTGATGTAATGGCTCACCTTAAGGATGCCGTTGCGGGTTGCGATGCCGGCCAGCGTGATGAACCCGACCATCGACGCCACCGACAGGGACACACCGGCGATCCACATCGCGACCACGCTGCCCACCAGGGCGAACGGGATATTGCCCATGATGACGAGTGCCAGCGTCGACGAGCGATAACGCGAATAGAGTACGAGGAAGATCAGCACCAGGGAAGCCAGCGACAGGCCCACGATCAGCTGCTGCGCCTGTTCCTGTGCTTGGAATTGACCTTCCACGCTGACGAAGTAGCCGCCCGGAAGCTGGCTAGCTGCAACCGCCTTGCGCACGTCGTCGATAATGCGCGACATGTTGGAGCCGTCGGTATTCGCGTAGACGACGATCCGGCGGCGTCCGTTCTCCCGGCCGATCTGGTTCGGCCCGTCCCCTTCTTCAACGTTGGCGACACTCGAGAGCGGGATCTGTCCGGCAGGGCTGGTGAGCATCACCCGCGCCAAGTCCTGCGGCGAACGGTCGACGTCGGCCAGGCGCACGATCAAGTCGAAACGGCGCGGGCCGTCGATAACCTGCGTAACGCGCGTGCCTTCGGCCAGGGCCTGTAGCGCCTGCAGCACGTCGCCCGCCGCCAGGCCATACTGCGCCGCCTTGCGGTAATCGATCCGCACCTTGATCTGCGGGATTAGCACCTGCCGCTCGACCGACAGGTCGACCAGGCCCGGCACGGCGCGCAGGCGGCCCTGCAGGCCGTCGGCCAAGCCGCGCAGCGTATCGATGTCGTCGCCGTAGATCTTCAGGGCGATCTGGGCGCGCACGCCGGAGAGCAGGTGGTCGAGGCGGTGTGAGATGGGCTGCCCGATCGCGACCGAGGCGGGGATTACGGATAGCTGGTTGCGGATGCTCGCCATGATTTCTTCGCGCGAGCGCTCGGACGGTTTCAGGTCGACATCGATTTCTGCCGAGTGCACGCCCTCGGCGTGCTCATCCAGTTCAGCGCGCCCGGTACGGCGCCCGACCTTGGTCACCTCCGGCACTTGGGCGATGAGGGTCTCCGCAAGAGAACCCATGCGATTAGCTTCCGCCAGCGAGGTACCTGGCGTAAAGGTCATGCCCATCACCAACGAGCCTTCGTTGAAAGACGGCAGGAAGGCGCGCGGGAAGAACGGGACCGAGGCCGCCGCCGCGAGCACCGCGATCATGGCCACCGCCAGCATCATGCGGATCCGGGGGAACGACCAGTTCAACGCGGCCGTATCCCACGCCTTCATGCGGCGCACGATCGGGCTGTCGCCACGGTGCAGTCGCTTCATCTTCGGCAGCAGGTAGTAGGCCAGTGCCGGGGTGACGGTCATGGACACTAGCATCGATGCCAGGATCGAGGCGATGTAGGCAATGCCCAGCGGCGCGAACAGACGGCCCTCGATGCCGGGCAAGGCGAACAGGGGCACGAACACGAGCACGACGATCACCGTCGCGTAGACAATGCCCGAACGCACCTCGACCGAGGCATGCCAGATGGTTTCCAGCACCGACTGGCCGGTTTCGCCGCGTTGTTTGAGCCTGCGCACGATGTTCTCGACGTCAACGACCGCATCGTCGACCAGTTCGCCGATCGCAATGGCCAAGCCCCCTAGCGTCATCACGTTGATCGACTGGCCCAGCAGGTGGAAGGCCAGTGCCGTCACCGCCAGCGACAGCGGAATGGCGATCAGCGAGATCAGCGTCGTGCGCACGCTGAGCAGGAAGGCGAACAGCACGATCGCGACCAGGATGGCGCCGTCGCGCAATGCCTCGACGACGTTGCCGATCGAAGAGTCGATGAAATTGGCTTGACGGAACAAGACTACTGGCTGCGCGATGCCGGCCGGCAGTCCCTGCTTCAGTTCTGCCAGCGCGGTCTCGATGTCGCGAGTCAGGCGCACTGTATCCCCGGCAGGCTGCTTTTGCACGCTCACGATGACGGCCGGCTTGCCGTTCAGGCCGGCGTCGCCGCGCTTGAAGGCGGGCGCGTAGCTGACGCCGGCAACCTGCTCCAGCAGGACTGGCGTACCGTTGCGGTAGGCGACGGCCAGGCCCTTGACGTCGTCCAGGCGATTGGTGCGGCCCAGGTTGCGGATCAGGTATTCGCGGTTGTTCAGGTCGACGAAGCCGCCGCTGGTGTTGGCGGCAAACCCGCGCAGTGCGCCCGTTACCTGTTCCAGCGAGAGGCCGAATTGCGCCAGGCGCGCCGTGTCTGGCTCGACGCGCAGCTGGCGCACCTCGCCGCCGATTGGGATCACCTGGGATACGCCGGGGATGGATAACAGGCGCGGCCGCAAGACGAAATCGGCATACTCGCGCGCCTTCATCGGATCGGTTTTCGCGACGTCGATCGGCAGGGCGATCAGCATGATCTCGCCCATGATCGAGGACACCGGTCCCATCACCGGCGAGATCGTGCCGGGCAGCTGTTCCTTGACCAGCGTGATGCGCTCGGAGACGAGCTGCCGGTTGCGGTAGATGTCGGTACCCCAGTCGAACTCGGCATACACGATGGACAGGCCGACGCCCGACACCGAGCGCACGCGGGTTACGCCCGGCATGCCGTTGAGCGAAGTCTCGATTGGGAATGACACCAGTTGCTCAACTTCTTCAGGGGCCATGCCGCCGGCTTCGGTCAGCACGGTGACAACCGGCTTGTTCAGGTCGGGGAAGACATCCACCGGGGTACGCCATGCGGTCATGGCGCCGTAGACCATCAGCATCAGCGCAGCCGCTAAGACAAATAGGCGGTTGCGCAGGCTGAAGCGAACTATTGAATTAAACATGGATCGTCACCTGATCTGGTTGATCAGGGAGGTCCCGACAACGACCACCCTGTTGTCGGGGCTGAGCCCCTTGGTGACGATGACGGTGCTCGCATCCAGAGCGGTTGCCTCCACCGGCAGTGCAATGAAACGCTGGGCACCTGACTTGATCCAGACGACCGTCTCATTGGCCGGGTTGCGGGCCAGGGCCGCTGCCGGCAGCGCAATACCTTTGAGCTTCGTGTCGAGCTTAGCCAGGACCGTCACCGGTTGGCCGACGGCGAGGTCCAGGTTGGCGCTGCGCGCACGAAAATTGATCGGCACCGCGCCATCGCGCAAGGTGCGTGCGCCGCCCAGCAGGGTCAGCTCGACATCCGGCACGTCGACAAGCGTTGCAGCGCTGATCTTGCGAGCAATCCCCGCGTCGGACGACAAGGCCTCGATGACCATGCGCTGCGGATCGACGATCTCGAAAAGTACGTCGCGCGACTCGACGATCTGGCCGTTGAGCACCGATGCATTCGCAATGATGCCGCTGGCAGGGGCAACGATCGCCTCGGCGCCGCTGATCGAACCGGCAACCGCGCGTTCCTGACCAATGGTTGCGGTCAGTTCGGCCTGGGCGGCTTCGATTTCTTTCGCAGGGACCACGCCTTCGAGCGACTTCAGGCGCTCCACCCGTTTTGTCAGCAGGGCCCGGTTGGCGCGTAGCTCAGCCAGCTGGGCCGCTTGGTTGCCGCGCTCGATGGCGGCGCCTGTCGGTCGCAGGCGTGCCAGCACCTGGCCTTTGACGACGCGCTGGCCGGCAACAGGCAGGCCGTTTGACCCCGGCGCGATCTGGCCAGCGAAAGGCGCCTGCACCCGTCCCCCGGCGTTCGGGTCGATACTCGCACGGCCGTTCAATTGCGCGGTACGGGCAAATTCTCCTTCCTTAACCATCAGTGTGCGCACGCCCATGCGACGCTGCGCCAGTTTTGGAACGTTGACGCTGCCATCGGGCAGGCGCGCCAGCCCGCCGACAGTAGTAGTGGCCTGGCCGTCCAGGTGCTCGCCGTTTGGTCCGTGCGCGCCGGGCGACGCCAAAAGGGAACTTGCAAATAAGCCGGTGATCAGGCCAGCGATAAGGCGTTGTGTCATTTTCATATTAGATTTCCTTCGCGTGGCGCCGGCGCCGAACAATGAAAATTGCGGCAGCGACCAGGACAAGCGCTACAGCCGCTGCCGGCAACCAGCGGCGGTTGAAACCGTGCTCGTGTCCGTGGTCGTCGGCCGCTTCGGTAACCGTCAGCGTGCCTTCGAGCAGATCGCTTTCCTCGCCTGCGACCAGAGTGAACAGCAGCGCATGGGCGCCCGGCTTGGAGATTGCGGCAAGAAACTTCGGATCGTCGACTGCGTAGTCACCGAGGTCGGCATGGAATTTGGCCTTTGCCTTGAGGTCCTTGTACTGGACCTCAAGGACGCCCCCCAGTACCGGCTCATTCGTTTCGTAACGGTCGATCATGATCGACAGCTCGCCGCCGGAAAGATGGCCGAGCAGCTCGAAAGCTTCAGTGAAAGTCTCGATGCGGGGAACGGACGAAGTGGTGCCGGTAGCGGCCGCCTGGCCATCGAGGTGTTCGCCATTGGGCCCGTGGGCGCCAGGGCTTGCGAATGCCGACGACATAACGAGCACGGCGGCAAACATCAGGTGCAGGTATTTCATGGAAGGATTCCTAAGGCTTGATTGAGTTGCGCATGGGCGAGCCCGAGCGCGACTTTTTGTTGGGCGACTGCGACATCGGCTTCGTGGGTGAGCGCGCGCGAACGGAGCAGGTCGGCAAGACCTTTTTCACCCTGGCGAAACGCCTTTTCGAACAGCGCAGTATGTTCATGCAGGGCGGTTGCGCGTGCAGTGGCGGTCTCCAGCGCAGCACGGGCATTCGCAAGCCGTTCCTTCGCGATCTCGACATCGGCCTCGGCATTCACCTGGGCCTCGGCCGCCTCCGCAGCAGCAGTTGCGATCACGGTCTGCGCCTGGGCTTCAACGGTACGATTGCGTGCGGCAGTCCCAAACGGGATCTGCAGGGCCACGCCGATGCTGTTGACAGGCTTTTGTAGCAGCCTCTCGTCTTCCCGGCGAGCCGACAAGGCAATGGTCGGCGGCGCTGAGCGGGAAGCCGCTGCTAGGCGTAGCGCCGCGTGCGCGCGCTGTTCAGACGCCTGCGCGGCGGCTATGCGCAGATTAGTAGGGGCGGTGTCTTCAGAGAGCGCTTCGGGTTCGAGCGGAGGCAAATTGGACTGGCCGGTCAGGACGCGGTAGCGTGCGAGGCTTTCTACGGCCGCAGTGCGCGCATCCGTGACGGCGATCCGGGCCGCCAGGACTTCCTGTTCGGCGAGCAGCCCGTCGCTGCGTGCCAGGTCGCCGGCCTTGACGCGTTGCTGCACCTCGTCACGGAGCCCCTCAAGATGTTCCAGGTGGTCCTGCTTCTCTTCGAGCCTGACTTGGGCGGCTGCCGCTTCCCACATGCGGTTGCGCACTACGCCGGCAACAGCCAGACGGGTGGCACCGATGTGAGCGGCGACCTCTTCAGTGCTACGCGCGGCCAGCGCTTTGCGCGCGCTCTTCTGGCCCGGCAGGAAGAATGAGGACGAAACCGATATCTCGGATTCTCGCTGGTCGCGCTCGGACGAACCCTGGTCTGCGCGCTGAGACAAGCCGAACGTAGGGTTGGAAGCGAGCCAAGAGCGGGCGTTATCACGCGCAGCACGTGCTTCGTCCTGGCGCGCTTCGATCGTGCGGGCGGCGGGTGCGCGCTGCCATGCGCCCTCGACGGCTTGCTTCAACGTGGTGCCGATTACAGTCGGCGGAGGCGGTGCTGCGACGGCCTGACATGGCAGGACCAGGGCGGCACCGATAAGGTAAAGGGACAGGCGGCAGGTGCGCATGTGTTCTCCATCGGGTGACATTCAGAATCACCGAGGGCGAGCACGTCAGAGCAACCTGCGTTGCCCCTGCATCTTTCGATTACGCGTGCTGCGATCCCCCGGCAGTGTGGCCGAGGGAGAAAGCAGGAGGTCTGTGTGGTCCGTCGAGGAACGGTTCAGGAACTGCCTGAGCAACATATGACCCCAGTTCGGATACTGGCTGTTCCGGAGGGAGTACCAGGCGCGGGAGACCGAAGCCTACCGGTTGTGAAGGAGAGGAATGTTCCTGCGCGTGATCGAGGGATTCGTCCGATTCGTCATAGTGAACCGAGCCGTCGTCCTCATGATGGTGGTGATGGATGCCTTCATCGTGTTCCAGCTCGTGGACGAACGAAACCGCGTCCGCGACAGGCGGCAAGCTACCCTGCATGGCGAAACCATACAGTGGCAAGCATAGCAGCAGGAGGAGGTGGACAATCCGACGCAAGGAAAGGAATCACTAAGCAAATTTCGAAAGATTATATCAGCTGCCCCTACTACCTCGACCGGGGATGTGTTTCAATTCCTTAGCGTTGACAACTTGACACATCAGAACGACAAGGCGCTTACATGAATGAGTCATTAAATAGGGACAAAAAACCAGGCTACACAATGTGGCAGATGATCCTTTATATGCTGCGCCTGGGTGCACTCGGCTTCGGCGGCCCGGTCGCGCTGGTCGGCTATATGCATCGCGACCTCGTCGAGTCCCGTCAATGGGTATCCGAGGCGGACTACAAAGAAGGGCTGGCGCTGTCCCAGCTTGCGCCGGGCCCCCTGGCTGCGCAGCTCGCGATCTACCTTGGTTACGTACATTACCGGGTGCTGGGCGCCACGCTCGTCGGCATCGCGTTCGTCATCCCGTCCTTCCTCATCGTCATCGCACTTGGCTGGGCATACGTGCGTTTTGGCGGCCTGCCATGGATGCAGGCCGTGTTCTATGGCGTGGGCGCCGCTGTGATCGGCATCATCGTGATGAGCGCGAAGAAACTGACCGAAAAGAGCATCGGCAAGGACAAGCTGCTTTGGGCAATCTACGCTGTGCTCGCGGCCGTCACGATCACAACCGAATCGGAAATCGCGTGGTTGTTCATCGCCGCCGGCGTGCTGGTGTGGGTCTGGCGTGCACCACCCAAATGGCTCCAGCGAGGCAGCGCGAACGCGCTGGCGGTCACGCAACTGCCTTTCCTGTCCAGCCTGTACGCAACGGCGGACTTGCCCCTGCTCGGGCAGATCGCCGCGTTCTTCGCCAAGGCGGGAGCGTTCGTCTTTGGCTCGGGGCTGGCCATCGTTCCCTTCCTGTACGGCGGCGTGGTGACCGAACACCAGTGGCTGACCGAGAAGCAGTTCGTCGACGCCGTGGCGGTGGCCATGATCACGCCCGGCCCGGTCGTCATCACGGTCGGCTTCATCGGCTACCTGGTGGCCGGGATGCCCGGTGCGACGGTGGCGGCGCTGGCGACCTTCCTGCCGTGCTACCTGTTCACGATCATCCCCGCGCCGTACTTCAAGAAATACGGGAAGGTACCGGGGGTCGTCGCTTTTGTGGACGGGATCACGGCCGCTGCTATCGGGGCAATCGCTGGGTCTGTCATTGTTATCGCGAAGCGGACCATCGTAGACCTCCCGACGGCCGTAATAGCAATTTGCACGATCGTGCTCCTGTGGAAGTTTAAGAAACTTCAGGAGCCCGTCGTGGTTGCGGCAGCGGTTGTCGTCGGACTAATTATCTACCCCTTGAGATAATACTTTATGTTGCTTACCAACTCTTGCCAGTCTGGATGATCGCACACTGCCGAGTAGATTGCGCAGTCCGCATGCCCTGCCAAAACTTCGTCGAGCGGTTGCTTTTTTTGAACCCATCGTCCGTGCCAAGCATCATCAGTTGTAACCATGACACTTGGGCAGCCCGAATTTTTGAATTGGTCTGCAGTAATGTCAACAATTAATCCGTCTCTATGCAACCAGACGTGTGTGTTCCGGTCATCATCGGGGTGAGCAGCAAAGACAAGTTCAAATCCAGGTTCACCCCGCGAACTCAGCAAGTGCCCAAGTGCTCGTGAGGTATCTTGGCACCATCCACGGGGGAACGCTGATGTGGGAAAAATTCCGACCCCCTTGACGAGCTCAGTGCTAACGTCCTCCACAATTCTTCGCACAAGAGAAGCAATCTTCAGAACGTTCGCAGAGACAGCGTCAGCGTGCCTCCCGTCCTGGGCCAAGTTCGCCTGAACTGTCTCGGCGCGACGACGGCACTCGTTTGCTGTTGCCCGCTCTACCGCGCAACGAACTGCTTCGGACGCGGCTGCTTGACTCTCCGCGCCAAGTAGTTGTTCGTCTAAGCTTTTTGACATGGCGACTTCTGCTTAAGTGTAAAGATGTCAGCACTGCTGACCTGAGTAATTTTCAAATGCCATCTCCCCGAATAGTAGATCAGCCTATACCTGAGATGATGATCAAGTTCATTGATGACCGTCTTGATGCTTAGATAGCATCTTTGCCAGGAGGCTTTCAGCAGAACACAATCCTATTTTAGAGTTGGCTTCTACGTTTACGCAATCAACCAGCGCCTAAATTTACAGCATTCGCGCATTGCCCAGACACGTGGACGCTTTTTTTATCTGGTCTTGGCGATGCCTCGTCGCGCGCGCTTAAAAACAGCTTGAGGTTTTATTGTAAACCTTAAGATCTTGTTTACCGTGCACCTAAGTGATTGATTTAATTAATAAAAACTGCGTCAATTGTGCCATCGTTAGAGAGGTAATGTGCCACCGTTAGAGTGTTCCGGTGCCATCAGTAGAGAGGTAAGGTGCCGTCGTTAGAGACATGTGCCATCGTTAGAGAATTCGGTGCCGTCGTTAGAGAGCTTTTGTGGATAACTTTAGATTTCTCATTAGTTACGCTAAATCCTTTTGCTATCAATGGTTTAAACCTTGCTTATCGGAAGTTATCCACATATCGCATACTCTAACGATGGCACCGAACTCTCTAACGATGGCACCGAATTCTCTAACGATGGCACGCAATTTTGTTGGCGAAGCCCGTTTTCGTTAAAAATCGTGCACGTAAACCTCCTATATTTGCAAGATTTAGTGAAAATTGCATTTGCAATCGTATTTACATCGACGTCTTAACAAGCAATTTAATCTAAAAAAATTTTTAGAATTGTTGTTAATGCACAACATGCTGCTTGCTTTGAGGACTGAAACCGCACGGTCCAGCAGATGAGACGCGCCCTTGTATACTGCGATCAGCGTGATCGATGTATAGCTCATGCACGCGATATCGTGGCTATTTTTGGCTAATAACAGACTAGCCTGTGGGTCAACCTAATCTGGAATCGCGAATTAATTTGCGTAAAGAGGGAATAGATTCGAGAGCCTTCAACGGCGCTACTGCTCGGCTTAGGCTAAGTAGTGTTGTTCGCAAAATTCAGCAGGGCTAAGAAAAAACAATGGGGTCGCCCGTTACCGTAGTACCGTCAAGCCGCACTGACTGACTCCATGGCCGGGAAACCACTTTGCGACGAACTTAGGCTCGGTTTGTTCATGCCAGTCAGTTAAGTTGCCTGGCATTTTCTATTGACCTCCCACATTCCAAATGATATTTCTGCGCTATATTTTTTCTAACCTGAGTTCACCACTATTCATGCCATTCCATGCCTAGAGCCTTCAGCCTGCCTAATAAAAACGGGATTGATTAACGACGCAAAAAAAAAGAAAATCCTAATCAAACTTATAATTGGTCTAAATTTTGCAACAAATATGGTATAACTTTAGTACCAGGGACTGTAAACCCTAGTTCAACCGCTTCGAAAGAATCACTCAAGCATTTCGACTCTCTCAAGCGCTAGGGAAGCACTGATTAATTCGATTTTTCGGCCATCAAGCGCGCGTAACCTATTGATTTTTAATGGCGCGAGGATTGCACTTCAGAATTAATCAGCGTCTCCCTAGACCAAGAGACATGCGTCCTAAACCTGCCGATCAAACTGCGCAAACCTGCGCCTAACTTGCTCATCAGGATTGCTCGATCCGGCTTGGTCTGCAGTAATCGCAAGGATGGGCCGATCACGGCGGAGACATGACAGGACGTCGATCATGCTGAGGTTCCAGCAGACCTGTTACTACCGAGGAGACCCTTCGCTTGGTAGCGACTGCCCATGCAGTCTGGTAGTAGGCGATCGGCTTCGCCTGTAGAGGCGCTCGTACCCTGATTTTGCAAAGACACCCGAAGGGTGAATGCAAAATCCCACTTCAAAACAGACATAAACCCATACCTAGGTCATTATAAGAGACGTATACGCCGGTGCCCGGCTAATTCTTTGAAACCCCAGTCGCGACGATTGGGCTAGTTGGACCATCCAAGGACGCGGCTCAAAATGCGGAAACTTAGCGGTGAGAGAACTACACAGCCATTTCTCTGTCCGCGACTGCGGACAGAGAGTAAAAAAATCAGAAATTCACTTTTTTATAAAACGTAACAGATTAATAATAAACGGGATCAATAAATTATATGTTTCTAGAGTCGCAATGCCGAGGTTGTTCGCGCTGTTGATGTGTTCCATGGAGTGTTGGTAATTTGCGAAAAAAACGAGTTACTCCTCAATAACCTATTCCTCCTATTTCGTTTGTTTGTTTTTTTCTCTAAAATTCGCCCATCAAACGCAGGAAATTTTCGCGTTACAAGATGAGAATGTTTAGTGAAAATAGTTAACCTTAGAACGGGCGAAATGAGCAAGTATTTAACTGCAAATGAATTAGCTGAGCTGGTCGGTTGCAAACCTAACCAGCGCAGTAGGATGATCGGTTGGTTATCTTCAACTAGATGGAAATTCGAGGTGGCTTCAACGGGTCTCCCTCAGGTAGCTCGTGCTTATTACGACCGAAAAATGGGAATCTCTGAAGAAACGAAAGGCTCGCGAAATGCCGAAACTCCAAACCTCACTGCGTTCAAGTCGTAAAGAACGAACGGGAATCGACCGCTTGTATAAACGGGTTGGGAAACGCAAGGTTTCCTGGTACTACCAATATCCTGACAACAGGAGTGAGACCTTGGCCAGCGCCCCATTAGGGGATAAGAAGGCGATTGCCGACGCGGACCGTAGCGCCAAACGGAAGGCCCTCGACATACAGCAGGGGGTGGTTGTAGCCGGATCAGTTGCAGAAATGATCGAGCGTTTCCGAGATGAGGCGGCGCCAGAGCATTACAAGGACCAGTCGAAAGACGGCCTGGCCGTGCGCGCTGGCGCCTATGCTAACTTGACGAAGTTCTTTGGAGCTATGCGACCGATGGCACTGAAAACACAACACGGGTACCAGTATCTGGAGGCGCGCGCGAAAGCCGGCGCCCCCGCGAAAGCAAACAAGGAGCTGTCGCTAATGTCAACCATTTGCTACTTCGCTATACGTTGGGGGCTGATCGAAGCGAACCCATTTAATGACATGATTCAGAACAGGACAGAGAGGAAGGTTCGAACGATCTATCGGAGCCAGATAATCCGTTTCTACCTCTGGGCGCGCCGGCAGACGTCCGGATACCAGGTGATGGGCTGCGCTAGCATGTTTACTTACTTGACTGGTTTCCGGGCGGCTGAGGTACGGCCTTTCCACGTAACCGGCTTTGGCAAAGAAGGGGTGCGTGTGATCAGTGCGAAGCGGAAGAAGGGAGAGGACGAGGTGACGAAGCTGCGCGAGTGGTCGCCACGATTGCGAACCGTGGTGGCAAGGGCGAAGCAGGCCCACACGGCAAGCCGGTTGTTCCTGTTCGCGAACGCAAAGGGCCAACCATACACAAAGAGCGGGTGGGGATCACTGTGGGCGGACGCGATGTTTGATTGGATTGCATCGTTCGACAGCGAAGTTTCGGCTGCTCTGGCGGCAAAGCGTGAATGGGAAGTCCGATACCGGGCGGCTAGGAAGGCCAAGACCACGATCAAGCCATACGAGGGGTACAAGATCACGGAGCACCCGGAGTATTTCACTCTATCCGACATTCGTCCAGCCGCGATCACAACTAAGCTGCGGAACCGAAGCGAAGACGTCTACGAGTTCGCTGGGCACGCGAATCCGGCCACTACGCACCGGTTTTACGACCGACGACAAGAAAAACGGGCGAAGGCCACGGAGTGATGTATGGCACCCGAATTGCAGAACTTCCGGCAGCAATGCATTTCCTTGCTCACATCCGGAGGCTCCCCTGCCGGCCTGCCGGTTCCTGCGGCAGGATATGATGCTTCCTAGTTGATAGCAGGCCCAATGGCCCGCTTGGCGAACACGTCCTTAAATACAGGCATGGCAGAAAACATGCTCGGCCAGCCCGCGTAAAACGCGAGCTGGGTCAGCATGCGAACAACTTGATAATACAAAGGACACAATGCTTATCTTCCAGCTCCCTCGGCGACAAATTCAAATCGAAAAAGACATTTCTGAGGTACCGCGACCCTACAACGTATCTCTTAAAGTGAAGCTTGGTCCGGAAGAATACTTTGGCGATGCTCCTCTCACAGGGAAAATGAGGGAAATAACCGGGGGGCAATCTGTTCAAATGCGCTACCCGACCTTCCATGGACTTCCAAAACCTCTGCCAATGACCGGAGAATTCGCCAATAAATTCGCATATCAAGGTACACTCTCTGGCATTCCAATAAGCTTTGATGGCGGGACTTGCACATTAGAATTTAACGTCGAGGATTTTAACGCCCTCCATCAATTCATCGAAGAACTGGCCGAACGACTTGCTGCATCCTTCTCTCCTGCATGTGTAGTTCCAATAGAAATTATTTCGGTAAGCGGCACGGTTAGCGGAGTACCATTTACGGTAGGGCTACCTACCAGTTCGTGGCGCCCCCAGATGGGGGCGTCAGGTGCGGTTCCAAAACAGCTCAATACCGCGTTACCGCACCTTCGACAGACACCTCGGCAAATTATTTCAGCACAGCGCTATTTAACGCAAAACTATCGGATGGATTACCAAACGGAATTCACTTCCCAAGTCACAGGCGAAAGGTTACTCAATCTTTGCAAGGCTTTCGAGTCTCTTGTTCCAGCTTCCGTTTTCAGCGGTGACCCCAATAAGCAAGACGACCGGATAAGGAAATTTCTCGGTAGCTGGGGAGTGCATA
>NZ_DAMCPG010000048.1:0-35193 GCF_032106685.1 Massilia sp.
GCGCGCGCCGGCGAGCAGGGCCGCGGCTTCGCGGTCGTGGCCGGCGAAGTGCGCAACCTGGCCCAGCGCAGCGCAGCGGCGGCCAGGGAGATCAAGGAATTGATCGGCGACTCGGTCGGCAAGGTCGAGGAAGGCAGCCGCCTGGTGTCGGACGCCGGCGCGACGATGCGCGACATCGTCGACAGCATCGGCCGCGTCACCGCGATCATGGCGCAGATCGCCATGGCGAGCCAGGAGCAGTCCGCGGGTATCGAGCAGGTGAACGGGGCGATCGCGCAGATGGACCAGGTGACCCAGCAGAACGCGGCCCTGGTCGAGGAAGCGGCGGCGGCCTCGAACGCGATGCGCGAACAGGCGCAGGCCCTGGCCCAGCTGGTGTCGACCTTCCGCTTCGACCCGCGCACGGCGCGCGCGCCGCTGCATGCCCGGCACGTTCCGGCGCCACGCGCGGGCGCGCTGGAGCTGCCCCAGGCCGCCTGAGGCTGCCCGCCCCCTTCGTGCCTGCGCCGGCCCGGCCGGCGCTGCTTCCCGCCGGGCCCCGCCCGGCGTTTTTTTTGGCCATGCGGGGTCCGGCGGGTATACTTCCCGTTTCACTTTTCTCCGCACCGCCATGTCCCTGCCTCCCTGCCCCCTCTGCCAATCCGTCTACACCTACGAGGACGGCGCCAATCTCGCCTGCCCGGAATGCGGCCACGAATGGTCGGCGCAGGCCGCCGCGGCCCCGGCCGAGACGGCGCGCGTCTGGCGCGACGCCGCCGGCAACACGCTGCAAGACGGCGACACCGTCACCGTCATCAAGGACCTGAAGCCGAAGGGCTCGGGCGGCGTGATCAAGCAGGGGACCAAGGTCAAGAACATCCGCCTGGTCGACGCCGACCACGACATCGACTGCAAGATCGAGGGCTTCGGCGCGATGAGCCTGAAGTCCGAATTCGTGCGCAAGGTGTAAGCGGCGGCGGACGCCCGCGCATCGCAAATAAAAACACCAGCTCGCGAGCTGGTGTCGGTTGAAGCCGGCGCAAGGCAGGCCGCTTGCGCGGCCCGGTCTACGCGACCCGGTCCGCCGGATCAGTAGCCGCGGCCGCTGGTGCCGCCACCGGTGCCGGTGCTGGTGCCCGAGGTGCCGGTGCCCGTGGTGCCGGACGTGCCGGTGCCTGAGGTGCCGGTGCCGGAGGTGCCACTGGTGCCGCCGGTACCCATCGAACCACTGGTGCCGCTGGTGCCGCCGGTGCCCATCGAGCCGGAAGTACCGCTCGTGCCCATCGAACCCGAGGCGCCGCTGGTGCCCATCGAACCGGTGGTGCCGCTGGTGCCCATCGAACCCGACGTGCCGCTCGTACCCATCGAGCCCGAGGTGCCGCTGTCCATGGTGCCGGTGGTGCCCGAGGTGCCGCTGCTGCCCGTGCCGGTGCCGGTGCCGCCACCCGAGGTGCCGCTGCTGCCGCTGGTGCCCATCGAGCCGCTGCCCGACGTGCCGCTGCCGCCGCCCGTGGCGCCGCTGGTGCCGCTGGACGAGGTGCCCGAGCTGCTGCTGCCGCTGCTGGTGCCGCTATGCTTCTTCTGCTTGTGCTTCTTCGTGGTGTGCGTATCGCTGCCCGAGCTCTGGTCGCTCGTTGCCGACGACCCGGTTGCCTGCGAGCCGGACTGGCCGGCGGTGCTGCTCGATTGCGCATGCGCGTTCACGGAAACAGCCATCGCGGCCGCGACCGAGGCGCCCAGCAGGCCTTTCAACAGTTTATGCATTTTCATGTCAATCTCCTCATGGTTTGGGGGCTACATTCCTCAACAATATCAATGACATGCGAGGAGGGCCGAGTGTAAAGAGGTCGCCATGAGGGGAGCGCGCGTTAGCCTCGCGGAAACTTAGCGCACCCGTCTTCAGGGAGCGGCGGCGGCACTGCGCGCCGGTCCCGTTTTCACGCCCGCCGCCTCGGCCGCCAGGGTGCCGAGCTGGGTATACAGCGGCAGCACATTGGCCTTGTCGTCAGGGTAGACACGGTTCGACAGGAACACGTAGAAACTGCGCGACGCGGGATCGATCCACAGGATGCAGCCGGTAAAACCGGTGTGTCCGAAACTGCCGACCGGATACAGCGTGCCGCGCGGACGCTGCGCAAACGGCGAATCGATGTCCATGCCGAGCCCGCGCAGCGCGGCGATGCCCGGCGGACTTTGCACGGTGGTCAGGAGCCGCACGCTCTCGGGGCTCAGGATGCGCACGCCGTCGAGTGAACCATTGCCGAGCAGCATGCGTCCGAAGCGGGCGACGTCGCGCGCGGTGGTGAACACCCCGGCCGAGCCCGCCACGCCGCCGATCCGGCGCACGGTCGGATCGTGCACCACGCCCTGCAGCAATGCCCCGGCGGCGGCGTCGCCGTGCAGCGAGGCGTTGCTCCCGCTATCCGCCGCGCCGGTGTTCCGGGTCGGCGCAATCGCCCCCTTGGCGAAGCGGCGCAGCGGCAGGTAGCCGGTGTCGCGCATGCCCAGCGGGCCGAAGATGCGTTCCTGGGCGAATACGTCGAGCGGCTTGCCCGCCACCTTGTGCACCAGCTGGCCCAGCAGGATGTAGTTGATGTCCGAGTAGCGGAAGAAGCTGCCGGGCGCATGGGTCACGGTCTGCGCGCAAGCCAGCGCATGGGCCGCCGCATCGCCGCTCCAGGCCGGTTTCGCCGCCAGGCCGGCCGCCAGGCCCGAGGTATGGGTCAGCAGGTGACGGATCGTGATCGCCTCCTTGCCGCCGCCCGTGCACTCGGGAAAATAATCGACCAGTTTCGCTTCCAGGTCGAGCTTGCCGTCCTCGGCCAGGAGCAGGACCGCCGGCGCGGTCGCCAGCACCTTGCTCAGCGAGGCGGCGTCGTACACCGTGTCCGGCGTCACGGCCGACGCATCGGGCTCGTAGCTGGTGCGGCCATAGGCGCGCGCGTAGACGTCGCCGCCGCGCTCGAGGTGGAACACCGCGCCCGGCAGGCGCCGTTCGGCGATCGCCGCGTCGACGGCATGGTCGATGCGGGCGAAGCTGCCGCTGTCGAGTCCATCTTGCGCTTGCACGGCGGCCGGCGCGCGGCTGGCGGGAAGCTGGGCGCAGCCGGCGGCGAGCAGGACGAAGCAGCAGGTAGCGGCGGTGGCGATCGCGGTCTTGCGCGGGAGCAGCGCTTGGGAGAGAGTGATGCGCATTGGAATCCTGGAAGGCGAAAGAAAGCGCACACTGGTCGAGCGCGGGCGCAGGAGCGTTGAATAATAGGTAAGCAGTATCCTGGGGTCAATCTTTACACTGGCGGCCATGCCGCGGAGCGTGGCGCGGCCCGCTCCGTTTTGCCGACCCGGACAGCGCGAAAAAACCCTTCGGCGTATCATGCGACCCATGATTCCCTATTCCATACTCGATCTCGCGCCGATCGCCGAAGGCAGCGATGCGCGCGCTTCTTTCCACAATTCGCTCGACCTCGCCCAGCATGGCGAGCGCTGGGGCTACAACCGTTTCTGGCTGGCCGAACACCACGGCATGCCGGGCATTGCCAGCGCCGCCACGTCTGTGCTGATGGGCTATGTTGCAGCGGGAACTTCAACCATCCGCGTCGGCGCCGGCGGCATCATGCTGCCGAACCACTCCCCGCTCGTGATCGCCGAACAGTTCGGTACGCTCGAGTCGCTGTTCCCGGGCCGGATCGACCTGGGCCTGGGCCGCGCGCCCGGCTCCGACCACGTCACCGCGCGCGCCCTGCGCCGCAACCTGGCGTCGGACGCCGACGAGTTCCCGCAGGACGTCGTCGAGCTGCAGGACTATTTCGCCGGCTCGCCGCGCCGCCAGGTGAAGGCGGTGCCGGGCGCCGGCCTGAACGTGCCGCTGTGGATCCTCGGCTCCAGCCTGTTTGGCGCCCAGCTCGCCGCCGCGCTCGGCCTGCCCTACGCGTTCGCCTCGCACTTCGCGCCGCAGATGATGATGCAGGCCATCGAACTGTACCGCGCAAACTTCCGCCCGTCGGCCCAGCTCGACAAACCTTACGTCATGCTCGGTTTTAACGTGTTCGCCGCCGACACCGACGACGAAGCGCGCTTCCTCGCCACCTCGATGCAACAGGCCTTCGTGAACCTGCGCAGCGGCCGCCCGACGCGCCTGCAGCCGCCGGTGCGCGGCTACCTGGAAGCGCTCGGGCCGCAGGAACGCGCGATGCTCGATGCCGTGCTGTCGTGCTCGGCCATCGGTGCGCCTGGCACCGTCGCCGCCCAGATGAAGGCCTTCATCGAGCATACCCGCGCCGACGAGCTGATGATCACCTCGCAGATCTTCGACCACGCGGCGCGCCTGCGTTCCTACGAGATCACGGCCGCGCTCCACAAGGCCGGCTGAGCCCTGTGCAGCAAGGGCTCGCCTGGACCGGCGAGCCCCTTCCCAGTCTTTTTCTAGGCGTCGCCGGTGCCGGCCTGCAGCGCGTCGATCAGCTCGCGCGTCTTGCGCACACGTCCCATGATGCGGAAGGTGTTCTTGCAGGCGAAATCGTGGGCCTCGGCGCTGATGCCGCTCATCGCATCCTCCGCAAACACCAGGGCATAGCCGAGATCGTGGGCCGCGCGCGCGGTCGATTCGACGCCGATATTCGTGACGATGCCGCCGAGAATCAGCGTCTTGATGTGGCGCCGGCGCAGCAGCTGGTCCAGTTCGGTGCCGTAGAAGGCGCCCCACTGGCGCTTGACGATCACGACGTCGGTCGCCTCGACGCCGGCCTCGGGCGCGAACTGCGAAGCGTCCGGCGGCGGCGGCGGCGCATCCGCCGCATGCAGCGGCGCGTCCGCCGGTCCCGGCTGCAATTCGTTCAGCAGCACCCGCACGAACACCACCATCGCGCCGCGATTGCGCATTTCCTGCGCCAGCAGCACGCAGTTGCCGAGCACCTGCTCGCTCGAATACGGCGCCAGCTTGCGCGCCATGTTGCCGTTCTGTAGGTCGATCAGGACCAGCGCGGTGCTGGCCAGGTCCGGTTTGAAGTCGTCCATCGTTTCTCCTTGTGCTTTGGAAGGCGTAGGGTGGACGGCTATACCCGACGGCATGCGTTGACGCGGCGTGCGCGCCGTCCACGCGTTCAAGCGCCCTGTGCGCAGCTGCAGAATGGCATTCGACCGTCGAACGCGTGGACGGCGCCGAGTGCGCCGACGTGCATGCGCCCGGGTTTAGCCGTCCACCCTACGGGTATGCTCCCCAGTATCGGTGAAAACAATCCGCGCCGGCGTCCGTTAGCCCCTCAGCTCTTATCGGGCACGATGCGCAGCAGGCGCGACTTGTCCTCGTCGGTCAGCACGTAGAGCTGGCCGTCCGGTCCCTGGCGCACGTCGCGCACGCGGGCGCCGATGTCGAGCTTTTCCTGGCGCACCACTTTGCCGTCTTTGTCGAAGGCGATGCGGCGCAGGTCCTGGCCGGCCAGGCTGCCGCTGAACAGGCTGCCGCGCCATTGTGGGAAGGCATTACCGGTGTACCAGGCCAGGCCCGACGGGGCCGGCGACGGCGACCACACGACCAGCGGATCGACCATGCCCGGCACGCTGTGCTTGCCGATCGGCTCGCGCGAGCTGTAGTCCAGGCCGAAGCTCTGCAGCGGCCAGCCGTAGTTCTTGCCGCCTTCGATGCGGTTGATCTCGTCGCCGCCGCGCGGGCCGTGCTCGCTGGCCCAGACGCGGCCTGCGGGATCGACCGCGAGGCCCTGGACGTTGCGGTGGCCCCAGGACCAGATCTCCGGCAGCGCACCGGACTTGCCGGCCAGCGGATTGCCGGACGCGGCCTTGCCCTCGAGCGTCAGGCGCAGGATGGAACCGTTGTGGCTGCCCAGGTTCTGGGCCTGGTCGCGCGCCAGCATGCCGCCCACGCGCTGGGGTGGATTGCCGCCGTCGCCGATGCTCATCAACAGCGTGCCGTCCGGCAGCCAGGCGATGCGCGAACCGAAGTGCTGGCCACCGCTTTTCGCGGGCGAGGCCTGGAACAGCGTCTTCACGCCGCTCACTTTCTTGCCGTCAAAAACGCCCTGCACGAGGATGGTGCGGTTCTCGCTGCTGGTGCCGTGCGCCATCGTCATGTAGACGCGCACGTTCGCCGGACCCTTGTCGGCCGGATGGACCGCGATGTCGAGCAGCCCGCCCTGGCCGCTGTCCATCAGCTTGGGCAGCCCCTCGACCGGGACCTCCGTCACCTGCTTGCCGCTGACCAGGTGCAGGCTGCCTTCCTTGCCGGTCACGAGCATGCGGCCATCGGGCAGCCAGGCCATGCCCCAGGCGCGCGGCAGGGCGTCGGCGACCGTCTCCATGCGCCAGCCCTTGACCGCGGGCGGCGCGCCGCCGGCTTCGACCTGGGCCAGTGCGGGCAGAGCGGCGCCGGCCAGGATGCCGGCCGTGCAGAGGTAGCGAATCGACTCTCCAAGTTGTCGCAATTGCATGCAATTTCCCCTTAAAAGTTATTAACGTTCCGTCATCGTGTCGCATTTTCGCCCTATTCCTGCAGAATTAGCGAAATCGGGCTATCATGTCGGTCTTGTCTTACAAGCGCAAAGGAATCTGATGAACCAACGACGCTCCTTCCTCAAAGGCTCTGTTGCACTCGCATCGGCATTCAGCCTGCCGGCCCTGGCCAAGACTGCCCAGGCCGCTCCCGGCGAACGTATCCTGCGCCTGTACAACACCCACACCGGCGAAACCGTCCGCAGCGTGTTCTGGGCCGAGGGCCAGTTCATCCCGGATGCGCTGCAGGATCTCAACAAGGTGCTGCGCGACCATCGCAACAACAAGATTGCACCGATCGATCCGCAGCTGCTGGTATTGCTCAATGAGGTCAGCGCCAAGTTCGGCGACAACCAGCTGGTGCACGTGATCTCCGGCTACCGCTCGCCGGAATCGAACGCCAAGCTGCGCGCCAACAGCAGCGGCGTGGCCAAGCACAGCATGCACATGGACGGCAAGGCCATCGACATCCGCCTGCCGGGCCGCGACCTGGCGCAGCTGCGCAAGGCGGCGATGGCGATGCGCGGCGGCGGGGTCGGCTTCTACCCGGACTCGCAATTCGTCCACATGGACACCGGCCGCGTCCGTTATTGGTGAACACCATGCGGCCGCTCGCGTGCTGCACCTTCCTTGCTGCCCTCGCCGCTGCCATCGTCACGCCGGCGGCGTTCGCCCAGGACCAGCCTGTCGCCACCGTGAACGTCACCTCGACGCGCGATCCGGTCGACAAATCCTACCGCAAGATGATCAAAGGCATGGAACGCTTCGAGCGCGAGCATCGCTACGCGCCGGCGGCGTCCCTGCGCTTTCACTTGCTGCCGCGCACGCCCGGCGTCAAGATGACGGGCATCACGCTGCGCGTGGCCGGCGACACCGTCTCGGTGCCGGTGCCGGTGGCGCCCGACAACAGTTTCGTGCTACCGCGCAATGAACAGGCCCTGCGCGAGGACGCCGCCGTGCTGGCCAACCGCAAGACCACCAGCATGACCTGGCGCGCGCTGATCGAAACACCGGGCTTGCCGCCAGGCACGCGCCGCCTGGGCGACCTGCGCCTCGAATGCCGGGTCGGCGTCGAGGCCGGACTGGTCTCGAACAGCTCGCCCCTGTTCGGCTGGATCTCGAATGCCCTGACCACGCCCGAGGGCGTCTGCAACAGCCCGGAAGGCAACTACCTGTTCTTCGCCGAGCGCCCCATCTTCGCGGTACGCCTGCGGGCCGGAGAGCGCAGCGAAGTGCTGCCCTTCGACATGCTCTACGCCGGCGGCATCCAGACGCGCGAGATGCTGCCCTTCTGCGACTGCCAGGTGCTGCTCGACCGCACCTATTACGCGCCGATCTGGGACACCAGCTGGCCCGACGACACCGTGGTCGAGTTCGAGTACATGCGCGACGACGCGCCGCCCGCCGCGGCGCCGGCGGTGGAGGAAGGCCGATGAAAGCACATGCCCTCGTCCTCGCGCTGGCCGTGCTGGCCGGCTGCGCCAGCGGCACCATCCCGGCCGGGACCCAGGTGCCGGCCGAGCGCCTCGCCGCCGCAGTCGTACCCGGCGCCACAACCAAGGCCGAGCTGCTGGCCCGCTTCGGCCAGACCAAGGCCGTCGTGTTCGACAGCGGCTACGAAGCTTGGGTCTACCAGTCGCCCGCCGGCGCCGGGCGCTTCGCCGAATTCGTGATCCTGATCGACCCCGCGGGCGTGGTCGCCAAGACCCGCCAGCGCCCGCCTTCGAGCCCGGCCGCGCCCTGAACCCAGCTTTGGCCGCGGCGGGACTTTCCCCGCCGTAGCGTGCGCAGCCGGGTCGGCGCGCGCTGGCAGAATGGCCGCAGTGGATGTGCTCATTCCTGTGGAGGCCTATCATGCTGGTCGATCGCGCACGGAAGTTCCTGCTGTCCCTCTTGCCCATGCTGTTCCTGCTGGCCGCCTGCGGCGGCGGCGGCGGCAATCCCGGCAGCGTTCCCGCGCCCGGCCCCAACGCCACCACCGGCGCCCTGCAGGTGACCGTCACCGCCCTGCCCGCCGGCACCAACGCCGCGGTGCGCGTCACGGGCCCGAACAATTTCACGCAAGACCTCACGGGCTCGCAAACGCTGGCCAACCTGGCGCCGGGCAGCTACACCGTCGCCGCGTCCGACGTCACCGCCGGCTCCGCCACCTATACGCCCACGCCGACCACCCAGACCGTCATCGTCAACGCCGGCGCCACGGCCAGCGCCATGGTCGCCTACGGCGCCGGGACGCTCACGCTGACCCTGTCCCAGGTCGGCGGCAGCTTCGACGATCCGACCTTCGTGGCCGCGCCGGACGGCGACGAACGCCTGTTCGTGGTCGAGCGCAGGGGCGTGATCCGCGTGCTGCAAAACGGCAATACGCGGACGGCGCCCTGGCTCGACATCAGCGCGCGCGTCTTCACCGGCGGCGAGGGCGGGCTGCTGTCGATGGCGTTCGACCCCGACTTCGCCCGCAACGGCTATTTCTACGTCTATTACGTCGATCCGCAGCGCGACATCGTCGTCGAGCGCTTCAACCGCTCGCCGCTGCCGGACGTGGCCGACGCCACTTCGGGCCTGGTGATCGTGCGCGTGCCGCATCCGCAGTACGACAACCATTTCGGCGGCCTGGTCGCCTTCGGGCCCGATGGCCTGCTGTATGTGGGCACGGGCGACGGCGGCGGCATGGGCGATCCCCAGGGCAACGCCCAGAACCTTGCCTCCACCCTCGGCAAGCTGTTGCGCGTGGACGTGCGCGGCGCGAGCGTCGGCCAGCCGTACACCATTCCGCCCAGCAATCCCTATCTCAACCAGCCAGGACGGCGCCCGGAAATCTGGGCCTTCGGCCTGCGCAATCCCTGGCGCTTCGCCTTCGACGGCGAGCAGCTCTACATTGCCGACGTCGGCCAGAACGAACGCGAAGAGATCGACATCGCGTCCCTGCTCCAGGGCGGGCTGAACTACGGTTGGGACATCATGGAGGGCACGGCCTGCTATGGCACCGGCATCTGCAACCAGGTCAGCCTGACCTTGCCCGCCTTCGAGTACGAACACGGGCCGGACGACGTCAACGGCTGCGCGATCACCGGCGGCTATGTCTACCGCGGCGGCGCGCTGCCCGAGCTGGCCGGGCACTATTTCTATTCGGATTACTGCCGCGGCTTCCTGAAGAGTTTCCTGGCCAACGGCACCAGCGTCGGCGAGCAGCGCGACTGGGCCATCGCCTCGCCCGGCAAGGTCGTGTCCTTCGGGCGCGACGGCGCCGGCGAGCTGTACATGGTCAGCGCCGAAGGCCGCATCTACAAAATTGTGAGGGGGCCCAGCGCCTGATGGGGTTAGAATCTTCGGATGGCACGCTTACATCTCGACTTCCCCGAAGACCAGTATTACTACTCCACGCCCTTGACGGTGCGCGTCACCGACATCAATGGCGCCAACCACCTCGGCAACGACTCGATGATCTCGATGATCTCCGAGGCGCGGGCCCGCTTCCTGTTCGAGTTCGGCGTCCCCGAGACCGAGCGCGACGGCACCGGCATCATCGTCACCGACCTGGCCACGACCTACCGCGCCGAAGCGCACGCGCGCGACCAGCTGCTGTTCGAGGTCGGCGTGATGGACTTCAACAAGTACGGCGGCGACATCATCTTCCGCATCACCCGCCCGCGCGACAGGAAACTGGTCGCCATGGCCAAGTCCGGCTTCGTGTTCTTCAACTACAAGACCAGCCAGGTGGTCGCCATGCCCGAGGACTTCCGCAACAAGTTCGAGCGCGTGAACTGGATCGACTGAACCTGTAGCGCCGGGCGCGCCATGAGGGCTTTGTCAGGCGCGAAAAAAATAGTTGGAACTTTCCGGCCTGTTGACCGGAATACGGGTGAGAGATGACACCATGACCATCACACCCGCTACCCCAGACGACGAATTGCTGCGCCAGGTGCGCGCCGGACAGGCGCCCGCCTTCGCGGCCCTGTACCGGCGCCACCAGGGCCCGCTTTACCGTTTCGCCCTGCTGCGCTGCGGTTCGGCCGACACCGCCGCCGACATCGTGCAGGAATGCTTCATGGGCCTGCTGACGGGACGCTTCGCCTTCGATGCGCTGCGCGGGACGCTGCAGCACTTCCTGTTCGGCGTGGCGCGCCTCCTGATCCTCAAGCACGAGGAGCCGCGCTGGCGCGAATTTCCCTTGCCCGAGCCGGACGCGGACGATGCCGGCAACGCGGCCGAGCCGGCCTGCGACGCCGCCGGCCCGCTGGCCCGGGTGCTGGCCGACGAGACCGCCGAAGAAGTGCGGCGCGCGCTGGGCCGGCTGGCGCCGCACTACCGCGACGCCGTCATCCTCTACGAACTGCACGACCTGTCCTACCTCGAGATCGCCACGATCTGCCAGGTCGACATCGGCACCGTGCGCTCGCGCCTGGCGCGCGGCCGCGCCGCCCTCGCCAACTACCTGCGCGCCCACGCCGGCGCCGCCTGAGATGGAAGCTGCAAGCATGGAACCCGACGACACCCTTGACCTCGATGCCCGCCTGGCCGCGCTGCGCGGCGCGATGGACGGCATCGACGCCCCGCGCTGCGTGGAAAAAGAATTGATGCAGGCCTTCGCCGCCCGCTTCCCGGCCAAGCGTCCCTGGTATCAGCGCCTGAGCCTGCCCGAATGGGGCGCGGCCGGCGCCTGCGCGGCGGTGACCGCGGTGGTGCTGGCGACCCTGCTGGCGCCGCCGCGCCACGGCGACGAACTGGCGCTGCGCACGCCGCTCGTACGCCTGGACAACGGCACCGCCTTCATCGCGCTCGATTCCTTCGAGCGCATCGCGCAGGAGCCCGACCCGCAGCTGGTCGAGGCCGAAGTGCCGCGCACCATGCTCGCCACGCTCGGCCTGCCGGTCAGCCCCGAGCAGGCGGGCGAGCCGGTGCGCGCCGAACTGCTGGTCGCGGCCGACGGCGAACCGCTGGCGCTGCGCCTGACATCGATCGACCATTGACCCACCTTGACGAGGATGCCCATGAATACCCAACCCCTGCTGCTGGCCGTCCTGCTTGCCGGCTTCCTGACTCACCCGCTGACCGCGACCGCGGCGGACGCACCGCCGCGCGCGGCGCAACGCGACGTCCAGCCGGGCGGCATGCGTGTGCACGAGATGCATACGGACGACATGCGCGTCGGCGAACTGCGCGGCCACGGCCGGGTGGTGAAGAATGCGCCCTACAGCGCGCAGGCGGTTTCCGAGCGCCTCCAGCAGCTGGCCGACGGCAACCGGATCGAGCGCCGCACGCGGTCGGCCAGCTACCGCGACAGCGCCGGCCGCACCCGGCTCGAGGTGCTGGGCGAGGACGGCGAACCGCGTACCGTGACCATCAACGATCCGGTGGCGAGCGCCACCTGGATCCTGAACCCGCGCAAGCGCACCGCCACCAGGCTGCCGCGCTTCGATGCCGCGCGCGAGGCCGCGACAGCCGCCCGCGCCGCCGCCACGGCCCGTATCTCGGCCGAGGCTGCGCGCAATGCGGGCGAGGCTTCCAGCACTGCGGGCGAGGCCGCGCGCGCGCGCGTCGAGCAGTTGCGCCGCGAAGGCAGGCTGCCGCAGGTCGAGCAGCGCGAGGGGCCGAACGGACGCGAGATCGTGGTGCGCCGCGTCGAGCGCGATGCGGGCGGCACGCGCGAGACGGTGCGCGTGATCCAGGTTCCGAAGCTGGCGGACGGCGGCCCGGATCCGCGCGTCCTCGCCGAGCGCATCGGTCCACTGGTGGCCGGCGCCGCCCGCGACGGCAAATGGTCGTCGAAGGCCGTCAGCCGCGAGCTCGGCACGCGCGAGTTCGACGGCGTGAAGGCCGAGGGCAAGCTGCGCAGCTACGAGATCCCGGCCGGCGAGATCGGCAACCACGCGCCCATCGTGGTCGCCGACGAGACCTGGTATGCGCCCGAGCTGCAGATGACGGTGTTCGCAAAGCACAGCGACCCGCGCAGCGGCGAATTCGTCTACCGCCTGGAAAACCTGAAGCGCGCCGAGCCCGAGGCCGCGCTGTTCGCGGTGCCGCCCGATTACCAGGTGCGCGACGTGCAGGCCGCCGTCGGGCGCAGCGTGACCAGGAAGGAAGCGCCTGCAAAATAAACTGGGAAGGCAGCGTGGAAAAAAAAGCGCCGCCTGGACCGGCATGACAGCCTGTCCAGGCGGCGCTTTCGCTTGCTGCCTTGCGGCGCTGCCGCGAGATCAGCGGCGCGCGGCGCGCTCGTTCGGCATGATCGTGGAATAGAACCAGTCGTCGATCATGCGTTTCTCGAAACGCAGGCTGTCGCTGTCCTTGGCGCGCGTGACGCGGTCCATGAATGCCATGTCGCGCAGCTGGGCGTCGCCGCTGCGCAGCACGCGGCCGTCCTGCTCAATCGTGTAGTGCAGGTCGATGCGCGGCCAGTCGGCGCCGTTGCTGCGCACGACGCGCAGGTCGCGCACGCCGCGGGTCGGGTACTCGCGGCCGGCCAGGTCGACGTCCTTGACGTCGATGCGCAGGTCCTGGCCCGGCGGCAGCTGGGCGCCGAGCTTGGCGAAATGCTCGGTCAGTTCCTTCAGCGTCTCGTCGCGCTCCCACGACGCGAACGGCACGTCCGTAAAGCGGTCGGGCTCGATGTAGTTCACGGTTACGCCGGCAGATGCGGAGCCGGCGGCGAGCACCAGCAGCCCGGCAGCGGACAGGTGTCGAATCACGGTCTTCATGGCGTTTCCTTTCTCTCCTATTGTTTTACTGTTCAAATATACGCTGGTTTGGCGAAGTGTGCCGTCTCCGGTCGGTAAATCCTGTATCGAATTGTTAGTCCTCGCACAGCCGGCCCCGGCAGTTGCCGGCAGAATGGCCGCAAGGAGGTCAGCCGTGCCAGAAGGACCATCGCTCGTCATCTTGAAGGAAGCCACCGCCCGCTTCGTCGGCCAGACCATCGTCGAGGCCGGCGGCAACGTCCGGGCCATCGATCCCGCGCGCCTGGTCGGCCAGCCAATCGTCTCGCTGCGCACCTGGGGCAAGCACTTCCTGATCGAACTGCCGACCATGGTGGTGCGCATCCACTTTTTGCTGTTTGGCACCTATCGCGTGGACGAGCGGCGCGACAAGCCGCCGCGCCTCTTCCTGCGCATGGCCGATGGCGGCGAGATCAATTTTTATGCGTGCGCGATCCGCGAAATCGACGTCGACCTCGACGCCCAGTACGACTGGAGCGCGGACGTCATGTCCGATTGCTGGGATCCGAAACGGGCGCGCAAGAAGCTGCGCGCCCAGCCCGACATGCTCGCCTGCGACGCCCTGCTCGACCAGGACATCTTCTCGGGCGTGGGCAACATCATCAAGAACGAAGTGCTGTTTCGCATCCGCGTCCATCCGGAATCAAAAGTCGGCGCGCTGCCGGCGCCCAAGCTGCGCGCCCTGGTCGACGAAGCCCGTCAATACAGTTTCGATTTCCTGGGGTGGAAAAAGGAGTACGTGCTCAAGCAGCACTGGCTGGCCCATGCGAAGACCACTTGCCCGCGCTGCCACATCCCTTTCAAAAAAGCCCACCTCGGCCGCAGCAACCGGCGCAGCTTCTTCTGCGAGCGTTGCCAGAAGCGCTATGAGTGAGTCATTCATCCAACACTGCCGGTGTTGCCTCGCGAACGTTTGTATTGCCTGTTGTTAAGGAGTGGAAGGCGTACTACAATCGATTCGCCTGTATATTGATCAGGCGCAATTCCTGTCAATACGACGACTCGTTTGTAGCGCTCCATTAACGGTATCGGAAACGCCATGTCTTTTCTGTCTGCAGCCGCGCCCAAGCTCGCCCCGTGGAAAGTTCTTCTCGTTGATGACGAGCCCGACATCCACGACATCACCAAGCTGACGCTGAGCCGTTTCCGCCTCGATGGGCGCGCACTGACTTTCCTGCACGCCTACAGCGGCGCCGAAGCCAAGGAGGTCCTGGCGCGCGAAGAGAACATCGCCCTGGTCTTCCTCGACGTGGTGATGGAGCGCGAGGACAGCGGCCTGGAAGTGGCGCGCTGGATGCGCCAGGACCTGGACAACCAGTTCACCCGCATCGTGCTGCGCACCGGCCAGCCGGGCCAGGCGCCGGAAGAGCGCGTGATCGTCGACTACGACATCAACGACTACAAGGAAAAGACCGAGCTCGATCGGACCAAACTGTTTACCACGACCTTCGCCGCGCTGCGCGCCTACCGCGACATCATGAAGGTCGAGGACGCGCGCCGCGTCCAGCAGAGCTACCGCGAAGGCCTGGAGCGCGTGATCGCGGCTTCCAGCCACATTTTCCAGCAGCGTAACCTGAAGGACTTCGCCAGCGGCCTGCTGCAGCAGGTCGTCGCCCTGCTGCGCCTGGAGCAGAGCATGCTGCTGCGCCTGAAGGGCGCCAGCGTGATCACCGGCGAAAGCCAGTACGAGGTGCTGGCCCGCATCGGTGACTTCGGCAGCGGCGCCGGCAACGAGGCGATCGGTCCCGAACTGCTGGCCCAGCTCGACGAGGCGCGCCACAACCGCATCTCCAAGCTGCACGGCGACACCTACGTCGGCTACTTCCCGAACAGCAGCGGCAAGGCTTCGCTGCTGGTGCTGCACGGGGTCGAGGAGATTTCCGAGATCGACGCCCAGCTGCTCGAGGTGTTCTGCTCGGGCGTGGCGATCGCCTTCGACAACATCCTGCTGAACCAGGAGATCACCGATACCCAGGCCGAGCTGATCCTGCGCCTGGGCGACGTGGTCGAGTCGCGCTCGAACGAGGCCGGCAACCACGTGCGCCGCATGTCCCAGGTCTGCCACATGCTGGCCCAGGCCTCCGGCATGCCCGAGGACGAAACCGCGACCCTGATGCACGCCGCGCCGATGCACGACGTCGGCAAGATCGCCACCCCGGACGCCGTGCTGCTGAAACCCGGCCGCCTGACGCCGGAAGAGTGGGACATCATGAAGCAGCACCCGACGGTCGGCCTGCAGATCCTCGACGGCTCGACGCGCCCGATCCTGAAGGCCGCCGCCGTGATCGCCCACCAGCACCACGAGAAGTTCGACGGCACCGGCTACCCGCAAGGCCTGAAGGGCGAGGATATCCACCCCTATGCCCGCATCGTCGCCGTGGCCGACGTCTTCGACGCCCTCAGCCACGAGCGCTGCTACAAGGAAGCCTGGCCGGTCGAGCAGGTCACCGACTACCTGCGCGAAGTCGCCGGCAAGCACCTCGACCCGTATTACGTCGACCTGCTGATCAAGAACATCGACAAGGCGGTGGAGATCAACCGGCAGTGGCCGGATTGACGGTCCCCTCCTGAAGCCTGGCGACGATGCTGGCGGGCGCTGAACGCGTAGGCGGCGCATCCGCTGCGATCACGCGTGCGGTTCGGGTGTAGCCGCCCACCCTACGCCCTGCCGACCATGTTGCCGCGTAGGGTGGACGGCTATACCCGGGCCTCCGGTTTGCCCGCGCCTTCGGCGCCGCCCACGCGTTCACCCATCCCTTGAAATCTCGCGCCCGCCACGCAGTCCGCTTGACCTGATCGCGCGGGCGCAATCAGGCGTAGGGTGGGTACCCCGTGCCCACGCGAACCTTCGCACATCGGCCACGCTCGAAAAAAATCGAAACCGACGCGTTATCGGAGCGCTTCCATGGCGCAGCCGCGACGCGTCTTTTTCGACCGGAGGTCAGCCAACGGAATGCATGCGTCACGCATGGGCACGGGGTGCCCACCCTACGTCGCGCTCCTCAGGCCGCCAGCTTCTCCCCGCGCACGCTGCGCGGGAAATGCAGCGCATAGCGCAAGCCCTGCCCCGGCGCGCTGTCCACGTGCACCGTGCCGCCCAGCGCCCCGGTCACCAGGTTGAACAGGATGTGCGCGCCCAGGCCGCTGCCGCCGCTGCCGCGCTTGGTGGTGAAGAAGGGGTCGAACAGTTTATCCAGCGATTCCTTGTCCATGCCGGCGCCGTCGTCGGTATAGCTGAAGGCGACCGTGCCGCCTTCGAGCGCGGCGCGGATCGCGATGCGGCCCGGCTGGTCGCGCTCGAAGCCGTGCACCAGCGAATTGACCACCATGTTGGTGACGATCTGCGACACGGCGCCGGGGAAGCTTTCCATCACCAGGTCCGGCGGGCAGTCGACCTCGACCTTGATCGGGCGGCCCTTGAGCTTGGGCTGCAGCGAGAGCAGCACTTCGTTGATGTAGGCGCGCAGGTTGAAGCTGCGGACGTCGCCCGAGGACTGGTCGACCGCCACCTGCTTGAACGAACGCACCAGGGCGGCCGCGCGCCGGGTGTTGGTGGTCATGATGCGCAGCGACTGGTCGACGATCTCGAAAAAGCTGTTCAGGCTATCCTCGGTCATCTCGCCGGCCGCCAGTTCCTCGCGCGTCAGGCGCAGCTCTTCCACCAGGTGGCTCGTCGCGGTCACGCAGATGCCCAACGGCGTGTTGATCTCGTGCGCGACGCCGGCCACCAGTTCGCCCAGCGAGGCCAGCTTTTCCTTGCGCACCAGTTCGCCCTGCGCCTGCTGCAGCTGGGTCAGCGCGCTGTTCAGGGCCGCGTTCTGCTCTTCCAGCAGCTCCTTGGTCCGGCGCATGTTGCGGTCGGCCTCCATGCGCGCGATCGCCACCGCGACGTGGCTGGCGATGAAGGCCAGCAGGTCGAGGTCGGCCTTGGTGTAGACGGTCGCCGGATCGTAGCTCTGCACGATCAGCACGCCGTAGGGCTTGTCGTGCACCAGCATCGGCGCGCCCATCCAACTGGCGATGTCGGGGCTGCCCATGATGCCCGAGACCTGGCCGCTGGCCACCAGGCGCGCGAAGCTGCCGGCGTCGTGCAGTTGCGGCTGCTTCGAGGCCAGCAGGTAGGAGCACATGCCCTGGCCGTAGGGGAAGCGTTTCAAGGGCGGCGCGGCGTCCTTCTGGTCGACGAAATACGGGATGCTGATTTCTTTGGTGTTGGGGTGGTACAGGCCGATCATGAAATTCTCGACCACCATCAGTTCGCCGATGATGCGGTGCAGGCTGGCCATCAGCACGTTGGTGTCGAGCGCGCTGGCCGACAGGTCGGCGATCTGGTACAGCGCATGCTGCACCTGCTCGGCGCGGCGCCGTTCGGCCACCTCGTGCGCCAGGCGCGCGGTGCGCTCCTGCACGGCGCGTTCGAGCCGGTCCATGCTCTGCAGGCTTTGCAGCGCCACCGAGACGTGGTTCGCGATCACGGCGAACAGCGCCTGGTCCTCGCTGCTGTAGGTATGCTCGGGGGTATAGCTCTGGATCACGATGGCGCCCAGCGGCAGGTGCTGCTGGTCGAGCAGCGGGCAACCGATCCAGTGCTCGGCCGCGCTACCGGCGCCGAAGCGCCCCCCGCCCTGCTCGCGCGCGCGGAAGTCCGCCGCGGTCATGGTCAGGGTCTGGCCGTTCAGGATCACCCAGGCGGTCGGCGACTCGTCGGGCGAAGCCAGGCGCACCGGCTGGTTCAGCGCCGGGCCTTCGTCGGATTCGTCGACGAAGTATACGAAGCGCACCGTGCCTTCCTCGCGGTCCGACAACGCCACATAGAAATTGGCCGCGTACATGATGCGGCCGAGGGCGCGGTGCACCGCGCGGATGAATTCGGTGATATCGCTGCAACTGGTCGAGGTCCGCCCGATTTCGAGCAGCATCGACTGGACCGCTTCCAGCCGGTCGAGACGTTCCATGGCTTTTCCCAGTGAGTTAATGCACTTGGGAAATATAGCAGCAGTTGCGCTGGATCAATAGCCTTTCAGGCGAAACGCAGCGCAAAGACAACGGCGGCGGACGGGTGTGCTGCCCTAGATCGGCACGCACCCCACGCATCGAGCCGCAGCCATCCCTGAACTAGCGCGGCGCGCGGAAGTCGTTCTCGATCCAGGCCAGGGCCGAGGCCGGGGTCAGCTTGAAGGTGGCGGCCACGCGTGCCTGCGCGACCTGCTCGCTCATCTCGTCGATGGCGGTCAGGATCGCGTATGGATCGTCGTCGTCCGGCACGATGTCGAGCGTGACCTTCAGCTCGCCTTGTTCGGTCGAGACCACGGTGCTCTTGTGCAGCATCGCGTGCAGGTGCTGCTCGTGGCGGCGGATCACTTCCGAGGCGGTCTTGACCAGGGTGTTGAAGGCGTTCGTGTCGAGCGGCTTCGGATTCTTCTTGTCGCGGCCCATGGTCCAGGGGCCGACCAGCGCCGGCTCCGGTTCGCCATCCTTGTACATGGCGACCGCCCAGCCCTCGTCGTCCTCGTTCTTGATCACGCGCGCGGTCCAGCCGTTGCCTTTCCACAGGCGCGGTTCCTGGACCGGCGCGTCGTCGTCAGCCGGTTCCAGGTCATTGACATCGTCATTCATTGCTTGCTGCTTCCCTCTGCCGGGCTCGCGCCCAAAACAAGATCATAGAGGAAATTACGCAAGCAGGTATAGGGATGCCGCACCGCAGCCATTCAAATCAAACGCACGGCGCGCAGGCGCGGTTTCGATGCGCGGCGCGGATGCGCATGCCGGGCTGGCGCGGGGGCCGCACCGGCGGCGGCAAGGGGGTGCGCAGCGGGTCGATGTTCGGCTGTCTCGGCGCTTCGCGATTGAAAGGATTGATGATGATAGGTGGGATGGTAGGCGGTGCCGATGGCGGTCCCTTCGGTCCACCACCCGCCCAGGCCGAATGACAAGGATAGTACGGCGAGGTCATCGTTGTATCGACAAGATGCATGGAAGCCCTCCTACAACAAAAGCAGGCTGTCAGTATAGGTGGCGAGCCGCGCATTGCAAGGTCAAAAAGGCATCGATTTTTTCCGCGAAGTCAGCCCTTGGTCGGCCCGTATCCGGACCTGCGACGAAGGCGCCCCATGCTGGAAGAATGCTCACGTTCATCGCCTCCAGATGCGCTCCGGCCCGCCGAAAATGCAGATCGTCGCAGGCGGCTGGTCACGCGGCCGGCGCAGACCTACAGTAAGGCCATACCACCTGACTTCACGAGGAAAACATCATGAAAAAGATCGTCCCCTACGCCGTCCTGATCCTGTGCGCACTGCTGCTGTGGGATCTGCTGTTCACCTTCGGCGACGCCAGCTTCCACATCGACGGCGACGAGGTCGGCGGGCCGCTGGGCGCCGCGCTGGCGCTGCTGTTCGGCGCCGGGGGCACGATCATCGCGGTGCTGGTGACGATCGTGGTGGGGGCGGTGCTGGCGGTGGTGTTCGCCGGGGTCGGCGTGGTCCTGGTCGGGGCGCTGGCGGTGGCGGCCTTCGCGGTGACGGCGGCGATCGTGCCCTTCTTCCTGCCCCTGCTGCTGCCGCTAGCCGTGATCTGGTACCTGGTGCACCGCTCGCGCAGGAACCGCATGCAGCGCGAGGCGGCGGTTTGATCGCCTGCCCTTGCACCTTGCATGAAAAAACGGCGCCGTCATTCGGCGCCGTTCCTTATTCTCCGCGCGCCGCCTTTTCCGCGGCGAACTGTTCATAGCCGCGGGCGCGCAGCGCGCAGGCCGGGCAGGTGCCGCAACCGTAGCCCCAGTCGTGGCGCGCGCCGCGCTCGCCCAGGTAGCAGGTGTGGGTGTCGAAGCGGACCAGGTCGACCAGGGCCTGGCCGCCGGCCTGCTCCGCCAGTTCCCAGGTCTGCTTCTTGTCGATCCACATCAGCGGCGTCTCGACCTTCAGGCGCGTCGCCATGCCCAGGTTGAGCGCCACCTGCAAGGCCTTCATCGTGTCGTCGCGGCAATCCGGATAGCCCGAGAAATCGGTCTCGCACATGCCGCCGACCAGCACGTTCAGGCCGCGCCGGTAAGCGACCGTCGCCGCCACCGTCATGAACAGCAGGTTGCGGCCCGGAACGAAGGTGTTCGGAAGGCCGTCCGCCTGCATCGCGATCTCGACGTTGCTGGTCAGTGCGGTGTCGGAAATGCGCGCGATCAGCGACAGGTCGATCATGTGGTCCTCGCCCAGGCGCGCGTTCCACTCGGGAGACAGCGCGCGCATCTTTTCCAGCACCGCCGGACGCACCTCGAGCTCGATGGCGTGGCGCTGGCCATAGTCGAAACCGATGGTCTCGACGCGTGCATAACGTTGCAGGGCCCAGGCCAGGCAGGTGGTGGAATCTTGCCCGCCACTGAAGAGGACGAGTGCGGTATCGGATGCGTGCATAAGGGGTAATCCAGGAGTTAAACGTTCGCCAGTGTTTTTGCAATTCCGTTAAGATGGCCTCAGCATTAACACTGAATGGAGAGACATGGCTCTCGCAACATCCCACCAGAACAACACGGCGCCAGGGCGACTGCGGATTTTGGCACAAATCGTGCTGTCCGTGTACGTGATCCTGAACGCGCAGGCTGCGCTCGCCCAGGGCGTCGACTATAACGTGCGCATCGATGCGCCGGGCCAGCTCGACGACCTGCTCGAAGATAACCTCGACCTGCTGCGCTGGCGCGGCAATCCGCGCGTCGACCTCGACCAGCTCCAGCGCCTGGTGCGCGATGCGCCCGAACAGGCCAAGACCCTGATCGCCACCGAAGGCTATTACTCGCCGAAAGTGACGGCCACGCTCGACACCAGCGGCGCGACGCCGGTGGCGCGCATCGTCGTCGAGCCGGGCGAACCGGTGGTGGTCAGCGACATCGACCTGGTGCTGCAGGGATTTGTTCCGTTCGAGCAAGGCGGCGCCCCCTACGACGCGGCGGCGCTGCGCAACCGCTGGTCGCTGCCGGTCGGCGCGCGCTTTCGCCAGGCCGACTGGGAAGGCGCCAAGCGCGACCTGCTGCGCGACGTGGTGGCGTCGCGCTTCCCGCGCGCCCAGCTGGTCGAGACCAGCGCCACGGTCGATCCGGACACGCGCCGCGCTTCGCTGCGCGTGGTCATCGACAGCGGTCCGGAAATGCGTTTCGGCGCGCTGCGCATCCGCGGCCTGAAACGCTATCCGGCCAGCGTCATCACCAACCTGAACAAGATCAAGCCGGGCGACGAATACAGCGAGGCGGCGCTGCAGGCGCTGCAGGCGCGCCTGCAGGAGACCGGTTATTTCTCCACCGTCGAAGTGAGCGCCGACATGCGCGCCGTGCTCGCCGCCGAGCTGCAGGAAATGAAGGAAGACAGCGACGATGTCCCGGACCCGCCGGAGGTCGATCCGAATGCGCCGGCCGTCCCGGGCCAGGCCGCCACCGGCGTCAAGCCGCCGACGCCCGGCCCGACCGTGCTGCCGGTGCTGGTGCGCGTCACCGAGAACAAGCAGAAGAACGTCGAGGTCGGTCTCGGTTTCTCGACCAACACCGGCGCCCGCGCCCAGCTGAGCTACGACGACCTGAGCGTGTTCGGCAAGCGCATGAAGAGCGACTTGATCTACGAACAGAAGCGCCAGAACGCGCGCGTCGACTTCTACTGGCCGACCACGCCCGACGGCTACAACGACAGCGTCGGCGGCGGCATCGAGCGCGAGGACGTGCGCGGCGAAATCACCACCACCATCAGCGCTTCCGCGCGCCGCGCCTGGGGCACGCCGGAACTGGAGCGCAGCCTGACGCTGGAGGTGCTGGCCGAGAAGCGCCAGGTCGAAGGTGTCGACACCAGCTACAGCAAGAGCCTGCCGTTGACCTACAGCGTCACCCGGCGCAAGCTCGACAGCCTGATCCTGCCGACCCGCGGCTACGCCCTGAACTGGCAGGTCGGCGTGGCGCCGCTGCCGGTGTTCACGGACGAGAAATTCATCCGCGCCTATACCCGCGGCATCTATTACCGTCCGGCCGGCGAGAGCGGCAGCCTGATCCTGCGCGGCGAGCTCGGCGCCGTGTTCTCGAAGGACAAGGAAGGCGTGCCGAGCAGCTATCTGTTCCGCGCCGGCGGCGACCAGTCGGTGCGCGGCTACGGCTACCAGGAACTCGGCGTGCGCGAAGGCGACGCCATCGTCGGCGCGCGCTACCTGGCCACCGCCAGCGCCGAATACCAGTACTGGTTCCGACCGCCCTGGGGCGTGGCCGTGTTCTACGACGTCGGCAATGCCGCCGACAAGTTCGGCGACCTGCACCCGAAATCGGGCTACGGCATCGGCGCGCGCTGGCGCAGCCCGGTCGGCCCGATCAACGTCGATGTCGCCTACGGCCACGCGGTCAAGAAAGCACGTCTGCACTTCTCACTTGGATTTACGTTCTGATGGACGCCGACAACAACCCCACCCCGCAAACCCCGGCCAGGGAGACACCCAGACAGCGGCGCTGGCCGCGCCGGGTCGCCATCGGCCTGGTCGCGACAAGCGTCGTGATCGGCGGCGCGCTCTGGTACCTGGGCCGCGAAACCACGCTGCAGATGATCGCCGAACGCGCCGCGCGCGCCACCGACGGCAAGCTGACCATGACCGGCATCCGCGGCTCGATCTATGGCGCGATGCACATCGACCGCATCGTCTGGCGCACCGACGAGCAACTGGTCGTGGCGACCAACGTCGACCTCGACTGGTCGCCGCGCCAGCTGCTGTCGAACGGCATCGAGATCAGCAAGCTGCACGCGGCCGACCTGCGCATGGAGACCCTGCGCGAGAACGAGGAGCCGAGCAAGATGCCGGCCTCGCTGGCCGCGCCGTTCCGGATCTCGCTCGACGACGCCCGCGTGGCCAAGGCGACCTTCGTCAGCAAGGGCAACGCCACCGACATCACCAACATCCGCCTGCGCCTGCACGGCGACAAGGTGCAATGGCAGCTGCGCGACGCCGTCGCCAGCACGCCCTGGGGCCAGCTGGCCGCGAACGGCAGCATCGGCGCCCAGCGCCCGTTCAAGCTCGACGCCAACGCCAGCCTGACCGGCACGCCGGTCGGATCGGCGGGCACGCCGGCCCAGCTGAAGCTGCACGCCGGCGGCGACCTGAATTTGACCATGCTCGATGCGACCGGCCAGGCCGGGCGCGCCGGCGGCGAGGCGCGCATCGCGCTGTCGCCCTTCGCCGAGATCCCGCTGCGCAGCATGAACCTGAATGCGCGCAACATCGACCCGGGCTTCTTCGATCCTTCGCTGCCGACCGCCGACATGACGCTGGCGATCGTGGCGCGCCTGGACGACAAGCGCGCCATCTCGGGCAGCGTCGACCTCGTCAACGACGGCCCGGCCGGCACCATCGACCAGCAGCGCCTGCCGCTGCGCGCGATGCGCGGCCAGCTCGGCGGCAACCTGGACGCCATGCAGCTGACCGACGTGCTGGTCGACCTCGGCGGCGCCGGCCGCTTCACCGGCAGCGGCAGCGTGCAGCGCGGCGAGGACGAGGAAGGCCTCGGCACCGCGAAATTCGCGCTGCACACCGACCGCCTCGACCTGCGCCAGATCCACGGCAGCATGAAGCCGACGAAGATCGCCGGCGACATTGCGGTCGCCAACGTCGGCACCACCCAGACGCTCGACCTGCGCCTGAGCGACGCCGGCCTGCGCCTGGCCGCGCGCGCAAAACTGGCGAACAACGTGCTCGACCTGAGCGAAGCGCGCCTGTCGGCCGGCAGCGGCAGCATCGCCCTGACCGGCAGCGCGAACCTGGCCGAGGACAAGGCCTTCAAGGTCAGCGCCAACGCCAGCCGCTTCAACCCGGCCGCGCTGGGCGACTATCCGCAGGCCGACATCAACGCCAACATCAACGCGGCCGGCGTGCTGGCCCCGGCGTGGAAGGTCAACGCCGACTTCGCGCTGCGGCCGAGCCGCCTGTTCGACCAGCCGCTGTCCGGACGCGGCAAGCTGGCCGCCGATGCAAAACACGTCAGCGGCGTCGACGCCACCCTGGCCCTGGGCCAGAACAGCGTCGACCTGCGCGGCGCCTTCGGCGCGCCCGGCGAGAAGCTGAACTGGCGCGTCGACGGCCGCCAGCTCGCCGCCCTGCGCAAGGACCTGTACGGCTCCGTGGTCGCGAACGGCGTCGTCACCGGCAGCATGGAGGCGCCGCGCACCACCTTCGCGCTCGACGCCAACGGCCTCGGCTGGGTGGCGGCCCAGCGCAAGGCCAACACCAGCAACCTGCGCGCGAACGGCGAAGCCTGGCTCGCGGGCGGCAAGGAGGCGCGTTTCGTCGAGGTCAAGGCGAACGGCAACATGGCGCGCTTCAACCCGGCCGCCTTCGGCAGTCCCCTCCCCGGCAGCATCAACGGGGCGTTTGCCGCCAGCGGCCGCTCGGGCGCGGACTGGCGCGGCGCGCTCGACCTGAAAGTCGAGGAGTCGACGCTGGCGAAGTCGCCGTTCTGGGGCCATGCGCGCCTGAACGCCGACCGGCGTCACGTCTCGAACGCCGACGTCGACCTGCACGTGGGGCCGAACGTCCTCGCCGCGAAAGGCAGCTTCGGCGCCGGCCGCGACGTGCTCGACTGGCGCATCGACGCCGGCCAACTGGCCGCCCTCGGTCCCGACTACGGCGGCGCCTTGCGCGGCAACGGCACCATCACCGGCACCATGGAGACGCCCTCGCTGACGGCGGCGCTGGAAGGCCAGAACCTGAAATTCATGGGCGCCCACACGCTGCGCTCGCTGCGCGCCAGCGCCAACCTCGGTTCCGGCCGCGGCGGCGCCGATCCCCTGGTGAGCGACATCCAGATCGTCGATTACGCCAGCGGCGAGACCCGCATCGCCGCCGCCAGCCTGCAAACGAGCGGCACCCGCGCCGCCCACACGCTGCGCCTGGCCGCCCGCAACGACGACTTCGACGCGCTCACCGAAGTGCGCGGCGGCTGGAACCGCAACACCTGGTCCGGCACCCTGGCGGCGCTGCAGAACAAGGGCCGCTACGCGATGACGCTGGCGCAGCCGGTGCCGCTGCGCATCGACGTCGCCCCGGGCGCCGGCGTGATGGGCCTGGCCAAGCCGCAGTCGCTGGCCTTCAACGGCGCCGTCATCAAGCTCCCTGCCGGGACGGTCAACATCGCTTCGCTGACCAAGACCGGCTCGCGCTGGAACAGCCGCGGCGCGGCGGCAGGCGTGCCGCTGAACTACCTGGCGCAGTTCTCGCCCGGCTTGCGCGAGAACATCCAGGGCAACCTGACGCTGGGCGCCGACTGGGCGCTCGACCTGCGCACCGCGAACGGCACCGGCGGCCGGCCCGCCCTGGCCGGCGAAGTGCACGTATTCCGCGAAGGCGGCGACGCCATCGTCGGCGCCGACGTGCCGGTGGCGCTGGGCCTGCGCACCTTCGACCTGCGCGCCGACGTCCAGGGCAGTTCGCTGCGCACCCAGCTGGCGCTGGACGGCGCCCGCACCGGCAGCGCCCGCGTCGACGGCACCGTCCAGATGCTGGGCGGGCGCGTCGACCGCGACAGCCCGCTGCGCATGACGGCGAACGCCGACATGGCTTCGATCGCCTGGCTGGCGGCGCTGTCCGGCCAGCGCGACCTGGAGCTGGACGGCAGCCTGAAGCTGGCGCTGACCGGCGGCGGCACCATCGGCACGCCGGCGCTGAACGGCACCGTCAACGGCGACGCCCTGGGGGTGCGCTGGCCGACGCAAGGGGTACGCTTGCGCAATGGCCAGCTGCGCGCGCAACTGGCGGGCGAGCGCCTGGTGCTGCAGCGCCTCTATCTCGAAGGCTTGCAGGGCAACGCGACCGCCGACGGCTCGGTACGCTTCGGCGCCGACGGCGCGATACAGCTGCGCGTGGTGGCGGACAAGCTGGAAGCGCTGTCGCGTCCGGACCGCACCGTCGTCGTCTCCGGCGAAGCGAACCTGGTGCGCGACGCCCAGCGTTTCACGCTCGACGGCCGCTTCAAGGCCGACCGCGCGCTGATCGAATTCGCGCCGCAGGGCCGGCCGACCATGTCCGACGACGTGATCGTGCTGGGCCGCGGCGCGCCGGCGCCGCCGCAGAAGAAGGAAGCCGAAGTGCCCCTGAGCGTGAATCTCGCGGCCGACCTCGGCGACGACTTCCACCTGCGCGGCCTGGGCATCGACGCCTACCTTGCCGGCAGCGTGCGCCTGCGCATGGTCGGCACTGGCGACCCGCGCGTGAACGGCACCATCCGGGTCGCGAGCGGCACCTACGCCGCCTACGGCCAGAAGCTGACCATCGACCGCGGGGTACTGACCTTCAACGGCCGCTACGACAATCCGTCGCTCGACGTGCTCGCGGTACGCAAGCAGCCCGAAGGCACGCAGCTGAGCGAAACCAACGTCGAGGCGGGCGTGCAGGTGCGCGGCACGGCGCAGTCGCCGCAGGCGCGGCTGGTGTCGACGCCGACCGTGCCGGACAGCGAAAAACTGTCCTGGCTGGTGCTGGGCCACGGCATGGAAGGCACGAGCGGCAACGAGAAGGACGTGCTGAGCGCCGCCGCCGGCGCCCTGCTCGGCGGCAAGGGCGGCACCGGCGGCATCACCTCCAAGCTCGCCAATTCGCTCGGCGTGGACGAACTCGGCCTGGCGCAAGGCCGCAACGGCGACGCCGAGGGCCTGGCGAACACCGTGGTCACGGTCGGCAAGCGGATTTCCTCGCGCGCCTACCTGAGCTTCGAACAGGGCGCGACCACGGCCTCGAGCCTGGTGCGCCTGCGCTACAAGCTGAATCCGCGCTGGACGCTGCAGTTCCAGACCGGCACGAATACGGCGCTCGACGTGCTGTATGCGTGGGCCTTCGATTAACGGCGCCTGACTGGACTTCCATGGCGGCTTGCATCCGCTGCCATGGAAGCTGTGTCAAATGCTTCGAGCGTTCTTAATGCAGGCTCGGCTTCGGATCGGGGACCGGGTCCTCGCTCTGGGGCGTGTGGACCGGGGTGTGGTGCGGGTGCGGCGCGTCGAAGGGCTCGGGCTGCGGTTCCTCGATCGGCACCGGGTCCGGGGCGCGGTGGAAACGGACCGGCATTGGCGTTGCTGGAATCATGTTCGGGGTCTCCTGGGTTACGGGAGTTAACACCTTAGCATGGGACGACAAGCGCCGACGCCCGCCTGGCGGCGGCCCCATCCGCCAGCATGATGGGTGCTCGCGTACAATGCCGGCTTCGATTCCAAGGCTTTCATCACGATGAACATCACCACCCTCGCCCTGCTGGCCCTGACTCCCATTCTCGTGTGGCGCATCTATGCGCGCCTGAAGACGCAGATGGCGCGCCAGCGCTCGATCATGTCGCGCCACTACACGGGGATCCTGGTATTCGGCGCGATGATCCTGGTGCCGCTGTCGGAAGTGCTCGCGCGGCCGATGGAGCTGGGGGCGCTGGCGGCCGGCACGGCGCTCGGCATTTTCTGGGGGAACTTTGGCCTGCGCCGCACCCGGTACGAGGACACCCAGGAAGGTTATTTCTTCACGCCGCCGATGCGGCTCGGGATCGTGATGGCCATGGTCCTGATCGCGCGCGTGCTCTACATCGGCTTCGAGCTGTACACGCTGCAGGGCTCGGGCGCGCAGGCGCCGCGCTTCACCGAGAGCCCGCTGAGCATGCTGTGCGTGGGGCTCACGGCCGGGTACTTCGTGACGTATTCGGTGGGGTTGCTGCTGTGGCGGCGCAAGCTGCGCCAAGCGATCGAGCGGGGTTGATGTTTCGATGACGTCAAGCGGTGGGACGTAGGGTGGACGACTCTGCCGTCCACGCGTTCAAATCCAACCGAATTCATCGCAGGCGCGTTTTATCAACGGTCGGTTGAACGCGTGGACGGGAGACCCGTCCACCCTACGATGGTTTGCAGACACCGCACGACACCATGAAAGAAGGGGCCCATCGGGCCCCTTCTGCTTACGCGGCTTTCGCCTCTTCCTTCCTTCTCTGCAGCACGAAGA
This sequence comes from Massilia sp., assembly GCF_032106685.1. GTDB lineage: Bacteria > Pseudomonadota > Gammaproteobacteria > Burkholderiales > Burkholderiaceae_D > Telluria. Next base: position 28,167 of record NZ_DAMCPG010000048.1, read on the forward strand.
TCGGCTGCGCCCACTGCACGTCCTTCTTCTTCTTGCTCGTGATGAGCGTCAGCTCCGAAGGGTCGTAGACGTCGGTGTTGTGGGTCAGCGGCGTCGTCATCAGGTACTGGGCGTCGGTGTTCTTGAGGAACTCGCCGACCAGCTGGATGTTGCGGATGTCCAGGTGCGCGAAGGGTTCGTCGATGAAGACGAAGCCGCCCGAGCCCTCTTCCGACTTCAGCAAACCGATCAAGAGCACCAGCGACTTCATGACCTGCTGGCCGCCCGAGGCTTCGCCGTCGTTCATGCCGATCTGGTCCTTGCCGTCGAACTTGAAGCGCACGTGCAGGCCGGCCTGCGCCAGCTGCACGTCGTCGTTCTCCAGGCGCACCGGGTCGGCCTGGACGTCGATGCCGGCCAGTCCACCCAGCTCCTTGATGTTCTTCGAGTAGGTCTTGATCGTGTAGCGCAGGCGCTCGATATAGGCGCCGCGCGCATTCGCCGTGGCCTCGATCGCGCGGTTGTTCTGGTAGCGGCGCTCCTCGGTCTCGCTCTGGCGCCCGGCCAGCTGCTCGTTCAGGCGCGCGTACTGGTCGATGACGGTGCCATCCTGCTCCCAGTCGTCGCGCGCCAGCGCGTGCTCGAGCGAACCGAGGCGCAGGTTGACCTGGTGCGCGTTCTGGTGCTGCGACACCAGGGCCGCACGGCGCGCCGGGTTCTTCCAGGCGGCCGGGATGCTGCGCCAGCCGCGGCGCATCTCCAGCAAGGCCTTGGCGTGCTCGGCGCGCTGCTCGATCTGGCGGCGGTGGTTCAGGCGCAGGCCCGCTTCCGCTTCCGACAGCGCCATGCGCGCGTTTTGCCAGACGGTGTCGGCGCGGGTGCGCGCGACCGTCGCGTTCTTGGTCAGCGTTTGCAGTTCGCCCAGGCGCGCGCCCACTTCCAGGCGCTCGGCCTTCAATGGCGCGATGCTGCGCAGGGCTTCCTCGAATTCGGCCTGGCGCGCCGCCAGTTCCTTGGCCGCGTCGACGCCGGCGATGCGCGCCTTCAGCGCGCCCACTTCCGCCGCCAGCTTGCTGATGGTGAGGGTGAGCGCGTCTTCCTTCGCTTCCAGGCCAGGCATCGCCTTCTGGATCGCTTCCAGGCGCTGGGTCTTGCCCGCCGCGCCGAAACGGTAGCGCGACGGCTCGACGTACAGCGAACGGCCGCCGCGGCGTTCGCGGTGGTAGGCGTCCGGCGTGATCCACTCGTCCGAGCCCGACTTGAAGCCGGCGTCGACCGAGTCGACGCGGTCGATGCGCGCCAGCTGGTCGATCAGCCAGCTCGGGGCCGGGGCCGAGAAGTTCACCACCGACAGCAGGCTGTCGTCCTTCATCTTCGGTGCTTCGACGCAGTCCGGGACGATGAAGTGGCGATAGCGCTCTTTTTCAGCCAGGCGATACGCCGCCGGCGCATCCTTGGCGCGCTCGAGCAGCACCACCGACGCGTAGCCGCCGAGGACACCCTCGACCGCGCCCTGCCATTTCGGGTCCGTCACTTCGACGATGTCCGACAGCATGGCGTGCGGAATGCCTTCGTCGCGCAGGGCGCGGCGCATCTGGCGCTGGGCTTCCGGCTCCGGCATCGCGCTCTTGCCCTGCAGGGCCGAGATGGTCTGCATCTCGATCGCGATCTTCGCCGAGATCGCCTCGCGCGCCGCGCGCTGGCGCGCCAGCTCGGCTTCCTTTTCTTCCAGTTGCGACGCCACTTCCGCCATGTCGGCGCCAGCCTCCGCCGCCAGCTTCTGCAGGCGTTCCTTCTGCTCCAGCAGGTTTTCCAGCGGTTTCAGCTTCTGGTTGATGGCCGTCAGGCGGCCCGCCAGTTCCGTGCCTTCCTTCTCGAGCTGGGTTTCCTGCTGCTGGGCTTCGGTCAGCGCGCGCTGCTGGGCCGCCAGCGCCTGGCGCTTCTCGGCCAGCTGGCTGTCGGCCTGCTGCATGGGTTTACGCTGCTCGCGCAGGTGGCGGCTCATCGCGGCGGCTTTTTCGCGCGCCTCGTGGTATTCCAGGCTCGGCAGCACTTCCTCGCGCAGCGCGCGCTTTTCCTTGTGCAGGTCTTCCCACTGGTGGTAGTTGGCGACGCGCAGGCGCAGGCCTTCCAGGTTGATGCGCGAGGTTTCCAGTTCCGCCTCGAAGCGCTTCAGTTCCGTCTCGGTGTCGCGCTGGTGGCGCTTGGCTTCGTCGTAGGCGTCCAGCACTTCCTTGTCGCCGAAGACCTGGAACACCAGGTCGAGCAGCTGGCGCGGCGCGTATTCGCACAGCTTGTCCGTCTCGCCCTGCTCCAGGGCCAGCACCTTGGACATGGCCGGCGACAGGCCGGCCGAGGCCAGGCGTTTCCGGTAGTTTTCCACGCCCAGCCAGTCGGTCGCTTCGGTGACTTCCTCGATGTCGACGTTACCCGGTCGCATCAGGTACTGGCGCTTCCAGTCGCCGCCGTTCTTCTGCACCTGGCAGAACAGGGTCACTTCGTCGTCGCTGAAGAAGCCCGAGTGGCGGAAGGGACGGTTCGACAGCTGGCGCCCAACCGGCTTGTTGTCGACCACGGCGCGCAGCCAGGCGCTTTGCTGGCCCGAGTGGCGCGCGTAGTGTTTATACGTGCGGCCCATCGAGCAATCGAGGCCGAACAGGGTGCGCAGCGCGTCGAGCAGCGTGGTCTTGCCCGAGCCGTTCTGGCCGGCGATGGTGATGATCTTGGCGTCGAGCGGGATGTTCTTGATCCGCTGCCAGTAATCCCAGTGGACCAGTTCGAGTGATTTGATGTGGAACATGGTGTCTCAGTTCGCTCAGTTCGGATTGTCTACGGGCTCGGCATCGAGCTCGGCGTCGTTGGCGGCATCGGCCGCGGTGCGGCGCACGGCCGCCAGCGGGGCGCGCTTGAACACGTCCGACAAGGCGCCGTTGATGATGCGCTCCTTGAGCAGGTCGGTGTCCATCATCAGGTCGAGCAGCGGGCCCTCCAGGATCACGTCGCCGCGGCGCTCGATGAAGCCGAGTTTCGACAGCACGCCCAGGTTCATGTCCATGCGCGTCTTCTTGCCCAGCTTGTCGCCGAAGTCCGACAGCAGCGCGGTGTAGGAAATGCCGATCGAGGTGTCCTCGGCGCGCGGGATCGGCGCGTCCTTGTCGAACATGTCGGTCTGGTCATCGACGACCGTGGTGTGGGTTTCCTGGCGCTCGCGCTTGGGCAGGATGATCTGCGCCCACAGCACCACCAGCAGGGCCACGCCGTCGCGCGTCAGGCCGAAGTTATTGTTCTGCCAGATGTCCTTGGCGCCGAAGATCTTCGGCTCGACGTTGCGGTGCAGCGCGATGGTGACGTGGTCGGCGTAGACGTTGTCCAGGAGCTTGAGGCCGGACTCCAGCAGGCGCTTGTCGACTTCGGCGCGGAAGGTCTCGTCCGACAGCGCGCGCTTGACCATCTTGTCGTCGCGGCGCAGGGTCTGGTGCGTGAGCAGGCGGGCAATCAGGATTTGTGCATCGTCATTCATTCGGCGTGCCGCTTTCGAGATCTAAATCTAGTGAGAGGGTTGCAAAGGACATGGCGGCCACTTCCGGATCGTCGAGCTGGACCATTTCGTCGCGTGCTTCGAACTTGATCGGCAGGCGCGCCAGTTCCGCGGTGGCGCCTTGCAGGCTGGCCTCGGCGGCGTCGCCCAGGAGCGGCAGCAGCGAGGCGCGGTAGGACGCCACGGCGAACGAGGCCGGCAGCAGCGACTCGTGCAGCTCGACCTTCTTCGGGCCGGTCTCGGAGAACTCGGGGAAGTTGCCGAGGTTGGCGAAATCGGCCAGCTTGGTGATCCAGTCGTCCAGCTCGGCCTGCATCGCCGGGTTGTCGTTGATGGTCAGCGGCGCGTCCTGGCCGCTCGGCAGGCGCGCCAAGCCGACGGTGGGCGCGCGCTCGGCCAGCAGTTCGGTTTCGGCGACGTCGATCATCTCGGCCGGCGTGCCGAACAGCGGCACCACCGGGCGGTCGATCGCGCCTTCGGCGAGACTGGCCAGGTCGTCGTGGGCCAGCAGCCAGCGTTTCACGTCGGTGGTCGACAGGCCCGACTGGCCCAGGTGCACGCGCTGGCGCTCGATCTGGTTCAGGGCACGCGAGAACATCCCTTGCATGTTGAGCAGGGCGCTTTGCGCGCGGCCGATCGCCTGCGCCGCCTTGTGGGTAGCCGAGTCGGCCTGCGGGTCCTGGGTGATCGCGCGCAGGATGACCGAGCCCTTCTCGACCCAGTCGCAGGCCATGTGCCACTTCGCCTGGGAATTGCGCAGTTTGAATTCGGAACCCGAGGCGATCGCGTCGCGGAACTCCTCGGTCAGCTCGACCAGGCGGCCCAGCAGGTGCTTCAACTGCTCGACGGTGACGCCGCCCACGGCCTGGGCGCCGGCTACCTGCGACAGCAGGAAGCCCATCTCGGCTTCGTCGTCATCGGGCTTGCCCAGCGCCAGCAGGGTGTCGAGCGCGGACAGGACGTTCCTTGCCAGCGGCGTGATGCGGTAGACCCCGTTCGGCGCGTCCCAGGCCAGCAGGCCATGGGTACGCAGGCGGTTCAGCACCGTTTCCAGGCTTTCCGGGATCAGGTAGGCGAGCTTCTGGTTGATGTCGGCACGCGAGAAGGCCGAGCTGGCGGTGTCGGCGGCGAGTTCGCGCAGCACCAGCAGGCGCACCAGTACGCCGTCCTGGCTGCCGTGGAACAGCGCCGAGAAGGCGGACAGCATGGGCTGCGCCTTCTTGAGGTGAAACACCTGCTCGATTTCGTCCGGCGCGATGCCGGAATGGAAATGCGCCTGGAGCGGGTCCAGCTCGTCCTGCGCAGTGCCATGGGGTTCCGCGGCGGAAGCCGCCTGTGTGTCGATCATCGTTGGGATACCAGTCTGCAAGCGGACCGCACTGCCTGAGCAGGCAAGCCGAAGTGTCCGCGGGGGGCGCCAGTATAACAGTTCGGGCTGCTTAATCGGCAGCAATATTCCGCGTGCATCCCGCCAAGTTTGCATAAACGACACAATCTCGGGCCGCTCCGATGGGGCGGCAAAAACCATAAGTCAATCCTATAAAACGCCTTCTTTTATGAGTTTTACATATATATGCATGGCGGTTTGACACGGCGGTATGACGGTGTGAGGCTAGCTTCTGACCCGGACATGGATGAGCATTATCGCGGTCCGGCGTGCTGCGAAACGACGGCGCAGCGCAGCGACGACTACACCGTCGAACTTGAGAGGAGATAAGGATGAATAAGAAACTTGCTGCGTTGATGTTTGCCATCGGCCTGGGAGCGGCGTCGAGCCCGGTGCTGGCCAGCTGCGAGTTCTACTGCGCGTCGGACTATAACCAGTGCATCAAGAACGGCATGCCATCCGAGGAATGCGCTGCCGAGCGCACGGCCTGCCTGCGCGACATCTGCGGCTACGATTATTGATGCTTCCTCCGGCGCCATGTGCGCCGGCCGCAGAGCCGCCGTCCCCCAGGATGGCGGCTCTTTTTATTGACGCATGCGTATCTGCACGCTTATTTCGGTGTGATCCGGGTGATCGTCTGGTCGATCGTGTCGCGTTCGTCCTCGAAGCGCAGCTTCACCGGATACCACTCCTGCGACGGCGCCAGCCAGATCTCGACACTGTCGCCCCGGCTGTCGCGCCGTTCGCGCTTGACGTGGATGGTGTCCAGTTCGCCCATGGCGGTGCGGATCTTTTCCTGCTTGACCACCCGGAAGGTCCAGGGCTCGGCGTCGCGCCGCCCGGTGACCACGAAGGTCCATTCGCTGCCCGGCTTGAACTTGGCCTCGCCGGCGGCGCGCGCCACCGCGGCCAGCTGCCAGGTCACCGAGGCGCGGTCCTGCTCGCCGCCTTTCATGGCGTAGGGCTGCTTGGCTTCGGTGAGCAGGATGGTCTTGCTCTCGCGGTCGAAGGTGGTCGTGGTCGGGTCCTTGCGGTAGCGCTTTTCGGTAAAGGTCTCCGGGGCCAGGCCATAGGTGTCGATCGTGCCCTGGCTGCGGTATTCGTTCAGCTTGCCCAGCAGGGCCACGCGCGCCTCGACGTTGACGTCGTACCTGCCGTCGCCGGCGCGCCAGGTGATCAGGGCGTCGCCCTTCAGGCCGATGCCGCGCTGCTGGGCCGCGAGCTCATAGGCCAGGTCGGCCGACGGCGGCAGCTCGACCGCGCGTTTCACCGGCGCGGCAGGGGCGGCGCCGGCGGCGCTCAGGCTCGTGGCCAGCAGGCCGGCGGCGAGGCCGCGCATTAAGAGATTGCTTCGCATTATCATTTTCCTGTATCGGTCAAGGCTATATTATTCACGGTTTGCGTGGTGACTGCACCGTTGGCCTCAGTATTGCGAATCTGCACTGGATACCAGCCCCGCGCCGGCGCCAGCCAGACGTCCAGGCGCGAGCGGTAGGAACCCTCTTTCGGCGGGCGCGACAGGTGCCAGGTCTGCATCTTGCCGAGCTTCGTATCGATCTCTTCCTGTCCCACCACGATGAAGCGGAACACGGCGGCGTCGCGGTCTTCGCCCACCTGGATGTCCAGGTCACCCGTCAATTGTCCACTATCGCCGCGCGCGATGGCGGCCAGTTGCAGCGGGACACTGGCCTTGTCCTGGGCGCCTGCCGCCAGCGGATAGGTTTTTTGCGAGGCCGAGAAGGTGATCTTGTTGCCGCTCCAGTCGAAGTGCGTCGCGGTCATGGCGCGCCCGCGCCGCTTTTCCGTCATCTTCACCGGCGCGAAACCGGTGGCGGCGACCGCCCCTTCGCTGCTGAGCACCGCCAGGTTGACCCGGGTGAACACGAGCCGGATGCCGGCCTCGAAATTGATGCGGTAAGTGTCCTCGCCATAACTCCAGGACAGCAGGGCTTCCCCGCTCCAGCGCGTGCCGTCCGCGTCCGTGCGCGCGACGTCCATCGTCAGCGCGGCCGGCGGCGGCATGTCGACCTTGTAGCGCCGCGGCTCGGGCGGCGGCGCGGCCGGGGCCGGTTCGGGCGGGGCCGGGGCCGGCTCGGCGGCCGCCACGACCGGCGCCGGCGGCG
>NZ_DAMCPG010000049.1:0-33621 GCF_032106685.1 Massilia sp.
CCGGCGTGGCCTGCGTGAACCGCATCTATACCGACCTGGCGGTGATCGACGTCACCCCCGAGGGCCTGCGCGTGCTGGAGATGGCGCCGGGCCTCGCGTTTGAAGATTTGCAGGCAGTAACGAGCGCGCCCCTGCTGGCGCCGAATGAAGGAGAAACAGCATGACCGACGCATTCATTGTCGATGCCATCCGCACCCCGATCGGCCGCTACGGCGGTGCCCTGAAAGACGTGCGCGCCGACGACCTCGGCGCCATCCCGCTGCGCGAACTGGTGCAGCGCAACCCGGGCGTGGACTGGAGCCAGGTCGACGACGTGGTCTATGGCTGCGCCAACCAGGCCGGCGAGGACAACCGCAACGTCGCCCACATGGCCTCGCTGCTGGCAGGCCTGCCGGCCGAGGTGCCGGGCACCACCGTGAACCGCCTGTGCGGCTCGGGCATGGACGCGATCGGCACCGCCGCGCGCGCCATCAAGGCCGGCGAAACGCAACTGATGATCGCCGGCGGCGTCGAGTCGATGACCCGCGCGCCTTTCGTGATGGGCAAGGCCGAAACCGCGTTCTCGCGCCAGGCCGAGATCTACGACACCACCATCGGCTGGCGCTTCCCGAACAAGCAGATGAAGCACCTGTACGGCACCGATTCCATGCCGGAGACGGCCGAGAACGTCGCGGTCGACTACCAGGTCTCGCGCGAGGACCAGGACCGCTTCGCGCTGGCCAGCCAGCGGAAGACGGCGCGGGCCCAGGCCGAGGGACTGTTCGCCGACGAGATCGTGCCGGTGCTGATCCCGCAAAAGAAAGGCGACCATATCCGCTTCGAGCGCGACGAGCATCCGCGCGAGACCAGCATCGAGGCGCTGGCCAAGCTGAAGGGCGTGGTCCATCCGGGCGGCAGCGTCACCGCCGGCAACGCCTCGGGCGTGAACGACGGCGCCTGCGCGCTGCTGATCGCCAGCGGCGAGGCGGCTGCGAAGTACGGCCTGACCCCGAAGGCGCGCATCGTCGGCATGGCCACCGCCGGCGTGCCGCCGCGCGTGATGGGCATCGGCCCGGCGCCGGCGTCGAAGAAGCTGCTCAAGCAGTTGGGCATGTCGATCGACCAGATGGACGTCATCGAGCTGAACGAAGCGTTTGCCTCGCAAGCGCTGGCGGTGCTGCGCGAACTCGGCGTCGCCGACGACGATCCGCGCGTCAATCCCTACGGCGGCGGCATCGCCCTGGGCCACCCGCTGGGCATGAGCGGCGCGCGCCTGGTCACCACCGCGATGTACCAGCTGCACCGCACCGGTGGCCGCTACGCCCTGTGTACCATGTGCATCGGCGTGGGGCAGGGCATCGCGATGGTCATCGAGCGGGTCTGAAACCGCCCGGCCACACGATTCATAAGAAGAGAAGCAGGAGACAAACATGATTCACCAACACTTCGCACCCGGGAGGCTGCCATGATCGGCAACTTCGTCGGGGTGCTGTTCGACGGCGTCGCCTACGGGGCGCTCTTATTCCTGATCAGCGTCGGCCTGTCGGTCACGATGGGCATGATGAACTTCGTGAACCTGGCCCATGGCGCCTTCGCCATGGTCGGCGGCTACGTCTGCGTCAGCCTGCTCAGCAAGCTCGGCCTGCCGTTCCTGGCCACGCTGCCGCTGGCCTTCGTCGCGGCGGCCGTGGTCGGCCTGCTGCTCGAGCGCACCCTGTACCGCCAGCTGTACAGAGCCACGCACCTGGACCAGGTGCTGTTCTCGATCGGCCTGACCTTCATGGCGGTGGCCGGCGCTACGTTTCTCTTCGGCCCGACCCAGCAGCCGGTGCACCTGCCGGACTGGCTGCGCGGCCAGGTGCACGTGCTCGGTCTCGACCTCGGCGCCTATCGCCTGTTCCTGATCGCGGTCGTGGTGCTGGTGACGCTCGGCCTCTACCTGCTGATCGAGCGCACCCGCTTCGGCGCCCAGATCCGCGCCTCGGTCGACAACCAGACCGCGGCCGAAGGCCTGGGGATCAACGTCAGCCGCGTGTTCTCGCTGACCTTCGCGCTGGGCTCGGGCCTGGCGGGCCTGGGCGGGGGCCTGGGCATCGACGTGCTCGGCCTGGACCCGAGCTTCCCGATCAAGTACATGGTCTACTTCCTGCTGGTGGTGGCCGTGGGCGGCGCCGGTTCGATCAAGGGTCCGCTGATCGCAGCCCTGATCCTCGGCGTGTTCGACGTCGCCGGCAAATACTACGTGCCGGAAGTGGGCGCCTTCGTCATCTACACGCTGATGGTCGTGCTCCTGATCCTGTTCCCGTTCGGCCTCGTACGGAGGAAAGCATGAACGCCTATTCCACTTCGGCCATCAAGGCCAAGGCCGCCGCCGGTTCGCCGGAGGCGCAGGCCGACACCGCCACGGCAGCGGTGAACCACCGCGCGCTGCGCCTGCCCAACGACCGCTGGAAGGCGTTCGAGATCGTGTTCTGGCTGCTGCCTGTCGCGTCTTACTTCCTGTTTCCCGACTACCTCGTGCTGGTCAGCCAGATCATGATCATCGGCCTGTTCGCGATGTCGCTCGACCTGATCCTGGGCTACGCCGGCATCGTCTCGCTCGGCCATGCCGCCTTCTTCGGCCTGGGCGCCTACACGGCCGGCCTGCTGTCGGTGCATGGCTGGGGCGAACCGGTCTCCGGCCTGTTCGCGGCGGCCGCCGTTGCTGCGGTGGCGGGCTTCCTGGTCAGCTTCCTGGTCGTGCGCGGCCAGGACCTGGCGCGCCTGATGGTGACGCTGGGGATCGGCCTGATGCTGTTCGAGGCCGCCAACAAGGCCGCCTTCATCACCGGCGGCGTCGACGGCCTGTCGGGCATGGTGATGGCGCCGCTGTTCGGCGCCTTCGAGTTCGACCTCTACGGCAAGACCGCATTCTGGTACAGCTTCGCGGTGCTGTTCATCCTGTTCGTGGCGATGCGGCGCGTGGTGAATTCGCCCTTCGGCCTGTCGCTGCGCGGCATCCGCGAGGGCGGACGCCGGATGCCTGCGATCGGCGCCAACGTCGACCGCCGCCTGGTGGCCGTGTTCACCCTGGGCGCCGCGGTCGCCGGCGTGGCCGGCGCGCTGCTGGCCCAGACCACCCAGTTCGTGGGCCTGGACGTGCTGGGCTTCCCGCGTTCGGCGGAACTCCTGATCATGCTGGTGCTGGGCGGTACCGGCCGCCTGTACGGCGCGCTGATCGGCGCCGCCGTGTTCATGGTGGCCCAGGACAAGATCTCGGGCTTCGACCCCACCTACTGGCAGTTCTACATCGGCCTCTTGCTGGTGCTGATTGTGCTGTTCGCACGCGGCGGCATCCTGGGCGGGCTGGAAAAGATGTACGTGCGCATTTTCAACAAGACGCAGCGCAAGGAGGCAGCATGACCGATACCCTGCGTACCGAGGGCCTGTCCAAGCAGTGGGGCGGCTTCAAGGCGAACACCGACATCTCGCTCACTTTCGAGCCGGGCGCGCGCCACGCGCTGATCGGCCCGAACGGCGCCGGCAAGACCACCTTCATCAACCTGCTCACCGGCGGCTTCCCGCCCAGCAGCGGCAAGGTGTTCCTGGGCGGCGAGGACATCACCAGGCTGCCCCAGCACGAGCGCGTCAAGCGCGGCATGACCCGTACCTTCCAGATCAACACCCTGTTCGCGGGCATGACCGTGCTCGAGTCGGTGATGCTGGCGATCTGCGAGCGCCGCGGCCTGCAGAAGGTCTGGTGGAAGACGGTGGCGAAACACGCCGACGTGGTCGATGAGGCGATGGCCCTGCTGGCCACCCTGAAGCTCACGAACGAGGCGAACAGCATCACGCGCAGCATGGCCTACGGCAAGCAGCGCCTGGTCGAGATCGCGCTGGCGCTGGCGACGAAACCGAAGATCCTGCTGCTGGACGAGCCGGCCGCGGGCATCCCCTCGGCGGAATCGCGCGAGCTGTTCGAGGTCATCGCCGGCCTGCCGCGCGACGTGACCGTGCTCTTCATCGAGCACGACATGGGCCTGGTGTTCCGCTTCGCCGACCGCATCACGGTACTGGTGGGCGGCAAGGTGCTGACCGAAGGGACGCCCGAGGAAATCGCGGCCGATCCGCGCGTGAAGGAAGTCTACCTGGGGGAGGCCGAACATGCCTGAACTGCTGGCTTTGGACAAGGTCACCGCCGGCTACGGCGAGTCGATCGTACTGGAAGACGTGTCGTTCGCGATGAACGAGGGCGACAGCCTGGCCCTCCTGGGCCGCAATGGCGTCGGCAAGACCAGCCTGCTGGTGACGCTGATGGGCCTGACGCGCCTGCACAAGGGTTCCATTCGCTGGGCCGGCGGCGACATCGCGCGCGTGCCGACCTGGAAGCGCTCGCGCGCGGGCCTGGGCTGGGTGCCGCAGGAGCGCCACATGTTCCCCTCGCTCACCGTCGAGGAGCACCTGACGGTGGTCGAGCGGCCCGGCCCCTGGAACCTGGCCAAGGTCTACGAGATCTTCCCGCGCCTGCACGAGCGCCGCGCCAACATGGGCAATCAATTGTCGGGTGGCGAGCAACAAATGTTGGCCATTGCCCGCGCCCTGATGACCAATCCGCGCATCCTGCTGCTGGACGAGCCGATGGAAGGCCTGGCGCCGATCATCGTGCAGGAACTGGTGCGCGTGATCCGCCGCCTGGTGGCCGACGAAGGCATGTCGGTGATCGTGGTCGAGCAGCACGCGCGCCTGGCGCTGTCGCTGACCGCGCGCGCCATCGTGCTGGACCGCGGGCGCATCGTGCACGACTCGGATTCGGCCAGCTTGCTGGCCGATGGCGAAAAGCTGGACCGGCTCGTCGCGGTCGCTTGATCGTACCCGTGACCTATCCGAACGAAACCGATGGCGGTGGCGCGACCGCACCGACCGCCATAGGGACGTAGGCTGGACGGGTGTCCCGTCCACGCGTCGATCGTTATCGGCTCCGATACCGAGAGCGTTGATCTTGCTGCCAACGATCACCGCGTGGACGGCGGAGCCGTCCACCCTACGGGTATGTAGAGACGTTTCGGTTTCACACAGCCCTGACAAGGGCACATAAAACCAAGGAGACAAGGTGTCAAACAAACTGAACAAAACCCGCCGCACCATCCTGCTCGGCGCCGCCGCGCTGTCCACCGGCCTGGCCGCAGCCGGCGTCCACGCCGCCGAACCCCTGAAGGTCGGCCTGATCGTCCCGATGTCCGGCCCCTTCGCCTCGACCGGCAAGCAGGTCGACGCCGCCGTCAAGCTGTTCATGCAGCAGAACGGCAGCACGGTCGCTGGCCGCCAGGTGCAGATCATCCTGAAGGACGACGGCGGTGTCTCGCCCGACGTCACCAAGCGCATCGCGCAGGAACTGGTCGCGCGCGACAAGGTGCAGGTGCTGGCCGGCTTCGGCCTGACCCCGCTGGCCTTTGCCGCGGCGCCGGTGGCGACCCAGGCCAAGGTGCCGATGATCGTCATGAACGCGGCCACCTCGGTCATCCCGCAGCGCTCGCCCTACATCGTGCGGAGCGGCTTCACGCTGGCCCAGGTGACGGCCCCGATGGCGCAGTGGGCGGCGAAGAACAACATCAAGTCGGTGGTAACCTTCGTCTCCGACTACGGCCCCGGCATCGACGCCGAGAAGGTGTTCGTGAAGGACTTCACCAAGGCCGGCGGCAAGATCGTCGCCACCCTGCGCGCGCCGCTGCGCAACCCGGACTACGCGCCTTTCCTGGCGCGCGTGAAGGACGCCAAGCCGGACGCCGTGTTCGTCTTCGTGCCGTCGGGCGAGGGCGCCGCCGTGCTGAAGCAGTTCACCGACCGGGGCCTGGCCGCCGCCGGCATCAAGCTGATCGCCACCGGCGACGTGCTCGACGACGACCTGATGCCGTCGATCGGCAACGCCGCCCTGGGCGTGGTCAGCAGCCACCACTATTCGGCGGCCCACCCGTCGCCCGAGAACAAGGCCTTCGTCGCCGCCTTCGCCAAGGCCAACAAGGGCATGCGCCCGAACTTCCACGCGGTCGGCGCCTACGACGGCATGCAGATGCTGTACGCGGCGCTGAAGAAGACCAATGGCGACAGCAGCGGACCGAAACTGGTCGACGCGATGAAGGGCCTGGCCTGGAACAGCGTGCGCGGCCCGGTCTCGATCGACCCGGCCACGCGCGACATCGTGCAGACCGTGTACATCCGCAAGGCCGAGCAGGTCGACGGCGGCATCTACAACGTGGAATTCGACAAGGTCGAGAAGTTCAAGGACCCGGGCGTGGAGTAGGGTGGGCGGTCCCCGCCCACGCGGGGATACGCGCAGAAAGATCAGCCACGGGTGCCCCGGTTTTTGCGACCGATAGCCCGCGGCGTGATCCGTAGGGTGGGCACTCGTGCCCACGCGGATTCAACATACCACGATCAGAACAGGCAACAGCCCCGCGTTCATGTGCAAGCGGTCTGACGGTGATGGTGCCGATGGTCGAACGATGAGACCGCGTGGGCACAGGTGCCCACCCTACGAAAACCGCAGCTATCTCACGCCTCGCGCGCCACCTTCAACGCCAGCGGCGCCCGGCTCTGCTCGTTGTTCTCCCTGACCAGCTTGCCCAGCAAGTCCATGAACTGCGCCTGCTCCGCCTCGCTCAGCGGCGCCAGCAGCCGGTCGCGCAGGCGCTGCGCCCCCGGCACCAGTTCGCCCAGCAGGCGGGCGCCGGCGGGGGTGATGCTCAAGGCCCGCTGGCGCCGGTTATGCGGCAGCACCTTGCGCTCCAGCAGGCCCTTTTCCTCGAGCCGCGCACACACCGCCGCCCCGGTCGAGGTATCGATCGCCGCCAGTCCCGCCAGCGAGACCTGGTCGATGCCCGGATGCTCGGCCAGCCGGCTCAGGATCGCGTACTGCACCGGCGTCAGTTCGTCGCCCATCTCGTCGTAGAACAGGGATACCGAGATCTGCTGCGCGCGCCGCAGCAGGTGGCCCGGGTGTTGGTACAGATCGCGCATCCTGGCTTCGCTGTCGTGTGCTTTTTCTGTCGGCATGGTTCTATTCGAAACGTGGTGCAGTGCACCATCAAAAAGTGTGAAAACAGAGTTTACTTTGTCCGGCAAACGCGTGATACTTTTTTAAACATTCAGTGTACTGAATATAGACGAGAAAGATTAAAGGAGACAAGAATGTATCCAAAGAATGCCTGGTACGTTGCCTGCACCCCCGACGAAATCGACGGCAAGCCGCTGGGCCGCCAGATCTGCGGCGAGAAGATCGTGTTCTACCGCGGCCAAGGCGGCAAGGTCGCCGCAGTCGAGGACTTTTGCCCGCACCGCGGCGCGCCGCTCTCGCTCGGTTTCGTCCGCGACGGCAACCTGGTCTGCGGTTACCACGGCCTGGAGATGGGCTGCGAGGGCAAGGCGATCTCGATGCCCGGCCAGCGCGTGCGCGGTTTCCCGTGCATCCGCAGCTATGCGGTGGAAGAGCGCTACGGCTTCATCTGGGTCTGGCCGGGCGAGAAGGCATTGGCCGACCCAGGCACCATCCACCACCTCGAATGGGCCGACAACCCGGAATGGGCCTATGGCGGCGGCCTGTACCACATCAATTGCGACTACCGCCTGATGGTCGACAACCTGATGGACCTGACCCACGAGACCTACGTCCACGCCTCGAGCATCGGCCAGAAGGAGATCGACGAGGCGCCGGTGACGACCAAACTGGAGGGCGAGCAGGTCGTGACCAGCCGCTTCATGGAGAACATCATGCCGCCGCCGTTCTGGCAGGCGGCCCTGCGCGGCAACGGGCTGGCCGACAACGTCCCCGTGGACCGCTGGCAGATCTGCCGCTTCAACGCGCCGAGCCACGTGATGATCGAGGTCGGCGTGGCGCACGCCGGCAAGGGCGGCTACCACGCCGCGCCGGAACACAAGGCCTCGTCCATCGTGGTCGACTTCATCACGCCCGAGACCGAGACCTCGCACTGGTACTTCTGGGGCATGGCGCGCAACTTCAAGCCGCAGGACCAGGAACTCACGAAGACCATCCGCGAGGGCCAGGGCAAGATCTTCAGCGAAGACCGCGAGATGCTGGAACTGCAGCAGCAGAACATCCTGCGCCATCCGGAGCGCAAGCTCCTGATGCTGAACATCGATGCCGGCGGCGTGCAGTCGCGCCGCATCATCGATCAGTGGATCGCGCGCGAACAACAACAGGAGCAGGCGGCATGAGCAGCGTACAAGGTGCGATCGAAGTCAGGGTCGCCAGCCGGACCTGCGAGGCCGACGGCATCTGCAGCTACGAGCTGGTGCGCACCGACGGCCAGCCCCTGCCGGCTTTCGAGGCCGGCGCCCACGTCGACGTCCACCTCAACGACAAGCTGGTGCGCCAGTATTCTCTCTGCAACGCGCCGGGCGAGACCCACCGCTACCTGATCGGCGTGCTGCGCGACGCCGATTCGCGCGGCGGCTCGCAGGCCATGCACGACCACGTCGACACCGGCTCGGTGCTGCGGATCAGCGAACCGAAGAACCACTTCCCGCTGGTCGATGCGAAGCGGACGGTGCTGCTGGCCGGCGGCATCGGCGTCACGCCGATCCTGGCGATGGCGGAAGCGCTGGCGGCGAAAGGCGCGGCCTTCGAGATGCACTACTGCGCGCGTTCGCCGGAAAAGGCGGCCTTCAAGGAGCGCCTGGCCGGCTGCGGCTTCGCGTCCCGGGTCCGGTTCCACTACGACAGCGGCGACGCCGCCCAGAAGCTCGACCTGCAGGCGCTGCTGGCGCAGCCGCAGGCCGACACCCACGTCTACGTCTGCGGCCCGCAGGGCTTCATCGACTACGTGATGAACACCGCGAAGGCACAGGGCTGGCCGGCGGCGCAACTGCACGTCGAGTACTTCAGCGCGGCGGCGGTCGACACCTCGGGCGACGGGGCCTTCGAGGTCAAGCTGGCGTCGAGCGGCAAGGTGGTCACCATCCCGGCCGGGAAGACCGTGATCAAGGTGCTGGAAGAACAGGGCGTGGTGGTTCCCTATTCCTGCGAGGAGGGGGTTTGCGGCACCTGCCTGACGCGCGTGCTCGAAGGCGTGCCCGACCACCGCGACATGTATTTGACCGAGGAGGAGCAGGCGGCGAACGACCAGTTCACGCCGTGCTGCTCGCGCTCGAAGACGCCGGTATTGGTGCTGGACCTGTAGGGTGGGCGCCCCGTGCCCACGCGTTACGGCCGTGGGCCTGCACCGGCGACCGGAAATCGTCGTCCGCAAACGGTGCGATTTCGGTACACGGTTGCGAGTCCAGTAGGGTGGGCGCCCCGTGCCCACGCGTGAACGATGAGCAGACGTGGCCTTCGACAGGCCGACGTGATGAAGGCGTCACGCGTGGGCACGGGGGCGCCCACCCTACGTGGGCCGGCTTTGCGTCCCCGCGCCGCGCGTGACGTGCAGCACGCGGCTGGGCTGGCGCACCTTCGCCGTGTGCCAGACGCCGCGCGGCACCAGCACGGCGCCGCTGCCTTCCAGCGTGGTCGTAACGATCTCGCCATGCTGGTCGAGCAGCAGCTCGACCGCCCCCGCCAGCAGGTAGACGAATTCGTCGCCCTCCGGATGCATCTCCCAGTTCGGCCAGTCGTGCGTGTAGGCGTATTCGCTGATCACCCAGCCTTGGCCGTAATGCGCGAACTCCTCGGGCGGCAGGCGCCAGAAGCCGGCGCCGTCGATTGCCTGTGCCTTGCCGTCCGGCGCCAGGTGGACGTAGGTGTGCTCGGGATGAAGGGACATGTGCGCTCCTTTGGTAACGCGTATGGTCCCGTCATCCTAGCATGAGGCTTACAGCCCGTCGATGAACCCGATCACGGCCTGCTGGAAGGCGGCCGGCTGCTCGATCGCGCTCAGGTGCGAGGCGTCGGGCAGGACCACGAGACGCGCATCGGGAATGCCGTCGGCCAGGGTGTGCGCCATCGCCACCGGCGTCCCCTGGTCCAGTTCGCCCGCGATCACCAGGGCCGGCGCCTTGATCTGCCCAAGGCGGCCGGTGGTGTCGACCTGGCCGACGGCGTTGCAGCAGCCGACATAGCCGGTCGGATCGGTGCCGGTCAGGCGGCGGCGAAAGCGCGCCACGGTCCCGGCTTTCTCGGCGCGGAAGGCGTCGTGGAAGTAGCGGCCCATGACCGCGTCCGCGATCGCCTCGATGCCCTGTTCGCGCACGGTGGCGATGCGTTGTTCCCACACCGCGCGCGCCGCTTCCGGGTAGCCGCTGGTGGTGTTCGCCAGCACCAGGGCGCGCACCAGCGACGGATGGCGCAAGGCGAGTTCCTGGCCGACCATGCCGCCCATCGACAGGCCGACCCAGACCACCGGCCCGGTATCGAGTTCGCGCAGCAGGCGCGCGGCGTCGTCGGCGAGGTCCGCCATGGAGTACGGCGCGTCCGGGGCGTCCGAGCTGCCGTGGCCGCGGTGGTCGTAGGCGATCACGCGGCAGTCGATCGCCAGCGCATTCGCCAGCGCATCCCACATCGTCAGGTCGCAGCCCAGGGCGTGGCTGAGCACGACCGTATGGCGCGGCGCCTTGCCGCTGCGCGGTTCGCGCACGCTGTAGTGCAGCGCCGGCGCCGAGGCGGTCCTGCCTTCGCGGCCGATGCCGGTGTGGGCGGCGTCGACGGGCGCCGCAGGCGCGAGTTCGTAGCCGATCTGTCCGCCCACCTCGCGCAGGATCGCCAGGGTGTGCGTGAACGCGGTGTTCGCGGCCGGCACGCCGGCGTAGATCGCCGACTGCATCAGGATTTCCTTGATCTCGTCCGGCGTCAGGCGGCTGCCTTCGTCGCCCAGCAGGGCGGCGCGCACGTGCAGCTCGAACTCTTCCCAGCGCCCTAGGGCGATGGTGATCGACAGGACGATGGCGCGCCGGGTCTTGTGCTCCAGCCCCGGCCGGCCCCAGATCTCGTTCCAGGCGTAGCGCGTGATGAAGTTCTGGAAGTCGGCGTTGAAGCCGGTGGCCTTGTCCAGGGAACGGTCGACCCAGGCGTCGCCGAGGACGTTGCGGCGGTTCTGCAGGCCGCGCTCGAAGTCATGGTCCAGGGGATCGAAACTCATGCGGTGTCTTTACTCTTGAAAAGGGTGGGTGGCATCGAAAGCGGCCATGTCGGCGCGCAGGGATTGCAGCTGGCGTTCTGCCAGGCGGCGCGCGGGCTCGGCGGCGGCGAGCGGGTCGAACACCCGCGCCAGGCCGTCGAGGTCGACCTGGCCGGACAGCGCCGGATCGGCCTGCACGGCGGCGCGCAGCAAGTCTTCGAGCCCGTGCCCGGCGCTGGCCCGCCGGGACAAATCTTCGAGCAGCGCGTGCGCCTGCGGCCGGCCAATGGCGCCGGCCAGGTAGCCCGACGCGGCTTCCGCGAACACCAGGCCGTGCAGGGAGGCGATGTTGCGAAGCATGCGCTCCTCGTCGACCCGCAGGCCGGCAAAGGCTTCGTCCAGCGCGCGCAGTGCGCCGTGGGCGGAGAGGAACAGGTTCGGCCATTCGGCCAGCTCGGCCTGCCAGTTGCCGAGACCGCGCTCGTGCTCCTGGTTCATGCAGGCCAGCAGGGCGGCCGCATGCTGGGGCGTGCGGCGGGCGGCGGCCAGCGCGATCATCGACGACACTGGGTTGCGCTTGTGCGGCATGGCCGAGGACCCGCCGCGGCCGGCGCCGGACGGTTCGGCCAGCTCGGCCACCTCGCCCTGGGCCATCAGGCTCAGGTCGGTCGCCAGCTTGCCCAGGCTGCCGGACAGGACGGCGACTTCCATGCCCAGGCGCACCCACTCGTCGCGCTGGGTGTGCCAGGCGCTGTCGGCCGGCTTCAGGCCCAGCTCCTGCGCCATCCGTTCGGCGACGAGGGCGCCGCGCTCGCCCATCGCCGACAGGGTGCCGACGGCGCCGCCCAGTTGCAGCTGCAGGGCGCGCCCGGCCGCCTCGCGGATGCGGGCGCGTGCGCGCACCACCGGCGCCAGCCAGCCGGCGGCCTTGAAGCCGAAGCTGGTCACCTGGGCCGGCTGCATCAGCGTGCGCGCCAGCACCGGGGTAGAAAGATGGCTCTCCGCCAGTTGCAGCAGCTGGCCGCACAGGTCGTGCAGGCCGTCGTCGAGCAGGCGCAGGGCGTCGCGCGTGACCAGCACCAGGGCGCTGTCGATCACGTCCTGGCTGGTGCTGCCCCGGTGTACGTGGCGGGCCGCGGCCTCGTCGTACAGCGCGACGCTGCGGGTCAGCTCCTTGACCAGTGGGATCGCCAGGCTGCCGGCGCGGCGGCCGGCGAGGATCAGGGCCGGGATGTCGTACAGCTCGGCCTTGCAGACGCCGGCGATCGCGCTGGCCGCTTCCTTCGGGATCAGGCCCTCGGCCGCCTGGGCCCGCGCCAGGGACGCCTCGAAACGGAACATGGCCTGCACGACCGCCCCGTCGTCGAACACGGCGATCATGTCGGAGGTGGTCAGGAAACTGTCGAAAATCGAAACGCTCACTGCGGCTCCTGTGGTTTGCTCATGCTTATGCGTAGTCGAAGAAGACGGTCTCCTTCTCGGTCTGCATCCAGATGTCCCAATGATACTGTCCGTCGCCGCTCTTGCGCGCCAGCAGGGTAGCGCGGCGGGCTTCCGGCACCTGGTTCAGGATGCCTGATTCGGCCAGGCCCGTGTCGTCCTCGAGGAAGACGGCGGTGAACTGGTGCTTGACGAGGCCGCGCGCGAACACCGTCACGTAGGCGACCGGCTCGCCGCGCGTGGCCGGCTGGGGCAGCGGCAGGCGGAAGCTGAATTCGCCGTCGGCGCCGCTGGGCGCACGCCGGAAGCCCGGCACCAGGTGCCCGGGCTCGAGCGCCGCGCCCTCGGGCGTCCAGGCCTCGACCTGGGCGTCGTTGATCGGATTGCCGTCGCCATCGTAGATGACGCCGCTGACCAGGATGCTCGGGCCGTCGATCTTCAGGTTGCCGGGCAGCGAGGCGTCGGACGCCCACTTCCAGGCTTCGTGCGAGAACGGGCCGACGGTTTGCGAGGTGGTGATGTTCGTCATGGCGTTCTCCTTACAGGCCCATCGGGGTGGCGTTGCGTCCGCGCAGGACGATATCGAATTCGTAGCCGAGCATCTCGGCGCCGACCGTGTGTTCCAGGCTGAAGCGCGAGACCAGGCGCTGGCGGGCGGCCTCGTCGGGCACGCTCTGGAAGATCGGGTCGTAGTCGAACAGCGGGTCGTTCGGGAAGTACATCTGGGTCACCAGGCGCTGGGCGTACACGTTGCCGAACAGCGAGAAATGGATGTGGGCCGGGCGCCAGGCCTTGTCATGGTTGCCCCAGGGGTAGGGGCCGGGCTTGATGGTGACGAAGCGGTAGCGGCCTTCGTCGTCGGTCAACATCTTGCCCAGGCCGAAGAAATTCGGGTCGAGCGGTGCGGCGTGCTGGTCCTTGCTGTGCCAGTAGCGGCCGGCCGAGTTGGCCTGCCAGACCTCGATCAGCGAATTGCGCACCGGCTTGCCGTCCTCGTCGACCACGCGGCCGGTGACGACGATCTTCTCGCCCAGCGGCTCGCCGGCGCCGACGGCGGTCAGGTCGGCGTCGTGCGGCAGCAGGATGCGCGGGTCGGCATGGATGTTCTGCGTCACCGGCACCGGCGCCTCGATGCGCAGGTTCGGCTGCAGCGGGCCGCGTTTCACGGTCGATTTATAGGCGGGGTAGATCAGTTCCGGCCAGGTGCCCGGCGCGATGCTCTCGAATTTCACGGGGTGTCTCCTTCGGTTGGACTTGTCGATGCCGGAAAATGGTAGGCAAAGTGAAGAATGCTCACAAGCGGTCGAGGTCGCGCGGCATCCGCTCTGCGCACGCTTTGTGCGATACTCGCACAAATTCTTGAATATTTGCTTATGACCGCGGAAACCGAAGCGCCTCTCGCGCGCGACCTCGTCGCCGGCCTGGAAAAGGGCCTGCAAGTGATCGAAGCCTTCGACCAGGAGCGCTCGCGCCTGACCATTGCCGAGGTGGCCGAAGCGACCGGCCTGACCCGCGCCGCCGCGCGCCGCTACCTGATCACGCTGACCCACCTCGGCTACATGCGCCACGAGAACAAGCTGTTCTCGCTGACGCCGGCGGTGCTGCGCCTGGGCCAGTCCTACCTGCATTCGGCGCGCCTGCCGCGCATCGTCCAGCCGCTGCTGTACCGGCTGGCCTATTCGCTGGGCGAGGCGGCCTCGGTCGGCGTCCTCGACGACGACCAGCTGGTCTGCGTGGCCGCGGTCAGCGCCGGCCAGCTGGTGTCGGCCACGCTGCAGCCGGGCACCCGGGTGCCGGCCTATTGCACGGCGAATGGCCGCATGCTGCTGGCCAGCCTGCCGCAGGAGAGCATCGCCCGCTTTCTCGAGCGCGCCGCCCCGGAGCAAATCACCCGCCACACCATCGTCAACAAGGAGCGCCTGGCGCTGGAGATCGCGCGGGCGCGCACCCAGGGTTACGCCCTGGTCGACCAGGAACTCGAGCTGGGCCTGCGCACGGTGGCCGTTCCCCTGCGCAACTTCCGCGGCGAGGTGGTGGCGGCGATGAACGTCAGCGTGCACGCAGGGAGGCTGCCGGTGGAGCAGATGGTGGAGCGGTGTTTGCCGGCGATGATCAAGATCCAGGTCGAACTCGGGGCTCTGCTCTAAGGAAATGGAATAGTGTTAAAAAAGCCACTGCTTTCGCTGTATTGACACAAAGGGTTTGACAGCGGGCTCGGCCTGTCGCAGAGTTTTGAGGTCGTCAGACAACACGCCTGGTGGAGCCGATCATGATACGAGCAAGAAAGATCTTGTTTGGTGTTGCAACGCTTGGCCTTGTCACTCTCCTGGCCGTTGTCGGTTGTGCCGGCCCCATCGGCAGCATCGCGGACACCTTGCTGGCGAACGAGGTGCGCTCCGACGACCACGAATTGCCCCAGACCGCCTATGCCATCCCTGCCTCGGCTGACGGCGTCCAGTTGATCGGCGGCCAGGGAATCGGCCTGGGGTGCAGCCTGCCGCCGGGAGCGCAGGCGCTGGCGTTCACCAGTGGCGCGACCCAGGCCCCGATTGCCCTGCAGATGCGCCAGGCCTGCGTGTTTCACGATTACTGCTATCGCCACGGCAACGCCACCTACGGATATACCCAGGCGGACTGCGACTTCCTGCTGCAACAGCATGCTTTCCGGATCTGCAAGTACGTGAACCGGTATCCCGTCGTCGGCAAGTGCGAGACCGATGCGCGCAAGCTGACCCTGGGAGTACGCCTCGGCGGTTTTACCCCGTTCAGGCGTGCCCGCGCGACCGAGGACGAAGCGGCATCGACCTTCCTCGAATTCGATGCCTATCCGGTGCGTGCCCGGGAATACGAGGTCGTGCAGATCGCGGACGCCCCCGCGGACTGGGTGCGCGCCGGGCACCTGCCGAAAGCGGCCTACGTGTTCAATGTGCGGCCTTCCGGCAGCATCGTCCATATCCGGGGCTGGACGCATGACGGAACGCCGCTTTCCAAGAGTCCGATCGACGTGCGCGGCGCACATGACTTCATCACGGTCCCGCCCCTGGTCGTGCGCGAAGCCCCCGGGGGGAAGGAATGGCTGGTCTGGTGGCAGCGCCTGAGCCTGAACGAGACCGGAGGACGGCTCGCATTGCTGCCGCCCGGCGAAGCGACGCGGGACGACTGGAAAGTGGTCTCGGGCGACATGTCGGGCAGGGCGCTTCGGGAGCTTGCGAAGCAGGGCGCTCCCGCAAACGGCCAGGCCGCCAGGACAGCGTTCGCCTTCGCCGACAACATCGATGCCTTTTTCTCGGAAATCCATGCGATCCAGGGAATGGATCGTCCGGGGCAGGTGCGGCTGGCGGCGATCTCTAAAAATGGTTGTGTTCCAGGTTCGGAATGGGCATGCCTGGTCGACCTGGAACTCGATACGATCGCGCAGAAGCTGAAGGTGTTCGGCGAAAAGAAGAAGCCGCCCATGTACACGGTCAGGGCGGACGCCTGTGCGGAAGGTAAGGGCGCTGGCGACTGCAACGTCTACCGGAATTACGTGACCGCACCCACCGTGTCCCAGCGGCCGGATGGCACGCTGGTCACCTGGTTACTGCGCGGGAAAGATGACAACGGCAAGGGTTACGGCAACGCCGCCATCGTGCGCCGCTTTGCTTTCGGGGCGACGCCCGACGTACCCGCCGTCAAGCGCGACATCCTCGAGCTGGCCGACTTCTCCGAACGATCGGAGCCTGCGATACTGCTCGACGCGGCCGCTCCCAGCCCCGCGTTCCTCAGCCTGGAAAGCGGAAAGAAGACATTTGCGGTGCACATTCGCGCGGTCCCGAAGGAAGGACAGCCAGCGGAGAACAAGGTGGTCTGCGCTGCGCATGCCGATCGTTCCTGGCTGCAAAGATCTGTCGCCTATGTGCAAGACCCGAAGGTGCCGGGTCGTGGCTACCTGGTATTTTCACGCGTGCAGTTCGAATCCCGCGGCAGTGCCGACACACAGGCCAGCGCCGGCCTGGAGCTGTTGGTGACGACGATTTCCGGAAACCGCTGCACGGACCAATGGCAGCAGCGGTTTCCCGGTTTTTTCAAACGACCGAAAGTGGCGAAGACGGCGGACGAGGCCTTCATGTGGTTTGCCGACAAGGTGCGCGGCGGACAATTGGTCGCGGCCGACGTCAGCGGCGACCGCATTCCCGATCTGGTGCAGGTGGGCAGATTGCCGAAGAGCGAGGATTTCGATAGCGCCGTGCTGACCGGCAGCCTGGACTCGGGCGCGCTGCGCTTTACCAGGCTCGGCGCCGCAGCGCACTAAGAGCGCAGGGCCGCGCCGCAAGCGCTTGCAGGCGGCCGTGTCCGGTTCCGGCGCGCGCAGCGGCTCGCCCGGTCCCCGCTTTCGCCCCTTGCAATCGCCCGCCATGACGGTCGCCTTCCACCCCTGGCCCGGCACGCCTCGAGGCCCCGGCTCACATCTGCTTACAAACCGCGCCAGCCATATCTTGAAAAGGCGCTAAGCTCTACCCTTGGAACGCGAAGTGGGTAGCACATCATGAAGACGCAATTGCTTGAAGACATAGGTCAGAGCGCTAATTTTTCCTTTACGCCTCCCAAGGCGGCCGGCACGCCGAAGGCGGAACAACAAGCAGCACCTGTCGCACCTGCCGGGGACGCGCCGGCCGCGAGGTCGCGCGCTGTGTGGCGGCAGAACCCGGCCAGGGTGGCGTCCGAGGACGCGGCAGGACAGGCGGCGCCGGCGCCGCTGGCGGAAGAATCGACCGCCCAGGAACTGGACAGGCTGGTGGAGGAATTGGCCGCCCTGGAAGCGCAGCTCGCGCCGCCGGGGGAACGCCAGGAGCCTGCCCTGGCGCCGGCCGCGATCGGCGCCGAGCCGGCCATCCCGTCGCTGGCGCCCACGCCCCAGCCGGCCACGCATCCATCCGAGCCCGACCCGATGCCGATGCCGCTGCGCGGGGCTGCGGCGCCGCGCGAGCCAAGCTTCGATTTCACCCCGCCCACGCGGCAATCGGCCGAACCGTTCATTGCCGAACCGTTAGCGGCCCAACCGAGCCTGACAGAAGCGCCCGCGGCGGAACCGTTCACGCCTGCCGCGCGCGGGTCGTGGCGCGCGGGGCCGCGCTACCTGGCCTGGGCCGCCTGCCTGCTGGCGGCCGTGCTGCTGGTCGTGGGAGGACGCTGGTGGTATCAGGAGCGCCGCGATGCCGGAGCGCTGGCGGCGATCGCCGGCGCGACGAAGGAAGAGCCGCGCCCGGTCCAGGGCCTGGCTTCGCCGGCGCCCGTCGCGCAAGAGAGCGCCCGGGAAGCCGGCGTCGACGCTGCCGCAGCGCCGCCAACAGCCGCGCGCCGTCCGTCGACGCCCGTGCCGCCCCTCGTGATGCTGGAAGAGCAGCCGGGCGTTCCCGTCAAGCGCGAACTGCCGGTCCAGGCGGCAGCCGCCGTGCAAGCGCCGTCCGCGGCCCCGGCGCCTGCCGCTCCCGTGAAGCCTGCCGCCGTCGTGAAAGAAGCGCCGCCAGCGTCATCGCCCAAGCCGAAGAGCCAGACACCACCGAAGCCGAAAGCACAGACGCCAGCGAAGCCGAAGACGCAGACGCCACCGAAGCCGTCCCGCGCCGCGGCCGTGCCGGCAAAGGAAACGCGCCAGCGCGAGCCGGTGCGCCAGGTCGCGCGTGCATCGGCCGCGCCGAAAGAAGCACCGCTCGGTGCGGAAGACTCGCTGTCGGAAACCTTGAAGGCATGCCGGGCCCACGGCTATCACGCGACCCAGTGCATCAAGCAGGGCTGCAGCATGACCAAATACGGCTTCGCCTGCCGTGGACGCTAGGGTGGTTGCCGCCTGGCGGAATGCGCCGGACCCGCGCGGCCGCGCGCTTCCTGCGCTGCCGTCAGGCGGCGCTCAGGCGGCGCCCAGGTCGCGCTCGTCGGCGCGCAGCGTCAGCACGCGCACGCCCGTGGCCGTCACCGCCACCGTGTGCTCGAACTGCGCGGACAGGCCGCCGTCGCGCGTGACCACCGTCCAGCCATCGTCTTCGTCGCGCACTTCAGGGCGGCCCTGGTTCAGCATCGGCTCGATGGTGAACACCATTCCTTCGCGCAGCGGCATGCCGGTGCGCGGCCGGCCCCAGTGCAGCACCTGGGGCGGCTCGTGCATCTCGCGGCCGATGCCGTGCCCGCAGTATTCGCGCACCACCGAATAGCCGTGCTCGCGCGCGTGGCGCGCGATCGCGTAGCCGACGTCGCCCAGCGTGGCACCGGGGCGTACCGCCTGGATGCCGGCCCACATCGCCTCGTAGGTGACCCGCACCAGCCGCCGCGCCGCGGCCGGCACGTCGCCGACCAGGTAGGTCTTGCTGGAGTCGGCGATGTAGCCGTTCTTTTCCAGCGTGATGTCGAGGTTGACGATGTCGCCGTCACGCAGGAATTCGGTGGTCGACGGCACGCCGTGGCAGACCACGCTGTTGCGTGAGGAATTGAGCACGTAGGCGAAGCCGTACTGGCCCTTGCTCGCCGGGCGGGCCTGCAGTTCGTCGACGATGTAGCGCTCGACCAGGTCGTTCACCTGCATGGTCGACATGCCGATCAGGTCCAGGCCGTCGAGATGGGCGAAGACGCTGGCCAGCAGACGGCCCGATTCGGCCAGCAGCGCGATTTCTTCCGGCCGCTTGATCATGCCGCCCGCGCCATGGGCGGCGCCTCGACCCCGGCGGCGCGCAGTTCGCGCACGACGATCTCGTTGAAGCTCAGCGTCGGGTTCAGTTCGCACAGCATGCCGATCCTGATCCAGAACGCGGCCTGGGCGTTGATGGAGCGGTTGCCGACCGTGCTGGCCTTGCGGACCTGGTCGTGCAGTTCGTCGTCGATGTTTACGATGCCCATGGGTGCCTCCTATATATGATCCATATATGGAGTATATATGCCGGCGGCGTGGCAGGGCAATGCGTTTTATCAGTGCGAACGGGAGCTCAGCGCGGGCGATGCATGCGGCCCGCGCCGAGGCCGACCCACACCACGACGCACAGCACGGACAGCGGCGTCAGGAAGACGAGCGGCGGCGACAGTGCCGGATGCAGGTGGGCGGTGACGGCGCAGCCGACGTTGACCACGGCCGGGACCAGCATGCGCGGCGCGGCATAGCGGTTCAGGCGCCGCACGGCCTCGGCGTCACC
Organism: Massilia sp.; assembly: GCF_032106685.1. GTDB lineage: Bacteria > Pseudomonadota > Gammaproteobacteria > Burkholderiales > Burkholderiaceae_D > Telluria. The sequence goes on from NZ_DAMCPG010000049.1 coordinate 19,622, forward strand.
GTAGTCGACGAAGTTCAGGATGCGCCGCTCGGGAGCGAAGAACAGCAGGGCGGCGATGCCGGCGAAGAGCAGCGCGAAGACCGGGAAGATGTCGGGCATGTCACGTACGTCCTCATGGTTGGCGTTCGGTGTGGGCGAAGACCTCCGCCGCGCCCGCCTGGGTCTGCTGCCGGAACTCCTTCGGCGTCACCCCGACCAGCTTCTTGAACAGGCGGCTGAAATAGGCCGGGTCCTGGAAGCCCAGCTCGTAGGCGATGCTGGCGATCGGCGCCGGCACGTAGGTCAGCTTGCGGCAGGCTTCCAGCATCAGGCGGTCCTGGGTGATCTCGAAGGCGGACTTGCCCGACAATTTCAGGCACAGGCGGTTCAGCCGCGTCGGCGCCACCCGCAGCAGGTCGCAGTACCGGCCGACCTGCCATTGCTCCTTGTAGTGGCGCTCGACCGCGACCCGGAAACGGCTGAACAGCTCGAAGTCGCCGCGTCCCGAAGTGTCGGCGATGCGCCGTTCGGCATGCGCGCGCACCAGCATCAACAGGGTGCTGCGCGCCAGCCACTCGAGCATCAGGGTGTGGCCCTGGCGCGGCCATGCCGCTTCCAGGATCAGGTTGTGCAGCAGGGCCTCGATGCGCTCGCGCAGTTCCGGCGCCGGGCCCAGGCCAATGGCCAGCGGCTGCACGAACAGCGGCGAGAACAGGTCGCCCTCGTGGCCGGCGGCGGCGAACAGCATGTTCTGGTCGATGGTCAGCACGTAGCCGTGCGCCTCTTCCGAGAAATCGAAACCGTGCGGCAACCCAGGGTGGATGGTCAGCGCCACCGGGGCCGCGCATTCCCACAGGGCGCCGTCGATATTCGCGCGGACCTGCCCGCCAAGTAAAAAAAGTACCTGGAACAGGCCGGCGTGGGTGTGGGTGTCGATATGCCAGTCGTATTTGCGGCTGCGCGTTTCGATCAGCTCGACGTGCACGCCCTCGGCGTCCGTGCCCCGCGTCAGCTCGCCGTAGAGGGCGAACTGCGGGATGCGGGCGGGTAGTGCGGCGTGCTGCGTCGGCATGGCGGCTCACGGAGTTGAACGGAAGAAGTGCAAAAATAGTACAAGTTTTTTCCGGTTTGATCCATTCATATCGCATCGAACGCCGACTAGCATGGCGATATACAAAACACAAACGGAGACTCACATCATGCGCACCCAGGTCGCCATCGTCGGCGCCGGTCCGGCCGGCCTTCTGCTTTCCCATCTGCTGCACCTGAACGGCGTCGAGTCGGTCGTGCTCGAATCGCGCAGCCGTCAAGACATCGAGGCGACGATCCGCGCCGGCGTGCTGGAGCAGGGCAGCATGGACATCCTCATGGATGCCGGCGTCGGCGAGCGCATGCGCAAGGAAGGCGCGCTGCACCACGGCGTCGAGTTCGCCTTCGGGGGGCGCCGCCACCGCATCGACCTCACCGAGCTGACCGGCAAGGCGATCACCGTCTATCCGCAGCACGAAGTGATCATCGACCTGGTCGCGGCGCGCCTGGCCGCCGGCGGGCAGATCCTGTTCGAGACGAGCGAGGTCGCGCTGCAAGGGATGGAAAGCGAGCGTCCCGCCGTCTCCTTCGTGCACCAGGGCGAGGCCCGGCGCGTCGAGGCCGATTTCATCATCGGCTGCGACGGCTTCCACGGCGTGTCGCGTCCGGCGATTCCCGAGGGCGTGCGCCAGGACTTCCAGCGCACCTATCCCTTCGGCTGGTTCGGCATCCTGGTGGAGTCGGCGCCGTCATCAAGTGAGCTGATCTACGCCCAGCACGAGCGCGGCTTCGCCCTGGTGTCGACGCGCTCGCCGACGGTGCAGCGCCTCTACTTCCAGTGCGACCCCAGGGACCACGTCGACAACTGGTCGGACGACCGCATCTGGGCCGAGCTGCACGCCCGCCTCGAACACAACGACGGCTGGAAGCTCAACGAGGGACGCATCTTCCAGAAGGGGATCATCGGCATGCGCAGCTTCGTGTGCGCCCCGATGCGCCACAAGCGCCTGTTCCTGGCCGGCGACGCCGCCCACATCGTGCCTCCGACCGGGGCCAAGGGCATGAACCTGGCGATCTCGGACGTCAAGTTGCTGTCGCAGGCGCTGGAGGGCTTCTACAAGAAGGGCAACGAGGACGGGCTGGACCGCTATTCGGAACAGGCCCTGAAGCGCATCTGGCGTGCCGAGTATTTCTCGTGGTGGATGACACGCATGCTGCATACCTTTGCCGATGCCTCGCCCTTCGAGCGCCAGGTGCAGCGCGCCGAACTGGAGAATGTGGTGGCCTCGCGGGCAATGAGCATGGCGCTGGCGGAGAATTACGTGGGGGCGTTTTAGGTAACCAGGACGCCGGATGCGGCATGGCTGATCGGGTGTCGGCTGAACGCGTGGACGGCGCAGCCGTCCACCCTACGGGTCAGCTCACGTTTACCGTTCTTCAGTCACCGCAGTGAGCAGCGCCACGGCATCATCCGCCCCCATCTTCGCCGCCGCTTCCCTGGCCGAGATCCCGGCCGCGTCGCGCGCCAGCGGATCGGCGCCGCGCGCCAGCAGCAGTCGGGCGATGTCGACGCGGTTGAACATGGCGGCGATCATCAGCGCCGTCTTGCCGTTCGGGCCGGCGGCGTCGACCTGGGCGCCGCTGTCGAGCAGCAGGGTGGCGACCGGCAGGTCGCCCTTGAAGGCGGCGCCGGCGAGCGGGGTCTGGCCGGCGTCGTTCAACAGCTCCGGGTCGGCGCCGTGTTCGAGCAGCACCCGCGCCGCATCGGGATGGCCGTGGTAGCAGGCCAGCATCAGCAGGCTGTCGCCGCGTTCGTTGCGCAGGTTCGGCGGCAGGCCCTGGCCGAGCAGGGTCGCCAGTTCCCCGGCTTCGCCGGTCCGTGCGTGCTGGAACACCCGGCGCACGAAGGCCAGGGTGTCCTCGTCGAGTTCGCTTGGGTTGGCGGGGCGGGGCGGTTCCTGCGCTTGCATCGGCTTCTCCTGTGCAGTGGTCATGAATTCATTACATCACAGGCGTGGAATCGTTGTCGCCGCCGGAAGGAGCGGCCCGACGTTCAGCGCGCAGGGGTGGCCTGGCGTGCCGGCGCCCTCGAACGCAACAGCGGATAGGGATTGATCGCGCCGCCGGCCTCGTAGATGCCGTAGTGCAGGTGCGGCGGCGTGCCAGCCGCGTTGCCGGTGGTGCCGACGTAGCCGAGGATGGTCCCCGCGCGCACCCGCTGGCCGTTCTCGATGTCGGCGTAGCGGTCCAGGTGGGCATAGTAATGACGCTGGCCGCCGGGGCCGAGCACCCAGACCACCTGGCCGCCGAGCCGGTTGGTGCCGACCCGCAGCACCACCCCTTCGGTGCTCGAGATCACGGCGGTGCCGCGTTTCGCGAAGATGTCGATGCCCTCGTGCTTGCGGCCGCCGCCGCGGGCGCCGCCCCAGGTGTCGCGCAGCGCGCGTTCCTGCACGCCGCGCACCGGTACTGGCAGGCTGGTCGGCGCCGGCAGGGAAGCCAGGCGCATCGCATACAACATGTTCTTCACGTAGGGGCCGACCAGGGCATAGGCGCCGACGAACAGGGCGATCAGGACGAGGCTGCGCAGCAGTATTCGCATCGGGGAGCTTTGTCAGGTCGCGCCCGCCGCAGGAAGCAGGGCGCGGAAATGCGCAGGCGCCGGCTGATGCCGGGGCGCCCGCGCCTGAAGGTGTCACCGGCGGCGGCGCTGCGCCGCCGGCGGGCTTACTGCTCCTTGCCCATCACGTCCTGGTCGAGGCTACGTCCGAGCTGCTGGTCCTGCGCGCCGGACTGCTGCGACTGGCCCTGCCGGGAGCCCGGTTGCTGCGAGCCGGATTGCTGCGAGCCGGATTGTTGCGAACCCGACTGCCGCGAGCCCGATTGCTGCGACTGCGACTGCGGGCTCTGCCTGTTGCCGGCCCCGCCACGCGTGCCGGTGCCGAGCGCCGGCGTGACGTCGTCGTCCAGCTCGGCCGATTGGCGGTTGCCGGCGCGGTTGCCCGCGTCGCGTGCCGAGGGCTTGCCGATGCCGCCGTCGCGCACGCCGTTGTTCAGGTTGCCGGTGGTGCCGGTGATGCCGGCGCTGCTGGTGCCGACCCCGCTCAGTTCGTCGTAATTGTTGCCTTTCATGCCGTGGCCTTTGTTCTCGCCCATTCTCGCCTCCTGCGTTCACGTGTCGATGCTTCGATGGTAACTGGCGCCTGTCCACGAACAATAGGAGAGCGGGCGATGCGCCTGTAGGAAGAGTCGGACGGCGTGCGGATTCAATCCGACGACACGATTTTCGCGTCCATGCTAGGCTTGCTTTTCGGCAACTATTTTCAATATCTTCTTTTCGCAATTTCTTTGGAGGAAAAGCGTGCATAACCAGGTCAGAGAATCCGTGATGGACGCGATTGGCAATACCCCGGTGGTCCGGCTCGGGCGCGTCTTTCCCGACGCCCAGGTTGTCGCCAAGCTCGAATACATGAACCCCGGCGGCAGCATCAAGGACAGGATGGTGCGCCACATGTTGCGCGGCATGCCCGCCGGCACCCGGCGCGTGGTCGAGAGTTCGTCGGGCAACACCGGCGCGGCGCTGGCGATGGCCAGCGCCGTCTACGGGCTGGACTGCGACGTCACCGTCCCGGCGACCACCAGCTGCGAAAAGAAGAAGCGCATCGCCGCGTATGGCGCCCGCGTGCATCCCTGCAGCGTCGACGGTGGTCCCGACTATCACGCGGCGGCCGAGGAGATCGCGCGCGACACCGGCGCCTTCCAGCTCGACCAGTACCGCTCGGCGCTGAACCGCGAGGCGCATTACCGCGATACCGGCCCCGAACTGTGGCGCCAGCTGGCCGGCGAGATCGATGTTTTCGTCTGCGGCGTGGGTTCCGGCGGCACGATATCCGGCATCGGCCGCTACCTGAAGGAGCAGCACCCCGGCGTGCGCGTGATCGGCGTCGAGCCCTTGCACTCCGCCTACCGCCATCTAATCACAGACCAGAAACCGGACGGACAGTTCGCCACCGTGGTCGAGGGCGTCGGCAAGCGCCAGCCGGCGTGCAGTTTCGATCCGGCCGTCGTCGACGACGTGGTGCAGGTGCCCGACGAGGAAGCCCTGGCCTGGGTCCAGCGCCTGGCGCGCGAGGAAGGCATCCTGGCCGGCGGATCGAGCGGCTGCGTGAGCGCCGGCATCGCCCGTTTGCTGCCGCGCCTGCAGGGAGCGCGGGTGGCGACGGTGTTCCCGGATTCCGGGGCGTTTTACCTGTCCAAGTATTTCTGAACTGCAAAGGGAAAGCGGTTGGCGGCCGGCGCTGGGCATGACGCTCCAGGTCACCTTGCTCAGTTATAATCACTGCAAGGGCGAGTGGGCAAGAACGCGATCCACGACTGCCTGCCGAACCAAGGTTACCTGTGAAAGCCGTCCTCCATCCCGCCCGGGCCGTGGCCTTGGGTTTCCTGCTTGCGATTGTTATCGGCACATTGATTCTGATGTTACCGGCTGCCCGGCCGGATCACCAGGCCACGCCATGGATGGTCGCCTTCTTCACCTCGGTCTCGGCGGTATGTGTGACCGGTCTGGTGGTGGTCGACACCGGCACCTACTGGTCGGCCTTCGGCCAGGGCACGATCATGGCGCTGTTCCAGCTCGGCGGTTTCGGCATGATGACGTCGGCGACGCTGCTCGGCCTGATGGTCAACCGCTCGCCGCGCCTGCGCACGCGGCTGATCACCCAGGCCGAAACCCGATCGCTCGGGTTGGGCGACATATCGGGCGTGGCCCGGCTGGTGCTGGCGGTGACCGTGATTTCCCAGCTGATCATCGCCGCCATCCTGACCCTGCGGCTGCGTGTCGGCTACGGCATCAGCTGGGACGAGGCCGCCTGGAGCGGTCTGTTCCATGCCGTATCCGCCTTCAACAACGCCGGGTTTTCGATTCACGCCGACGGGCTGGTGCGCTACGCCGCCGATGCGCTGATCCTGCTGCCGATCATGCTGGCCATCGTCATCGGCGGTATCGGCTTTCCCGTGCTGCAAGACCTGCGCTACCGGTTCCGCGATCCCCGCCACTGGTCGCTGCACACCAAGCTGACCCTGACCGGCACCCTGGTCCTGCTCTTCGTCGGCTTTCTCGTCGTGCTTGCCTTCGAGTGGAATAACGCCAGGACCCTCGGCATCTTTTCGCCGGTCGAGAAGTTGCTCAATGCCATGTTCATCTCGGTGTCGGCACGCACGGCGGGCTTCAACGCCGTCGATATCGGCGCACTGACGCCCGAGACCTGGGCCTTGCACTATTTCCTGATGTTCGTGGGCGGCGGCAGCGCCGGTACCGCGGGCGGGGTGAAGGTCGGCACGGTGGCCGTGCTGGTCCTGCTCGTGGTTGCCGAGATACGCGGCCATACGGATACCGAAGCGTTCGGGCGGCGCCTCGGCGCCTCGGCCCAGCGCCAGGCGATCACCGTGCTGGCGATCGGCAGCTTGCTGGTGGTGCTGGGCACCTTGCTGCTGCTGCGCGTGTCGCATTTCCCGACCGACCAGGTGATCTTCGAGGTGATTTCCGCATTCGGAACCGTCGGCCTGTCGACCGGCATCACCGCCGACCTGCCCGTCGCGGGCCAGCTGGTGCTGACTTTATTGATGTTTTTCGGTAGGGTGGGCACGATCACGCTCGCCACTTCACTCGTGCTGGGCGAGCGCCGCATGCCTTACCGTTACCCGGAGGAGCATCCAATTGTTGGGTAGGATTTTTACGGAACAGTTCGCATTTTCCGCGAGCGACAGCGTCGTCGTCATCGGTCTCGGCCGTTTCGGCGGCGCCGTGGCGCAGTCCCTGGTCAGCCTCGGGCATGACGTCATGGGCATCGACCTCAAGGAGGAACTGGTCCAGGTCTGGGCAGACCGGCTGACCCATGCGGTGCAGGCGGATTCGACCAACGAAAACGTCATGCTGCAGCTGGGCGTGGCTGATTTTTCCCATGCGATCGTCGGCATCGGTTCCGACCTCGCGGCCAGCCTGATGACGCTGATGGTGCTGACCGAACTGGGCATCAAGGACATCTGGGTCAAGGCCATGACGCCCGAGCACGGCCAGATCGCGCAGCGCATCGGCGCCCACCACGTGGTCTATCCGGAGGCGGACATGGGCGCGCGGGTGGCGCACCTGGTGACCGGGCGCCTGATCGACTTCATCGAATTCGAGGACGGTTTCGGCATCGCCAAGATCCAGGCACCCGCCGAGACATACCATCGTACCCTGGCCGAATCGCATATCCGTTCGCGCTTCGGCGTCACCGTCGTCGGGGTCAAACGTGCCAGCGAGGATTTCCAGCATGCTTTGCCCGAGACGCTGATCCTCCCGGCCGACCTGTTGATCGTATCGGGCCCGACGCGCAAGATCGAGATGTTCGCCGCCGGCGCCAAGAAAAGCCAGCGCCGCTAGCGCGGCGGCCACGGCGCCTCGCCTGGACCGTGTTTACACTTGATTCCGAAAGGACCTTGCTTATGTCGTACATGTTGCTGATCCAGGAACCCGTCGGCCAGCGCGCCACGCGCAGCGAACCGGAGGGGCGCGCGCTGTACGAGCGCATGCTGCGTTTCGGCGACGCGCTGCGCGAGGAGGGCGTGCTGCTGGGCGCCCAGTCGCTGGCGCCGCTGTCGAAGGCGGCGCGCGTGACGGTCGAGGGCGGCAAGGCGCGCGTCGTGGATGGACCCTTCGCGGAAGCCAAGGAGATGATCGGCGGCTTCTATCACGTGGACGTCGCCACCCGCGAGGAGGCGCTGGCGCTGGCGGCCCGCTGTCCGGCGGCCGAGTGGGCGACCATCGAGGTGCGCGCGCTCGCGCCCTGTTTCGAGAGCTGACAATATTTTTTGCATGGCGTGTCGATTCCCGGCCCGCCCGTTCGTCGTGGTAATGCAAACCGGTTTGCACGGAGCGTCCGCTCCGGGCCGGCTTCTTTCAGGAGAACGAACATGCGCTTCATGATCATCGTCAAGGCCAGTCCCGAGTCCGAAGCCGGCGTCATGCCGAGCGAGGAATTGCTCAACGCGATGGGCGACTACCACCAGGAACTCGCGCGCGCCGGGGTGCTGCTCGATGCCAACGGCCTGCACCCGAGCAGCCGCGGCTGGCGCATCCGCTACAGCGGCAAGGAGCGCGGCGTCGTCGACGGGCCCTTCACCGAGTCCAAGGAAATGATCGGCGGCTACACCATGATCGGGGTGCGCTCGCGCGAGGAAGCCCTGGAATGGGCGCGCCGCTTCCCGAACCCGCGCGGCGAAGGCATGGACGCCGAGATCGAGGTGCGCCAGGTGTTCGAGCTCGACGACTTCGCCCAGACCGAAGCGCTCGAGCGCTTCCGCGAACTCGAAGCGGGCGCCCAGTCGCAGGCTTGAAGCGGCATTTCGACAATCACGGTCCAGAAAGGGAAAGACATGCACAAGCAGATTTTCGTGAACCTGCCGGTCAGGGACATCGACCGGACGCGCGCATTCTTCGGCAGCCTCGGCTTCACCTTCAACCCCCAGTTCAGCGACGACAAGGCGTTGTGCATGGTCATCGGCGAGCACATCTACGCGATGCTCCTGCAGGAAAGCTACTTCCAGACTTTTACGCAGAAGCCGGTGGCCGACGCCAGGACCAGCACCGAGGTGCTGACCTGCCTGTCCTGCGAGAGCCGCGAGGAAGTCGACGCCCTGGTGGCCAAGGCCGTTGCCGCCGGCGGCCGGGCGCCGAACGAGCGCAAGGATTACGGTTTCATGGTCTACCACGGCTTCGAGGACCTCGACGGCCACGTCTGGGAGCTGATGTACATGGACCCGAACGCGGTCCCGCCCCAGGCCTGATGCGCCAGGACGTCGACAGGGCGATCGGCGCGGTCTGGCGCATCGAATCGGCAAAGATCGTGGCCGGCGTCGCGCGCCTGGTGCGCGACGTCGGCCTGGCCGAGGAACTGGCCGGCGACGCCCTGGTCGCCGCCCTGGAAACCTGGCCGGCGTCCGGCATTCCCGACAATCCCGGCGCCTGGCTGATGCGCACGGCGAAGAACGCCGCGCTCGACCGCCTTCGCCGCGACAAGCTGTTCCAGGAAAAGCTGCGCGCGATCGGGCTCGACCTGGAAGCGCAGGAGGCCCATTACGTGCCCGATTTTGTCGACAGCCTGGACGACGCCCGCAACGACCTCGGCGACGACCTGCTGCGCCTGATGTTCATCGCCTGCCACCCGGTCCTGTCGCAGGAGGCGCGGCTGGCCCTGACCCTGAAGCTGGTCGGCGGCCTGTCCACCCACGAGATCGCGCGCGCCTTCCTGGCGCCCGAGCCGACCGTCGCCCAGCGCATCGTGCGCGCCAAGCGCACCCTGAGGCAGGCCAGGATCCCATTCGAACTGCCGCCGCCCGACGAGCTGGCGGAGCGCCTCGGGTCCGTGCTCGAGGTGGTCTACCTCGTCTTCAACGAGGGCTATACCGCCACCGCCGGCGAGGACTGGATGCGCCCGGCGCTGATCGAGGAAGCCCTGCGCCTGGGCCGGATGCTGGCGGCGCTGGCGCCGCGCGAGCCCGAAGCCCATGGCTTGATTGCGCTGATGGAATTGCAGGCTTCGCGCGCCGGGGCGCGGGTCGATGCCGCCGGGCGCCCGGTGCTGCTGCTCGACCAGGACCGTTCGCGCTGGGACGGGATCCTGGTCAGGCGTGGGCTGGCGGCCCTGGCGCGGGCGGAGCAGCTCGGCGGAGCGGCGGGCACGTACGCGCTGCAGGCCGCGATCGCCGCCTGCCACGCGCGGGCGCGCACGGCCGCGCAGACCGACTGGGCGCGCATCGCCGCCCTGTACGGGGAACTCGCCCGCGTCATGCCCTCGCCGGTGGTCGAACTGAACCGGGCGGTGGCGGTCGGCATGGCCGAGGGGCCGGCGGCCGGCCTGGCGCTGGTCGATGCGCTGGCGGGCACCGCGGCGCTGCGCGGCTACCAATGGCTGCCGAGCGTGCGCGGGGACCTGCTGGAAAAACTGGGAAGACGGGAAGAGGCGCGCGCCGAGTTCCTGCGGGCGGCGGCGATGACGGCGAATGCGCAGGAACGCGCGCTGCTGGAAGCACGGGCCAGCCGATAGGGTGGGCGGCCGCTGCGCGGCCGCCCACGCGGGGATCGTCATGGTTCGCGTACCGGTGACGATGATCTCGCCGCCAACGATCCCCGCGTGCGCACATCGGCCCGGGCCGATGTGCCCACCCTACATTGTTTTACTCGGCGTGGTGGGTCTTTTCGTACTCGTCCGCTTCCGCCTTGGTCGCGTGCACGATGCCGTCCGGATGCTCGGGCGGGGTGTAGAGGGTGTACAGGCGCATCGGCTCGGTCTGCGAGGTGTTGATGACGTTGTGTTCGGTGCCGGCCGGGATCACGACGGCGACACCATCTTCCAGGGCATGCTGCTCGCCGTCCAGGATGGCGACGCCTTCGCCCGCCTCGACGCGGATGAACTGGTCGTGGCCGGTATGGTGCTCGAGGCCGATCTCTTCGCCCGGCTGCAGGGTCATGATCACCAGCTGGCTGCGCTCGGTGGTGTACAGGACTTCGCGGAAGTTATTTCCCGCGAGCGTTTTTTGTTCGATGTTGATGCTATAGCCCGACATGATTTCTCCAAAATAAGTTGGCAGCGCATTCCTGGGCGCCGCGCCAACTTGATTGTATAGCACCGGCGCAGGGGCTGCCGGCCGGCCCGCTTCCGACCCCTGGCGTTCGCAGCCGGCCCGCGCCGCTCAGCGTTTCCAGCCGCGCTCGCGCGCCGCGCGCTCGGCCTGGGCGTCCAGGGCCGGCCCGGCGATGCGCTCGTCGATGGCTTCCAGCACCGCCGCCGGCATCTCGCTGGCGGCCTGCCGGTATTCGGTCGTGTCGGACGTGGTTTCCCTGAAGACCGGGATGCGCCAGTCGTTGCCCTGGTGGCAAGCCAGGCCGGCGCTGCCCCGCAGCTGGAAACTGCGGCAATACGCGCCGTCCCGGGCGGCGAAACTGGTGCCGATGCGCACCGGCCCTTGCCCTGGTTCGCTGGCCAGTTGGGTCGTCAGCGCCTCCGCCAGCGCCTCGCCGGCCATCAGTCGGCCCTGGGCGTCGGCGCTGACCCAGGCTTGTTCGCCCGTGCCGCCCAGCCAGGCGCTCCCGACCAGCACGCCGGCCACCAGCGAGGCGGCGATCGCGCCCCAGCGGGCCCAGGTCCGGCGCCCCGGCGCGGCCGGCTTCGCAGCCAGCCGCGCAGCCGCCGTCGCCTCCGACTGCGCGGCAGCCTGGCGCCGCGCTTCGCGGGCGGCATCGAGCGAGACGATGCTCGGCGCCGCGCGCTGCCGCAGGCGCTGGGGCACCGGCTCGTCCAGCACGCCGGCGTAGGCGCCGGCCACCTGGGCGCGCAGGGCGCGGTGGCGCTCGACGGCGGCGGCCACCTCCGGGTCGGCGCGCATTGCGCGTTCGATGGCGCCGCGCTGGGCCGGGTCCAGTTCGCCGTCGGCATAGGCCATCAGGGTTTCGTCGGAAAAGTTCATGTCACGGTCCTCGTCTCGTCGGACAACAGTTTTTGCAGGGCTTCGCGGGCACGCGCCAGGCGGCTGGTCAGGGTGCCGATCGGGATCTCGAGCGCTTCGGCGGCGTCCTTGTAGGACATGCCGTCGACCAGGACCAGGCCGACCACCAGCCGGTGCTCCTCGGACAGCAGGCTCATGGCCTTCTGCACCGCAAGGCGCTGGTGGTGCGCTTCGGCGGAATCGTCGCCGACCTGTTCGCCTTCCTCCTCGGGCGCGAAGACCTGGTCGCGGCGCACGCGGCTGCGCACCTCGTCGATCCAGGCGTTTTTTACGATGCGGAACATCCAGCTGTCGAGCCGCGTTCCTTCGGTAAACTGCTCGCTGCGGCCGAGTGCGCGCTCCATCGCGACCTGGACCAGGTCGTCCGCATCTTCCCGGTGAAAAGTGATGGAGCGGGCGAAGCGGCGCAGGCGCGGCAGCAGGGCGGCAAGATCGGTGGCAAGCATGTGGATGGCGTGGCTGGCATCGTGTGGTTCAGATTGGAATAACGACCGCAGCAGGGATTTTATTCCATCCCTCAAACGTTTTTCATGAAGAAACTTGTTTTATGATCGCGACCATGACCCGATGCCGACTGTTTCCTTCGCTGATGCTAAGCGCCGCGCTCTCCGCTTGCTGGTCGGCGCCGGCCGCCGCGCAGTTGCGCCTGCCTTCCCTGAACCTGCCGCAGATGGGCCAGCCGGGCCTGGAGCAGCTGACCCGGCCGGCCGAGCGCCTGCTCGACCGCGCCGTGCCCGGCGACCTTTCCAGCCTGCGCCTGGAGCAGGTACGCCGGCTGCTGGAACGCCATCCGGCCCTGGTCGAGCCCGATCCGCGCGGCGCGCCCGCCGTGCGGCGCGAAATCCTGGCCGGTTCGCCCAGTCCCGAGGCGCTGCGCGCGGCCCTTGCGCTTGGCATGACGGTGTTGCGCGAACAGCGTTTCGAGGAGCTGGGCGAAGCGCTGGTCGTGCTGCGGGCGCCGGAAGGGCTGCCGACCGCCGACGCGATCGAACGCCTGCGCGCGCTCGACCCCGGCGGCGTCTACGACTTCAACCATTTATATAGCGGCAGCGGTAGCGGTAGCGGCGGCGTTCCGGATGGCGCCGCGGCGGCGGGCGTGGTCGGCCTGATCGACAGCGGCGTCGACGCCAGCCACCCGGTGTTCGAGGACAGCGCGATCGAGCGCTTCGGCTGCGACGGCGCCACCCACCCGGCGCCGCACGGCACGGCGGTGGCGGCGCTGATGGTCGGCCGCGCCGGCCGTTTCGAAGGCGCCGCACCCGCAGCGCGCCTGTACGCCGCCGACATCTATTGCGACAGCCCGACCGGCGGCTCGGCCGAGCGCATCGTCGCGGCCCTGGCCTGGATGGCGCGCCGGCAGGTGGGCGTGGTGAACATCAGCCTGGTCGGGCCGGCCAACGCGACGCTCGGGCGCGCGGTGGCGGCGATGGTGGCGCGCGGGCACCTGCTGGTGGCCGCCGTCGGCAACGACGGCCCGGCCGCGCCGCCGTTGTACCCGTCCAGCTATCCCGGCGTGGTCGGCGTGACCGGCGTCGACCGCCAGGGACGTGCGCTGCCCGAGGCGGCGCAAGGGCCGCAGGTGATGTTCGCCGCGCCCGGCAGCCAAATGGTCAGCGCCGCGCCGGGCAAGCCGCCGTACCGTCAGGTGCGCGGCACCTCGTTCGCGGCGCCCCTGGTGGCGGCGCTGCTGTCGGCGCGGCTGCCGCGTCCGGACCGCCAGGGCGCCACCGAGGCAGTGGCGGCACTGGCGCGGCAGGCGGTGCGTCCCGAGCCCGCGGCGCGCGATGCATTGGGCTACGGCGTGGTCGGCGCCGGGCTGCGCATGGACCCGTCGCGCTTTCGCTGAAAATTTTTGGCGCTGTCACCGTTACCTGTTGGGTTAACTGAACTGTGGAGCCGGGGCGTGGTCTGAGCATGTATCCGGACCGGCGACGAGGCGACCATGCAGGCGGTAAAGTTCAAGCGGTGGATCGACGGCGTGAGCCTGCTGAGCGAGGGCCAGCGGCGGCAATTGCTGGCGCGGCTAAGCCCCGCGCTCGGCCTCGACCGGCTGCGCGCAGTGATCGAGGCGGCCACATCGTCCCGGCGCGCCTGTCCCGGCTGTGGCGGCGAGCGGCATCACAGGCACGGACGCGACCGCGGCCTGCAACGCTACCGCTGCTGCAATTGCGGCAAGACCTTCAGCGCCCTGACCGGCACGCCGCTGGCACGCCTGCGCCACCGGGGACTCTGGCTCGATTACCTCGAGCGCATGCTCGAGGCACAATCGGTGCGTGCCTCCGCCGCGACGCTTGGCGTACACCGCAACACCAGTTTCCGCTGGCGCCACCGCTTTCTCGCCTGGGCCAGGCACGATCGGCCGGCACTGCTGTCCGGCATCGCCGAAGCCGATGAGATGTTCCTGCTCGAATCGCAGAAAGGGTCGCGCACGCTGGATCGGCCGGCCC
>NZ_DAMCPG010000050.1:0-33376 GCF_032106685.1 Massilia sp.
ACTGCTCCGCGAAGAACTTGAACAGCTCGTCCGTATTCGCGATGCGGGTCTGGTTCCAGTACATCTCGCCGTCTTTGTTGACGGTGATGTTGATGTCTTCCGGCGCAGTCTTGGTGACCTGGTTCGTTTCTGCCGGCAGATTCACCTTTTGCAGCTGCAGGACCACCGGGCTGGTGATCAGGAAGATGATCAGAAGAACCAACATGATGTCGACGAGCGGCGTCGTGTTGATTTCTGACATCACGGCATCATCATCTCCGGAATCGGAGCCGACACTCATTCCCATAATTTATCCAATCTAGTCTTTGTGAAGACAGCCTGAATTAGCCGATCTTCTTGGCCGACGAAGCAGCGCGAGCGGCTTCCGAGGTCGACATGGCGCCCGACACCAGGACCGAGTGAACGTCGGCGCTGAACGAACGGATGTCTTCCATTGCGGTCTTGTTACGACGGACCAGCCAGTTGTAGCCCAGAACGGCCGGAACTGCAACGAACAGACCGAAGGCGGTCATGATCAGTGCTTCACCCACCGGACCTGCAACCTTGTCGATCGAGGCGTTACCCGACATACCGATGTTGGTCAGTGCGTTGTAGATGCCCCAGACGGTACCGAACAGACCGATGAACGGCGAGGTCGAACCAACGGTTGCCAGGAACGACAGGCCATCCTGCAGGCGCGACTGGACGCGGTCCACGGCGCGCTGGATCTGCATGGTCACCCAGGTCGACAGGTCGATCTGCTCGAGCAGGGCGCCGTCGTGGTGCTGGGTTGCCTTGGTGCCGGTTTCAGCGATGAAGCGGAACGGCGAACCTTCTTTCAGCTGGGCCGAGCCGGCTGCGATCGAGTTGGCTTTCCAGAACTTCTGCGAAGTTTCCTTCGACTGGCGCATGATCTTCGACTGGTCGATCAGCTTGGTGATGATGATGTACCACGAACCCATCGACATCAGCGACAGGATGATGATGGTGCCCTTGTTGACGAAGTCGCCTTCTTCCCACATGGCCTGGAAGCCGTACGGGTTGTGGACTTCTTCCTTGTCGCCAGCGGCGGCGGCCGGAGCGGCGTCGCCTGCCGGAGCGGCGGCTGCGTCAGCTGCCGGAGCGGCGGCTGCGTCGGCCGGAGCGGTTGCCGCCGGAGCTTCTGCGCCTGCTGCCGGTGCGTCGGCGAAGGCCGGTGCCGACACCAGGGCCGATGCCGCCGTAACCGAGAACAGGACAGCCGCCAGAACAGCGGACAAACGGGTATTCTTAAACATGCTTCCTCCAGAGATATAAAATAGACAGTTCGCTGATCTAAACGACAACGAAAATCATAATGTGAGACGGTGTTCTGTCTCGGTTTATTGGTCCAGCGACCAGACGTACTGAACTGGAGCCCATGACTGCTGAGGCTGACCGTTGACGACTGCCGGCTTGAAGCGGCACTTGCCGATGGCTGCCTGAGCTGCCCTGTCCAGATCACGCGAACCACTCGACTTCGTGATCTTGGAGTCGATTGCGCGGCCGTCGACGCCGATCAGGAACGAAAGCGTGGTCGTACCTTCTTCTTCGTTACGTGCTGCCGATTTCGGATATTCCGGTTTGGCGCAGCTGCTGAAGTCCGCGACTGCCGGGCTGCTCACGGGAGCCGCTACCGGTGCCGGCGGTGCCGTCGGTGCCGGCGGGGCTGGCGGGGCCAGGTTCGTCGTCGGCGGCGGCGTGTTCGTTGCTGCCTGGATGACGTTTTGCGGCGGCGGCGGTTGCTGCACTTGCACCTCGACCGGCGGGATGAACGGCGGCGGCGGCGCCTTCATTTCCGGCGGCGGCGGCGGCGGCGGGGTTTCCGGTGGTGGCGGCGGCTTCACCTCTTCGATCAGCTTGGTTTCCACTGCTTCCTGTACCTTCGTGATCACCTTCGTACCGAGACCATTGATGATCCCCCAGGCGACCAGGACGTGCAACAGGACCACAATGGTGATACCAGTGAGATTCTTCCCCGGTTCCTTCTCATGTGAAAAATTCATGCCTGCTTTCTCCAATACCAACTCTTTTTGTTGCTACTAAACCCACAAAACACGACGAAAAGACAAGGCCGCATCCGGGACATCGGCGAATTATACCTACGAATTCTTTTTTGCACAGGTATTTTTAAGGCCCTCAAACGCTCGTAACTGCCTGTAAATCCAAGCAATACAGCTCATCCGAATGCACCCCTGTTGTGCAAAAAAGCGCACCTAAAAGCGAGCAAAAATTACAAGATTGCACCTAAATACTTGCCCCACTGTAGAACATCTGGAAAGACCAGCGCGTTTGCCAAATTTTGCACGCCGAATTTGCCACTTGGCAAATATCATATAGTGCAATGCTGAGCTTTTTGCAAACTATAGCCAGTTTCGGCAAAAGGAGGCGTGCGTTAGATAACACAGCCGTAGCGGACACGGGGCATGCGTATGAGCCCGGGTGATAGGAAGACGATTTCTTGATATGGCTCAGTGAAGAGCTTGCTTACGGACACGTCTGGACAGCATGTCGTGCCCGTGAGCAATTTGCCCGCTGCGATTCATCGGTTACGTTTCTCGCGCCGGCATTCCAGGAAGCTGACCACGTGACCGCTGGTATCCACGGTTTCAAGCCGTACGTCGAAGCCCCACAGGCGGGCGACATGCTTGAGCACTTCCTGCGCCTGGCCGTTGAGCGGACGGCGCTGGAACTGGGTATGGCGCAGGGTCAGGGCGCGGTCGTCGCGGGTATTGACCTGCCAGACCTGGATGTTGGGTTCGCGGTTGCCTATATTGTATTGCTCGGCAAGCTGCTGGCGGACGTAGCGGTAGCCGGCCTCGTCGTGGATCGCCGAAATCGTCAGCTTGTCGCTGCGGTCGTCGTCGAGCACGGCGAAGAAGTGGAAGTCGCGGATTAGCTTGGGCGACAGGTACTGGGCGATGAAGCTCTCGTCCTTGAAGTTGCGCATCGCAAAGTCGAGCGTCTTGATCCAGTCGCTGCCGGCGATGTCCGGGAACCAGGCCCGGTCTTCCTCGGTCGGGTTTTCGCAGATGCGCCGGATGTCGCTCATCATCGCAAACCCGAGGGCGTACGGATTGATGCCCGAATAATAAGGACTGGTTGCCGCCGGCTGGAACACGACGTTGGTATGGCTTTGCAGGAATTCGAGCATGAAGCCGTCGCCGACGATCCCCTCTTTATATAGTTGCTGCAGGATCGTGTAGTGCCAGAAGGTGGCCCAGCCTTCGTTCATGACCTGGGTCTGGCGCTGCGGGTAGAAGTATTGCGAGATCTTGCGGGTGATGCGCACCAGCTCGCGCTGCCAGGGTTCGAGCAGCGGCGCATACTTCTCTATAAAGTACAGCAGGTTTTCCTCGGGCTCGGGCGGAAAGCGCGGTGGCGGCGCATCGCGCTCCTGCTCCTCGCGCCGCGGCACGGTACGCCACAGGGCATTCACCTGCGACTGCGCATATTCCTCGCGTTCCTTCTGGCGCGCCGCTTCCTGGGCCACCGACAGTTTCGCCGGCCGCTTGTAGCGGTCCACGCCATAGTTCTGGATCGCATGGCAGGAGTCGAGCAATTCCTCGACTGCGTCGATCCCGTAGCGCTGCTCGCATTCGGCAATATAGTTCTTGGCAAACACCATGTAGTCGACGATGGCCTCGGCGTCGGTCCAGGTGCGGAACAGGTAGTTGCCTTTAAAGAAAGAGTTGTGGCCATAGGCCGCGTGGGCGATGACCAGCGCCTGCATCGTCAGGCTGTTTTCCTCCATCAGGTAGGCGATGCAGGGATTCGAATTGATGACGATTTCGTAGGCCAGGCCCATCTGGCCGCGTTTGTAGCTCTTTTCCGTCGTCAGGAAATGTTTGCCGAACGACCAGTGGTTATAGGACACCGGCATGCCGACCGAGGTATAGGCGTCCATCATCTGCTCGGCGGTGATGATTTCGAGCTGGTTGGGATAGGTGTCGAGGCCGAACTGGCGGGCGACCCGGCGGATTTCTTCGTGCGCCTGTTCGATCAGGTCGAAGGTCCACTCCGACTGTTCGGGCAGGGCGCGGGGGTTGGTGCGATCGTCTGGCATATGCGTCCCTATTTATATAGTAGGGCTTACTTCGGCTGCTTCTTGAACAGCTCGCGGAAGACCGGATAAATGTCGGCCGGCGTCACGATTTTCTGCATCGCGAAATTGCTGTGGTGCGAGGCGACTTCGGTGTATTGCTCCCACAGGTTCTGTGGCGGTCCGTCGGTGATTTCGACATAGGTGTAATACTGGACCTTCGGCATGATGCCGTTGGTCAGCAACTGCTTGCACAGCACGGAATCGTTGTCCCAGTTGTCGCCGTCCGAGGCCTGGGCCACGTAGGTGTTCCAGTCGGAGCTGGCGTAGCGCTCGCCGATGACCTTCTGCAGCAGGTGCAGGGCCGAGGACACCACGGTGCCGCCCGATTCGCGCGAGTGGAAGAATTCTTCCTCGTCGACTTCGGCCGCGGCGGTGTGGTGGCGGATGAAGACGACGTCGATGTGTTCGTAGACACGCTTCAGGAACAAATAGAGCAGGATGAAGAAGCGCTTGGCCGTGTCCTTGCGCGTTTCGTCCATCGAGCCGGAAACGTCCATGATGCAGAACATCACCGCCTGGGTGCTGGGTTTCGGCACCTTGATGCGGTTGCTGTAGCGCAGGTCGAACGGGTCGATGAAGGGAATCGCGTTGATGCGCGTATGGTAGTGGTGGATCTTGCGTTTCAGTTCGACGACGCGCGGGTCGCTGTCCGGCACTTCCTGTTCCTGCAGTTCCTGCAATTCCTGTTCGGCGCGCTCGAGTTGGCGCCGGCTGGGCCCGCCGACGGCGATGCGCCGGCCGAGTGCGCCGCGCAGCGAGCGCAGCACGTGGATGTTCGAGGGCGTGCCCGAGACGTTGTAGCCGGCGCGCTGGGTCTTGAAGTCGATGGTCTGGGTCAGCTGGGTCTTGACCATGTTCGGGAGTTCAAGATCTTCGAAGAAGTAATTCATGAACTCTTCACGCGACAGCTCGAAGATGAAGTCGTCCTCGACCGTCTGTTCGCTGTTGCCGGCACGACCGCGTCCGGAACCGCCGCCGCCACTGCGCGGGCGGTTGAACTGGTCGCCTTTCTGGTATTCGGTATTCCCGGGGTTGACGGTTTCCCACACGCCGCCATGGGCGTGGCCGAAGTGGGGTTCGTTGACGTCCTTGACCGGGATCGATACCTTTTCGCCGTTCTCGATGTCGGTGATCGAGCGGCCCTTGATCGCGCGGCCGACCGCGTCCTTGATTTGCGCCTTGTAGCGGCGCAGGAAGCGTTCGCGGTTGACCGCGGACTTGTTCTTGCCTTGCAAGCGTCGGTCGATGAGGTAAGTCAAAACATGCCTCCTGCTCAAATTCGCGGCGGACCGGATGCTGCCCCGGTCCCCCTATCTTAATCCTCCCCGTGCGCATGCGGGGTGCGCACGGCTGGCAGGGTCGTCAAAAATGCGCGGAACCGGACTTTGCATGCTTCCCGGCAGCGCTTGACGTATGTCCTCCAGCGTCGAGGCCGGTGGAGGCGCGCGGTCCTGCCGGCCCGCGCAACCCGGCCTGACTCAATGGCCTTGCTTAGGAGGATTTCCTCACGCGCAGGTACCATTCGCACAGCAGGCGTACCTGCTTGGCCGTGTAGCCTTTTTCGACCATGCGCGCGACGAAGTCGGCGTGCTTGGTCGCGTCCTCGGCACTGGCCTTGGCATTGAACGAAATAACGGGCAGAAGTTCCTCGGTGTTCGAGAACATTTTCTTCTCGATGACGGTGCGGAACTTCTCGTAGCTGGTCCACGCCGGATTCTTGCCGCCGTTGGTGGCGCGGGCGCGCAGGCCGAAGTTGACGATCTCGTTGCGGAAATCCTTCGGGTTCGAAATGCCGGCCGGCTTCTCGATCTTCTCCAGCTCGGCGTTGAGCGCTTCGCGGTCGAAGCTCTCGCCGGTGTCCGGGTCGCGGAACTCCTGGTCCTGGATCCAGAAGTCGGCGAAGGTCACGTAGCGGTCGAAGATGTTCTGGCCGTACTCGGAATAGCTTTCCAGGTAGGCGGTCTGGATTTCCTTGCCGATGAAGTCGACATAGCGCTGCGCCAGGTGCTCCTTGATATAGGAGTGGTAGCGCTGCTCGAGTTCGGGCGGGAATTGCTCGCGCTCGATCTGCTGTTCGAGCACGTAGAGCAGGTGCACCGGGTTCGCCGCCACTTCGGTGTTGTCGAAGTTGAAGACCTTCGACAGGATCTTGAACGCGAAGCGGGTCGACAGCCCGTTCATGCCTTCGTCCACGCCCGCGTAGTCGACATATTCGTGCAGCGACTTGGCCTTCGGATCGGTGTCCTTCAAGTTTTCGCCGTCGTAGACCAGCATCTTCGAGAAGACGCTCGAGTTTTCCGGGTCCTTCAGGCGCGACAGGATTGCGAACTGCGCCATCATGCGCAGCGTACCCGGCGCGCAAGGGGCTTTCTCGAGCGAGGAATTGCGAATGAGCTTGTCGTAGATCTTGATCTCGTCGGACACGCGCAAGCAGTAGGGCACCTTGACGATATAAATCCTGTCCAGGAACGCCTCGTTGTTGCGGTTGTTGCGGAAGCTCTTCCACTCCGACTCGTTCGAGTGCGCCAGGATGATGCCCTCGAAGGGAATCGCGCCGAAGCCCTCGGTGCCCTTGTAGTTGCCTTCCTGGGTCGCGGTCAGCAGCGGGTGCAGCACCTTGATCGGGGCCTTGAACATCTCGACGAATTCCATCAGGCCCTGGTTCGCCAGGCACAGGCCGCCGGAATAGCTGTAGGCGTCCGGATCGTCCTGGGAATAATCTTCCAGCTTGCGGATGTCGACCTTGCCGACCAGTGAGGAAATGTCCTGGTTGTTCTCGTCGCCCGGCTCGGTCTTCGAGATGGCGATTTGCTTGAGGACCGAGGGATAGCGCTTGACGACGCGGAACTTGTTGATGTCGCCACCGAATTCGTGCAGCCGCTTGACCGCCCAGGGGCTCGGAATGGCGCGCAGGTAGCGGCGCGGAATGCCGTAGTCCTCCTCGAGGATGACGCCGTCTTCCTCCTCGTTGAACAGGCCCAGCGGCGATTCGTTCACGGGCGAACCCTTGATTGCATAGAAGGGCACCTGTTCCATCAGGTGCTTGAGTTTTTCGGCAATCGAGGACTTGCCGCCGCCGACAGGCCCCAGCAGATACAGGATCTGCTTGCGCTCCTCCAGCCCTTGCGCGGCATGGCGGAAGTAGGAGACCACCTGTTCGATGACTTCCTCCATCCCGTAGAACTCCTTGAACGCGGGATAGATCTTGATGACCTTGTTGGCGAAGATGCGCGACAGCCGTGGGTCGAGGCGGGTATCGACGAGCGTGGGTTCCCCGATGGCAGCGAGCATGCGTTCCGGCGCGCTGGCATAGGTCAGCGGGTCCTTCTTGCACAGGGCAAGGTACTCGGAGAGGGAATATTCTTCTTCGCGGGTACGCTCATAACGGGCTGCGTAGTTGTCAAAAATGGTCATGTGCATGTCCTTTAGTTTGCTAACAACGATCACTGTCACGACAGTCCGAGCGATGTCGGCTGCCCAAGCCCCGTTTTTCTTTCTTGGCGTACTTCCTTATTGGCGGGTCGCCCTGGTAGCGCCGCGGTGGCGGCGACGCAGGCGGGTCATTCTTGTTCTAGGCGGCTCGTGGCCGGATTTCCCATTGTGGTCGGAGGGTCTTCTTGTATTTCTGAAATTTATTATGTGCCTATTGGTTCTCGAAGTCAAAGCAGTTCGTGCATACTGTCGCGTTACCGCTAAGTCTTTGATTTACGGTTAAAAATCGCATATTGACGGTGCCGCGCAAGTGCGCCGGGACAGGTCGAAAACGGCGTGGGGCCGCGTCTCAGAATACGCCATTTTTCTTCTTTCTTATTGCTGGGTTGGCAAAGCCCTGAATCGATAGTGCACGATATGCGCTGCCCGCGGCGCACGCGATTCGCATACCGGTTCGCTGTTCGTTTTGCCGCTTCTTCCCCAGCGAAACCGACGCCGCCGGCATGCGGTACACTGCACGATCTTGTCCCATCCATCGACTTCCAGCCGGAGAGAAAAACATGCTGACCGAGCAGCTGCGCCACACGATTCAACAGATGCCGAAAGCAGAATTGCACATCCACATCGAAGGTTCGCTGGAACCCGAGCTGATCTTTGCGCTGGCGCAAAGGAATGGCGTCGCGCTGGCCTATCCCTCGGTCGAGGCGTTGCGCCAGGCCTACGCTTTTACCGACTTGCAGTCTTTTCTCGATATCTATTATGCGGGCGCCAGCGTGCTGCTGACCGAGCAGGATTTCTACGACATGACCGCCGCCTACCTCGAGAAAGCCGCGGCCGATAACGTGCGCCACGCCGAGATCTTCTTCGATCCCCAGACCCACACCGCGCGCGGCGTGCCCTTCGAGACCGTCGTCAACGGCATCTGGCGCGCCTGCCAGGACGGGCCGATCAGCGCTTCCCTGATCATGTGCTTCCTGCGCCACCTGTCGGAAGAAGAGGCCATCGCCACGCTGGAGGAGTCGCTTCCCTATCGCGACAAGTTCATCGGCGTCGGCCTCGATTCCTCCGAGCTCGGCCACCCGCCGGAGAAATTCGCGCGCGTGTTCGAACGTGCGCGCCAGCTCGGCCTGCACCTGGTGGCGCATGCGGGCGAGGAAGGCCCGCCGGCCTACATCGACAGCGCGCTCGACATCCTCAATGTCGAGCGCATCGACCACGGCGTGCGCTGCCTCGAAAGCCCGGAGCTGGTCGAGCGCCTGGTGCGCGAGCAAATGGCGCTGACCGTGTGCCCGCTGTCGAACATCAAGCTGCGCGTGTTCGACGTCATGGGTTCGCACAACCTGCGCACCCTGCTCGACAAGGGCCTGGTCGCCACCGTCAACTCGGACGACCCGGCCTATTTCGGCGGCTACATGAACGACAACTTCGTCGCCGCTTTCGAGTCCTTGCCGCTGGACGAATCGCATGCGCGCCAGCTGGCGCGCAACAGCTTCGCCGCCGCCTTCCTCGAGCCGGAACAGAAGCGCGCCTTCCTGGCCGAGGTCGATCGCTTCTTCGCCGGCGCGCACGCCGCATGACCGGGAGACGTCCGTGCTGATCCAGTCCCTCCGCATGACCGCGCGCGACTGGCGCGCGGGCGAACTGCGCTTCCTGCTGGTGGCGTTGATCGTCGCCGTCTCCGCTTTGTCCTCGGTCGGCTTCTTCATCGACCGCATGCGCGCCGGGCTGAACCGCGACGCCAACCAGCTGCTCGGCGCCGACCTGGTGATCAACGCCGACCAGCCGGTCGCCGCCGCCTGGCGCGCGGAGGCGGCGCGGCGCGGGCTGCTGCTGGCCGACACGGTCACCTTCCCCAGCATGGCGCAAGGCGGGGAGGGCGATGATTCGCAGGCCCAGCTGGCGTCGATCAAGGCGGTTTCCGCCGGCTACCCGCTGCGCGGCGAGCTGCGCGTCACGACCAGCCCCGAGGATGCCAGCGAGGCACTGGGCACGAAGACGCGCGCGATCCCCGCGCCCGGCACCGTCTGGGTCGATGCCAACCTGCTGCCGGCGATCGGCGTCAAGGTCGGCGGGACCCTGCAGCTGGGCGAGCGCCGCTTCACGATCGCCCAGCTGGTCGCGGCCGAGCCGGACCGCGGCGCCTCGTTCGCCAACTTTGCGCCGCGCGTGATGCTCAACGCGGCCGACCTGGCGTCGACCGGCCTGGTCGACAACTTCGCGCGCGTGACCTACCGCGTGCAGGTGGCGGCGCCCTCGAAGAACGACCTGGCGCGCGTGAAAGACTTCGACGACTGGCTGCGCGACCGCATCAAGCGCGACAACGTCAAGGGCGTGCGCCTCGAGTCGCTGGAGAACGGCCGCCCCGAGATGCGCGCCACCCTGGACCGCGCCGACCGCTTCCTGTCTCTGGTCGGCCTGCTGTCGGCGATGCTGGCGGCGGTCGCCGTGGCGATGGCGGCGCGCCGCTTCATGCAGCGCCACCTCGACGCCTGCGCCATGCTGCGTTGCCTGGGCATGACCCAGAACCAGGTCGGCGCCATGTACCTGATCGAATTCGCGCTGGTCGGCCTGGCCGGCAGCCTGCTCGGGGTGCTGGTCGGTTTCGGCGCCCACTTCGTCCTGCTCGAACTGATCGGCACGCTGCTGCCGGCGGACCTGCCGCCCGTTTCTCCGCTGCCGGCGCTGCAGGGCATCGCCACCGGCATGCTGCTGCTGGTCGGCTTCGCGCTGCCGCCGGTGCTCCAACTGCGTAACGTGCCGCACAACCGCGTGATGCGGCGCGAGCAGGCCGCGCCCCAGCCGATGGCGCTGGCCACCTATGGCCTCGGCACCGGCGTCTTCCTCGCGCTGCTGCTGTGGCAGGCGGGCGACCCGAAGCTGGCCTTGACCACCGCCGGCGGCTTCCTGGGCGGCTTCGCCGTGTTCGCGCTGGTCGCCTGGCTCTGCCTGCGCCTGCTGCGCCGCCTGCGCGGCGCCTTTGCCCATCAGGGCTGGCGCTTCGCGGTCACCTCGCTGCAGCGCCGTCCCGGCGCCACCGTGGTGCAGGTGGTGTCGCTGGCGCTGGGCCTGATGGCGCTGCTGCTGCTGACCGTGGTGCGCGGCGACCTTGTCGCCGCCTGGGAACGCGCGACGCCGGAAAATGCGCCGAACCGCTTCATCATCAACGTGCTGCCCGACCAGAAGCAGGGCGTCGAGGGCCAGCTGCGCCAGGCCGGGGTGCAGGCGCCGGTGCTGTATCCGATGATCCGCGGCCGCCTGACCGCCGTCAACGGCAAGCCGCTGGGCGCCGACACCTATACGAGCGACGACGCGCGCCGCCTGGCCAACCGCGAATTCAACCTGTCGACGATGGCCGCGCCGCCGGCGGAAAACGAGATCGTCGCCGGCAAGTGGTACACGGATGCGCCGGGTGTGGCCGAGGCCTCGGTCGAGCAGGGCATCGCGCGCACGCTCGGCCTGAAACTGGGCGACGTGATGCGCTTCGACATGGCGGGCCTGGTGGTGGACGCCAGGGTCACCAGCCTGCGCAAGGTGGAATGGGGTTCGATGCGCGCCAACTTCTTCGTCATCATCAACCCGCAGGCGATGGCGAATGCGCCGGCAACCTACATGACCGCCTTCCACCTGCCCGAGCGCGGCGCCAACCTGGCCAGCCGGCTCGCGCGCGCCTATCCGAACCTGACCGTGATCGACGTCAGCGGCATCATCCGCCAGGTGCAGGAAGTGGTCGACCAGGTCGTGGTGGCGGTCGAGTTCCTGTTCCTGTTCACGCTCGCCTCGGGCGTGCTGGTGCTGTACGCGGCGCTGATGGGATCGCAAGCCGAGCGCACCCGCGAGGCCGGCCTGCTGCGCGCCCTGGGCGCCACCCGCAAGCAGCTGGCGCAAGCCCAGCGCATCGAGTTCATGCTGGTCGGCGGCCTGGCCGGCCTGCTGGCCGCGACCGGCGCGGCGGCGCTCGGCTGGGCGCTGGCGGAGTACCAGTTCAAGTTCCCCTGGACCTTCGAACCGGGCGTCTGGATGGCCGGCATCGCGGCCGGCGTGGCCTGCGCGCTGGTGGGCGGCTGGTTCGGCCTGCGCGCCGTGCTGCGCCAGCCGCCGCTGCAGACGCTGCGCGAGGCGGGCTGACGATATTCATCGTTCACGGGTGGGCACGAAGTGCCCACCCTACGTTATGATGACGGGATGTCCGAGAACCAAACCCTGTACGAAATCATCGGCGGCGAAAGCCGCCTGCGCGAACTGGTCGACCGCTTCTACGACCTGATGGAACTGGAGCCGGAATTCGCCGGCATCCACGCAATGCACCCGAAACCGAACGACAGCTCGCGCGAGAAGCTGTTCATGTTCCTGTCCGGCTGGATGGGCGGGCCCGACCTGTTCATCGAACGCTACGGCCACCCGCGCCTACGCGCGCGCCACCTGCCGTTCGCGATCGGCACCAGCGAGCGCGACCAGTGGCTGCGCGCGATGGCCTGGGCCATGGAAGACATCGGCATGGACGACGACCTGCGCCTGCGCCTGATGCAGTCCTTCTACCAGACCGCCGACTGGATGCGCAACAAGGCCGACTGAGATGAGCACCCTCCAATTCGCCGTCCTTGCGATCGCGCTCCTTGCCGTGATCGCGCTGCAGGTCCTGGTGCTGCTGCGCGGCCGCGGCCTCGGTGGCAACGGCGACGGCAACGGCCAGCAGTTCGAACGCGTCGAGCGCGAACTGCGGCTGGAACTGCAGCACAGCGCCCAGGCCACGCGCCAGGAGCTCGCCGCGCACATGGCCCAGCACCAGGCGGCCACCGTCCAGCAGCTCGACAGCATGCGCCAGCAGATGCAGCTGCACGCGGCCGGCGGGCGCGAGGAACAGGCGCGCGCGCTGAAGCGCTTCGCCGACACCCTGCAGCAGACCCTGGCGAACCTCACCGAATCGAACGCCCAGCGCATGCTGGAAGTGCGCGCCACGCTCGAGACCAAGATCCGCGACCTGCAGGTCGACAACGCCAGGCGCCTGGAAGAGATGCGCCAGACCGTCGACGAGAAGCTGCACACGACCCTGGAAACGCGCCTGACCGAGTCGTTCCGCCATGTGTCGGAGCGCCTGGAAAAGGTGCATCAGGGCCTGGGCGAGATGCAGCAGCTGGCGATCGGCGTGGGCGACCTCAAGCGCGTGCTGACCAACGTGAAGACGCGGGGCACCTGGGGCGAAGTGCAGCTCGAGATGCTGCTCGAACAGGTGCTGACAGTGGACCAGTACGCGAAGAACGTCGAGACCGTGGCCGGCTCCAACGCGCGCGTCGAGTTCGCGATCAAGCTGCCGGGCGTGGTCGATGGCGGACCGCCGCTGTGGCTGCCGATCGACGCCAAGTTCCCGAAGGAGCAGTACGAGCGCCTGATCGAAGCACAGGACCGCGCCGACGCGGACGGCGCCGCCCGCTATGGCGCCGAACTCGAACGCGCCGTGCGTGCCGAAGCGAAGACGATTTGCGAGAAATACGTGTCGCCGCCGCAGACCACCGACTTCGCGATCCTGTTCCTGCCGACCGAAGGCCTGTACGCCGAAGTGATGCGCCGCCCCGGCGTCGCCGACGACCTGCAGCGCACGCTGCGCGTGACGATCGCCGGCCCGTCGACCCTCACCGCGCTGTTGAACAGCCTGCAGATGGGCTTCCGGACGCTGGCGCTGGAGAAGCGTTCGTCCGAAGTGTGGCAGGTGCTGGGCGCGGTGAAGACCGAATTCGCCAAATTCGGCGACGTCCTGGCCGCCACCAAGGCGACCCTGGAAAAGGCCGCGAAGAACATCGAAAGCGCCGAAGTGCGCAGCCGCCAGATGGCGCGCAAGCTCAAGTCGGTCGAGGCGCTGCCGAGCGAGGCGGCGCAGCTGATGCTGGGGCCGGACAGGGCCGACAGCGAGGAGTGAGAGCCGTAGGGTGGGGTAATCGCGGTCAGTGGCCGCGATTACGTGCCCACGCGGAATGCGCGTTGACGCGGCTCGTTTTGGAATGGATGCGCCGGCTTTGCCTTGACGCGTCTCATCAACCACCACGTACCGTAACAAACGGCTCTACGCATACTCTACAATGCGCTCCACCATGTCACGCTATCGCCGTTCCCGCACCGGCTCCACGTTTTTTTTCACCTTGGTGTCATTTCGACGACATCCGATCCTGTGCCTGCCGCCAATTCGCTCGGCTTTGCGCCGGGCGATTGAAGACGTTCGCCAATCACGGCCATTCACGATCGATGCATGGGTGCTGATGCCCGACCACCTGCATTGCATCTGGACCCTGCCCGACGGCGATACCGACTATTCGGCCCGCTGGGCTATCATCAAGAGCTCGGTATCTAGGTTTGCATTAGTCTCCACAGTTTCAACCGGCGCCAGAAATCCTTCGCGTATCAAGCACCGCGATGCGTCGATCTGGCAACGTCGTTTTCATGAACACGAGATCCGCGATGATCGCGATTTTGAACGCCACATGGACTACATTCATTTCAACCCGGTGCGGCATGGCCATGTGGCGAGTGCGGTGGATTGGCCGTACTCGACGTTTCATCGGTACGTGAAAAGTGGCGTGTATCCGGCGGACTGGGGCGGGACGCCGCAGGTGGAAGCGATGTGGATCGAGTAGAGCAGAAGGTCGCGGACGTGGAAACGGTCCGCATGCGTAACGCGTGGGCACGGGGCGCCCACCCTACGTCATCGCCGTTATCGTTATATCAGCCCTTCGAACATCAGCACATCCACCATCTCGCCTGCCGCGACGCTGCCTTGCTCATCGTGCAGCACCACCATGCAGTTCGCCTCCGACATCGAGCGCAGGATGCCCGAGCCTTGCGAGCCGGTGATGCGTACCTGGGGCGCGCCGTCGTCGCCGTGGGTCAGGATGCCGCGCTGGTATTCGGTGCGGCCGGGCTTCTTGCGGATCGCGCCCTGCGAGCGGGCGCGCAGCAGCGGCAGCGGCGCCTCGGCGCCCATCATGCGCAGCAGGGCTTCGCGCGCGAAGAAGTAGAACGACACCATCACCGCCACCGGATTGCCAGGCAGGCCGAACAGGAAGGCATTATGGCCGTTCGAGTGGATGCGGCCGAAGGCCAGCGGGCGGCCCGGCCGCATGCCGATCTTCCAGAAGGTGACGTCGCCCAGGCGCGCCATGATCTGCTTGGTGTAGTCGGCCGCGCCAACCGAGACGCCGCCGGAAGTGACGATCGCGTCCGCGTTCTCGCAGGCGCTGCGCAGCGCTTCCTCGAGCGCCGCCGGGTCGTCGCGCACGATGCCCATGTCGACGATGTCGCAGCCCAGGCGCTGCAGCATGCCGTAGATGGTGTAGCGGTTGCTGTCGTAGACGCTACCTTCGTCGAGCGCCTGGCCGATCGAGCGCAGCTCGTCGCCGGTCGAGAAGAAGGCCACGCGCAGGCGGCGCTGCACCGGCACCTCGGCGATGCCGAGCGAGGCGATCAGGCCCAGGTCGGCCGGGCGGACGATCTTGCCGGCGGAGAGGGCCGGGCTGCCGGCCTTCAGGTCTTCGCCCGCAAAACGCCGGTTGTCTCCGGCGCGGATGGTGCCAGCCTTCAGCACGATCTCGCGTTCGCCGTCTTCCAGCAGCAATTCCTGCGGCACCACGCTGTCGCAGCCGGCGGGCATGACGCCGCCGGTCATGATGCGCACGCATTCGCCCGGGCCGGGCACCAGCTCAGTCGGGCGGCCGGCGTAGACGGTGCCAATCACGGCCAGGCGCGCCACGCCATCCGCCGGGATATCCGCGCCGCGCAGGGCGTAGCCGTCCATGGCCGAGTTGTCGTGGGCCGGCACGTCGATCGGCGAGACGATGTCGCGCGCCAGCACGCGGCCGAGGGCGGCGCGCAGCGCCACCTGTTCGACGGCGCGCACCGGTTGCACGAACTCGCGGATGATGCGCTGGGCGTCGCGCACCGGCAGCGCGTCCGGATCGTAGGCCGACAGGCAGCTGGTCACGTCCCGCAGGCGCGGCGCGGCGCCGCTATCCAGGCTGCGCAGCTCGTCGAGCGTGTTGATGTTGCGGAAGGCATCCGCGTCCTCGAACAGCACCTCGACCGCCTTCAGGTCCTTGTACCAGCCGTCCATGCGGCGCCCGCCATCAAGCAGGTAGCTCGACAGGATCGGCAGCAGGTTCGCCTTCACCAGGCAGAACACCGGATGCGGCTGCACGCGCTGGCCGGCTTCCCGGGTCGCGGCGAAGGCGAGGTCGGCGTCCTGCTCCTCGAGCGCGGCCAGCAGCCGTGCGGCCAGGTCGGCGGGAACGAAGGGCGAATCGCAGGGCGCGGTCAAGAGATAGGTGGTCTGGCAGCGGCGCATGCCGGTTTCCAGCCCGGCGAGCGGCCCGGCGAAGCCGGCCAGGTCGTCCGGCCACACCGGCACGCCGAGTTCGGCATAGGTGGCAAGGTTCTGGTTGGCGTTGATCGCCACGCTTGCCACTTGCGGGGCGAGGCGCTCGAGCACGTGCGCCGCCATGGTCTTGCCGCGGAAGGGCTGCAGGCCCTTGTCGACGTGGCCCATGCGCGAGCCGCGTCCGCCCGCGAGGATCAGTCCGCTGATCGATGCCTGCTTGTTCATGTTCTGCATCTTCTGTTATCCGCCGATATAGGACATTTCTACTTTGCGCGCGCCGCGCGCCAGCCCCGTGGTGTTGATGGTGCGGGTCTCGGAATAGCGGTCGGCGCGGCCTTGCCACAGGCGCGCGACGGCGCCGCCGATCGCCAGATCGTCATGGCCGCCGCGCAGCAGGGCGCGCAGGTCGTGGCCCTGGGTCGCGAACAGGCAGGTGTAGAGTTTGCCCTCGGTCGACAGGCGCATGCGGCTGCAGTCCTTGCAGAAGGCGCCGGTGACGCTGGAGATGACGCCGATCTCGCCGCCGCCGTCCTGGTAGCGCCAGCGCGCGGCGGTCTCGCCGGTGTAGTTGGGGTCGAGCGGCGCCAGCGGCATCTCGGCGCCGATCCGGCTCACCACCTCGCTGGAAGGTACGACTTCATCCATGTTCCAGCCGTTCGAGGCGCCCACGTCCATGTACTCGATGAAGCGCAGGATCACGGGCGAGCCTTTGAAATGGCGCGCCATCGGCACGATCTGGTCGTCGTTGCTGCCGCGCTTGACCACCATGTTGACCTTGATCGGACCGAGCCCGGCGGCATGCGCGGCCTCGATCCCGGCCAGGACGTCGGCAACGGCAAAGTCGACGTCGTTCATGCGCTTGAAGACCGCGTCGTCGATGGCGTCGAGCGAGACCGTGACGCGGTCCAGGCCGGCGTCCTTCAGGGCGCGCGCCTTGCGCGCCAGGACCGAGCCGTTGGTGGTGAGCGTCAGGTCGAGCGGGCGGCCGGAGGCGGTCGGCAGCGCGCGCAGCATCGCCACCAGGTGCTCGAGGTTCTTGCGCAGCAGCGGCTCGCCGCCGGTCAGGCGGATCTTCTCGACGCCATGGGCGATGAAGATGCGCGCCACGCGCGTGATTTCCTCGAACGAGAGCAGGTCGCCATGCGGCAGGTAGGGGTAGTCCTTGCCGAACACCTCCTTCGGCATGCAGTACACGCAGCGGAAATTGCAGCGGTCGGTGACCGAGATCCGTAGGTCGTGCAGGGGACGCGCGAGCGCATCGACGAGGTGGCCGCTGGGTGCGACGGGTGTTGCCGGAACGGCCAGCGCGGGACTGCGCAGGTCATTCAGCATGATGATTTTTTCAGCCATACCAATACGATAGCACGAGGCCCGCGAGCGCACAGGCGGCGAGCAGCTTGATGGTGCCGACCCGGTAGCGCAGCAGCGCGACCGCGGAGACGGCCCCGATGACGAGGGCGGCGGGCTGGAAGACGCCGCCGGCGAAGAAGACTTCGCGCCCGAAGTATACAGCAAGGCTGGCGATGACGCCGACCACCGCCGCGGAAATGGCGGTCAGCGGCGCGGTGAGGCGCAGGTTGCCGCGCGTGGCCTCGACCAGCGGGCCGCCGGCCAGGATGAAGATGAAGGAGGGCAGGAAGGTAAACAGCGCGGCGACCGCGCCGCCGAGCAGGCCGGCCAGCGGCAGCGCCTCCGGCCCGAGCAGGGCGTGGGTCCAGCCGCCGACGAAGCCGACGAACGCGACGATCATGATCAAGGGGCCGGGCGTGGTCTCGCCCAGCGCCAGGCCGTCGATCATCTGGGTCGCGTCGAGCCAGCCGTAGTGCTCGACCGCGCCCTGCACCACATAGGGCAGCACGGCGTAGGCGCCGCCGAAGGTCAGCAGCGCGGCCTTGCTGAAGAACCAGCCCATCTGCGCCAGGGTGCCCTGGGTTCCGCCCCAGGCGGCCAGCGCCAGCCAGGCCGCGCCCATCAGGGCGACGCCGCCGAGGGCGACCAGCGCCAGGCGCGGCCAGGAAAAGCGCGCGTGCGCCGGCGTCGGCGTATCGTCGTCGATCAGGGCCGGCGGGGCGCCGGTGCGCGTCGCGCCGTCATGGGCGCTCGCCGGCCCTGGCGCCAGGAAGGCCGCCGGACGCAGGCGCACGCCCACCGCGCCGGCCAGGGCCGCGCCGAGCACGATCAGCGGAAAGGGCAGGCGCAGGAAGGCGATGGCGACGAAGGCCAGCGTGGCGATGGCGGCCAGGATCCGGTTGCGCAGGGTGCGGCTGCCGAGGCGCCAGGCGGCGGCCAGCACGATCGCCACCACCGCCGGCTTGATGCCGTCCATGATGCCGGCCAGGACCGGCAGGTGGCCGTAGGCCAGGTAGATCCAGCCCAGGCCCATCAGGAGCAGCAGCGAGGGCAGGATGAACAGGACGCCGGCGACGATGCCGCCGCGCGTGCGGTGCAGCAGCCAGCCGATGTAGACCGCCAGCTGGGTCGCTTCCGGCCCCGGCAGCAGCATGCAGTAGTTGAGCGCATGCAGGAAGCGGCCTTCGGAAATCCAGCGGCGGCGCTCGACCAGCTCGGTATGCATCAGGGCGATCTGCCCGGCCGGGCCGCCGAAGCTGATGAACCCGAGCTTGAGCCAGTAGAGGAAGGCTTCGCGGCGGCTGACCTGGCGGGGCGCGGCAGTTTCGTTCATGGCGGGCATGGGCTTAAGGACAAAAAAGAGGGAAGCCCGCGGGCTTCCCTCTTTTACTTCGCTATGACGGCGGCAGGCGCTGTCACTGGCGGGTGTCGACCTGGATCAGCGGCTCCTCGACCGGCGCCGCGACCGGCTTGCGGGCGCGGCCGAGGCGGACCGGCGCGGCTGCCTTGGCGGCCGCTTCCTGGGCTGCGCGCAGCTTTTCCGGGTCGGTCGCGGCCAGGGTCAGGCCGGCGTTGCCGAGCAGCTCGTCGAGGTTGGCGGCGGGCGCCGGCGCACTTGCCGCCGGGACTGGCGCAGCCGCTACCGGCGCTGGCGCTGGCTGGACCGGAGCGGCGGCTTGCACCGGCTCGGCTGGCGCCGCCGGCGCGCTCACGGCCGGCTCGGCGGCTGGCGCCGGGGCGGCAACCTGGACCGGCTCGACAGGCGCGGCAGGCGCTGCCGGCGCGGCGGTTTCGGCTGCCGGCGCGGCCGGCTTGGCCTGGCTGGCGGCAACCGATGCCGCAGTCGGGAAGAACCAGGTGTCGGCGGTCGGCGCCTTCACGGCCGGCACTGGCGCGGCCTCGGCGGCTGCCACCGGAGCGGCCGCCGGGGCGGCTTTCGCGGCGGCCTTGGCCTGGGCGGCGGCGACCGACGCGGCGGTCGGGAAGGGCCATGGCGCCAGCTTCGCGTCCTGCTTTGGCGCGCGCGGCTTGCGGCCCGACTTCTCGGCCTGCACCTTGGCGGCTTCCTCGTCGGCGACCGGCGTGAAGGCCGGTGCGCCTTCGTGTTCGCCGTGTTCGCCCGCTTCCATGCCCTCGACCTGGTCGCGGTCGCGGCGGTTGCGGTTGCGGCCACCGCGGCGGCGGCGGCGGCGCGGCTCGTCGCCGGCCTCGTTCTCGATGTCATCGCCGTTCGGGCCGTGGCTGGTGACCGCCTTCACCGCATGGTCGAGCTGGTCGCCGTGCGGGGTGGTGGTCGACAGTTCGCTGACCGGGGTCGGGATCGCCTCGACCGTGCTCGCTTCGTCGAGCTTGGCCTCGACCGGCTGGACGCGTTCGGCACGCTCGCGCGGCTGGCGCGGCGCGCGTTCGGCGCGCTCGCCGCGTTCCGGGCGTTCACCACGCTCGGCGCGTTCCGCGCGCTGGCCGGCTGGTGCGGCCTGTGCGGTCTCGACCTGTTCGCGCGGTTCGCGCGGCGCACGCGGTTCGCGCGGCGGACGCGGCTGGCGCGGGGCCTTCTCTTCGCGTTCGGCCTTGGCGCTCTCGTCGACGCCAGCCTTGGCGGTCACGTCGCGCTCGTCGCGTTCGCGGCCGGGCTTGCCGTTGCGGCCGTTACGGGCACGCGGGCCGCGGGCATTGCGCTCGCCGCGCTCGGCCGGGCTCGGGGCGGCCGGCTTCGGCGGCTCGACCGGGGCCGGCGGCGGAGCGACCGGCTCGGGGGCGCCGAAGAAGAAGCTGCGCAGCTTGGCGAAGAAGCCGGTCGGAGCCGGGGCGACGGTCGGTTGCGGCACGGCGACAACCGGCGGCTCGACCGGTTTCGCGGCCTTGACCGGCTCGCTGCGGTCGACCATCGGCGCCGGCTGGGCCGGGGTGATGCTCTTGACCACGGCTTCCTGGCGCGGCTTGGCTTCTTCCTTCTGGCGCTTGCTGTAGGCCATGTCGGTTTCGGCGGACTCGGCCAGGCTGTAGCTGGCGGCGGCGTCTTCCAGGCGCGGATCGTCGTGCTTGATGCGCTCGAGCTTGTAGTGCGGGGTGTCGAGGTGCTTGTTCGGCACCAGGATCACGCTGATGCGGTGGCGCGCCTCGATCTTCATGACTTCGCCACGCTTCTCGTTCAGCAGGAAGGCGGCGACGTCGACCGGCACCTGGACGTGGATGGTGGCCGAGTTTTCCTTCATCGCCTCTTCCTGGATGATGCGCAGCACCTGCAGGGCGGACGATTCGGTATCGCGGATGTGGCCGGTGCCCGAGCAGCGCGGGCAGGTCACGTGGGAGCCTTCGGACAGCGAAGGACGCAGGCGCTGGCGCGACAGTTCCATCAGGCCGAAGCGGGAAATCTTGCCCATCTGAACGCGGGCGCGGTCATGGTGCAGGGCTTCCTTCAGGCGCGTTTCCACTTCGCGCTGGTTCTTGGCCACTTCCATGTCGATGAAGTCGATCACGATCAGGCCGCCCAGGTCGCGCAGGCGCAGCTGGCGGGCCACTTCGTCGGCCGCTTCGCAGTTGGTGTTGAAGGCGGTGGTCTCGATGTCCGAGCCGCGCGTGGCGCGCGCCGAGTTGACGTCGATGGAAACCAGGGCTTCGGTGTGGTCGATGACGATCGCGCCGCCCGACGGCAGCGGCACGGTGCGCGCGTAGGCGGTCTCGATCTGGTGCTCGATCTGGAAACGCGAGAACAGCGGCACGTCGTCGCTGTAGCGCTTCACGCGGTGCGCCATGTCCGGCATCACGTGCGACATGAACTGCTGGGCCTGGTCAAAGATCTCGTCGGTGTCGATCAGGACTTCGCCGATGTCAGGCTGGAAATAATCGCGGATGGCGCGGATGACGAGCGAGCTTTCCTGGTAGATCAGGAAAGGACCCGCGGCCGACTTGCCGGCGCCTTCGATGGCGCGCCACAGTTGCATCAGGTAATTCAGGTCCCACTGCAGCTCTTCGACGGTGCGGCCGATGCCGGCGGTGCGGGCAATGACCGACATGCCTTGCGGCAGGTCCAGCTTGTCCATGGTCTCGCGCAGTTCCTGGCGCTCTTCGCCTTCGACACGGCGCGACACGCCGCCGCCGCGCGGGTTGTTCGGCATCAGGACCAGGTAGCGGCCGGCCAGCGAGATGAACGAGGTCAGGGCGGCGCCCTTGTTGCCGCGTTCTTCCTTCTCGACCTGGACCATGATTTCCTGGCCTTCGCGCAGGGCTTCCTTGATCGTGCAGTTGCGCACGTCGACGCCATCGCGGAAATAAGAGCGGGCAACTTCTTTGAAGGGGAGGAAACCGTGGCGGTCTTCGCCGTAGCTGACGAAGCAAGCTTCGAGGGAGGGTTCGATGCGGGTGATGACACCCTTGTAGATATTGGACTTGCGCTGTTCGCGTCCGGCCGTTTCGATATCGATGTCGATCAGTTTCTGGCCGTCGACGATCGCTACGCGCAGCTCCTCTTGCTGCGTAGCGTTAAACAACATGCGTTTCATTTTTATTGACTCCGCGACCCGTGGGCCGTTCCATGCCGCCTTGCCAGGGCGGCGAAAGTACAGGGGACGTACGCGGGAGGGGAGAGCTGGAGGGTGGTATGCCCGGGTGTGTGGGGCCGGCGAAGCAAAAGGCAACGCTGCCGCCACAGGGCGCGAATGGGGTCGATCGTCATGCCGAGGGCACGCCGCAACTGTAGCCGTACCCGGCCCGCTTCATGAGCGGCGCAAAGGGTCAGCCAGGCGGTGCGCGCAACAACCAGCCAAACCGTAGCCAGCCAGCAACCAAGACTTCGATCTAATCGGCGAAAGGAAGTTTCGATCAACCTGTTGCGCGCCGCGGCCTGCCGGCCATCATCCCCCTGGGGCTCGGCCAACATGCCTGCTGCGCTCGCTACGGTTTCTCGACTTCCTCGTTAATCAGCCTTTACTCTCAAGCCTTCGGGTGAGGCCTACATCGGGTCGGGCGAAACGACAAGCGTTATCGACACCATCAACCGGCGAGCCCGCATGAGCAGGCTTGCCGGTACTTATCCTTACAGTTCCAAACAATCCAATCCGGCACTCCTGCGCGCGACCCGATTGCAACTGCGGTGCAACCCTGATCCACGCAGAAATATGCGTACACGTTTTTTCCATCGATTTTGCATGCCAGCGGGGCCGATGGAACGCGCCCCTGTGTAAAATATCGTTTTAATTCTTACACCTGCAGAGGTTTGACCGCCGCCTGTCGATTATATATTCAAAATGAAGGACTTAGAGAGAATTTCTGGGAAGACAGGCCAAATGAAGATGCAAAACGATGTTGTTCCCCCTTCATCACAGGCATTGGCGGCACAGTTCGTCACCATTACCGAGGAAGAAGCCGGCCAGCGTATTGACAACTATTTGTTGCGCGTGTGTAAAGGCGTTCCGAAGAGCCATATCTACCGCATCCTGCGCTCGGGCGAGGTGCGGGTCAACAAGGGCCGCATCGACCAGCTGTACCGGTTGGAGCAGGGCGACCTGGTGCGGATTCCGCCGATTCGCGTTGCCGAAAAGACCAGCAACGTGGCCGTTCCCGGCGCCGAATTCAAGATCGTGCACGAGGACAATCACCTGCTGGTGATCGACAAGCCGGCCGGCGTCGCCGTCCACGGCGGCTCGGGCGTCTCTTACGGCGTCATCGAGCAGTTGCGTGCCGCGCGGCCGGAGGCCAAGTTCCTGGAACTGGTGCACCGCCTCGACCGCGAAACCTCGGGTTTGTTGTTGTTGGCCAAGAAGCGCTCGGCGCTGACCAACTTGCACGACCAGATGCGCGAAGGCCTGACCGACAAGCGCTACCTGACTGCCGTCTCCGGCAACTGGGTCAACAAGCGCCAGCACGTCAAGTTGCCTTTGCATAAATACACAACGCCGGATGGCGAACGCCGCGTCGTGGTGCAAGCCGGCGGCATGGAGTCGCACACCGTGTTCAGCCTGCTGCGCAAGTGGGAAGAGTTTGCCTTGCTGGAAGCCGAGCTGAAGACCGGCCGCACCCACCAGATCCGCGTTCACCTGGCATCGTCGGGCTTCCCCATCCTGGGCGACGAGAAATACGGCGATTTCGCGCTCAACAAGCAGCTGCAGAAGGCGACCGAGACGCGCGGCGCGCTGCGCCGGATGTTCCTGCACGCTTACAAGATCACCTTCACCCACCCGGATTCCGGCGCGAAGATGACCTTGCAGGCGCCCTTGCCAGCCGAGTGCGATCGATTCTTGGTAAGCTTGGGGCAACCGGTAGCTTAATGGTTCGTAGGGTGGGCGCCCCGTGCCCACCGGTTCAACATGCATGGCGTTGCGCAAGCATGAAAAACATGTGGATAGCGGTACCAGCGCGAACGCATGAGCGATAGCGATCACCGCGTGGGCACGGGGCGCCCACCCTACGGCACATTGCCGGTAACAAATAGGAGCCGGCTGGGCCGGAAGAAATGCCAAGAAAGCAATTTGATCTGATCGTCTTCGACTGGGACGGCACTTTGATGGACAGCACGGCGGCCATCGTCAAGTGCATCCAGGCAGCGGCGCGCGACGTCGGCCTGCCGGTGCCGAGCGACGAGGCGGCCTCGCACGTCATCGGCCTGGCCTTGCCAGAAGCCATGCAGGCGGCGGTACCCGACATCGAACCGGCGCTGTATCCGCGCATGGTCGAGCGCTACCGCTACCATTTCCTTACAAAAGACCACGAACTGGTGCTGTTCAAGGGAGTTCGCGAGATGTTGAGCGAACTTTCCCAACAGGGCTATTTCCTGGCGGTGGCCACCGGCAAGAGCCGGGTGGGCTTGAACCGGGCCTTGAACGCGGCCGGATTGCTGTCGATGTTCGACGCTACCCGTTGTGCGGACGAAACCTTCTCCAAGCCGCACCCGGCCATGCTCCAGGAATTGACGCGCGAACTCGGCCAGGACATGCGTCGCACGGTGATGATCGGCGACACCACGCACGACCTGCTGATGGCGCGCAACGCCGGCGCCGCCGGGATTGCCGTCGAGTATGGCGCGCATCCGGTCGACCAGCTGCAGGCCTGCCATCCCGTGTTTTCCGCCAAGACAGCGGTCGAACTGCACGCCTGGCTGACCGATCACGCATAATGACGGATGTTTACATTTGCGCGTCCGAGGCGCTGGTCGATGGCGGCGCCGGCGTGCGCTTTCCCGTGCTGGCCTTCGGCGAGCCGGCGACCGGCTTCGTGGTGCGCTTCGGCGGCACCGCGTATGCCTACCTGAACCGTTGCGCCCATGTGCCGACCGAGCTGGACTGGGTCAAGGGGCAGTTTTTCGAGTCCAGCGGCGAGTACCTGATGTGCGCCACCCATGGCGCCGTGTACCAGCCGGCGACCGGCCTTTGCGCGGGAGGACCTTGCCGCGGCGCGCGGCTGCGTGCGATCGCGGTGCGCGAAGCCGACGGCAAGGTGTCCTGGCAACCGGACGAGCGGTTCCAGCCGGCCGCCTGAGGAAGGCTGCAACCATTTAACTTCAACACTGCTTATGAGCGACAACATCAGGAACGATAGCGAAAGCCGGTTTGCAGCCAACCCGACCGCCGGCAACTGGGAGCGCGAGACGCTCGAGAAGCTGGTGTTCGCGACCATCAAGGAGCGCCGCGCGGCGCGCCGCTGGAGCATCTTCTTCCGGCTGGCCTTCCTGCTCGTGCTCGTCGTCGGACTCTGGACCTACCTCGGCTTGAGCTTCGGCAGCGACGACGAGAACCTCGGCCGGCACACGGCACTCATCGAAATTAACGGCGAGATCGAAGCGGAAGGCAGCGGATCGGCCGACAATGTGATCCCCTCGCTGAACAAGGCGTTTTCCGACGTGGGCTCGGCGGCGGTGGTGATGCGCATCGACAGCCCCGGCGGCAGCCCTGTGCAGGCAGGCATCATCGTCGACGAGATCCGGCGCCTGAAAAAAGGGTATCCGGACAAGCCCCTGTACGTGGTGGTCGACGAGATCTGCGCTTCGGGCGGTTACTACATCGCCGCCGCGGCCGACAAGATCTACGTGAACAAGGCCAGCATCGTCGGCTCGGTCGGCGTGCTGATGGACAGTTTCGGCTTCACCGGCACCATGGAAAAGCTGGGCGTCGAGCGGCGCCTGCTGACTGCCGGCGCCAACAAGGGCTTCCTCGACCCGTTCAGCCCGCAATCGGAAAAGCACCGCGCCCACGCCCAGGAAATGCTCAACGAAATCCACCAGCAATTCATCTCGGTGGTGCGTGCCGGGCGCGGTTCGCGCCTGAAGGAAACGCCTGAAACCTTCTCGGGCCTGTACTGGACCGGCGCCAAGGCCGTCGAGATGGGCCTGGCCGACGGCTTCGGCACCGTCGACACCGTCGCCCGCGATATCGTCAAGGCCGAGGACATCGTCGACTACACGGCCCACGAAGGCTTGCCGGAACGCGTATTGAAGAAGTTCGGCGCGGCGGTCGGGGATGGCGCCGTGAAGGCCATGTCGCACACGGTATTGCCCCAACTAAAATGAATTGCAATGCGCTGAGCTGACGTTGCTCAATATGTCCCTTGAAAGTTCCGAGAAGTGGTCTATAGTGACCTTCGTGGTTCTTTCAGGGGAGGGCGACCAACAAGAAGTGCCAACCTGTTCGCAATTGTTCATTAGTTGACGCGATCGCGCCGCATACGTGCGGCTTTCGAGAGAATTCTATTCCTCATGCCACCCGGCCCTTCTCGGGAAGCGAAAACGACGGCGCAAGCCGTCGTTTTCTTTTATGGCGCCGGTGTTCAGGCGGGGGTGTCGGACTCGGCCGCGTGAGGCAGGGCGGCGCCGTCGTCATGCTGGACGAAGCCGCCGCGCTCGAGCCAGGCCTGGAAGTCGCGCTGGGCACGGGCATACCAGGCGGCGCGCAGCGGCGCGTGTGCGGACCCGTGCAGATGCGGGACGTTGCCGCCGCTGGTCCAGCGCGCCAGGGCGAGCCGGGTCGGGAACAGCACGGTATGCGAGCGCGCCAGCGACAGGCGCGCCGCCTTGACCGACGCCGGAGCGACTGCGGGCAGGGTGGCCTGATCGGATTTCACTGGTTGCATTGTCGTCATCCTCTTATTTGTATTGGGTAGTAATTCCTAACGATACCTCGTCAGTTCTGCTGGTCGCGTTAGGCCGATTCCTAATGGAGTTGAAGTCTATCAATGGACGGTGCGATTCGATTGATATATGTCAAACGAGTAGAAGATCACTATCCTAACGGTAACATTGCTGCGCCCTTGCTGGCGACAAGCCTTCTGCGCTGATGGGCCTTCTGTTAAAGTCTCGCCCATGAGTAAATTATCCCTGGACCGAATCCTGCAATCGCAGGGCTTCGGCACCCGCAAATATTGCCGCGCGCTGATCGAGGACGGCGACGTTGCCGTGAATGGCGCGATCGAAGACAACTACAAGACCGCGGTCGAGACCGACGGCCTGGTGCTGACCGTCTTCGACGAGGAATGGGTCTACCGCGAACGCGTGTATATCGCGCTGTACAAGCCGGCCAACTTCGAATGCTCGCGCAAGCCCAGCCACCACCCGGGCGTGCTGACCTTGCTGCCGGAGCAGTTCGGCTGGCGCGAAGTGCAGCCGGTCGGCCGCCTCGACCACGACACCACCGGCCTGCTCCTGATGTCGGACGACGGCCCTTTCATCCACGCCCAGTCGTCGCCCAAGCGCCACGTACCGAAGGTCTACCAGGCAACCACGGCCGAGCCGGTCACGCCGACGCTGGTCGAGCAGATGCTCGCCGGCGTGCAACTGCACGACGAGCCGGCGCCGCTACGCGCGGTGTCCTGCGTGCAGCGCGGCGAGCACCAGCTCGAGATCGTGCTCGAGCAGGGCAAGTACCACCAGGTCAAGCGCATGCTGGCCGCCGCCGGCAACCACTGCAGCGCGCTGCACCGTTCGGCCATTGGCGGATTGACGCTCGAATCGCTGGGGATCAAGGAAGGGGAGTGGTGCTTCCTGGAGCAGGCGCAGCTGGATCTGCTGGTGCCGGCCTGAGGGGCTTTGCGTGCGCTTGCGGCAGGGCGGCCGATGCTTGAACTGCCGGGTCGCGGTGATCGGCGTAGACCTTTGCGTCGTAGCGGTGCGAGAAGCAGGCCAACAATGATTACCGTTCACGCGTGGGCACGGGGGCGCCCACCCTACGGCGCGTCATCCGACTCACGCACATTTCGGTATCGCACTTGTAAGCGTGCGACAAAAAAGCTGACTTTCTTGCAAAATTGTATTGACTCGCGTCAGTTCGTGGTCGGCGCAGTCATGCGTTGACGATGCGATGACGCCTTTTTGCAACCGCCTAACGTGTACCAGATGCCGCTTCCACACCGAATCTTCCTGATCGCACTTCCCCTGGTCTGCGCCGCAAGCGCCAGCGCGCAGGACGCGCCCAAACTGCTCTCCGACTGCGCCAACATCCAGGACAACACCGCCCGCCTGGCCTGTTTCGACCAGCTGGCCGCCACGCCGGCGCCGCGCACCGAGGCCGCGGTCGTGGTCAATCCGGCCAGCGGCGCCCCTGCGGCGACCGTGCCGGTGGTCACGGCCCGGCCGTCCGCGGAAAGCAGCGCCCGGTTCAGCCAGCTCGACCACTGGGAACTCGACGATCCCTACCGCCGCGGCGTGTTCAAGTTCCGTCCGCACCATGCGAACTACCTGATCGCCACCCGCACCTACCGTCCGAACGATGCGCCCTACGCGCCCTACCGCGACCTGACCGACGGCGACGCCAAGCTGTCGAAAGCCGAGCTGACTTTCCAGCTGAGCTTCAAGATGAAGATGATCGAGCAGGCCTTCGGCAAGCCGGTCGACCTCTGGTTCGGCTACACCCAGAACAGCTACTGGCAGGCGGCCAACCATGATGCATCGAGCCCCTTCCGCGAAACCAACTACCAGCCCGAGGTCATGGCGATCGCGCCGCTGCATGCCCAGGTCGGCGGCGTCGACCTGCGCTTCGCCGGCCTCGGCTTCGTGCACCAGTCGAACGGCCAGTCGGGCTCGCTCTCGCGCAGCTGGAACCGCGTCTATGCCCAGCTCGGCGTCGAAAAGGACGGTTTTTCGGCCACCGCCCGGGTCTGGAAGCGCCTGAGCGAAAGCGACGACGACAACCCGGACATCGTCGACTACATGGGCCACGGCGACCTGGCCCTGGCCTACCGCCGCGACGGCCATATCTACTCGTCCACGCTGCGCTACAACTTCCATACCGACAAGGGCGCGATCCAGGCCGGCTGGGCCTTCCCGCTGGCCGGCAACCTGAAGGGTTACGCCCAGGCCTTCGCCGGCTACGGCCAGAGCCTGATCGACTACAACTACTTCCAGCGCTCGGTTGGTTTCGGCGTGCTCGGCACCTTCTGACGGCACGGCGCGACGGGGAGACGCTGCACTACAATAGCGCACCATCGTTTTTCCGATTGCCAATGAAACTTGCGACCATCCACGACGGCAGCCGCGACGGCCAGCTGGCCGTCGTGTCGCGCGACCTGAAGAGCGCGCACATGGCCGACGCCATCGCTCCGACCCTCCAGGCCGCGCTCGACGACTGGGCCTTCATCGCGCCCCAGCTCGCCGACCTGTACGACCAGCTCAACGCCGGACAGGCGCGGCGCGCCTTCGACTTCGACCCGAAGCGCTGCATGGCGCCGCTGCCGCGCGCCTTCCAGTGGGCCGACGGCGCCGCCTACCTGAACCACCTGGAACTGGCGCGGCGCGCGCGCAATGCCGAGATGCCGGAATCGTTCCGCGAGGACCCGCTGATGGTCCAGGGCGGGAGCGACGATTTCCTCGGGCCGCACGACGACATCGTGCTGGCGCACGAAGAGTGGGGCATCGACTTCGAGGCCGAGGTGGCGGTGATCACGGACGACGTGCCGATGGGCGCGACGCCGGACGAGGCGCATGGCAAGATCCGCCTGCTCATGCTGGTCAACGACGTTTCGCTGCGCAACCTGGTCCCCGCCGAGCTGGCCAAGGGCGCCGGTTTCCTGCAATCGAAGCCGGCGACCAGCTTTTCGCCGGTGGCGGTCACGCCGGACGAACTGGGCGACGCGTGGCGCGGCGGCAAGGTCCACCTGCCGCTGCGTTCGACCTGGAACGGCCACCTGGTCGGCCAGCCGGATGCGGGCGTGGACATGGCCTTCAATTTTCCGCAGCTGATCGCGCACCTGTGCAAGACCCGCAACGCGCGCGCCGGCAGCATCGTCGGCTCGGGCGCGGTGTCGAACCGCGACGCCGCTCTGGGTTATTCCTGCATCGCCGAGCAGCGCTGCCTGGAAACGATCGCCGACGGCGCGCCGAGCACGCCTTTCATGCGCTTCGGCGACACGATCCGCATCGAGATGCCCGACGAGAAGGGCAAGTCGATCTTCGGCGCCATCGACCAGGCGGTGCGCAAGGCCTAGCGCTAGCGCGCCGGCGCGGTCTCGTCGGCAAACAACGCCTGTCCGCCGTCGCCGCGCAGGTCGACCTCGACCGGCGGCGCCATCCGCCGCAGCGTGCGCGCAAATCGTACGCTGCCGTCCGGCGCATGCAGCCG
Organism: Massilia sp.; assembly: GCF_032106685.1. Classification (GTDB taxonomy): domain Bacteria; phylum Pseudomonadota; class Gammaproteobacteria; order Burkholderiales; family Burkholderiaceae_D; genus Telluria. The sequence continues at coordinate 29,783 of NZ_DAMCPG010000050.1, forward strand.
GTACCAGAGCAGGGCGATGCCGGACAAGCGCAGTTTTTGCCCGGTGAACAGGTTATCGCGCACGATGCTCATGCCCTCCAGCCGCAGGTCGACGTCGAGCACGGCCGCGCCCGCGGTGCGGTTGGCGTAGCCGAGGTAGCGCGCCGCGTTGTGCAGCGGACTGCGGTCCCCCGGCTCGCCGGCCTTCAACGACTCGACGAAGGCGTCGACCGCCTTCAGCGCGGCGCCGGCAGCGCCTGCCACCGCGCCCAGCTCCTTCTTTTCTTCCCCCTTGGCGTTGTCGGCCAGTTTCTGCAGCAGCGCGATGCGGTTGGCATAGTCGGCGCGGTGGCCGGCCAGGGAGCGCAGGCGGCCGAGCAGGCGTTCGTGCTGCGCGGTATCGAGTTCGCCCAGGTAGCCGCTGCCGAGCCCGGCGACCCGCTGCGGGCAGGATTCGGCCAGCGCGCTCGCGAACAGGGCGCGCGCGCCTTCGCCATAGGCCAGGCCCGCGGCCGCGACATCGGTCTTGAACAGGGACGCCGTGTCGGCCGAGGCGCGCAGCACGGCCGGCACCACCGTCAGCGCGGTCGACAGGGTGGCCAGCACGGCGCCCGGCGGCGTGTGGGTGTCGATGTACAGCTGGAGTTCCTTGTTGCGGCGTGCCATGTCCTCGCCCATGCGCACCAGCGCATCGTTGACGGTGCGCGCCGCCAGCACGCCCTGGCTGGCGGCCGGATCGTGGAGCACGATTTTTTCGCCGGCGGGCAGGGTGGAGCAGACCTCGGCGGCAAGCTGGCGCGCCAGGTCGAAGGCGCGCACCAGACCGGCGGCGCCGAACTGGCGCGTCTCGACGGCGCCGGCCAGGGCGCGCGCGTTCGCCGCAGGCAACTGGGCCAACAGGGCGGCGCGCTCGGCTTCCAGCGTGGCCTGGCGCGCTTCGGCTTCGCGCCGGGCGGCCATGGCATCCCCCGTCAACTGGACGATGCGCAGCTCGAGCGCATTCCTGGCGGCATCGAGCTCGTCCTTGGTGACCTGCCCGGCCGCGGGAAATGAAAAACAGCCCGTTATCAATAATATGAGGCAACGATATTTGAGCTTGGGAAATTGCTTGATCATCGTCGCCCTTTGAATATGTTACGAGTTGTAAATGCCAACGGAATCGATGTGGCGGAAATGCGTCAAAAACTGTAACAAAATGTCGGTAAATATTAGGAAAAGTGAAGAGAATATTTTTTGCTAATAATCAACCTAATTACGGAAATGCCGAAAAACTACGGCAAATCAGACACTTAATCGATGGTTGCAGGGGCCGCCTTACTGCCGGTGCTGCGCCGCACGATTGCCGCTGAGTTCATGCTTTCTCCAGAGAAATGCGCTAGAATTGCCAAGTTATTCTCGTGTCAACGTGGAACGATTGGAAACTCATTTCATAGCCTCTGAAGTCGGCTGGATGGTCTCGCTGGCCTGCTCCCTGGTGCTGGTTGCAACGACCCGCTGGCATGGGCGATTCACCCTGGATGCAACGCGTGGCGTGCAGAAATTCCATAGTGCTCCGACGCCGCGCATCGGTGGCCTGGCCATCATGCTCGGCCTGATCGTCGCCTGCGCCATGTCGTCGCGCCATCAGCAGGCGCTGTTTGCGCCTTTGCTGGTCGCCGCGCTCCCGGCCTTCCTGTTCGGCATGGCCGAAGACCTGACCCGCCGCGTCTCGATCGGCGCGCGCCTGCTCGCCACCATGATCAGCGGCGTGGCCTGCTGGGCATTGACCGACGTGCGCATCATCGAGACCGGCGTCGTGCCGCTCGACGCGGCACTCGGTTGGCTGCCGCTGTCGGTGCTGTTCACGGCCTTTGCGGTCGGCGGCGTCGCCAATGCGGTCAATATCATCGACGGCTTCAACGGCCTGGCCAGCGGCACCGTGATCATCGGCCTGGTCGCGCTCGGATTCATCGCGGACGGTTGCGGCGACGCCGAGCTGGCGCGCCTGTGCTTCCTGATCTGCGCCGTGACCGCCGGCTTTTTCCTCGTCAATTTCCCGTTCGGCAAACTGTTCCTGGGCGATGGCGGCGCCTACCTGCTGGGCTTCCTGTTGTCCTGGCTCTCGGTGATGCTGGTCTACCGCAATCCCGACGTTTCGCCCTGGGCGCCCCTGCTGGCTTGCGCCTACCCGGTGTTCGAGACCGTGTTTACGATCGCGCGCCGCCTCTGGTGCCGGCGCCACCCCGGCCAGCCGGACAGCTGCCACCTGCACAGCCTGGTGAAAATCGCCATTACCGGACGCTACTTCCGCGCCCTCAGCGCGCCGCTGCGCAATGCCCTGGTGTCGCCGTTCTCGTGGCTGATCGCCGCGGTGCCCGCCGTGCTGGCCGTGCGCTTTGCCGGCAACGACGGCGCGCTGCTGTTCGGTACCGCGGCCAGCTTCGCCCTCTACCTGGCGTTCTACTGGTACGTCGCGCACGCCGCCCGGGCCCGTCGGCGCCGCGTCATGCGGGCGCAGGCACGTTCGGTGTCCCCTGTGGCGACCCTGGTGCCGGAACCTGAACCGCTCCAGTCTTGAGCGGCGACGAAAAAACCACATTTGTACAAAATTTTTTTCTGGTGTTTTCCCTGCGCAGCTTTACGCTTGTATGTACATGTAAGTGATTTTTGGTGAGATTTCTTCGGCAGATTTGTCAAAATTAGTTGGGTGAAGTCTCACTAAATCTCACTTTGCTTGCTAGCCAGGCTAGCAATATCCGCAATAATGCTTTCTACCCTTGCTAAATATCACTTTCTTTTAGATATTTAACATTTCTACTGAGAAAGTATCGGATGGACTTGAAGGGTTTTGTAACAATTCCCCTCTCTAGAGCAATCCAGGTTCATCGGCTACAATGCCTTCAAGTAACACGTAGTTCATCTCGTTACCCCCTGTTTTCGAACCGCTGACCTCTGAATCGCGGTTCATTCCCTCCCATGGCTCTGGTAACGCTGGGCTCAGCCCTGCGCGCCTCGTCTATGGTTTTGCGAGCCGTTCCTGGCTCATTTCGAGTGCGAGTATCGGTGTCATGAGTGTGGTTGTCCGTTCCGGACTTTCGGTAACCTGTTCGGCGTGGAAGGCGCTGTTGCTGCGCGAGACGGTAAATCGTCTCGCCGCCGGCCGCGCCGCATGGGTATGGCTCCTGCTCGAACCCTTGATCCACGTGATGTTCATGCTGGCGATGTTCACCGCCGTGCGGGTCCATACCGTGGGCGGTATCGACGCAACCCTCTGGCTGACGATCGGCATGATCGCGTTCTTCCAGTTCCGCCGCACCGCCACCCAGTGCACCCATGCCATTAATGCCAACCGGGCGCTCTTCACTTACCGGCAGGTCAAGCCAGTCGACACCGTGTTGGTGCGTGCTGCCTGCGAAGGTTTCCTGATGCTGCTGGTCATGATGATGGCGATGGCCGTGCTCGCCTTGCTGGGTCACAATATTCTGCCTGTCGATCCGCTGGCGCTGTTCGGCGCCATGTTCGGTTTATGGCTGATCGGACTGGGATTCGGACTGGTCACGTCCGTGGCCGTCGAGTTGATTCCGGAATTTGCCAAGATCATCAACATCGTGATGCTGCCCGCTTATTTCCTGTCGG
>NZ_DAMCPG010000051.1:0-31004 GCF_032106685.1 Massilia sp.
CCACCTCTTCCATGGTGCGGCCGGCCTGCTGGGCCAGCGCGCTGCCGGCGCCGACTTCGGCGACGGACTGCTCGATCAGGGCCTTGATCTCGCGCGCGGCGCCGGCGGAGCGCTGCGCCAGGTTGCGCACTTCGCTGGCCACGACCGCGAAGCCGCGCCCCTGCTCGCCGGCGCGTGCGGCCTCGACCGCCGCGTTCAACGCCAGGATATTCGTCTGGAAGGCGATGCCGTCGATCACTGCGGTGATATCGGCGATGCGGCGCGAAGAAGCGTCGATCGCCGCCATGCGCTCGACCACCTGACCGACGACGGCGCCACCGCGCTCGGCCACGTTCGAGGCGGAGCCGGCCAGGACGTCAGCGCTGCGCGCGTGCTCGGCGTTCTGGCGCACCGTCGTGGTCAGGGCGGCCATCGAGGCGACGGTGGCGCGGATCGCGTCGGCCTGGCGGCCGGTGCGCAGCGACAGTTCGGCATTGCCCTGTGCGATCTGGTGCGACGCGGCGCCCGTGGTGCGCACGCTGGCCTGCACACTGGCCAGTGCCCCCTGGAGCTGGCGCACCACGCCGCGCAGCGCGCGGGCGCTGTCGCTCTGGACCGGCAAGTCGGCACGCAGGTCGATCGCCCCGCCCTCGCCCTGCAGGGCGGCGACGCTCACCCGCAGTTCCGCCGACTGGAGCGCCTCGCGCCGCAGCAGGATCGCAAGGTAACAGAGCACGACCGATTCTGCCACCACATAGCTGGCGTGGACCAGCACGGTGCCGAAGCCAGGCTGCACCAGGCAGCGCACACCGTAACCGAGTTCCTGCAGATAATTGAAAGACAGGTGGTGCAGCGCCGTCACCGCGGCCGCCGCGACGATCACCGTCCAGTCGCGGTAGCACAGCAGGAAGGCCAGGGCAACGAACAGGCCGAAGTGCAGCTCGTCGCGCCCGCCGCCCTGATGGATATGCAGCGCGCACATGACCATCAGCGCCACGGCGTTCGTCATGCGCGCAAGACGCGAGCCGCCAGCCGACAAGACCAGCAGGGTTGGCGCCAGCGCAACCGGGAGCCCGACGCCGAGCGCCCAGCCAAGCGTGTCGTGCATGCCGGACAGGGCCAGCGCGACCACGAACATCGCCCACAGGATCAGGACCATCAGGCGGTCAGCCTGGCGCGCGTTGGTGCGCAGTGCTTCGTCGACGTGCGTAGTGTTCATCTCTCTGCTCCAGGCAATGCCTTGCCGAATGTGTTGTTGACTGAAGGAAAGATTAGAGCAGAGATATATTTACGCCGGAACTGGAGGACAAGAAAAGGAGACGCTGAGCAAACTTATGAACAGGGATGTGTCGCGAAGAAACAATTGTTTCTTATGTAAAACTTTTGTCGGATATGCAAGAGCCAGCGCTGGCTCACCGTGAAGGTGCCAGGGGCGCAAGGAAAGTGACGAAGGGGAAGTAAAGGAAGAAAGCGAAGGAGGCGAGCCTGATCTGCGGCACTTGCGGTGAACGGCTTTGGCTGCTTCGTTCCCGACCTGACCAGGTAAACCATGCCACAATGCGCAGGGGCCCGCCAGCCCACATTATAACCGACCCCATGGTTTTTGGGGCCGGAAATGCAAGGCGCTCAGGAACGCCTGTTCAACAGCGCCAGCAGTGCTTGCGCCCCCGGCTCCGACGACGCCGGATTCTGCCCCGTGACCAGCAGGCCATCGGTGACGACATACGGCGCCCAGTCCTCGGCCTTGCTGTACTGGCCGCCGTTCTTGACCAGCATGTCCTCGACCAGGAAAGGCACGACATCGGTGAGGCCCACGGCCGCCTCCTCGGTATTGGTGAAACCCGTCACGCGCTTGCCCTGGACCAGGGGCGCGCCGCCCTCGCCTTTCACGCGGCCCAGCACGCCGGGCGCATGGCAGACCGCGGCGACCAGCTTGCCGGCGGCGACCATGGATTCGATCAGGCGGATCGAATCGGCGTCCTGCGCCAGGTCCCAGAGCGGGCCGTGGCCGCCAGGGTAGAAAACGGCGTCGAAGTCATCGGCCTTCACGCTCGATAGCGGGACGGTATTGGCCAGCGCCTGCTGCGCCGCCGGGTCGCTGCGATAACGGCGGGTCGCCTCGGTCTGCGCGTCCGGCTCGTCGCTCTTCGGGTCGAGCGGCGGCTGGCCGCCCCGGGGCGAGGCCAGCGTGAGCTGCGCGCCGGCATCCTTGAACACATAATAGGGCGCGGCAAACTCTTCCAGCCAGAAACCGGTTTTCTTGCCTGTATCGCCGAGCTGGTCGTGCGAGGTCAGCACCATCAGGATCTTCATCGTGGCTCCGTGGGCGTCATGGTCAAGCTTCGAGTCTAGTCCTTCCCGGCCCCGCACGACGCACGGGTGCCGGCAGGAATCAAAGGCGCCGCATTACAAGCCCAGCTGTTGCCAGATCGCGTCGACCCGCGTTTTGACCTCGGGCGTCATCGCGATCGGCGTGCCCCATTCGCGATTGGTCTCGCCCGGCCACTTGTTGGTGGCGTCGATGCCCATCTTGCTGCCGAGCCCGCTGATCGGCGAGGCGAAGTCGAGGTAGTCGATCGGGGTGTTGTCGACCAATACCGTGTCGCGGGTCGGGTCGACCCGGGTCGTGATCGCCCAGATCACTTCCTTCCAGTCGCGCACGTCGACGTCCTCGTCGACCACGACGATGAACTTGGTATACATGAACTGGCGCAGGAAGCTCCAGACCCCGAACATGACGCGCTTGGCGTGGCCGGCGTACTGCTTCTTCATCTGCACCACGGCCATGCGGTAGCTGCAGCCTTCGGGCGGCAGGTAGAAGTCGGTGATCTCGCTGAACTGCTTCTGCAGCAGCGGGATGAAGACCTCGTTCAGCGCCACGCCGAGCACGGCCGGCTCGTCGGGCGGCTTGCCGGTATAGGTCGAGTGATAGATCGGGTCGCGGCGCATGGTGATGCGGTCGATCGTGAACACCGGGAAGCTGTCCTGCTCGTTGTAATAGCCGGTGTGGTCGCCATAGGGACCTTCGACCGCATGCTCGAAGCCGGACGGGTGGTTTTCGTCCGGATAGATATGCCCTTCCAGCACGATCTCGGCGGACGCCGGCACGCGCAGCGCGCTGCCGATGGCGTTCGTCAGCGGCGTGCGCTGGCCGCGCAGCAGGCCGGCGAACTGGTATTCGGACAAGGCGTCCGGCACCGGCGTCACCGCGCCCAGGATGGTGGCCGGATCGGCGCCCAGCGCCACCGCCACCGGATAAGGCTTGCCCGGATTGGCGATGGCGTGCTCGCGGAAGTCCAGCGCGCCGCCGCGGTGGGCCAGCCAGCGCATGATGACCTTGTTGCGGCTCAGGACCTGCTGGCGGTAGATGCCCAGGTTCTGGCGCTTCTTGTTCGGGCCCTTGGTGATCACCAGGCCCCAGGTGATGAGGGGCGCGACGTCGCCCGGCCAGCAATGCTGGATCGGCAGGCGAGCCAGGTCGACGTCGTCGCCTTCCCAGACGATTTCCTGGCAGGGGGCGCCCTTCACTTCCTTCGGCGCCATGTCCCAGACTGCCTTGACGAGCGAACCCATCCCCATGATGTCCTTGAAGCCGCGTGGCGGCTCCGGCTCCTTCAGGCGCGCCAGCACGTGGCCGATGCGGCGCAGCTCGCCCACGTCGCTGGCGCCCATGCCGAGCGCCACCCGGCGCGGGGTGCCGAACAGGTTGCCCAGCACCGGCATGGCGTGCGGCGCGCCGTCCTGCCCGGTCGGATGCCTGAACAGCAGGGCCGGCCCGGCCGCGCGCAGGGTGCGGTCGCAGACCTCGGTCATCTCGAGATGCGTCGAAATGGGCAGGTCAACCTGCTTTAATTCGTCGATTTGTTGCAGTTGGGACATAAAATCCCGGAGATCCGAATATTTCATCAAGTTTTGCTTGTTTTTTGCATTGCTTAAGGTTAATCAAATTCCGCGGCCAAGTATTTGATTTGCCACGGTATTGCTGAGCTCGCTCGACAAATATGAGATTCAAAAGTTATAAAGGCGAGTCGTGCTAGTATTGACTTGGTATATGCGACCTCCTACAATCTGCCCTACTTGATGAGGCGGCCACGTTTTTTAGCTGATTGTAGCCGTTCTCATAACTTCACGGGGTCGGGGCCCCACATGACATTTTGAGGAGTGTTTTCACAAGGCGCCTGCCTTAAACCCCCGAGACAGTTGTTGAGCCACTGGTACGTCACCCGCCCTGGGTTCCTCGTCCAGCTGTAGCAAAGCAATGACGGCGTTTTGGCCGGCCCCAAGGATGGGCGGCCTGACGATTTTTCTGATGCACGGCATTGGTAACCACCACGCAGCGCTCGACAGCGCCGCGACGGGACGGTTTTTGCCGCGACAAAGGGGACTTCGATGATCAATCGTTTGTTCGGTACGAGCGCAAGGCTCGTCCATACCATGGCCAGCCAGCCAGTCACGTGGAGTTCCGTGAGCAAATCGGCGCGTGGTCTGTTGACCACCATGCAGCACACCCTGACCGTGTTCGGTCTTTCGGCAGTGGCGGTATTGGCCCTGCTCTACATGAATCCCGATGCGGCGAAAAAAGTTTCCGAACTGCTGCACCCGGAAGCCGCGGCACCCGCCGCTGCGCCAGTCGTCGCGGCGGCGCCGGCGCAACCCGTGGCCCGGGCCGTGGCCGTCGACCAGGCCGAGGACATCAAGGACGCCAGGCTGCTCGGCACCGCCAAGCAGCAGCAGAACGTGACCTCCTGGCTCGCCAAGCGCTATCGCGTGGCCGGCGACGCCGCCAACATGCTGGTCTCGACCGCCTACATGACGGCGCACGAGATCAAGCTCGACCCGCTCCTGATCCTGGCCGTGATGGCGATCGAATCGGGCCTGAACCCGTTCGCGGAAAGCCCGATGGGCGCCAAGGGTCTGATGCAGGTGATGGCCAAGGTGCACCACGACAAGTTCGAACAGGTCGGCGGCGCCGAGGCGGCGCTCAATCCGGTCGCCAACATCCGTGTCGGCGCCCAGATCCTGAAGGATTACGTCAAGCGCACCGGCTCGGTCGAAGGTGGCCTGAAGACCTACGTCGGCGCCGCCGATTTCGAGTCCGATTCCGGCTATGGCGCCAAGGTGCTGGCCGAGTACAACCGCCTGAAGCAGGTTGCCCGCGGCAAGTACGTGCCGACCCGCACGCCGCCGGCACCCGCCCAGATGGTGGTCAAGGAAAGCGCGCCCGCGACGCCCGCCGTCAAGGCTGGCGAAGCGGCCGTCGCCGAAACCAAATCCGAGGCGCTGGCGAACCTGTAAGCGCGCATCGCAAGCGCAACCGCACTCCTCATGGCCACCCTCGCGGTGGCTTTTTTTATTGGCGTGCCGCGTTTGCGGCCTACGGCCATGACGGAGGCGTAGGGTGGACACCTGTGTCCACGCGGTACGGCAGGCGAGATGAAGATGCGCTGCCGACAATCCGGTACGTTTGCGTAATCGATTATTGCTTGCAACGGTGGTGATCCACGGCACCGCCCTTGCTACGAAAACCCACAACGCCAGCGCACCTGATCTGCGGCAGTGCATCGAGTTCGCACCTGCCGCACCGCGTGGGCTCGAGAGCCCACCCTACAAAACACCGAGGCAACAAAAAAGCCACCGCGCCGCAAGGCAACGGTGGCTTTTCAGCCGGCACTACTAATATAGATTAGCGACGCGCGTCGGCGACTACTTCTTCCGGGCGCAGCTTGCCGGCCAGCTTGTCCAGCACGCCATTGACGTACTTGTGGCCATCGATGCCGCCGAAGGACTTGGTCAGCTCGACCGCCTCGTTGATGACGACGCGGTAAGGGATTTCCGGGTGGTTCTTCAGCTCGTAGGCGCCCAGCAGCAGCACGCCGTGCTCGATCGGCGACAGTTCGCCGATGCCGCGGTCGATCAGCGGCGCGATGGTCTCGCGCAGCTCGAGCGAGGTGCTGATGGTGCCGTTCAGCAGGGCCGAGAAGAACTCGCCGTCGGCCTTGTCGAAACCGTGGGCGTTGCGGATGTTGTTGGCCACCGTGCTCGACGGCTCGTTGTTCAGCAGCCATTGGTACAGGCCCTGCAGCGCGAACTCGCGCGCGCGGTGGCGCGGGGTGCGGTTCTTGCTCGGGTTGGCGTGGGTGGTCTTGTCGTTCATGTCGATCTTTCTATTACTCTTCTTCTTCCGGATGCAGCTCTTCGAGCGCCATCAGGAGGTTGGCCATCTCGACCGCGACCTTCGCCGCGTCGCTGCCCTTCTCGGCCATGCGTGCTTCGGCCTGGGCGTCGTTCTCGGTGGTCAGGATGGCGTTGGCGATGGGGATGCCGTAGTCCAGGCCGATGCGGGTGATGCCGGCGCCCGACTCGTTCGAGACCAGCTCGAAGTGGTAGGTCTCGCCGCGGATCACGGCGCCCAGCGCGATCAGCGCGTCGAACTGCTGGGTCTCGGCCATCTTCTGCAGCGCCAGCGGCACTTCCAGCGCGCCCGGCACGGTCACGTGCAGGATGTCCTCGTCGGCCACGCCCAGGCGCTTCAGCTCGGCCAGGCAGGACGACAGCAGGCCATGGCCGACGTCGGCGTTGAAACGCGCCTGCACGATACCGATACGCAGGTCTTCGCCTGTCAAATTGCTTTCATAAGTTCCTACCGTCATGGCTGACCTCTTCTTGTTTGTCGTATTGAATAGATGGTGAAAGTGTACCGCTTTACGCCGCGGGGCTGGCGATGTAACCGGTGACCTCGAGGTCGAAACCGGTCATCGACGGCATCTTGCGCGGGTTGGCCAGCAGCTTCATCTTGCCCACGCCCAGTTCCTTCAGGATCTGGGCGCCGATGCCGTAGGTGCGCAGGTCCATCGTCGCGGCGCGGCCGCTCGGACGCGCACCCGGGGCGTCGATCGAGGCGAACTGGGCGAACAGCTGGTCGGCGGTCTCGCCGCAATTGAGCAGCACCAGCACGCCGGCGTCGCTGTTCTTGATCGCTTCCATCGCCGAGGCCATGGTCCACGAGTGCGTGGTCGCCTTGTGCTCCAGGATGTCGAGGATCGAGACCGGCTGGTGCACGCGCACCAGGGTTTCGGCGTCGCGCTCGATGTCGCCGTGGACCATCGCCAGGTGGGCGCAGCCGCTCGGCTTGTCGCGCCAGGCGATCAGCTTGAATTCGCCGTGGGCGGTGGCCAGCGTGCGCTCGGCCACGCGCTCGACCAGGGTTTCGTTCTCGCTGCGGTAGTGGATCAGGTCGGCGATGGTGCCGATCTTCAGGTTGTGCTCCTTTGCGAACTCGACCAGGTCCGGCAGGCGCGCCATGGTGCCGTCTTCCTTGATGATCTCGCAGATCACCGAGGCCGGGGTCAGGCCCGCCATCTCGGTCAGGTCGCAGCCGGCTTCGGTATGGCCGGCGCGCATCAGGACGCCGCCCTTGACCGCGCGCAGCGGGAAGATGTGGCCCGGCTGGACCAGGTCGTCCGGTTTCGCGTCCTTCGCCACCGCCACCTGGATGGTGCGGGCGCGGTCGGCCGCCGAGATCCCCGTGGTGACGCCCTCGGCCGCCTCGATCGAGACGGTGAAGTTGGTGCCGAAGGAGGTGCCGTTCCGGGTCGTCATCATCGGCAGCGCCAGGCGGTCGCAGATTTCTTCCGACAGGGTAAGGCAGACCAGGCCGCGCGCATGGCGGATCATGAAGTTGATCGCTTCGGGCGTGACGAAGTCCGCCGCCAGCACCAGGTCGCCCTCGTTCTCGCGGTCTTCCTCGTCGACCAGAATGACCATGCGCCCGGCGCGCAGTTCGGCAACGATTTCCTGGGTGCTGGAGATAGACATCTTGAATTCCTCGAATACGTGACGCGTCATGCGTAATCCGCTATTTTAAAGGATTTACCCGCTCCCGGCCGCCTCCGCCGGCGATCCTGGCCCGACAATTTAATCGGCCCGCCGATTCGGTCGCTTCTACTCGTTGCACCACTGCAACAAATTTCCATTTGTTTAAATGTAATTGTTAAAGATTATGTTTTCGCCTGCAACTTTGTGGTGTTTGCGACATCGACTGGATTATGATGGATAGCGATCTGGTCTAACGCGCAGGCGTGCTGCCGCTCGCGCATCTTTGGAGTAGTTAATGTTGGTACCGACAAACGACCGTCAGCTTACCGCCGCAGCCCGGGAGAAGCACTGATGGCCACCATCCTGATCGTCGACGACAGGCCGAGCAACCGGGCCTACCTGCTGGCCCTGCTCGGCTTCACCGCGCACCGCCTGTTGGAAGCGGACGATGGCGCCCGGGCGCTCGAACTGGTGCGCGAGCACCGCCCCGACCTGATCATCACCGACATCCTGATGCCGAAGATGGACGGCTACGAGTTCGTCCAGCGCCTGCGTGCCGACCGCGAGCTGGCCGCGACCCGCGTCATCTTCTACTCGGCCGTCTACGCCGAGCGCGAGACCCTGGCCATGGCGCACAGCTGCGGCGTCGAGCGCGTGCTGAGCAAGCCCTCCGACGCCGATGCCATCATGGAAGCCGTCAACGCCGAACTGGGCCTGTCGGCCGCCGCCTCGAACGCATCCGCCGCATCCGCCGCATCCGCCGCGCCGCCATTCATGCAGCCGCCCGCGCCGGCGCCCCAGAATGCCGGGGGCGCGCTGGCGGCGCGCCTGTCCGCGCTCGAGGACATGTGCCTGCACCTGGTCGGCGAGCGCGAGGTCGAGGGCATGGTCGCGGTCTTCCTGCAGGCGGCCAGGCGCATCCTGGGCGCCGACGCTCTGGCGCTGTGCCTGTACGAAAGCGACGAGCGCAGCGTGCGCCACCTGAGCGCGCAAGGCCTGGATGCCGGCCTGCTGGCGCCGGTCGCCGGCAACGACCTGCGCCTGCCCGGCGCGCTGGCGAACGCGCACGCGCCGCTGCGCCTGGAGCAGTCCAATCCGCTGCTGGCCTCCCTTCCCGGCGGGCATCCGCCGTGCGGCAGCTTCCTCGGCCTGGCGGTGCGCGACCTGCGCCACCTGCACGGCTGGATGTACTTCCTGCGCGCGCCCGGCAAGGCGCCTTTCGGCCTCGACGACGAGCACTGGGCCGCGGCGCTGGGCGCGCACCTCGCGGTCGCCTACGAGAACCTGAACCTGTACGGCGTGGTGCAGCGCCATGCCGCCCAGCTGCAACTGGAAGCGACCGCCCGCGCCCGCGCCGACGCCGCCCTGCGCGAGAGCGAGCACCGGCTGGAACTGGCGCGCCAGGTGTTCGACAGCACGCGCGAAAGCATCACGATGACCGACGCCTGCGCCAACATCGTCGCGGTCAACCCGGCCTTCGAGCAGATCACGGGCTACAGCGAAGCCGAGGTGATGGGCATGAATCCGCGCCTGCTGCGCTCGGGCCGCCACGACGCCGGCTTCTACCGCGCGCTGTGGGCCAGCCTGGAGCAGCACGGCCAGTGGCGCGGCGAGATCTGGAACCGGCGCAAGAACGGCGAGGTCTACCCCGAGCGCATCAGCATCAGCGCCGTGCGCGACGAACATGGCGCGCTCACCGCCTACGTCTCGGTGTCGACCGACATGTCGGCCCTGATCGCCGCCCATAACCAGCTCGACTTCCTGTCGAACCACGACGCGCTCACCGAGCTGCCGAACCGCTCGCTGTTCCACGACCGCCTGCAGCAGTCGATCGCCGCCGCGCGCCGCAACGGCGGCCAGCTGGCCCTGCTGCTGGTGAACGTCGACCGCCTCTCGCGCATCAACGACAGCCTGGGCCACGCCGCCGGCGACGCCCTGCTGCGCGAAGTGGCGAAACGCGCCAGCGCCATCGCCGGCCCGCTCGACACCGTGGCGCGCCTGTCGGGCGACGAATTCGTGCTGCTGCTGACCGGCTGCGAGGACACCGAGGACATCATCTTCTCGGCCCGGCGCCTGATCGACGCCATCGCCCAGCCGCATTCGGTGGGCGGGCACGACGTGGTCGTCACCGGCAGCATCGGCATCAGCGTGTTCCCGCGCGACGGCGACGCGCCGGGCGACCTGCTGAAGGCCGCCGACGCCGCCCTCGCCCACCAGAAGGACGCCGGGCGCAACGGCTTCCGCTTCTTCAAGGGCGAAATGAACGCCCAGGCGCTGCGCTGGCTGGCCCTGGAAACGCGCCTGCGGCGCGCGATCGGGCGCGCCGAACTGGCGCTGCATTTCCAGCCCCAGGTGGCGGGCCGCGACGGCCGCGTGCTCGGCATGGAGGCGCTGCTGCGCTGGCACAGCCCCGAACTGGGACGCATCTCGCCGGCCGACTTCATTCCGCTGGCCGAGGACACCGGCCTGATCCTGCCGATCGGCGACTGGGTGATCCGCCAGGCCTGCCTGCAGAACAAGGCCTGGCAGGACGCCGGCCTGGCGCGCGTTCCCGTCGCGGTCAACGTCTCGGCGCATCAGTTCAAGGCCGGCACCGTGCCCGCCGTGGTGCGCGCGGCGCTGCTCGAATCGGGCCTGGAGCCGCAGTACCTGGAAATCGAGCTGACCGAAAGCGTGATGCTGGGCGACACCACCGCCGCCGAGGCCCAGCTGGCCGAGCTGCGCGCGATGGGCGTGTCGCTCTCGCTGGACGACTTCGGCACCGGCTACTCCTCGCTCGGCTACCTGTCGCGCTTCTCGCTGGACAAGCTGAAGATCGACCAGGCGTTCGTGCGCAACATCACGACCGACCCGCGCAGCGCGGCGATCGCCCAGGCCACGCTGGCGCTGGCCGAGGGCCTGGCGCTGCGCGTCGTGGCCGAGGGCGTCGAGACGGTCGCGCAGCGCGACTTCCTGGGACGCATCGGCTGCGAGGTGCTGCAAGGCTACCTGTACAGCCCGCCGCTGCCGGCGCGCGAGATGCAGGCACTGCTGGAGGCGGGACAGGTCGCGGTCTGAACGGGCAGGCCTTACAATGGTTCCTTCCTGCCCCCCTCGTCGACCACTCAACGGAATCTCGATGCTGACCCAGATCGCCAGAAGCACCTGCCTTGCCGCCCTCTTCCTGTTCCAGCCCCTGTTTTCCGGCGTGGCCGGCGCCGCCGTCGCGCTCGACGCGCCGATCCCGGTCGGTCCCCAGGTCAAGGTCGGCAAGCTGCCGAATGGCCTGAGCTACTACATCCAGAAGAACGCGCGCCCCGAGCGCCGGCTCGAACTGCGCCTGGTGGTGAAGGCCGGCTCCATCCTCGAGGACGAGGACCAGCAGGGCCTGGCGCACTTCGTCGAGCACATGGCCTTCAACGGCACCGCCAGCTTCAAGAAGCACGAACTGATCGACTACCTGCAGTCGATCGGCGTGAAGTTCGGCGCGGACCTGAACGCCTATACCTCGTTCGACGAGACCGTCTACATCCTGCCGATCCCGACCGACCGTCCGGAAAACGTCGAGCGCGCCTTCCAGGTGCTGGAGGACTGGGCCCATGGCCTGGCCTTCGACGACGAGGAGATCGAGAAGGAGCGCGGCATCGTGCTCGAGGAACTGCGGCTCGGCAAAGGCGCGGGCGACCGCATCGGCAAGCAGGTCTGGCCGAAGATCTTCAACGGCTCGCGCTACGCCGAGCGCCTGCCGATCGGGAAGGAAGAGGTGCTGCGCAGCTTCAAGCCCGACACCCTGCGCCGCTTCTACCGCGACTGGTACCGTCCCGACCTGATGGCCGTGGTGGCGGTCGGCGACATCGAGCCGGCCCAGGCCGAGAAGCTGATCCGCGCCCACTTCGGCAAGCTGAAGAACCCGAGCCCGGCGCGCCCGCGCACCTATGCCGAGATCCCGCGCCGCGACAACACCGAGGCCGTGATCGTCACCGACAAGGAAGCCGGCGGCAACAGCATCCTGATCCGCTACCCGGTGCAGGCCGTGCGCGAGCCCGACACCGTGCGCGGCTACCGCGAGCAGCTGGTCGAGAGCCTGTTCACCGGCATGCTGGGCGGACGCCTGCAGGAACTGGCCCAGCAGGCCGAGCCGCCCTTCCTGCGCGGCGGCAGCGCGCTGTCCAAGCTCACGCCCTTCTACAAGTCCTTCAACGCCAGCGCCGCGGTCGGCCCGGGCGGCGCGCCGAAGGCGATCGACGCCCTGGTGCGCGAGAACGAGCGCGTGCGCCGCTTCGGTTTTTCCGCCGCCGAGCTGGAACGCGCGAAGAAGGACATGATGCGCAGCTTCGAGCGCGCCTACGCCGAACGCGAGAAGACCGATTCCAACGCCTACGTCGGCGAGTACATGCGCAACTTCCTGCAGCAGGAACCGATTCCCGGCATCGCCGCCGAATACGGCTACGCCACCGAGCTGCTGCCCGGGGTCACGCTGGACGAGATGAACGCCTATGCGCGCCGCACCATTCCCGCCAACTCGGGCAAGCTGGTGATCTACAGCGGCATCGAGCGCGCCGACATGCCGCCGCCCGAGGGTCCGGCCCTGCTGGCGGCGCTGGCCGCCGCCGAGAAGGCCGAGCTCGCGCCGCGCGAGGAAAAGGCGCTCGGGACGACGCTGATGGAGACGCCGCCGAAACCGGGCGCGATCGTCGCCGAGTCCGAGGACAAGGCGCTCGGCCTGACCCGCCTGACGCTGTCGAACGGCGTCAAGGTGATCCTGAAACCCACCGACTTCCGCAACGACCAGGTGGTGATGAGCGCGGCGCGCTTTGGTGGCCAGAGCCTGTACGGCGACGCCGACATCCTCAACGCGCGCTACGCCAACGCGATCGTCGCCAGCATGGGCCTGCAGGACTATTCGCCGCTCGACCTGTCGCGCGTTTTGGCCGGCAAGGCGGGCGCCGTGACCATGGGCCTGTCCGGCTACAGCGAAGTGGTGGGCGCGTCCTCGGGCGCGACCGACATCGAGACCATGCTGCAGATGCTGTGGCTGCGCTTCCAGGGCGTGCGCCGCGACGAGGACCTGTTCAAGTCCTTCATCGGCAAGCAGGTCGAGGCCGCGCGCAACCGCCTGGCCCAGCCGGGCGCGCGCTTCGGCGACACCCTGATCGCCACGCTCTACAACAACCACCCGCGCGCGCCGCGCGCGCTGCGCCCGGAGGAATTCGCGCAGATCAGCCTGGACCGCAGCATCGCGATCTACCGCGAACGCTTCTCCAGCGCCAGGGACCTGACCTTCGTGATGGTCGGCAGTTTCGACCTGAAGACCGTCAAACCGCTGCTCGCGACCTACCTCGGCAGCCTGCCCACGCCCGACATCCCGACCGACTACCGCGACGTCGGCCTGCGCCCGGTGAAGGGCGTGGTCAAGCGCGCGGTGTACAGCGGCACCGAGCCGAAGAGCACGGTCTCGCTGACCTTCACCGGCGACGCCGCGTTCTCGGAACTCGAACAGATGCGCCTGCAGGCCCTGGTCGAGGTGCTGAACATCCGCATCATCGAGGTGCTGCGCGAGAAGCTGTCGCTGATCTACGGCGGCAGCGCCAGCGCCTCGCTCGGCCGCATCCCCTACCAGAGCTACTCGCTGTCGGTGACCCTGCCGACCGGCCCGGAAAACGTCGACAAGGTACTGGCCGCCACCTTCGAGGAATTCGAGCGCCTCAAGCGCGAAGGCCCGCTTGCTGCCGACCTGGCCAAGGTCAAGCAGAACTGGATCCAGAACCACCGCAAGGCCCTGCGCGAAAACGGCTACTGGCTGGCCCGCCTGCAGTCCGCGCTGGTCGACGGCACCGACCCGGCCGCGATCCTGACCCACGAACAGCGCGTCCGGGCGCTCACCCCGCTTGAAGTGCAGGACGCCGCGCGGCGCTACCTGAACACGGACAATTACGTGCAGGTGGTGCTGTATCCGGAAAAAGCGGCGGCGCAGGAAGCAGCCGCGAAGTAAGCCGTAGGGTGGGCGCGGCCGGCGTAGGCACGGAGTGCCCACGCGTTACGCACGTCTCAACGTGCCGTTGGCCGCGCCGTCCTCGCCACGCGGCGCCGGCCAACACCGGAAAGGTCACCGGTGGCGGCTTCCGGTGACGCTAGCGAGCGAATCATCGCCGCCGCGGATCAATCGAACGCACGTAACGCGTGGGCACGGAGTGCCCACCCTACGTCCCTGCGCTCGCTACTTGAGGTACTTCTCGAACCACGCCACCGTCCGCCGGCGCTGGTCCAGCTGGTGCTCCGGCTTGCGGATCGCATGCCCTTCGCCCTCGTAGATGACGAGCGTGGTCGGCACCTTCATCGCCTTCAGGCCGTGCCAGAACTCCATCGACTGCACCGCCGGCGTCTCGACGTCGCGCTCGCCGACGTAGAGCAGGGTCGGCGTCTTCGCGTCCCGGATCGACTCGATCGGCGAGGCCTTGCGGTAGACCGCCGGGTCCTCGTACATGGTGGCCCCGAAAAAGGGCACCATCCACTGGTCGATGCCGTTCTGGCCGTAGTAGCTGATCCAGTTGGCGATGCCCGCGCCCGCCACCGCGGCCTTGAAGCGGGTGCTGTGGGTGACGCCCCACATCGTCATGAAGCCGCCGTAGGAGTGGCCCATCAGGCCCAGGCGCTTGCCGTCGACCGGCGCCTGGGCGATGACGGCGTCGATGCCGGCCAGGATGTCGCGCCAGTCGCCGCCGCCGAAGTCGCGCCGATTGGCCGCCGTGAAGGCCAGGCCCTGGCCGAAGCTGCCGCGCGGGTTGGGCTGGAACACGTAGTAGCCGCGCTCGACCAGTTCGCGCACCAGCGGATTGGCCGACTCGCCCTCGCCCACGAAGCGCGGCATCGCCGCCGAGGCCGGGCCGCCGTGCACGATCACGACCATCGGATATCTTTGCCCCGCCTGCGGATTGCGCGGCCCGAGCAGCCAGCCCTGGCTGCGCAGGCCCTCGTTGGTCCAGGCGATGCTGCGCGCCGCCACCCGGGGCGCGAAATCGTCGTTCTCCTTCGTCAGCGGGGTCAGCTGCACCGGTTCGGATAACTGGCCGGCCGCGATGTGGGGCGCCTTGTCGAAGGTCTCGAACACCGACACCGCCGCGCCGGCGTCGCGGCTGAACACGATGCGGCCGTCGCGCGAGCCGCTGGCGCCGACCGCGCTTGAAAACAGGGTCCGCGCGCTGCGCGCCGCCGGGTCGACCGCGACAATCGTCATCTCGCTGCCGCGCAGGGCCGACGCCACCAGCGTCTCCCCTTTCCACGCCAGGCCGTTGAACGAGCCGCTGTAGTCGGGCGTCACGTCGCTTGGCACCCCGCCGGCCAGCGGCACCGTGTACAGGTTGCCGCCGACCGAGCCGAAGTCGCTCATCAGGCCGCCGACGAAGGCGACCGTGCGCCCGTCCGGCGAGACGTGCGGAAGGCTGATCTGCATTGCCGGCGCGGCGATCGTGCGCAGCGCGCCGCTGGCGAGGTCGACGTGGACCAGCGCCGCCACCCACCAGTTGTTGTCGCCGTTGCCCCTGGCGCTGGTGGCGACGAAGCCGCGGCCGTCGGGCGTCCAGTCGTATTCGTAGACATAGGTGTCGGGCGGCGACACCATGCGCGCCTCGCCGCCGGCGGCGGGGACGACGGCGATGCGCTGGGCATCCTCGTTCACCCCGATCTCGCCCACCAGCCGCTCGCCGGCCTCGACCGCGCCGGTCTGCTTCCTGGCGCCGACCGTGGCGAGCAGTGCGATGCGCGCGCCGTCGGGCGACCAGCGCGCGGTGTTGGCCACGCCCCGGATCGATGCCGCCGCGCGCGGCTCGCTTGCGCGCACCACCCACAGCGTGGCGCTGCCGGCCGCGGCGTCGGCGGCGATGAAGGCCAGGCTCGCGCCGTCGGGCGACCAGCTCGGAAAATCGTAGGAGCAGCCGCTGCAAGGATCGTATCGAGCCAATATCTTGCCGGTGGCGCCGTCGCGCACCACGACCTGGGCATGATGGGGCTTGCCGGGCGCGGCGGCGTCGGCCTCGATGGCGGCGACGCGTTCGCCGCCATCGCTGATGGCGGGCGCTCGGTAGTCGCGCAGCGGCGCGGCCGCGGCATTGCCGGTGGCCAGCACGGCGCAGGCCAGCGCGGCCGAGGCTAGCGAAGTGCCGAGGGCAGCGGTGAATCGCATGGATCTCCTCCTGGGCGGCCGCCTCGGCACAGGTTGATGTACGGGCTGGCTCATGTGTGATTGATATGGCGCAGTCTACGCGGATTCGGCTGAGACCGGGGCGCAACAAATTGCAGGCAGCATGGTAGATTTTGCTGTGAAGCAAGTAAATATCATGATCGACCTCGCTGTCGTCGCTACACTTTTTGGGTGACCGAGCAGGAGGCAAGCGTGATCTACAAGGAAATCGACAACAAGGGGCCGTTTCTCTGCGTGCTCGAGAAAATGCTGGCCATGGCCGGGCCGGACAAGAAGGCGCAGATCGAACGCGCGCTGCGCGTCATGCGCGCGGGGATCCGGGGCGAACGCGCATCAAGCCACCTCATCGACGCCTACCTGAAGGATTCGACGCGCACGGCCGTGGTCCACGACCTGCGCCTGGTGACGGACGACGGCGAGGTGGCGCAGATCGACCATCTGCTGATCCACCGCATGGGGCGCTACACCCTGCTGAACACCAGGCTGTTCGTCGAAGGCATGCGGATCGGCGAGCACGGCGACGTGGTGCGCTGGAACGGGGCGGAAAGCGGCTTCCAGGGCGTCTGCTCGCCGCTGGTGCAGAACGAGCGCCACGCCCGGGTGTTGCGTCAGGTGCTCGAAAGCATCGGCCAGGGCGATGCGTCGATCGAGACCCTGCTCCTGGTCGCACCCGATGCGCGGATAGAACGTCCGCGCAAGTTCGATACCTCCATGATCCTGAAACCCGACCAGTTCATGGAAAAACTGAACAAATCGCTGGACGCCGCGCCCATCGTCAGCGCGCTCGGCGGCCTCCTGAAGACCGGCACGACGGACTCGATCGGCGAGATCGCGAACAAGCTCGTGCGCCTGCACCGGCCATCGGCCGCCGATTACCTGGCGCGCTTCGGCATCCGGCGCGAGACGGCGCCGTCGTCCGAATCGGCCGGCGCGCCGCTCACCTTCACCTGAGGGCAGCGGCGGGCCGTCGATGCGGTTGGCGGATTCAGGCCTTGGCGGCCGACAGCATGCGCTCGACGTAGCGCGCGATCAGGTCGATCTCGAGGTTGACCTTCGAGCCTGCGCGCAGGTGCTTCAGGGTCGTGACCTCGATCGTGTGCGGGATCAGGTTGATCGAGAAGCGGCATACCTGGTTGCCATCGAGCGCCAGGTCCTCGACCCGGTTGACGGTCAGCGACACGCCATTGACCACCACCGAGCCCTTATACGCCAGGAATTTGGCCAGCTCCTGCGGCGCGTCGATCACGAGTTCGTGCGATTCGCCAACCGGCTGGAAACTGTGCACCGTGCCCAGGCCGTCGACGTGGCCCGACACCAGGTGCCCGCCCAGGCGCTCGGCCAGGGTCAGGGCCTTCTCCAGGTTGACTTCGCCGACGGCGTCCAGGCCGGCGGTCTTGTTCAGGCTTTCGCGCGAGACGTCCACCGCGAAGGCATTGCCCTTTTTCTCGACCACGGTCATGCAGGCGCCGTTGATGGCGATCGAGTCGCCCAGGGCGACGTCGGCCAGCGGCAGGCCGCCGGCGTCGATTGCCAGGCGCACGCCCGCATCCAGGCCGCCCGCCAGCGGCGAGACCGAAGTGATGTTGCCGACGGCGGCGACGATTCCAGTAAACATAAAGCTTTATTCCTCAGGTTGTTCAAATCTTGCCAGGATGCGCAGGTCGGCGCCGACCTGGCGGCAATCGTGGAAACGCAATTCGTATTTGTCGGCCAGGCGCGCCGGCGCGGCCAGCGCGAACATGCCCTGCCCAGCGCCGATCAGGCTCGGGGCCAGGTAGACCAGCAGCTCGTCGACGCAGCCTTCGCGCACCAGCGAGGCGTTCAGCTTCGAGCCGGCTTCGACGTGCACTTCGTTGATCTCGCGCCGGCCCAGTTCCAGCATCAGGGCCGGCAAATCGACCTTGCCGGACGCGTTGGGCAGCAGGATGATCTCGTGGCCGGCCGCGCGCAGGCGCGCCGCCTTGTCTTCGGCCGCCTCTCCATCGGCCAGGGCCGCGACGATCCAGCACGGCTCGCCCTGCAGGATGCGCGCATCCAGGGAAATCTCGAGCCGGCTGTCGACGATCACGCGGCGCGGCTGGCGCGGGGTGTCGACGCCGCGCACGGTCAGCTGCGGATCGTCCGTCTTCACGGTGCCGATCCCGGTCAGGATGGCGCAGGCGCGCGCGCGCCAGGCATGGCCGTCGGCGCGCGCTTCAGGGCCGGTGATCCACTGGCTTTCGCCGCTGTCCAGCGCCGTGAAACCGTCCAGGCTGGCCGCGGTCTTCAGGCGCACCCAGGGACGGCCGCGCCGCATGCGCGAAAAAAAGCCGATGTTCAGCTCATGGGCCTGGTCGGCCAGCACGCCGGTCGCGACCGCGATGCCGGCCGCTTCCAGCTGGGCCATGCCGCGTCCCGAGACCAGGGGATTCGGGTCGCCCATCGCGGCCACCACGCGGCCCAGTCCCGCCTGCACCAGCGCGTTCGAGCACGGCGGCGTGCGGCCATGGTGGCTGCAGGGTTCGAGGGTGACGTAGGCAGTCGCGCCGCGCACGTCGTTACCGCGCGCGGCGGCGTCGCGCAGGGCCTGGATCTCGGCATGGGCCTGGCCGGCCGGCTGGGTGTGGCCGGCGCCGATCACCTCGCCGTCCCTGACGATCACGCAGCCGATGCGCGGGTTCGGCGCGGTGATGTACATGCCCTTGGCGGCCCATTCCAGGGCCAGCGCCATGCCTTCGGTATCGGTCTTGATCTGCACTGTGTTCGATGATGTGTTCAATTCTGGGATGGCGCCAGCGCCCCGTCGCAGTTGTCGTCGCGCGCCGGGTCGCACACGCGGACGCGGCCCAGCATGTTGATTTTAATACGCCGGATCGCGCCGCCGTGAAACAGCGACAGCGTGCCCCAGCGCGCGGCGCCGCTGCTGGTGTCGCTGCAACTGCGCCCGGCGCCATTGTAGGCGATGTAATACGGCGGCGCAGGACTCGTGAAGGCGAAGGTCGAGGCGAAGCCGGGCGGCAAGGGTCCGTGCACGGCGATGATCTCGTCGCCCGCCCCCGGTTCGCCGTCGCCGTCGCGGTCCGCGAACACGGTCCAGCCCTGCGCCCAGCGCAGTCCCTCGGGGTCGCGCGGCACCAGCTTGATCCGCTCGTTGCGCGCGATCGCCTGCGCCCGCGCCAGGCCGATGGCGCCGAACAGGTCGCCGCTGGCGGCGCGCAACTGCTGGGCGTGGAGCATGGCCTGCAGGTTCGGCAGGCCGAGCGCCAGCAGGATCGCCGCGATCGCGGTGACGGCCGCCAGCTCGGGCAACGTGACGCCGCGCTCCGCTCCGCTGCGCATCACGGCCAGCATTGCGTGGAGGTGCCGCTCGCGCCCTGTTCGCCCGTGCTGCTCAGCGTGAGCGTGCCGCATTCGGCGTCGCTGTAGGTGGCGTCGACGTTCAGGGTACCGGGCCGGGCGACGAGCTCGACGCAGTCGCGCAGCTCGGCGCCCTCGCAGGCGCGGGCCTCGAGTTCGTAGGCGCTGTCAAGGGCGCGGCTGCCCGACCACCAGGGCAAGCCCGCGACCGGTTCGGCCGCCGAGAACGCGACGTAGCTGTGGTGCAGCGCGTGGTGCCGTTCCTGTTGCTGCAGCGCGTCGATCAAGGCCACCTGCCCTTCGATCCGGCGCATCCTGGCCACGTGGCCGGCATAGCTGGGATAGGCCAGCGCCGCCAGCACGGCCAGGATCAGAAGCACGACCATCGTTTCGATCAGGGTGAAACCGGAACCGCGGTGCATCGTCGTTCTCCTCATGGGTGGGTGTCGAAGGCGTTTCACTGGGCGGCCGCGTGCAGCTCGGGCCAGTTGGCGATCTCGCGCCAGCCCAGGCGCGCGGCGGGCGCCGCGCCGCCCGCGCGCCGGTAATAGGCTTGCAGGACGACGCGGGTGACGGGGCTGGCGCCAAAGCCGATGGCGGTGATGCGGAAGATGGGGCCGTGGCCAGGACCGGGTCCGGATCCGGGTCCGGGACCGGGGCTAGGATCGGGACTGGGGCCAGGATCGGCACCGGGGCTGGCGCCGGAACCGGCAGCAGAGCCAGGACCAGGATCGGAGCCGGGACCCGGACCGGCACCGGGTAGCAGCTCCACCACGTAGCGCGGCGCCCTGGCCGGCAGCAGTCCCGCGCCGAGCGGCATCGCGGCGCCGGTGAAGCGTCCGTACTCGACGGCGCTATCGCTCTCGAGGTCGACGGCCTGCCACGCGGGCGCGCCCGCCGCCGGCGCCAGCGCGCACAGGCCCGCGTGCTCGCCGCTGCCCGCGCAGCGGTGGACGAAAGCGTCCGCGCTTGCGGCGGCGAAAACGGCCGTGCGCGGCGACGCCGGACCGGCCGCGCCGGCGATATCGCGTTCGGCGTCGAGCAGCGCCGCCCGCGCCGCCTGCAGGGCGACGTGCCGGTCGCGCTCATGACGCGCCGACTTCGCGGCCGCGAGCGCGGCGCGCGTGCCCGACACCGACATCATGAGCACGGCGAGCGTCAGGAACAGCACGGTGACGAGCGCGGCGCCATGCGCGCGCCGGCGCGCGCGCCAGGGGGAACGGTGGTCCATGCCGGTCCTAGGGCAAGGCGGCGCCGGCCGCGTACACGGCCGTGAACAGGCGCCGCGGCCGCGCGCCGTCACGCGCCGCCAGCACGGCCTCCTGCAGGCTGACGCCCGGATCGGCGCCGCCGTGGGCGTTGCCGTATTCCTCCCCGAACAGCGCGTAGCGCGCCGGCGGCGCCGGCCCCGTCAACCGCCGTTCGCCATGCAGCAGCAGCGCGACCTTCACGCTCACCACGCGCTTCCACCAGGTTTTCTCGTTGCGCTCGGCCGTCAGGGCGGCGGGTGTCGCCCCCGTCAGCACCAGCGCCGCGTCGAGAGCGGCCAGCGCGCCGGCATGCACGTAGCGGTTGGCCACGCCGTCGCGCGGGGTATCGCTGTCGATACCGTACAGGACTTGGAAGCCGTCGACGTTCGAGACGACCGCGTCCGCGCTCCAGTTGCTGGTGCCGCGGTACTTGCAGCGCAGTTCGGCCACGCCGTCGCCGTTGCGCGCGACGTAGAAGATGCTCCAGCCATCCTCGGCCTCGTGCACGGGAAAGCCGGCGCAATTGAGCACGCTGCCATCGCCGTCGGGTCCGGCGCCGGCGCCCGCGTAGCGCACCGCCAGCACGTCGCTGCCGTTGACGGCTCCCGGCAGCGGGTTGTCGATACCGAAGCTGGTCTTGCCGATCGAGCGGTCGTCGAGCCCGGCGATTGGCGCGGGCAGGCTTGCCGCCGGACCGGCGGCGCCGTGCCGTTCGATGTCGGCAAAAGCGCCCTGGCGCACCGCCCGCCCGATGAGCTCGAGCGCATAGCGCCCGCCGTCGTCGATGCCGGCCGCGTCCACGTGGCCGACCCAGGCGGCGTTAGCGCCGGTCAGCAGCGTCGATCCGGCCAGCAGCACGCCCAGGCCGAGCGACATCGCCACCAGCAGCTCGGCGATGCTCATGCCCCGCTGGCGAAGGTAAGCGCTCATCCGGGCACCACCATCGTGACGAAGGGGCTCGCATCCGGCGCCGGCTGGCCCGCTTCGGCGCGCAGGCGCCAGCCGAGCTTGATCACGATCGGCGCCGACGGACTGCTGACGCACTCCCAGTCGGGCGCCTGCAGGGCCCCGTCCCAGACGGTGTCGTCGCGGCAGACCGCGATGCGCCCGCCCGGGAAGGCGGAACGGATGGCGCGCTCGGTCTCGTAGCGGTCGAATTGCGCCATGCGCGCCGGATCGCAATCGGTGGCGCCGAAGCATTGCGCCGGCGGCGCGGCGGGTTCGCCGCCGGCGGCGTCGTAGTCGAGCTGGAGGTAGGGATTGGCCGCGTCGGGCAGCGCCATCTGGGCGGGATTGGCCTGCATGCGCGCCGCCAGCGACGCGGCCAGCTGCACGGCTTCGGATTCGAGCGCAGCCTGTTCGCGCAGGCGGGCAAGGTGCGACTGCGTGGCCGCCGCGCCGATGGCGCCGACCGCCAGCACGAACATCGCGACCAGCACTTCGACCAGCGTAAAACCCTCCGACCAACAGCACCGCACGGCCACCTCCACAGGTTCGATGCGCGGGAAATCGCGCGAGCTGTGAAGGTATCAGCGCCCCCTCGCGCGCCGATGAGTTGGCTCAAGCGTGCGCGCTTGCGTAGGGTGGGCGGCTGCACCCGAGCGCAGATGGACGCGCGGCAGCGGCGCCGGCCACGCGTTCAAACGGTGCTGGATGTGATGCGGCTGTGCATTGTGTGGCTGGACGCGTGGGCGCTAGCCCGGGCGCAGCCGCCCACTCTACGGAATTATTTGCGGGAGTGGCCCACTTCGGCCAGGGCCTGCTGGAATTCGGCCAGGTCCTTGAAGTCCTTGTAGACGGAGGCGAAGCGGATGTAGGCGATCTCGTCGAGGCGCTTGAGTTCCTGCATCACCAGTTCGCCGACGTAGCCGGTGTCGACTTCGCGGCGTCCGCTGGTGAGCAGTTTTTCCCCGATCGAGGCGACGGCGGCGTCGATGGCCTCGGCCGAGACGGGTCGCTTGCGCAGCGCCAGCATCAGGCTGCCGCGCAGCTTGCTTGATGAGAATTCGGTGCGGCTGCCGTTCTTCTTGACGATGATCGGCATCGACAATTCGATGCGTTCGTAGGTGGTGAAGCGTTTGTCGCACTGCACGCAGCGGCGGCGCCGGCGGATGGCGTCGCCCTCCTCGGATACGCGCGTATCGAGGACCTGGGTATCTTCATGCTGGCAGAACGGACATTTCATGGGGCGCCGGAATATTGCAAGGGACGGCAACCCGACTTCAAGCCGCCGTCCCTGATTTCACTTACTTCTTACTGTACTACTTCGTTACCGCTCATGCCGCGTAGACCGGGTACTTGTCGGTCAGGACCTTCACCTCGGCCTTGACGCGCTCGATGGTGGCGGCGTCGTGCGGATTGTCGAGCACGTCGGCGATCAGGTGGCCGACCTTGGTCGCGTCCTCTTCCTTGAAGCCGCGGGTGGTGAAGGCCGGGCTGCCCAGGCGGATGCCGGAGGTCACGAATGGCTTCTGCGGGTCGTTCGGGATGCCGTTCTTGTTGCAGGTCATGTGGGCCTGGCCCAGGATCGCTTCGGCTTCCTTGCCGGTCAGGCCTTTCGAGCGCAGGTCGACCAGCATCACGTGCGACTCGGTGGTGCCCGAGACGATGCGCAGGCCGCGCGCGATCAGCGCGTCGGCCAGGGCCTTGGCGTTCTTCACGACCTGCTGCTGGTACTGCTTGAACTCCGGCGACAGCGCTTCCTTGAAGGCGACGGCCTTGCCGGCGATCACGTGCATCAGCGGACCGCCCTGGATGCCCGGGAAGATCGCCGAGTTGATGGCTTTCTCGTGCTCGGCCTTCATCAGGATGATGCCGCCGCGCGGGCCGCGCAGCGATTTATGGGTGGTCGAGGTGACGAAGTCGGCGTAAGGCACCGGGTTCGGGTACTCGCCGGCGGCGATCAGGCCCGCGTAGTGGGCCATGTCGACCATGAAGTAGGCGCCGACTTCCTTGGCGACCTTGGCGAAGCGCTCGAAGTCGATGCGCAGCGAGAACGCCGAAGCGCCCGCGATGATCATCTTCGGCTTGTGCTCGCGCGCCAGGCGCTCCATTTGTTCGTAGTCGATGTCTTCCTGTTCGGTCAGGCCGTAGGAAATGACGTCGAACCACTTGCCCGACATGTTCAGTGCCATGCCGTGGGTCAGGTGGCCGCCTTCGGCCAGCGACATGCCCATGATGGTGTCGCCCGGTTTCAGCATGGCGAAGAACACGCCCTGGTTGGCCTGCGAGCCCGAGTTCGGCTGCACGTTGGCGGCCTCGGCGCCGAACAGTTGCTTGACGCGGTCGATCGCCAGCTGCTCGGCGACGTCGACGTATTCGCAGCCGCCGTAGTAGCGCTTGCCCGGATAGCCTTCGGCGTATTTATTGGTCAGCTGGGAACCCTGGGCCTGCATCACGGCCGGCGAGGTGTAGTTTTCCGAGGCGATCAGCTCGATGTGATCCTGCTGACGGGTGTTTTCCTTCTGAATCGCGTCCCACAGTTCCGGGTCGACGTTGGCCAGCGTGTGATCTTTTGCAAACATGAACAAAACTCCAATCGATAAGAGAACCAGACAAGTGCGTGCGGAATCGGCAGGAAGCCAGGAAGCAGCCAAGCGCGCGGCAACGCATACCCTTGTCGGCTGCCCAGGCGAACGGCGGATGAAATCTCACGTTCCCCGGTGGTTGACCACCTTGCCGCCGGGCTCGGAGCGCGCGCGGTTTTCGCCAGTTACGTGAGAGGCAAAGGACTCCAGATTGTATTTGATGTGTCCCTTTAGGGCAAGGAAAGCTCCCTCGTGGCAGCATCTCCCGCCAAGGGGCGGGCAACATGATCAATTCGGCTACAATCACGGAGCTTGTCCAATCCGAGGAATCCCATCATGATCGTTTTCATCACCGGCGCATCGGCCGGATTCGGCGCCGAAATGGCGCGCATCTTCGTCCGCAACGGCCACCAGGTCGTGATGGCGGCGCGCCGCAAGGAGCGCCTGGAAAGCCTCGCCGCCGAGCTGGGCGATTCGGCGCTGCCGGTGGAAATGGATGTGACGAGCAAGGCCTCGATCGAGGAAGCGCTGGCGCTGCTGCCGCAATCCTGGCGCCAGATCGACGTGCTGATCAACAATGCCGGCCTGGCCCTGGGCACTGCGCCGGCGCACGAGGCGCCATTGGAAGACTGGGAAACCATGATCGCGACCAATTGCCAGGGCCTGGTGACGATGACCCGCACCATCCTGCCGGCCATGGTCGAGCGCGGCAGCGGCCTGATCATCAACCTGGGCTCGGTGGCCGGCCACTACCCCTACCCGGGCGGCAACGTCTACGGCGCGACCAAGGCCTTCGTCGAGCAGTTCACGCTGAACCTGCGCGCCGACCTGGTCGGCACCGGCGTGCGCGCCACCAACCTGGCGCCGGGCCTGTGCGGCGGCACCGAGTTCTCGAACGTGCGCTTCAAGGGCGACGACGCGGCCGCGGCCAAGGTCTACGAAGGCACGACGCCGCTGACCGCCAAGGATATCGCCGAGACCGCCTACTGGATCGCGACCCTGCCGCCGCACGTGAACGTCAACCTGATCGAGCTGATGCCGACTTGCCAGGGATTCTCGCCGTTCAATATCAAGCGGGGCTGAGCGGTTTCGTAGGGTGGGTACTCGTACCCACCGCATTGATTCAAGCGCGCCGATACGCCCATTGGCCTCGTTGGCCATAACGGACTCTCCGCGAGGCGCGCTGCTGCTCGGCTGTTCAGGCCGCGTGGGTACAAGTACCCACCCTACGAAAACCAGATTCCCACACCGTGCGCCCCGCCTTCGATAATTGTGAGAAAGTGTTACAGTTGTTGTCTTGACAGCTAGTCTCTCGTCTACTACGGCCGCACCTTGGCCGGACAGCATGCGCCGCGGTCGCGCTTTCCCACCCGACATGTTCGCTAAAGTACATATGCGGAGTCGAATAGCGTAAAATGTTTCCTATTATCATTTATGGCTTGTAGCATGCCCCCCGTTTTCACCTGGCCAGTCCGGGTCTATTACGAAGACACCGACGCCGGCGGCATCGTGTTCTACGCGAATTACCTGAAGTTCTTCGAACGTGCGCGCACCGAATGGCTGCGCGCCGCCGGCATCAACCAACAGGAACTGATCGACACCGACAACGCCGGTTTCGTGGTGAAGAGCGCCACGATCGACTACCACGTTCCGGCCCGCCTGGACGACGAGCTGCGCCTGACGCTCGTCATCGAAAAGCTGGGCCGCGCCTCGGTCCAGTTCGCCCAGAAAGCGTACAAGGGCGACACCCTGCTGGTCGAGGCGAGCGTGAAAGTCGGCTGCGTCGACCTCGCCACCGTCCGTCCGCGCTCGCTCCCGGAGCATGTCGCTGATAAAATGCGTGCCGCTTGAATAAATCAACAATATTGCCCAACCGATGACCCCGACCCACGACCTTTCCTTCGTTGCCCTGATCAGTAACGCGCACATCCTCGTGCAGCTCATCATGCTGCTGTTGCTGCTCCTGTCGGTGTTCTCGTGGTCCTATATTTTCCGCAAGCTGTTCGCGATCCGCGCGGCACGCCGCCAGACCGAGCAGTTCGAACGCAGCTTCTGGGCCGGCGGCAACCTGCACACCCTGCACCAGAGCGCCAGCGCCCAGCGCGACCAGAGCGGCGCCCTGGCCCGCATCTTCGAGGCCGGCATGGGCGAATTCATCAAGGGCAAGCAGGCCTCGCGCGACGCCCTCGACATGAACTCGGTGCTCGACGGCGCCCGCCGCGCCATGCGCGCCGCCTTCCAGCGCGAACTCGACGCCCTCGACCTGCACCTGAACTTCCTGGCCTCGGTCGGCTCGGTCTCGCCCTACATCGGCCTGCTCGGCACCGTCTGGGGCATCATGAACGCCTTCCGCGGCCTGGCCAACGTGCAGCAGGCAACCCTGGCCGTCGTCGCTCCCGGCATCGCCGAGGCGCTGATCGCCACCGCGATCGGCCTGTTCGCCGCGATCCCGGCCGTGGTTGCCTACAACCGCTTCACCCACGACATCGACCGCCTGGCGATCCGCTTCGAAAGCTTCGTCGAGGAGTTCTCGAACATCCTGCAGCGCCAGTCGCGCTGATCGCCGGAGGAATCGACATGGCCTTATCCAGCAGCCTGCGCAGCGGACGCCGCGGCAAACTGAAATCCGAGATCAACGTCGTGCCCTACATCGACGTGATGCTGGTGCTGCTCATCATCTTCATGGCGGTGCCGGCCAACGAGACGCCGAACGTGGTCAATTTGCCGCGCGCCGAGAAGTCGACGCTGCCGCCGGACACCTACATCCAGATCTCGATCAAGCCGAACGCCGAGCTGTCGATCGGCGTGCACGGCAAGGCCTCGACGCCGGCCCAGACGATGGATACGCGCGCCGCCCTGCTGACCCGCCTGCGCGAACTGCACGCGGAAAATCCGGACTACCCGGTCCTGATCGCCGGCGACCGCGACAGCAAGTACGAGGAAGTGATCGAAATGATCTCGGAAGCGAAGAAGATGGGCATCGGCCGCGTTGGCCTTGCCACCCAGTAAAGAGTGCAGTCCGCAATGAAGCCAGCTTCCCCCGGCGCCCCGTACACGGTGCCGCCCGAACCGAGCCGCGCGCCAGCCATCCTGCTGGCCGTGGCCGTGCACGCATTGCTGCTGGCCTTCCTGTACTTCGGCATCAGCTGGCAGAGCAAGACGCCGGTCACGGTCGAGGCCGAGGTCTGGGACATGAAGGTCGAGTCGGCCGCCCCGCCGCCGCCGCCCGCGCCCGAACCCGAACCGCAGCCGGAACCCGAACCGGCGCCCGTCCCGCCACCGCCGGCGCCGCCGGTGCCGAAGGTGGTCGAGCCCGAGCCGGTGAAGCCGGCCGCGCCGGACATCGCCCTGGAACGCGAGAAGCAGCGCAAGCTCGAGCTGGCGAAGAAGGAACAGGAACGCGAGCGGCGCGAACTGGCCGAGCAGAAGGAACGCGAAGAGCTGAAGCGCAAGGAACTGGCCGAGCAAAAGCAGCGCGAGGAACAGAAACGCAAGGAACTGGCTGAGCAGAAACAGCGCGAGGAACAGAAGCAGAAAGAGCTGGCCGAGAAGAAGAAGGAAGAAGAAAAGAAGAAGGAAGAAGAGAAGAAGCTGGCCGAGGCGAAAGCCGCCGCCGAGAAGAAGAAGCTCGCCGACGAGAAAGCCGCGAAGGCCAAGGCCGCCGCCGCCGAGAAGGCCCAGCTCGACAAGCTGCGCGACCTCGAACTGAAGCGCATCACGGGCGCGGCCGGCACCGCCGGCAACGCCGAGAAATCGAGCGCGCCGAAGATCGACGCCGGCTACGTCGCGCGCCTCACGGCCCTGATCAAGAGCAACACGACCTATGCGGGCAGCACCGACCAGCCGGGCAACCCGAAGGTCAGCTTCCGGGTCGAATTGCTGCCGACCGGCGAGATCCTGTCGGTACGCCTGGCCAAGAGCAGCGGCGTGCCGCAGTTCGACGATGCCGTGGAACGCGGCATTAACAAATCGTCACCGCTTCCGAAGAAGAAAGATGGTACGGTAGAGCGCAACCTCGTGGTCAATTTCTCAATGAAAGACCTCGACTAAAAAGCCGACTCATTTTTTGCCGAGATAAAGCATGAAAAAACAACTTCATTACCTGCTGTTCAGCGCCACCCTCCTGATCGGGTCTGCGGCGAACGCCCAGCTGCAAGTCGAAATCGCCGGCGTGGGCAGCAACCAGATTCCGGTCGCGGTCGCGGCGTTCGCCGACGAAGGCGTGGCGCCGGCCCAGGTGTCGGCCGTGATCCGCGCCGACCTCGAGCGCAGCGGCGTGTTCAAGGTGATCGACGCCGGCCAGGTCATCAGCGACAGCGCCAGCGTCGACGTGAATACCTGGAAGGCACGCGGCGCCGACGCCCTGGTGGTGGGCAGCGTCACGCGCCAGCCGGACGGCCGCTTCGCCGTGCGCTATAAACTGCTCGACACCGTCAAGGGCGGCCAGCTGTCCTCGCTGGGCGGCGAAGTGCAGCCGCGCTACACCCGCCTGCAGGCGCACCGCATCGCCGACGACGTCTACGAAAAGCTGACCGGCGTGCGCGGCATCTTCTCGACCCGCATCGCCTACGTGAAGGAAAACCGCGCCGGCCGCAACTACGCGCTGGCGGTGGCCGATGCCGACGGCGAGAACGAGATCGTCGCCGTGCAGGGCAAGGAGCCGATCATCTCGCCGTCCTGGTCGCCGGACGGCGGCAAGGTCGCCTACGTTTCCTTCGAAGACCGCAAGCCGGTCATCTACATGCAGGACCTGGTCACTGGCAAGCGCCGCGTGATCGCCAACGAAAAAGGCAGCAACTCGGCCCCGTCGTGGTCGCCGGACGGCAGCAAGCTGGCGATCGCCCTGTCGAAGTCGGGCAGCTACCAGGTCTACATCGTCAACGCCGACGGTTCGGGCCTGCGCCGCCTGACCAATAGCAACGGCATCGACACCGAACCGCAGTTCTCGGCCGACGGCCAGAGCATTTATTTCACGAGCGACCGCAGCGGCGGTCCGCAGATCTACAAAATGAGCGTGAACGGCGGCAACGCCCAACGCGTCACCTTCAACGGCAGCTATAACATCAGCCCGCGCGTGTCTCCAGACGGCAAGACCCTGGCCTGGATCTCGCAGCGCGATGGCGGTTTCTCCCTTTATGCGATGGACCTGGCCAGCGGCCAGGAGCTGCGCCTGGCCGATGGGGCCACCGAACCGAGTTTTTCGCCTAACGGCAAGTACATCATGTATGCGAACAAAGGCGGCGGGCGCACCTCGCTGGCCGTGGTTTCGGTGGATGGACGGGTCAAGCAACGCCTGACCACCAAAGCGGGAAACATTCGGGAGCCCAGCTGGGGTCCTTTCATGAAGTAAAGAAGTAAATCACTAACCAAGACCAGGAGAAAAAATATGCGCAATGTAAAGAGCCTCGGCTTCATCATCGCTACCGCTGCCCTGCTCGCAGCTTGCAAAACCCCAGTGCCGGCAGAAGCCCCGGCCGTCGTCGAGAAGTCGCCTGAGCCGGCAGCGGCCCCGGCCGACGCGCGCGACATCCAGCCGGTCGAAACCGCGACCGTCGATCCGCTGAACGACCCGAAAGGCGTGCTGGCCAACCGCAGCGTCTACTTCGACTTCGACAGCTACGTCGTGCGCGAAGACGGCAAGCCGGTCGTGCAGAACCACTCGGCTTACCTGAACCAGCACAAGGATCGCAAGGTCCTGATCCAGGGCAACACCGACGAGCGCGGCGGCACCGAATACAACCTGGCCCTGGGCCAGAAGCGCGCCGAAGCCGTCCGCCGTTCGATGGCATCGCTGGGCGTTGCCGAGAACCAGATGGAAGCCGTCTCGCTGGGCGAAGAAAAGCCGAAGGCAACCGGTTCGGGCGAAGCCGCCTGGGCTGAAAACCGTCGCGCGGACATCGTGTACCAGTAATCTTGCCCGATCAGCCTGGTTAAGACCCGGCTAATTGACAGCGGGGCGGGTTGCAGTGCAGACTGCACCCCGCCCCGTTTTCCTTTGTAACACTGGTTAAAAGCGTCCCTGAAGGTGTTGCCAGGCGCTTAGTTTAGAAAGAGCTACGACATGATAAAACTGGTTCCGTCCCGTCTTGCCTGCCTGCTGATCGCCGCCTGGCTGCCGCTGCAGGCCAGCGCCGGCATTCTCGAGGACGACGAAGCGCGCAAGGCCATCCTCGACCTGCGCGCCAAGGTCGACAACATCGCGCGCGACCTGAGCGGACGCCTCGACAACA
This sequence comes from Massilia sp., assembly GCF_032106685.1. Taxonomy (GTDB): domain Bacteria; phylum Pseudomonadota; class Gammaproteobacteria; order Burkholderiales; family Burkholderiaceae_D; genus Telluria. The sequence continues at coordinate 30,314 of NZ_DAMCPG010000051.1, forward strand.
AGGCGGACAAGAGCGCGACGCTCGACATGCTGAACCAGCACGAGCAGACCATGTCCGAGATCGCCAAGCTGCGCGGCCAGATCGAAGTCCTGGCCAACGAAGTGGCCAAGGCGCAGAACGCCCAGCGCACGCTGTACGCCGACCTCGACGCCCGCATGAAGAAGCTCGAACCGCAGCAGACCACCATCGACGGCCAGGCCGCCGCCGTCCTGCCGTCCGAAAAACAGGCCTACGACGCGGCCATGACCACCTTCCAGTCCGGCGACTACAAGGCCGCGGCCGCCGCCCTGCAGGACTTCGTCAAGCGCTACCCCGAGTCGGCCTACGCCGCCAACGCCCAGTACTGGCTCGGCAACGCCTACTACGCCCAGCGCGACTACAAGAAGGCGATCGCGGCCCAGGAAGTGGTCACCACCACCTACGCCGGCAGCCCGAAGGCCGCCGACGCGATGCTGAACATGGCCACCAGCTACGCCGAGCTGAAGGACCTGGCGCGCGCCAAGAAGACCTTGCAGCAACTGGTCTCGAAGTTCCCCGGCACCCCGGCCGCGCAATCGGCCAAGGACCGCCTGGCGGTGCTGAAATAAGGTTTCACAGCAATATTGTGGCATGAACGTTTGACAGCACAGCGCCCTGCCCCTATAATCTTGCTTCTTTCGGGTCGTTAGCTCAGCTGGTAGAGCAGCGGACT